>CADEDU010000016.1:70265-109114 GCA_902826155.1 uncultured beta proteobacterium
GGCGTTCTGCAAGCGCGGCAAAGGCTGAAGAAAGGCCCGCCATGGCGACCAAAAGCAAGCGCGCGTCGAACAATTCAGCGCGACCGACATCCTCGCGATCGACATCCGCCCGAGCCCCGGTGGCTGCCGCTGGCAAAGCGGCGGCACGCTCATCGGCCGCGGCACTCGCTGAGCGCATCCGCGAAGCGGGCGAGAGCGGCGTTGCCACCAAACCGGTACGCGACGAACTCGCGCCCGGCGACATCGACGCTGCTTACGCGATCCAGAAGGTGAACACGCAATACTGGGTCAAGCAGGGGCGGCGGCTCATCGGACGCAAGATCGGTCTGACCTCCAAGTCGGTTCAGGTACAACTGGGTGTCGATCAGCCCGACTACGGCATGCTGTTCGCCGACATGGCGCTCTACGACGGCGAGGAAGTGCCGCTGTCGCGCGTGATGCAACCCAAGGTAGAAGGGGAGGTGGCGCTCGTACTCGATCGTGATCTCAAGCATGCGGACCTGAGCATGGCCGAGCTGATCTCGGCGGTGGCCTACGCGGTACCGGCGATCGAGATCGTGGGCAGTCGCATCGAGAACTGGAACATCAAGATCCAGGACACCATCGCCGACAACGCCTCGTCGGGCCTGTTCGTGCTCGGCAACGATCCGAAGAAGCTCGATGGTCTCGATCTGCGCCTTTGCGGCATGGTGATGGAGCGCCGCGGCGATCAGATCTCGGTCGGCGCCGGAGCCGCGTGCCTGGGCAACCCGCTGAACGCCGCGCTGTGGCTGGCGCGGACCATGGTCGAAGTGGGCGCGCCATTGAAGGCCGGCGACGTGCTCATGACCGGCGCGCTTGGTCCGATGGGCACAGTGACGCCTGGCGATGTGATCGAAGTGCGCATCAACGGTCTGGGCTCGGTCCGCACCGTGTTCGGTGCGTGAAGAGCACATGGATCGGTGACGACATGGCAGATTTGCAAGCATTGGCAACGACGGTGTACAACGCGGCGCGTGACGCGAAGGCGATCGCGCAGCTTTCGCACGCGCATGAGTTCAGCATGCCCGATGCGTACGAAATCCAGCGCCGCGCGATGGACTTGCGCCTGGCCGCGGGTGCGCATCGCGTCGGCATGAAGATGGGCTTCACCAGCCGCGCGAAGATGGTGCAGATGGGGTTGTTCGACATGATCTGGGGGCGGCTCGCGAGCGACATGGTGGTCGAGGACGGCGCGCCGCTCTCGTTCAAGAAGTACGTGCATCCCCGCGTCGAACCGGAGATCGCATTCCTGTTGAAACGCGATCTGATCGGCAACATCACGCCGGTGCAGGCGCTGGCGGCGGTGGAAGCGATCGCGCCGGCGATGGAGATCATCGATTCGCGCTACGACAACTTCAAGTTCGCGCTGAACGACGTGGTCGCCGACAACTCCTCGTCCAGCGGATTCGTGGTCGGCGGCTGGCACGCACCGACGATCGATTTCGCCAACCTCGGACTGCTCATGAGCTTCAATGGCCGCCCGGTGCAGGTCGGATCAACGGCAGCGATCCTGGGCCACCCGCTCCGCTCGCTCGTGGCAGCGGCACGATTCGCCGAGCAGGCTCAAGAACCGTTGCGAGCAGGTTGGATCGTGATGGCCGGCGGTGCGACAGCAGCCGAGGCGTTGAAGCCCAACACCTGGGTCGAGCTGGAGATGCAGCACCTGGGCCGCGTCGGGTTCACGATCGCCTGAGCCGCACGCGCACGACCGCCGCGGCAAATCGATCGAGCAACACGCTGTATTGGCGGCGCCAGTTCGCGATGCGCTTCGCTCGGCTGCATGCAGGAACGCTCGCGCTGCTGATGGTTGCCATCGGCGCCGTCGCGCAGCCGGCCAGCCGGGTCCTCGAGATACCGGCCGGGCCATTCACGATGGGCAGCGACGATGGCCCCGACGACGAGCGGCCGCGCCACACCGTCACGCTTCCCGGCTTTCAGATCGACGCCACGCCGGTTACCAACGCGCAGTTCGCCGCGTTCCTGAACGCGCGCTATCGGGACGTCGCGCGGCCGATCAACCCGCGGGGCGAACGCCTGTTCGACGAAGACGACAACGATGCGCGGCTACGCAAGGTCGATGGGCGCTGGCGTGCTGATTCGGGCCATGAAAACCATCCCGTGGTCGAGGCGTCGTGGCCTGGCGCACGCGACTATTGCGAATGGTCCGACAAGCGCCTGCCGTCCGAGGCGGAATGGGAGAAGGCTGCTCGTGGCATCGACGGCCGGCGGTATCCGTGGGGCAATGAGCCGCCCGATCGATCGCGCGCGCAATACGGCGGCGGCTGGCACGACCTGACGGCGGTGGACGCCCATCCGCGCGGCGCGAGTCCGTACGGCGTACTGGATATGGCCGGCAACGGCTGGGAGTGGGTCGCGAGTCTCTACCGACCCTATCCATACCGCCCAGACGACGGTCGCGAAGATCGGTACGCCGGTGGCGTTCGTGGGACTCGCGGAGGTGGCCACGATGCGCGGCCCGAGGAACTGACCACGTCCCACCGTGGCCGACACGTTTCTCGCGCGCCGGCTTCGGGACATCACAACATCACGTTTCGCTGCGCCCGCTAGATTTGTAGCGCGGGCTAGATCGGGCCGCTCGCGCGATCTGCGCGAACCTCAGCGCGCGTCGCCGATCTTCTGCTTCGAGGTCGAGGTGACCTTGCCCTCGTCGAGGCTGTAGTGGACGTTGAAGAAGTACGGATCGTTGGGGCCTTCCTCGTAGCGCCACGACTGCACTTCCTCCTTCTTCATCGGGAAGGGCATCGATTCGGCCGGGCGCCCGATGATCTTGCGAACCTCGTCCTTGCTCATTCCGGGCTGGATCCGGCCGAAGTTCGACTGGTTGAGTACCTGGCGGAAGTCCTTGAGGACGTTGTCCGGACCGATGATCGCCATGTAGGTGACCACGCCCTGCGGGCCACGCGCGAATTCCCATTGCATGGAGCCGTCGGCCTCCTTCCATTCACCGGTGGGTGTGCCCAGTACGTCGCGAACCTGGAAGCCGGTGGATTTTCCGGGCGTCAGCTCGTTCACCCGATAGTCGCAGCCCGACAGGAACAGCGCGACGAGCGATGCGATCGAAGCGAGCAGGACGTGCAACGGTCTGATCATGGTTTCTCCTTTGGGACGGCGCCTGCGCCTCGAGGCATGGCTGCCGCAGCCGTTAACGCACGGATCATCCGTGCGGTTAACGGCGGCACGGTCGAAAGCGACGCGATTAGCGCCCGCGCCGGATCCGAACCGTTATTCTTTGTTCGATCAGGCCGCTGCGAGCAGCTCACGCAGCACGTACGGCATGATCCCGCCGTGCTTGTAGTAGTCGACTTCGATCGGCGTATCGATGCGCGACAGCACCTTCACCTCGGTGCGCGAGCCGTCGCTGCGCCGGATCACCAGCGTGAGCTCCTGCTGCGGCCGGATCGTATCGAGCCCGACGATGTCGATCTCCTCGTCGCCCGCGATCTTGAGCGATTCGATCGAGTCGCTGCCTTTGAACTGCAGCGGCAGCACGCCCATGCCGACCAGATTGGAGCGGTGAATGCGCTCGAAGCTGCGCGCCACGACCGCTCGCACGCCGAGCAGTTGCGTGCCCTTCGCGGCCCAGTCGCGCGACGAACCGGTGCCGTATTCCTCGCCGCCGAAGATCACCGTCGGCGTACCCCGCTCGATGTATTGCATGGCGGCGTCGTAGATCGGCATCTCCTCGCCGCTTGGCTGCAAGCGGGTGATTCCGCCTTCGACGCGCGAACCATCGGCCTTGGGCGGAATCATCAGGTTCTTGATGCGCACGTTGGCGAACGTGCCACGCATCATCACGTCGTGATTGCCGCGACGCGCGCCGTAGCTGTTGAAGTCCACGCGTGACACGTCGCTCTCGAGCAGGTAGATGCCAGCCGGCGAGGTGGCCTTGATCGACCCTGCCGGGCTGATGTGGTCGGTCGTCACCGAATCGCCGAACAAGCCCAGGATGCGTGCACCCGAGATGCCGCTGACCGCGGCCGGTTGCATCCCGAAACCCTTGAAGAACGGCGGCTCCGCGATATAGGTGGACTTCGGCCAGTTGTAGACCTGTCCACTCACCGAGTGGATGCCCTGCCACAGCGGGTTGTCCTCGCCGAGGTTGCTGTAGAGCTTGCGGAAGGTCTTGGCGTCCATCGCGTATTTCATGTTCGCCCAGACTTCCTTGTTCGAGGGCCAGATGTCGCCGATCCAGACATCCTTGCCGTCAGCACCCTGGCCGACGGGCTCGGTCATCAGGTCGCGCAGTAGCGTGCCCGCGATCGCGTAGGCCACCACCATCGGCGGCGAGGCGAGGAAGTTGGCGCGGATGTTCGGATGAATGCGCGCCTCGAAGTTGCGATTGCCGGAGAGCACCGCGGCCGCGACGACGTCGTTCTGCACGATCGCTTCCTCGATCGGCTCGGTGAGCGGTCCGGCATTGCCGATGCAGGTGGTGCAACCGTATGCCGAGACGAAGAAGCCGAGTTTCTCCAGGTAGGGCAGGAGCCCGGCCTTGGTGAGGTAGTCGGTCACGACGCGCGAGCCCGGCGCAAGCGAGGTCTTCACGTGCGGTTTGACGCGCAGCCCGCGCTCCACGGCCTTCTTGGCAAGCAGGCCGGCGGCGATCAGCACGCCGGGATTGGAGGTGTTGGTGCAGGAGGTGATCGCCGCGATCAGCACGTCGCCGCTGCGGATGTCGATGCCGTCGCGCGTGCGATAGCTCCGGGTCAGATCGTCGGCCTTCTTGGCGAAACCGTTCTCCGCCACCGGCTTGGAAAACAGCTCGCCGAATTTCGACTTGACCTTGCCGATCTCGATGCGGTCTTGCGGGCGCTTCGGGCCGGCGAGCGAAGGTGCGACCGAACCCAGATCCAGCTCCAGCACCTGGCTGTAGTCGACGGTGCCTGCCTTCGGGATGCCGAACATGCCCTGCGCCTTGTAGTACGAGGCGAACGCATCGACTTCCTGCGTGGTGCGACCGGTGGCTTCGAAGAAATCGACCGTGGCCTGATCGATCGGAAAGAAGCCCATGGTCGCGCCGTATTCGGGCGCCATGTTGGCGATGGTGGCGCGATCGGGCACAGCCAGCGCTTCCACGCCGGGTCCGTAGAACTCGACGAACTTGCCCACCACCTTGGCTTTACGCAGCATCTCGGTGATCGTGAGCACCAGATCGGTGGCGGTCACGCCGCCGCGCAACTGGCCCTTCAGATGCACGCCGACCACGTCAGGGGTGAGGAAGTACACCGGCTGGCCGAGCATGCCGGCTTCGGCCTCGATTCCGCCCACACCCCAACCCACCACGCCGATGCCGTTGATCATGGTGGTGTGCGAGTCGGTCCCGACGAGCGAGTCGGGGTAGTACACGCCGTTCTTGTGGTGGACGCCGCGCGCCAGGTATTCGAGATTGACCTGATGGACGATGCCGATGCCCGGCGGCACGATCTTGAAGGTGTCGAACGCCTGCATGCCCCACTTCATGAACTGGTAGCGCTCTTCATTGCGCTGGAACTCCAGCTTCATGTTGCGATTGAGCGCATCGGACGAACCGAAGTGATCGATCTGGATCGAGTGATCGACCACGAGATCCACCGGCACCAGCGGCTCGATCACCTTCGGGTTCTTGCCCATCTTGTGCGCCACGCTGCGCATCGCGGCCAGATCGGCCAGCACCGGCACGCCGGTGAAGTCCTGCAGCACGATGCGCGCAAGCACGAACGGGATCTCATCGACCCGCGCGGCATTCGGCTTCCAGCCCGCGAGCTGCTTGACGTGCGCCTCGGTGACCTTCTTGCCGTCGCAGTTGCGCAGCACCGACTCCAGCACGATGCGGATCGACACCGGCAGGCGGGAGACCTTCACCCCGAGCGCTTTTTCCAGCGCCGGCAGGCTGTGGAACTTGCCCGTCTTGCCCGATGCGAGCGTGAAGCTTTGCAGCGTGCCGAGGGTGTTTTGCGACATGAGGGGCTCCTGGTTGATGTTGTTCGAGGATGGGGCGTCGGTCAGCGCGCCGGCGTGCAACCGCTCGCCTCGGGCGCACGGTGATCGGGCGCGGCATGCAGTTCAGGGTCGCCGATGCGGCAGAGGTAAGGCGGGCAGGCGAAGCGGTCGACGTGAGCGCGGGTCGTGATCAGCTTGGCGAGTCGGGGCATCGCAACAGGCGCGCAAGGGTAGCGCATCTGGGCCCGCTTGACCACGTGAGCGGGGCTCGATCAACGCCACGGAATGCCGGGTCGACGCGTGTCCAAGGCGGAAGTGAGGCCGGCATCCGCAACGGCCCCACGAGCCAGGCGAGGAGTTAGGCCCCTCGCCGGTTCAATCAGGAAGCCTGTTCCAGACGCGTGCGCGGGATCATCGGTGCATCGAACTGCGGCAGGCGCACGCAGCGATAGTCGCCCACGCCTTCACGGCTCAGCGTCATCGAAACCTTGCGTCCGGCGTCATGCAACGACCGGATGAGCAGCACCGAGCCTTGGCGGGTGGCGACGCGGGTTGCGCCTTCGCTCGCGGAGAGATCCGCAGCGCCGTACACCGCTCCGCCGAATCCGTCGACTTCGATCGAGTTGCCACCGCTCGCGCCGAACCACACGATCGGCGGTTTGGCCGGGTGCGTCTGGCCCGGGCCCTGGCACTCCCAAGTGCCTTCCAGTCGATTGGCTTGAGCCTCGGCCGCCGCAGGATTCTGCGCAAGTGCGGTCGTAGCGCCCGCGAGAGCGAACGCAGTGGTTAGAAGCACAGCTTTGATCTGGCGCATGTCGTGTCCCCGGGCGATGGTCGGCGCGCATGGGACTCTCGGTTGCGGTCCCCCTTGCAGGCCACCGTCGATTGTCGCTGCATCGTGTCGATCGCTCACGCGAAACGCGGTGCGGGTTGTGCCGCGGGTCACGCCTCGAGTTCGGGGTGTGGAAACCCTGGCGCTCAGGACGTGACGAAGGTCGCGCTGACGCCGGCCGGGCGTGCAGTGCTACGCAATGCCGCTGTGATGCACGACGAGCCCCACGCAGGCCGAGCCGGTGCTCAGTTCTTGTTCTTGTCGCGATGCTGCGCGAACAGCGCGTCGAGCTTCGTCTCGTAGGCGTGATAGCCGAGATGCTTGTACAGGTCGGCGCGCGTTTGCATGTCGCCGAGCACCGCCTGCTGGGTGCCGTCACGACGGATCGCTTCGTACACCTTGAGTGCGGCGGCGTTCATCGCCCGGAACGCCGACAGAGGATAAAGCGCCACCGCCACGCCGGCCGAACGCAACTCATCGACGGTGAACATCGGCGTATTGCCGAACTCGGTGATGTTGGCCAGGATCGGCACGCCCACCGCATCGGCGAAGCGCCGGTACATGGCCAACTCGGTCATCGCCTCGGGAAAGATCATGTCGGCGCCGGCTTCAACGCAGGCGCGCGCACGATCGAGAGCTCGGTCGAGGCCTTCGACCGCGAGCGCATCGGTACGCGCCATGATCACGAACGACGGATCGGTGCGCGCATCGACCGCCGCCTTGATCCGATCAACCATTTCGGCTTGGCTGACCAGCTCCTTCCCGGGGCGGTGACCGCAGCGCTTGGCGCCGACCTGGTCTTCGATGTGCATCGCCGCGGCACCGAACTTGATCAGGCTGCGCGTGGTGCGTGCGATGTTGAACGCACTGGTGCCGAAGCCGGTGTCGACATCCACCAGCAGCGGCAACTCGCACACATCGGTGATGCGGCGGATATCGGTGAGCACGTCGTCGAGCGTGCTGATGCCCAGATCGGGCAGTCCCAGCGACCCCGCCGCAACGCCGCCACCGGACAGATAGATCGCCCGGTAGCCGGAAGCCGCCGCGAGAATCGCGTGATAGGCGTTGATCGCGCCGACGACCTGTAGCGGTCGCTCGGCGGCGATGGCGGCGCGAAAGCGCGCGCCTGCGGAGGCGCTCGTCACGGGATCAGGGCAGCAGGTGCTTCACGCCATCACGCTCTTCGAGCAGTTCCTTGAGCGTGGCGTCCATCTTCTCGCGGCTGAACGCGTCGATCTCCAGGCCCTGCACGATCTTGTAGTCGCCGTTCTCGGTGGTGCACGGAAACCCGTAGATGATGTCCTGCGGAATGCCGTATGAGCCCTCGGAGGGCACGCCCATCGTCACCCATTGGCCGTGCGAGCCGTGCACCCAGTCGCGCACGTGATCGATCGCAGCATTGGCTGCGGAGGCCGCCGACGACAGTCCGCGCGCATCGATGATCGCCGCGCCGCGCTTGCCGACCGTGGGGATGAACACCTCGCGGGTCCATTTGTCGTCGTTGATCAGCTGCGAGACACGCTGATTGTCGACCCATGCGTGGCGGAAATCGGGATACATAGTGGGCGAATGGTTGCCCCACACCGTCAGCCAGTAGAACTTGTCGACCGGTTTGCCGGTCTTGGCGGCAAGTTGCGACAGCGCGCGGTTGTGGTCGAGCCGCAGCATCGCCGTGAAATTGCGCTTGGGCATGTCGGGAGCGCTCTTCATCGCGATATACGCGTTGGTGTTCGCCGGATTACCCACCACCAGGATCTTGGCGGTGCGCTTGGCGTGCGCGTTGATCGCCTTGCCCTGCGCGGTGAAGATCTGCGCGTTGGCGGCGAGCAGGTCTTTGCGCTCCATGCCAGGGCCGCGCGGCCGCGCGCCCACGAGCAGGGCCACATCGATGTCCTTGAATGCGACGTTCGGATCGCTTGCGCCCGTCATGCCCGCCAGCAGTGGGAACGCGCAGTCCTCCAGTTCCATCATTACGCCGCGCAGTGCTTTTTGCGCCTTCTCGTCCGGAATCTCGAGCAATTGCAGGTGGACCGGCTGATCGCGACCGAGCATGTCGCCGTTGGCAATTCGAAACAGCAGGCTGTAGCCGATCTGACCAGCGGCGCCGGTGACGGCGACCCGCATCGGGGCTTTGGACATTGCAGGGACTCCGGTTGAGGGGGTGAATTGGGTGGGAGAATTTGGGGGTGAAATCGCAGGGGGCGAAACCCGGACACGCGCCTCGATCGCTCTGGTGCTACGGTGAGTTGCGTGCGCCCAACCGGCTGATTGGCGCTGTGACCGGGTGTGTGCATCCGGTGCACGCGTTGACGATGACCGGACCTGCTTCGCCGATCGCGACACGAATGGCGCGGCGGCAAGCGTGCGGGCGGCGCGAGTTTATGAGGGGGACTTCATCGAAGTCAACGCGCGACGAGGTGGCTTGGAAGGCCGCAGCCGCTGAGGAACGATCACGTACTGTCTTGTTTGTACGTCACAATAGAGGCCTTGGCGCTGCTATACTTTTTGGATTTTCGAAAAGGCGCTGAACGCTGCGGACTAGCGCGGTCCGGCGTCATCGAAATCGAGCAATTGATGCAATTCGAGCGAATCGCGCAATGAGTCCGACTCGACTCGCCAACGCCACTCCCTGACAATACGAATGAGCCGAATGTGCTGATTCCCACGTCGGCTCGATCAGCGCCCTCCCAGGAACAACAATAGATGGCCGAGCTCCCCGCGAAACGCAAGTACTACCAGCCCTGGTACAACCTCGATCTTCGCAACCTGCCGCTGCCCGGTGTGGTATCGATCTTCCACCGGATCAGCGGCATTCTTCTGTTCGGCCTGCTGTTCTGGATGCTCTGGCTGCTCGATCGCAGTCTGGCATCGCCCGAGACTTTCGCGCAGGCCAAGTCGGTCACCAGCCACTGGTTCGCCAAGCTGGTGCTGCTCGGTCTGCTGTGGGCGTACCTGCATCACTTCTGCGCCGGCATACGCTATCTGCTGCTCGACATGCACAAGGGCATCGAGTTGGCGGCCGCCCGTGCCAGCAGCGTGTGGGTATTCGTCGTGAGCCTCGTACTCACCGTGCTGATCGCGTGGAGGGTGCTATGGTGAACCGGGTCGTCGTCGGGGCGCACTATGGGTTGCGCGACTGGCTGGCGCAGCGGGTCAGCGCGGCGATCATGGCGGTCTACACCGTCATCGTCGTCATTGCGCTCATAGCCGGAGCGCCGAGCGACTACGCTTCCTGGAAAGCGTGGTTCGGGCAAGGCTGGCTGCGCTTCGCGACCTTCCTTTTCTTCGTCAGCCTGTTCTATCACGCGTGGGTCGGTGCGCGTGATGTGCTGATGGACTACATCAAGCCCGTAGGCCTGCGCCTGTTCCTGCAGGTGGTGGTGATCGCGCTGCTGGTGGGATACGCCGGCTGGGCGCTGCAAATTCTCTGGAGAGCCTGATGGCGCTGATTCGACGGCAGTTCGATGCAGTGGTCGTCGGCGCGGGCGGGGCCGGTCTGCGTGCCGCGCTGCAATTGGCCGAGGCCGGCGTGAAGGTCGCGGTGCTATCGAAAGTCTTTCCGACGCGCTCGCATACGGTTGCAGCGCAGGGCGGGGTGGGCGCTGCGCTCGGCAACATGGGCGAGGACAGCTGGCTCTGGCATATGTACGACACGATCAAGGGCTCCGACTATCTCGGTGATCAGGACGCGATCGAGTTCATGTGTCGCGAGGCACCGTCGACGGTGATCGAGATGGAGCACTTCGGTCTGCCCTTCGATCGCAATGACGACGGCACGATCTATCAGCGGCCGTTCGGCGGCCACTCGATGAATTTCGGCGAGAAACCGGTGCAGCGCAGCTGTTGTGCCGCCGATCGAACCGGTCACGCCATGCTGCATGCGCTCTATCAGCGCAACGTGCGCGCGAATACGCAGTTCTTCGTCGAATGGATGGCGCTCGATCTGGTGCGCGACGCCGAAGGTGCGGTGGTCGGCGTCACCGCGCTCGAGATGGAAACCGGCGATATGTACCTGCTGCAGGCGCGCGCCACCTTATTCGCCACGGGCGGGGCAGGGCGAATCTTCTCGGCCACCACTAACGCCTTCATCAACACGGGCGATGGCATCGGTATGGCAGCACGCGCCGGGCTCCCGTTGGAAGACATGGAGTTCTGGCAGTTCCATCCCACCGGCGTGGCGGGCGCTGGCGTGCTGATCACCGAAGGGGTGCGCGGCGAGGGCGGCTATCTGCTCAACAAGAACGGCGAGCGCTTCATGGAGCGCTATGCGCCCAACATGAAAGACCTCGCCAGCCGCGACGTGGTGTCGCGTGCGATGGCCACCGAGATCAAGGAAGGGCGCGGCGCCGGCAAGAACGGCGATTGCATCCTGCTCAAGCTCGACCATCTGGGTGTGGAAAAGATCGAGAAGCGCCTGCCCGGCATCCGCGAGATCGCCAAGAAATTCGCCAATGTCGATCCGGTCAAGGATCCGATCCCGGTGGTGCCGACCGTGCACTACATGATGGGCGGTATTCCCACCAACTACATGGGCGAGGTGGTCGTGCCGGGTCGCGACGGGCCCAACACCATCGTGCAGGGCTTCTACGCGGCGGGGGAGTGCGCGTGCGCTTCTGTGCACGGCGCCAACCGCCTCGGCACCAATTCCCTGACCGATCTCGTCGTATTCGGCAAGGCGGCGGGCAACTCGGTGATTGAATATCTGAAGAAAAATCCAGGACAGCGCGCGCTGCCTGCCGACGCCGGCGAGTTCACGCTCTCGCGCCTGGCGCGGCTCGACGCGCAGAAGGGCGGCGAGAACATCTACAAGGTCGCCGATGACATGCGCGTCACCATGCAATTGCACTGCGGCGTGTTCCGCTTCCCCGATCTGCTTGCCGATGGCGTGAAGAAGATCAAGGAAGTCACCGAGCGGGTGAAGCGCACCGAGATCACCGACAAGTCCAAGGTCTTCAACACCGCGCGGATCGAGGCGCTCGAGCTGGACAACCTCATCGAGGTGGCGCGCGCAAGCATGGTGTCAGCCGAAGCGCGTAAAGAATCGCGTGGGGCGCATGACCGCGCCGATTTTCCCAAGCGCGACGACGAACGGTGGCTCAAGCACTCGCTCTGGTACAAGGAAGGCGACCGGCTCGACTACAAGGCGGTCAACCTGAAGCCGCTCTCCGCCGAATCGTTCGAACCCAAGGCGCGTACCTACTGACCAGGACCGATCCGGGCGCAACGCCGACCCTCGACGGACTCTGTCGCCAACATCCATCCATCCGCGGAACCGACCCATGCGACTGCGCATCCAGCGCTACAACCCCGATCAGGACGCCAAGCCGTACTTCAAGGAGTACGACGTACAACTCGAGCCGACCGATCAGATGCTGCTCGATGCGCTGGTGCGCGTCAAAGCGATGGACGATTCGTTCTCCTTCCGCCGCTCGTGTCGCGAAGGCGTATGCGGTTCGGATGCGATGAATATCAACGGCAAGAACGGGCTCGCCTGCGTCACCCGGGTTGCCGATTTGAAGGAGACCGTCGAACTGCGGCCGCTGCCCGGCCTGCCGATCGTGCGCGATCTGATCGTCGACATGACGCAGTTCTTCAAGCAGTACCACTCGATCAAGCCGTACCTGATCAACGACAACCCGCCGCCTGAGAAAGAGCGGCTGCAATCACCCGCCGACCGCGAGGAACTGAACGGCCTGTACGAGTGCATCCTGTGCGCGTGCTGCTCGACCTCGTGCCCGTCGTTCTGGTGGAACCCCGACAAATTCGTCGGCCCGGCGGGCCTGCTGCACGCGTATCGGTTCATCGCCGATACCCGCGACGAGGCGACTGCGGAGCGTCTCGACAACCTGGAAGATCCTTATCGCTTGTTCCGCTGCCACACCATCATGAACTGCGTCGACGTCTGCCCGAAGGGACTCAATCCCACCAAGGCGATCGGCAAGATCAAGGAAATCATGGTCAAGCGCACGGTATAGCGCCGCGCACATCCCCCGGGGGCTCCATGGCAGCACTGAACGAAGAGGAATTGCGACGACTGAGGTGGCACTGCCGGCGCGGACTCCTGGAAAATGACCTGGTCTTGGACAAGTTTCTTGGCGTGTACGCGCGGGATTTGGACTCGGACCGTCTCACGCGGTTGAACGAACTGCTCGAGTTGGGGGATAACGAGTTGTGGGATCTGATCAGCGCCCGCACCGAGCCGTCCGCCCGACACATCGAGATGGTGCAGTGGTTGCGCGCCTGTTGAGGGCGGGTGCAGCCCGAGTTTTGCCGGCAAGCCCTGCTGCTTGCCGATTCGAGCCCGAGCACTTCGATCGGCCGGTCGCGGCGCGGGCAATAGATGGGGGTTTGGAGGCACGCCCTCCAGTCTGATCGACCACCTCGTGGGTCACTTCTCTAGTGCGGAGAGTCAAAGTGGATGCAAATCGCAAAGCAGTGCTGACGTACGGTGACGGCAAGACCGCCGAGTTTCCGGTGCTGGGCGGGTCGATCGGCCCCGACGTAGTCGACATCCGCAGCCTGTACGGCAAGACCGGAATGTTCACCTACGATCCGGGCTTCCTCTCGACCGCCAGCTGCCAGTCCACGATCACCTACATCGACGGTGACCAGGGCGTGCTGCTCTACCGCGGCTACCCGATCGAGCAACTGGCGGAA
This sequence comes from uncultured beta proteobacterium, assembly GCA_902826155.1. The sequence goes on from CADEDU010000016.1 coordinate 83,716, forward strand.
CACTGCGACTTCCTCGAGACCGCATATCTGCTCACGGTCGGCGAGCTGCCGAACAAGAAGCAGAAGCAGGTGTACGAGGACACGATCATGCACCACACCATGGTGCACGAGCAGCTCACCCGGTTCTTCTCCGGTTTCCGGCGCGATGCGCACCCGATGGCGGTGATGGTCGGGGTGGTAGGCGCGCTCTCGGCCTTCTATCACGACTCGCTCGACATCAATAATCCCGAGCACCGCAAGATCTCGCAGCACCGCCTGATCGCCAAGCTGCCGACCATCGTGGCCATGTGCTACAAGTACTCGATCGGTCAGCCGTTCATGTACCCGCGCAACGATCTGACGTACACGGCGAACTTCATGCGCATGATGTTCGGCACGCCGGCCGAGGATTACAAGGTCAATCCGGTGCTGGTGAAGGCGCTCGATCGCATCTTCATCCTGCATGCCGACCATGAGCAAAACGCCTCCACCTCGACAGTGCGCGTCGCAGGCTCGTCGGGTGCCAATCCGTTCGCGTGTATCGCCGCGGGTATCGCCTGTCTATGGGGGCCCGCGCACGGCGGCGCGAATGAGGCGTGCCTCAACATGCTGGAAGAAATCGGCGACGTCTCCAAGATCGGCGAGTTCATCAAGCAGGTAAAAGACAAGAACTCCAACGTCAAGCTGATGGGCTTCGGGCACCGCGTCTACAAGAACTACGATCCGCGCGCCAAGCTGATGCAGCAGACCTGTCACGAGGTGCTGAGCGAACTGGGCCTGGGCGATGATCGACTGTTCAAACTGTCGGTCGCGCTGGAGAAGATCGCGCTCGAAGACGAATACTTCGTGAGCCGCAAGCTCTATCCGAACGTCGACTTCTACTCCGGCATCGTGCAGCGCGCGCTGGGCATCCCCGTGTCGATGTTCACCTGCATCTTCGCCCTCGCGCGCACGGTGGGCTGGATCGCGCAGTGGAACGAGATGATCGCCGACCCGGATCAGAAGATCAGCCGGCCACGGCAGCTCTACAACGGTCAGGTCAGCCGGCCGGTGCCGCCGCTCGCCAAGCGCTGATCGCTCCCAGTCAAGCCGTCGTCGCGGAGGTAAACGGTCATGATGAAAGAGTTCCTGTCGAACTCGTATCTGTTCGGCGGCAACGCCCCGTTCGTTGAAGAGCTGTACGAGGCATACCTGCTCAACCCGCAGTCGGTCCCCGACACCTGGCGCGACTACTTCGACAAGATGCAGGTGCTGCCGTCCGGTTCTGCCGGCGCGAGCACGGCACGCGACGTCGCACACGCGCCGATCGTCGAAGCGTTCGCGCAGCGGGCGAAATCGGGCGCGTTCAAGCAACCGACGCTGGTCGCCGATCAGACGATCAACCGCAAGCAGGTCTATGTGCTGCTGCTGATCGCGGCGTATCGGATGATGGGATGCCGCTGGGCCAACCTCGACCCGCTCAAGCGCATGCCCAGGCCGCATATCCCGGAGCTGGAGCCCGCGTTCTACGATCTCACCGAAGCCGATCTGGAGCTCACGTTCAACACCGGTACGCTGGTGGGGCCGGAGCGCGCGACGCTGCGGGAGATCCTGCAGATCCTGCGCGACACCTATTGCGGCTCGATCGGCGCGGAGTACATGTACATCGGTGATCCGGCGCAGAAGCGCTGGATTCAGCAGCGCCTGGAGCCGATGCGCGGCCAGCCGCAGATCGGCAACGATGCGCGCAAGCGCGTCCTCGAACGGTTGACGGCTGCCGAGACGCTGGAGAAGTACCTGCACACCCGCTACGTCGGCCAGAAGCGCTTCTCGCTCGAAGGCGGTGAGACGCTCATCCCCTGCATGGACGAGATCCTGCAGCGCTCCGGCAGCCAGGGCGTCGAGGAGCTGGTGATCGGCATGGCACATCGAGGCCGGCTGAACGTGCTGGTCAATACGCTGGGCAAATCCCCGAAGGATCTGTTCGCCGAATTCGAAGGCAAGAACGTATCGGAACTCTCCTCGGGCGACGTCAAGTACCACCTCGGATTCTCGTCCGACGTGTCCACGCCTGGCGGGCCGATCCATCTGACGCTGGCGTTCAATCCGTCGCACCTGGAAATCGTCAACCCGGTGGTCCAGGGTTCGGTGCGTGCCCGCCAGCATCGACGCAAGGACAAGACCGGCGACAAGGTGCTGTCGGTGCTGATCCACGGCGATGCCGCCTTCGCCGGGCAGGGCGTCATCATGGAGACGTTCAACCTGGCGCAGACGCGCGGCTACGGCACGGGTGGCACCGTGCATATCGTCATCAACAATCAGATCGGCTTCACGACCTCCGACCCGCGCGACGCACGCTCGACGATGTACTGCACCGACGTGGCGAAGATGGTGGAAGCACCGATCTTCCATGTGAACGCCGACGACCCGGAAGCCGCCACGTTCGTCTGCCAGCTGGCGATGGACTACCGCAAGGAATTCAAGAAAGACGTCGTCATCGATCTGATCTGCTTTCGCAGGCTGGGCCACAACGAGCAGGACGAGCCGTTCATGACCCAGCCGCTGATGTACAAGAAGATCGCGCAGCATCCGGGCACGCGCCGGCTCTACGCCGACAAGCTGGTTGCACAGGGCGCCATCAGTGCCGACGATCCCGATCAGCTGATCAAGGACTATCGCCAGGCCCTCGACGAGGGCCGCCATACCTCCAGCCCGGTGCTGTCCAACTTCCAGCGCAAGTACGCGGTCGATTGGTCGCCATTCCTGAATGCGAAGTGGACCGACACGGCCGATACCGCCGTACCGCTCACCGATCTGGAGCGCCTTGGCGAGCGCATCGCCCACGTGCCGGATGGCTTCAAGCTGCACGCATCGGTCGAGCGCGTGGTGCAGGCGCGCCGCGAGATGGCGCAGGGCAAGAAGATGCTCGACTGGGGCATGGCCGAGTCGCTCGCCTACGCGTCATTACTGGTGAACGGCTTCGGGGTGCGCATCTCCGGTCAGGACTCGGGCCGAGGCACCTTCGCCCACCGTCACTCGGTGCTGCACGATCAGAACAGAGAAAAGTGGGATCAGGGCTCCTACATCGCACTGTCGAACCTTGCGGACAATCAGGCTGATTTCCAGGTGATCGACTCGGTGCTCTCCGAGGAAGCGGTGCTCGGCTTCGACTACGGCTATGCCTGCGCCGAGCCGAACGAGTTGACCATCTGGGAAGCGCAGTTCGGCGATTTCGCCAACGGCGCGCAGGTGGTGATCGACCAGTTCATCGCATCGGGCGAAGCGAAGTGGGGCAGGCTGTGCGGCCTGGTCATGCTGCTGCCGCACGGCTACGAAGGGCAGGGGCCGGAGCACTCCTCGGCGCGCCTTGAGCGTTATCTGCAACTGTGCGCCGAACACAACATGCAGGTGTGCGTGCCGACCACTCCGGCGCAGATCTTCCATCTGCTTCGCAGGCAGATGCTGCGCAATTTCCGCAAGCCGCTGATCGTGTTCACGCCGAAATCGCTGCTGCGCAAGCCCGAGGCGGTTTCCAGCCTCAAGGACCTGGCCAAGGGCGGCTTCCAGACGGTCATCGGCGAGGTCGACGCGCTCGACGAAAGCACGGTTACTCGCATCGTCGCATGCAGCGGCAAGGTGTACTACGACCTGCTGCTTGCCAGACGCGAGCGCAAGCTCGATCACATCGCGGTCATCCGTGTCGAGCAGCTCTATCCATTCCCGCACAAGCAGTTCGCGCTGGAAATGAAGCGTTATCCGAATGCGAAGGAAATCGTGTGGTGCCAGGAAGAGCCGCAGAACCAGGGCGCCTGGTACCAGACACAGCACTACTTCGTCGAGAACATGCGAGCGGATCAGCGCCTGCACTACGCGGGGCGCGCGTCATCGGCGGCGCCTGCGGTGGGGTACGTTGCCAAACACGCGGAGCAGCAGAAGAAGCTCGTGGATATGGCGTTTGGGAAACTCAAATAGGGTTATTGCGTCGTCGGGTTCCGCCGACGCAATAACTGTCCGGATTCGAGCGTCATCCCAACGCGGATGACGCTCAATCCGGACGCAGGCCCGGCGTGTTTCCACGCGGGCCGTTTCAGGCGACCGTCGAGCTTCATGCAGACGGCACGCTCTCAATACAACAACAAAGGGCTGGAGACGCGAGGTGGTCATCGGCCCCTCTTCCGGCGCGTTACGCGCTGAGTTTTTGCTGTACGCCGCGGTGAGGCTGAGCCGACCCAGGCGAAAAACCGAACGGAGAGTCCATTTCATGCTGGTTGAGGTCAAGGTACCGCAGCTGTCGGAGTCGGTTGCCGAAGCGACGCTGCTGAGCTGGCACAAGCAGGAAGGCGAAGCGGTCAAACGCGACGAAAACCTGATCGACATCGAAACCGACAAGGTCGTGCTCGAACTGCCGGCACCCGTGGATGGCGTGATCGTGAAGATCGCCAAGAGCGGCGGCGGAACGGTGGTCAGCGGCGAGGTGATCGCCACCATCGACACCGAAGCGAAAGCCAGCGCCGCTGCAGCGGCCGCGGCCTCGCCGGTAAAGCCACAGCCGGTCGCGGTGGCGCCGACCCCGTCGGTTGCTCCGGCCGCCGAACAGAAAGTGATGCCCGCCGCAAGCAAGATCGCAGCCGAGCGCGGCATCGATACCGCGCAGATCAGCGGCACCGGCCGTGATGGCCGTGTCACCAAGGCCGACGTGCTGGGTGCCGGGGCGCCCTCGGCAGCACCTTCGGCACCACCCGCGGCGCGGCCCAATCTGCCTCACGCCCCGACGCCGGTGAACATGGAGGCGCTGCTGGGCGATCGCCCCGAACAGCGCGTGCCGATGTCGCGCCTGCGCGCACGGGTGGCCGAACGCCTGGTGCAGTCGCAGTCGACCGCGGCCATCCTCACCACCTTCAACGAAGTGAACATGGCGCCGGTCATCGATCTGCGCAAGAAGTACGGCGAGCGCTTCGAGAAGGAACATGGCGTGCGGCTGGGCTTCATGTCGTTCTTCGTGAAGGCTGCGGTACACGCGCTCAAGAAGTACCCGATCGTCAACGCTTCGGTCGACGGCAACGACATCGTCTATCACGGCTATTTCGACATCGGCATCGCGGTGGCCAGTCCACGCGGACTGGTGGTGCCGATCCTGCGCGACGTCGATCAACTCTCGATCGCCGACATCGAGAAGAAGATCGCCGAGTTCGGCAAGCGCGCGCAGGAAGGCAAGCTCTCCATCGAGGATCTCACCGGCGGCACGTTCTCGATCTCCAATGGCGGCGTGTTCGGTTCGATGTTGTCCACCCCGATCATCAACCCGCCGCAGAGCGCGATCCTGGGTATTCACGCCACCAAGGATCGACCAGTGGTCGAGAACGGGCAAATCGTGGTGCGGCCGATGAACTACCTGGCGATGTCGTACGACCATCGCATCATCGACGGACGGGAGGCGGTGCTCTCGCTGGTGGCGATCAAAGACGCGCTGGAGGATCCGGCGCGACTGCTGCTCGACCTGTAACCGGCGACCGTCATGGCACAGCAATTCGATGTCGTCGTAGTGGGCGCGGGTCCGGCCGGCTATGTATGCGCGATCCGGGCCGCGCAACTCGGTTTCAAGACCGCTTGCGTGGAGGAATGGAAGTCGCCTCAGGGGGCCCCCGTGCTTGGCGGTACCTGCCTGAACGTGGGTTGCATCCCGTCCAAGGCGCTGCTCGAATCGTCGGAGAACTACGAGAAAACGCTGCATCACCTGGGCGAGCACGGCATCACCGTCTCCGGCACTTCGTTCGATCTGACGAAGATGCTCGCGCGCAAGGACGCGATCGTCACCAAGATGACCCGAGGCATCGAGTTCCTGTTTCGCAAGAACAAGATCACTTGGCTCAAGGGGCATGGCAGGTTCACCGGCCGGTCCGCCGAGGGCTGGCAACTTGCGGCAGGCGATGAGGCGATCGCTGCCAAGCACGTGGTCATCGCCACCGGGTCCAAGGCGCGTCATTTGTCCGACGTCGCGGTCGATCAGCGCAAGGTGTGCGACAACATCGGTGCGCTCGGCTTCGACTCGGTACCGAAGAAGCTCGGTGTGATCGGCGCAGGCGTGATCGGTCTGGAGCTGGGCAGCGTCTGGCGTCGGCTCGGCGCTCAGGTCACGGTGCTCGAAGCGTTGCCGACGTTCCTCGCTGCCGCCGACGAGACCATCGCCAAGGAAGCGTGGAAGATCTTCACCCGCGATCAGGCGCTCGATATCAAGCTCGGCGCGCAGATCGACCGGGTCGACACCAGCGGTGCGGGAGTCGTCGTCGAGTACGGCCACGACGGCAAGAAGCAAAGGCTCGAATGCGACCGGTTGATCGTGTCGGTGGGGCGCGTGCCCAACACCGATGATCTGGGCGAAGCCGCAGTCGGACTCAAGAAGGATGCGCGCGGGTTCATCGAAGTGGATGCGCACTGCCGCACCAACCTGCCGAACGTCTACGCGATCGGCGATGTGGTGCGCGGCCCGATGCTCGCGCACAAAGGATCCGAAGAGGGCGTGATGGTCGCGGAGATCATGGCCGGTCAGAAGGGACATGTGAATCTGGCAACGATCCCGTGGATCATCTACACCTCGCCCGAAGTGGCCTGGGTCGGCAAGACCGAGCAGGAGCTCAAGCAGTCAGGGGTACCGTATCGGGTAGGCACGTTCCCGTTCGCGGCCAATGGCCGGGCCCAGGGACAGGGCAACACCGAGGGCATGGTCAAGATGCTCGCGCACGAAAAAACCGATGAAGTGCTCGGTGTGCACATCCTCAACACGCATGCCTCCGAGCTCATCGCCGAAGCGGTGCTGGCCATGGAGTTCCGCGCTTCGTCCGAGGACATCGCGCGGATCGTGCATGGTCACCCGACGCTGTCCGAGGTGGTCCATGAAGCGGCGCTTGGCGTAGCGGGGCGGGCTCTGCACATCTGAGCAAGCAGTTGCAGGGCTCTGCCCGAACATGCGCGATTCCGCCTACGAGACCGCTGAAGAGCAGCACCTGGAACCGGGCGAGCGCCCTTCGGTCCTCGAGCTGTACCAGCGCGCGCTCGACCGGCGCGGGTTCCACGCCGATGCGGCTCAACTGGCGGCGGTGGAACGGCTGCAGCAACTCTACGCGGAGTGGACCACCTACAAGGAGCGCCGGCGCAACGCGCTGCTGCGCATGCTGGTCAAGCCGCCGCTGCCGCGCGGCGTCTACCTGTGGGGTGGCGTCGGACGTGGCAAGACGTTCCTGATGGACAGCTTCTACCTGTCGTTGCCGCTGGTGCGCAAACGGCGAGTGCACTTCCATCACTTCATGCGCGACGTGCATCGTGAGCTAGCGGAACTGAAGAGCGTGACTGATCCGCTGAACGAGCTCGCCTTTCGCATCGCCAAGCGCTATCGGTTGATCTGCTTCGACGAGTTCCACGTCAACGACGTCGCCGACGCGATGATCCTCGGGCGCCTGTTCGAACGCACCGTGAAGGGCGGGGTGGTGTATTGCATGACGTCCAACTACCACCCTGACGAGTTGTACAAGGATGGCCTCAAACGCGACGACTTCCTGCCGGTGATCCGGCTCATCAAAAGCAGCCTCGACGTGATCAACGTCGACAGCGGCGTCGACTATCGTCGCCGCGCGATGGAGCAGGTGCGGGCCTATCACGCGCCCCTTGGCCCTCAGACCGACACGACGCTGCTCACGGCCTTCAAGCAGATCGCCGAGGTCGAAGAGGAATCGCACGAGCTCGACATCGAAGGCCGGGTGATCCCGTATCGGCATCGCGCCGGCGGCATCGTCTGGTTCGACTTCAAGGTGCTGTGCGGCTGGGGGCGCTCGCAGAACGACTATCTCGACCTCGCCCGGCGTTTTCATACAGTGATGGTCTCGGACGTTCCGCGCATGGGCTTGTCGCGCGCCGACGAGGCGCGCCGCTTCACGCTGCTGGTCGACGTGTTCTACGACAACCGCGTGAATCTGATCGTGTCGGCCGAGGCCGAGCCGGAGCGGCTGCTCGACATCGAGGGCCAGGCGCAGGATGCGCGGCTGCGTGCGATGCAGTTCGAGTTCGATCGCACCGCCAGTCGCCTGGTGGAGATGCAAAGCAGCGAGTACTTGAGCACTGCGCGGCGGGTCATTCGAGCCGCCCCGTAGCGCGCGACGAAAGTGGCCGCACGCCTGGGGCGTGTGGCAGACTACCGACGATATCAACGTGCCGACGCTTGCAGGCCAGCAGACAGATGGACATGCGGCCGCAGTCGATCGTGTTTCGACGACGCTCAAAGGTGCGAGGGAGCCGATATGGCGGGTGAAATCTTGCGCGCGTTCCACGCGCAATCGATCCAGGATCGCGAGAACTTCTGGGCAACCCAGGCGGGGCTGATCCACTGGCACAAACCGTTCGCGAAGGTGCTCGAGTACGACCGGCCGCCGTTCGCGAAGTGGTTCGTCGGCGGTGAAACCAACCTTTGCTACAACGCGGTCGATCGCCATCTGCCGGTTCGCGGCGATCAGCCGGCGCTGATCTACATCTCCACCGAGACCAACGAACAGAAGACGTTCACCTACCGGCAGTTGCACGGCGAGGTGCAACGGGCCGCGGCGATGCTGCTCGCCTGCGGCGTCCAACCCGGCGACCGGGTGATCGTCTACATGCCGATGATCCCGGAGGCGTGCTTCGTGATTCTCGCCTGCGCGCGGATCGGTGCGGTGCATTCGGTGGTGTTCGGCGGCTTCGCGGCGGCCAGTCTTGCGGCGCGTATCGATGATGCCAAACCGAAACTGCTGGTCACGGCCGATGGCGGCAGCCGCATGGGCAAGGCGGTGCTCTACAAGAGCCTGGTCGACGAAGCGATCCGGCTGGCGAAGTTCCCGCCCGAGAAGGTGATTCTCTATCGACGCGGGCTCGATCCGAATATGCCGGTGGTTGCCGGGCGTGATCTCGACTACTCAGAATTGCGGGCCAGGCATGCCGATGCGCAGGTGCCGTGCACCTGGATCGAATCGAATCAACCCTCGTACATCCTCTACACCTCGGGCACCACGGGTCAGCCCAAGGGCGTGCAGCGCGATGTCGGCGGCTATGCCGTTTCGCTCGCTTCGTCGATGCGGCACATTTATCAGGGCAATGCCGGCGAGACGATGTTCACCACCTCGGACATCGGCTGGGTGGTGGGTCACTCGTACATCATCTACGGACCGCTGCTCGCGGGCATGACGACGATCATGTACGAAGGCGTGCCGATCAGGCCCGACGCGGGCGTGTGGTGGAAGATCGTGCAGGACTATCGGGTCTCGGTGATGTTCTCGGCGCCGACCGCGATTCGCGTGCTCAAGAAGCAGGATCCGGCGTTCCTCACGAAATACGACCTGTCCAGCCTGCGCCATCTGTTTCTCGCCGGCGAACCGTTGGATGAGCCCACGCACGAGTGGATCGCAGGGGCGCTGAACAAGCCGGTGATCGACCATTACTGGCAGACCGAGACCGGCTGGCCGATCCTGTCGGCCTCGCCCGGCATCGAATCGACCAAGGTCAAGTTCGGCAGCCCGTCGTTTCCGGTGTACGGCTACGATCTCAAGCTGCTGCGCGAGGCCGACGCGAGCGAGGCTGGCGCGAACGAGAAGGCCGTGGTCGCGATCGAACCGCCGCTGCCTCCGGGGTGCATGAGCACGGTGTGGGGGGATGACGATCGGTTCGTGCGCACGTATTTCTCCACCTTCTCCAAGAAGCTTGTCTACTCGACGTTCGACTGGGGAATCCGGGATGATGACGGCTACTACTTCATCCTCGGGCGCACTGACGACGTCATCAACGTGGCAGGGCATCGTCTGGGCACGCGCGAGATCGAGGAAGCGGTGAACATGCACACCAACATCGCCGAGTGCGCGGTGGTGGGTGTGGCCGACCAGCTCAAGGGGCAGATGCCGCTCGCGTTCGCGGTCGCCAAGGATGCATCCAAACTGGGCGATGCGCAGGGCCGCAAGCAGCTCGAGAAGGAAGTGATGGACACCGTCGATCGCCAGCTGGGTGCGATCGCGCGGCCGCGCGCAGTGCACTTCGTGTCGCTGCTGCCCAAGACGCGCTCGGGCAAGACGCTGCGCCGATCGATCCAGGCGCTGGCAGAAGGCCGCGATCCGGGCGATCTCACGACGATCGAAGACCCGGGCGCGCTCGAACAGGTGCGCAGTGCGCTAGGCGCGTGAGAGCCGTTACCATGCAACAGCCTTAAACCGAACATCAAACGAGGAGTTGATCGATGCGCAACCGTCCCATGCTGCAGCAGGACGACGTCAAGAAGATGATGGCCGCCTGCGAGGAAGAAGCACGCAGGAACAAATGGAACGTCACGATCGCGATCGTCGATGAAGCGGGCTACGCGGTCGGTCTCACCCGCATGGATGGCGCCGGTCTGATGACGTCGAACGTCGCGGTGGAGAAAGCGCGTACCGCTGCGCTCAGCAAGCGTCCGACCCGTTTCTGGGAGGAGCGCATCAAGGAGCGGCCGGTGTTCATGAAGTTCCCCGACAACCTGCCGATCACGGGCGGCGTGCCGCTCATGGTTGGCGCAGACTGCGTCGGTGCGATCGGCGTGTCGGGCGTGCAGTCCGACGAAGACGAGCAGATCGCGTTGGCCGGCGCCAAGTCGCTCGGCTGACGGTATCGTTGTGAAGGCGGGCTTCGGAGCCCGCTTTCAATCCCAGCGGGGCGCCTTGCCCCATCCTGCAATCGCATTTCCGGTTCGAAGATGTCGAAGAAGAAAACGAGCAATCCGCGCGGGCGTCTGTTCATGGTCCGACGCTCCGTCATCCACGGTCGCGGTGCGTTTGCGCTGCAGACCATCCCGAAGGGCACCCGGCTGGTCGAGTACAAGGGGCAGATCATCGATTGGGATGCGGTGAACCGCCTCTATCCCGACGATGAAACCGAAGGGCAGAACCACACGTTCCTGTTCGAGATCGACGAGGAGCGCGTGATCGATGCCAACGTCGGCGGCAATTCCGCGCGCTGGATCAATCATTCGTGCACGCCGAATTGCGAGGCGGTGGGCGAGGGTGACCGCATCTTCATCGAGTCGATCAAGACGATCCGACCCGGGCAGGAGCTGGCCTACGACTACAACATCCAGCTCCCCGAACGTCACACGCCGGCGGTCAAGCAGCGCTACATGTGCCGCTGCGGCACACGCAACTGCCGCGGCACGATCCTGGGCAAGAAGCGCTGAGCGGGTTGGCGGCGGACGTCCGGCGCGCGTGTGCCGCCTACTCTGGCTTGATGCCCGCGTCCTTCACTACTTTCGCCCAGCGCACCTGATCGTCGCGCATGGTCTGGGCGAACACCTCCGGGGTGGAACCGACCATGTCGATCCCGTGCGGTGCCATCTTGGCTTTGAACTCGGTCGACTTCGAAATGTCGATGAGCGTACCGGCAAGTTTCGCGAGCACTTCCTTGGGTATGCCGGCGGGCGCGAGTACGCCGTACCAGCTATCGACCGCGTAGCCAGGCAGCCCTGCCTCGGACACGGTCGGCAATTCCGGCGTGATGCCCGCGCGATTGCCGCTCAGTACCGCCAGGCCACGCAGCTTGCCGGCCTTCATGTGCGGGATGAGCGAATTGATCGCGCCGAAAATCACCTGCACGCGTCCGGCCAATAACTCGGGGACCATCTGACCGGCACCCTTGAACGGTACCTGGATCATCTGCGTGCCGGTCATCGACATGAACAACTCGGTGGCGAGGTGATGCGGGGTGCCGCTGCCCGGCGTTGCGTAGTTCACCTTGCCGGGATTCGCCTTCAGGTGTGCGATCAGTTCGGACACATTGGTCGCGGGCAGACCGGGAGTCACCACGAGCGCGAACGTAATCATCCCGGCGAGCGTGAGGGGCTGGAAGTCCTTCGCGACATCGAACGGCAGCTGCTTCATCAGACTCGGGTTGATGACGAAGGTGTTCGCCGCCATCAGGATCGTGTATCCGTCGGGTGCAGCCTTGGCCACGGCCTCGGCGCCGATATTGCCGCCCGCGCCGGGGCGGTTCTCGATCACCACCGGCTGGCCCATGCGCTTTTGCATCTCCTGGCCGAGTTCGCGCGCCAGCAGATCGTTGCCGCCACCCGGCGGGTTCGGCACGATGAATCGGATCGGTCGGTCGGGGTAGCTCGGCTGCGCGCGAACCTGCAGGGGCAGCAGTGCTGCGGCGAACAAAGCGGCAACCGAAATAGTCGCGACCATTGCGACTGCGCGACGTGCTGTCATGGCGTTGCGCTCGCTGTCAGGTGGTGATCGATTCGGTCAGCACGGTCCAGGCCCACATCGCCTCGCGGCCCGCGCGTCGGCCTTCGAACACTTTGTACGCGTCGGCGGTGGCGACATACGTCTTCACGAGGTGGTCGACCCACTGCTCGACCTCCTTGGCGCGCCCGGCCTCGTACCGCAGATAGACCAGTGCGGTGCGTGGCGTCGCGTAGTGCTTTTCCAGGCTCGAGGCCAGTGCGTTCCAGAGCTTCGGCAGATGGCGCTCGAGCATGTAGGCGATCACGCTCGCTTCCACCGGCGAGGAGCGCAAACCGTGCGAGCGCACTACATCGACCAGATCCTCGGCTTCAGCCGAGGGATTGGCCAACGCATCGCGCATTTCGCGCGTCGACACACCGAGCGCTTCGAGCACCTTGGCCCAACCGGCGTCGGCATTGGCCTCGGGTTTCTTGAGCGAGTCGTAGAGCTGCGTGAACAACGCCTTGCCGTCGACCGGATCGAGTTGCGAAACCTTCGCGGCGAAGGCGTATCGCCCCGGGCCGGCCAGCGCAGGGAAGAACGCCAGGAGCAGTTTCTTGAGCGCCGGTTTGGGGAGCGATCCATCGAGTGCCGAGCGCCAGATCGGATGCTCGAACAGGCGGTTCTCAGGCCGAGCCGCATCGCGCTCCAGGAGCGCGAGGGCATTGCCACTGGCTTGAATGTCGACGTTCATCGTTTCGCTTTCTTGCTGGATGATTTCACTGGGCGCGCGGGCTTCGACTTCTTCTCATCCATGTCTGCGAGTGAGCTGTACTGGCCCTTCTTCACCAGCCACACCTCGATCGAGCCCTCGGGCAGTTCGGTGAAATTGAGCACGTCGCCAGGCCCGGCGCCCAAGGCCTTGACCACTTGCGGCGGGACGGTGACCGTCAGCTCAGCCCCGCTCTGACGAATCAACACCGGCGCTGACCACTTGATGCCTTTCGGTTCGGACATCGCAATTCCCTAGGTGATGGTTGGATGGATCGATTGCCAGAAGGAGCGCGTGTGCGCGACCACGGCGTCCGGATCTTCCTCCTGGACGTAGTGATCGACACCAGGAATCTCGACGGCTGGCAGATCGGGCCGCAGACCGCGCGTCCGTTGCCACGCCGTGGGCGACACGAGCTTCGACTCCGCGCCGCGCACGAGCAGGGTTGGCACGCGCAACCGCTGCAACGGTGCCGCGAGATCCTCGCGCAATCCCGTCGAGATCTGCATCATCGCCGCGGCGTCGGCGAGCGGTCGCAACCCACCCGCGCAATGCACCATGCCGAACTGCGCGCGCCGCTCGATCGCACCAGCCGGCAGCTTCGTGTAGCGCTGGGCGAGGTACGACCGGGCCGCATTCGCATCGGTGAATACTTGATTGCCGCCGGCCACGCGCGCATCGAGCGCATCGAACACTTCGGTTTCGATGTAAGGCGTGAAATCGATTGCCACCACCGCTCGGACCGATGCCGGATGCAGGCTCGCGGCGACCAGCGCGTTACGGGCACCGAGCGAGTGCCCGATGAGCAGCGCGGGTCCGGCGTCGAGCTTGGCTACGATCGCGGCGATGTCGGCTGCGAAATCGGTGGCTGCATACCCATACGCAGGCTTGCTCGATCGCCCATGGCCGCGCTGATCGAAGCTGACGCACCGGAACTGACCGGCCAACTGCTCGATCATCGGGAGGAACACGTAGCCGTTGCCGGTGATGCCGTGGAACATCAGGCACAACTGACCGCTGCCCGCGGTCACGCCGTGCAAGGTGACGCCCCCCAACTGCACATCAATGGTGGCGAGCGCGGCGGTCGTGGTCACGTGCAGGCAGGAGGGGAGCAGCGTTATTTCTTCCGTTCGGCGCTGCTCTTGCTGCCACTCGAATTGCCAGGTCCGTACTTGGTTTCCAGGTACCGCTCGATGCCATCGTGCATTTCGCGCCACGCCCATAGCGTGATGGCTGCTGCGCGGCGACCACGCACCACGTCGCGACGGTCCTTCACGTAGCCCTCGAACAGGCTGAACGAATGCTCGGTGTGCTCGATGTCGGCGCGCACGTGTTCGCAGAAGTACTCGATCGTCGCGTCGTCGCAGCCGTAGTACTTGCGCAGCGCGAGCGCCGTGGCGCCATGCGCTTCGGGAAGCTGCTTCTCGTCGCCCCACCAAGTGGCCAGGCCCTGCGCCGCGCTTTGACGGCAGAAGTGCGTCATCGTGCGCGGAAAGCCGATCACTTCGGCCAGCGGCTTGCCGGCCACTTCATCGAGTTCGGCATCGGTGGCACCCAATCGCTTGGCGAACTGCACCCACAAGCCGGGGTGATCGCCTTCGCCGGCTAGTCGGAAGATCTCGTCGAAGGCGTTCTCCAGGAGGTGCTCAACGTCTTCGCCCTGCAGGAACGCCGCATGCGAAAGCATCATCGCCGGATTGGCGTGCGCCTGAAACGCCCAGCGCTGGATCGCGTAGTCCTTGAGGCTTTCCTTGGGCAGCGAACCGCTGGTCAGCCGTTCCAGCAGACGGCTGCCCAAATATCGATGCTCGGGCCGATCGGCATCGGCGAGCAGATGCTGCGGCAGCTCGTGCGCGGGCTCGGGTCGGGATTGAGAGGATCTGGCTTTCGGAAATTTTTCGACGGCACCCATGGCGGCCTCGCTCGTTCCGTTCTACGGTGATCAACAGTACTCGCCCGTCTTCGCGCCGACCTTGCCTTCGACGCGATCGAGCTTACGGTTCATGTAGTCCCAGCAGTTGTCGCGGGCGCGCTGCGGGAAGATGGTCTTGCGCTTCTTGTCGATTTCCTTCTTGTCCGGATAGGTGTGCTTCAGGCCGGACATCGCCAGTTGCAGCTGGTTGCGGCAGGCCTTCTCCAGAAAGATCGCCGCGAGCAGCATGTCCTTCACGGTCTTGCCGCCCACGCAGATACCGTGATTGCGCAGGAACACGCCTTCGGACTTGCCCATCACCTTGGCCAGATCGCGCCCGAGTTCCATCGTGTCGATCAGGTCGCTGGTGGTCATGTAATGGGGCGGCGGCACGGTGAACCAGCAACCCTCGTTGGTGTACGGCCGAAGCATCTCGCCGGTGCAGGCCGAAAACAGCGTCGACCAGGGGGCGTGCGTGTGCAGCACGAAGTTGAAGTCGGGCCGCGCGCGCAGGATTTCGGTATGGATCGGCCATTCGAGATGGCGCACACCTTCACCGCCCAGCACGTTGCCGTCGAAGTCGAGCAGGATGAAGTCGCCCTCGTAGACTTCCTCCAGGCCGATGTTGGCGCGCTTCAGCCACACGCCGCGGTCCCATGGGTCGCGCATCGCACCGTGTCCCCATGCGAAATCGTTGTGCCCCTCGACGTCGAGCATGCGGTGCGCCCGGGCCAGATCCCACAGGCCGCGACGCACGTCGTCGTTCTTCGCCATGATCGGGGCGTTGCGAAAGATCTTCTCCATGGGCCACGCTGTCGTTGTTGATGTGGGGCTATTCTAGCCGCGTGCACCGCAACTGAGAGCCACACCTGAGAGCCGAACCTGAGAGCCGCATCTGAAAGCAAATCGCCGCCCGACGAGAACGCACCGAAAAAGAAGCGTCCCCCTATGATGCGACTCATCATCGCCACGCCCAGTCCGTTCGCCCGCAAGGTGCGCGTGGCGCTGCTGGAGAAGCGGATTCCGTTCGAGCCGATCGTCGACAACCCGTGGCAGCCCGACGCGCGCGTCGGCACCCGCAACCCGCTGGGCAAGGTGCCGGCGCTCATCCTCGACGATGGCACCGTGGTGCACGACTCGAAGGTGATCGTGGAGTATCTGGAGACGCTCGGCCGCGCGCCGGCGTTGATCCCGCCGGACCCGGCGCAACGGATCGCGCACAAGCAGATCGAGGCGCTCGCAGACGGCGTATGCGACGCGACGGTGCTGATCGTGCTCGAGCGCGCGCGGGCTCCACAGCGGCAGAGTCAGGACTGGATTGCCAGGCAGTTGCGCAAGGTGGAGCAGGGCACGGCCGAACTGGCGAGGCTGCTCGGCGATCGATCCGCGTTCGGTGATGCACCGATCGGCCTGGCCGAGATCGCAACGGGCTGCGCGCTTGGCTACTTGCAGCTGCGTCTGCCTGAGTTCGATTGGGCCGGACGGCATCCGAACCTGCTTCAGCTGTTCCGAACCCTGCAGACCCGCGACGCCTTCGCGCAGACCGTGCCCGTGGCGCAGCCGATCGGCCCGGTTCGGTAGGGAATCGCAAGCCGATCCGATAAAATCGCCTGGTTGCGTCGCGATCCGTGACGCTTGCACGGAGCGATGCATGATCCACACGCCGCCTGGCCAGTCACCCGACGCGGGCGATGCCTACCTGGCTCCCACCACGTTCTTCGACTACGAGCACCCCAAGCTGCGCGCGTTCGTGCGCGATGCAATCGGCGCCGAGACCTCTGCGATCGGCAAGGCGATCAAGCTGTTCTACGCGGTGCGCGACAGCATCCGTTACGACCCGTTCAACATCGGATCGAGGCCGGAGCACTATGTCGCCAGCAACATCGTCGGATCGGCCGGCGAGTTCTGCATTCCCAAAGGCATCCTGCTGACCGCTGCGGCTCGGGCCGTAGGCATTCCCACCGCGATCGGCATGGCCGACGTCGTCAACCATCTGACCACCGAGAAGCTGCGTGCACGCATGGGCGGCTCGACGCACTTCATCTACCACGGCTACGCGTACATGCACTTGGAGGGGCACTGGGTCAAGGCAGCCCCGGCGTTCAACATCGAACTATGCACGCGGTTCCACGTGCTGCCGACCGATTTCGACGGCCATGACGATGCGATCTACCAGCCCTACGACGCGCACAATCGCAAGCACATGGAGTACGTGAAGGACCACGGCGTGTGGTCGGATTTCCCGTACCAGCACGTGATCGATGCGTTCAGGGCGTTCTATCCGCCCAGCGTCTTCGGCCGCGACGCGAGCGGCGAGCGCTTCGAAGACGGCGTGCGCGTCAGCTGATCGGCATTTGCGCGCTCGCGCATCGCGGTGCGGACGCGATCACGGCATCGATCACGCCGGCAGCGATGCTGGCGCCGGCACTCTGATCGGCATGTGCTGTTCGAACGCCCGCGCCGCACGCAGCACCCGGTGATCAGCGTAGCGCGGGCCCACGATCTGCAGGCCGATCGGCAAGCCTTGCTGCGTGAATCCGCACGGGATGCTCGCCGCGGGCTGCTGGGTGAGGTTGAACGGATAGGAGAACGGGGTCCACGACATCCAGCGGCGCTCCTTGGCAGGATCGGGCGTCTCCTGGCCCGCGGCGAACGCCGGAATCGGTAACGTAGGCGTGAGCAGCAGATCGAAGCGCTCGTGATAGCGCTGCATGCATAGACCCAGCGCGCCACGCGCCTCGACCGCCTTGAAGTAATCGTGCCGCGATATGCGCTCGCCGGCGGCGATGATCTCCTGCAAGCCCGGATCGAGCATCGCGCGTTGTTCCGCCGTGAATCCGGACGCAAGAAGCGCGGCGCCGCTGAACCAATGGGTGTCGAACGTATCGCGCGGATCGTCGAAGCCTGGATCGGCAAGCTCGACGCTTGCACCGAGCGATTCGAACGCTTTGGCCGCAGCCTCGACGCTTGCGGCGATCTGCCGATCGACGTTCACATAGCCCAGACGCGGTGAAAAGCCGATCCGCCAGCCCTTCACGCCGGTGTCGAGCGCATCCGTGTAGTCACGCGCGTCGTAAGGCAGTGCGTGCCAATCGCGCAGGTCTGGTCGCGCCAGCACGTTCAGCATCAGCGCCGCGTCGGTGACCGTGCGTGCCATCGGACCAAGATGGGCAATGGTGCCGAACGGCGAGAGCGGCCACGCCGGCACGCGACCGAACGAAGGCTTCAGGCCGAACAGGCCGGTGAATCCGCAGGGCATGCGAATCGATCCGCCGCCATCGGTGCCCACGGCCAGTGCGCCCATGCCAGTGGCGAGCGCAGCAGCGGCACCTCCTGACGAACCGCCTGGGGTCTTGCTGCGGTCCCACGGATTGCGCGTGATGCCGGTGAGCGGACTGTCGGTCACGCCTTTCCACCCGAACTCGGGCGTCGTGGTCTTGCCGATGAAGACCGCACCTGCCTCGCGCAATCGAGCGGTGGCGGGCGCGTCGTCGGTCCACGAACCTTCGGCCGCGATGGTCTTGGAGCCGCGCCGCGTCGGCCAGCCACGGGTGTAGATGATGTCCTTGATCGAAGTCGGCACGCCGTCGAGCGCGCCAAGTGCTGTGCCTTTGCTCCAGCGCGCCTCCGACGCACGCGCCATCGCGAGCGTAGTCTCGGGGTCGAGCCAGCAGAAGGCGTTGAACGCAGGATTGAGCCGTTCGATCCGCGCGAGTACCGCCTGCGCCGCCTCGACCGGCGAAGCCTGACGGGCGCGGAATAGCGCAATCAGCTGCGTCGCGCTGCGCGTGCAGAGATCGTCGTCCACGGCTCCCCCTTAATTCGATGTTAGCGCGCTACTCGGCTGCTGCCCGCTACGCATGACCATGCGCCAGCTGCGTGGGTCTCGAACCTTCAAGCCACCCGCAATGGGATGCGCAGTTCGTGGATGCGCTTTTGCCACTCGCCAGGGCCGGTGTTGTGCACCGATGTGCCCGCGGCATCCACGGCCACGGTGACCGGCATGTCCTTGACCTCGAATTCGTAGATCGCTTCCATGCCGAGATCGGCGAACGCGAGCACCTTCTGCTTGCGGATCGCCTTGGCGACCAGATACGCCGCGCCACCGACGGCCATCAGATACACCGCCTTGTACTTGCGGATGCCCTCGATCGCTGTCGGGCCGCGCTCGGCCTTGCCGATCATGCCGATCAGCCCGGTCTTGGCGAGCATGGTCTCGGTGAACTTGTCCATGCGGGTGGCCGTGGTGGGTCCGGCGGGGCCGACCACTTCGTCGCGCACCGGATCGACCGGACCGACGTAGTAGATGACGCGATTGGTGAAATCGACCGGCAGCTTCTCGCCCTTGGCGAGCATGTCCTCGATGCGCTTGTGCGCGGCATCGCGTCCGGTGAGCATCTTGCCCGACAGCAGTACCGTCTCACCCGCCTTCCAGGTGGCGACTTCCTCGCGGGTCAATGCATCGAGATTCACGCGGCGTGACGATGGCGCGGCGCTCCAGCTTACTTTCGGCCAGTCGTCCAGCGAGGGCGCATCGAGCTCGACCGGACCGGATCCATCGAGCGTGAAGTGAACGTGACGGGTGGCCGCGCAGTTCGGAATCATTGCCACCGGTTTGGACGCGGCGTGAGTCGGGTAGTCCTTGATCTTCACGTCGAGCACGGTCGACAACCCACCTAAGCCTTGCGCGCCGATGCCCAACGCATTCACTTTCGTGTACAGCTCGATGCGCAATTCCTCGATCTTGTTCTGCGGGCCGCGGGCGAGCAGCTCGTGCATGTCGATCGGGTCCATGAGCGACTCCTTGGCGATCAGCATCGCCTTCTCGGCGGTGCCGCCCACGCCGATGCCCAGCATGCCGGGCGGACACCAGCCCGCGCCCATCGTCGGCACCGTCTTCAATACCCAGTCGACGATCGAGTCCGATGGGTTGAGCATGACGAATTTCGACTTGTTCTCCGAGCCGCCGCCTTTGGCTGCGACGGTGACGTCGATGGTGTTGCCCGGCACCAGATCGATGTGGACGACCGCGGGCGTGTTGTCCTTGGTGTTCTTGCGCGTGAAGATCGGATCGGCCAGCACCGAGCCGCGCAGCGGATTGTCCGGATGCATGTAGGCGCGATGCACGCCCTCGTTGATCGCGTCGGTCAGCGAGCCCTTGAAGCCTTCGAGCCAGGTGTCCATGCCGACCTTCACGAATACGTTGACGATGCCGGTGTCCTGGCAGATCGGACGCCGGCCTTCGGCGCACATGCGTGAGTTCGTGAGGATCTGCGCGATCGCGTCTTTCGCCGCGGGCGATTGCTCGCGCTCGTAGGCGCGCGCCATGTGATCGATGAAATCCTTCGGGTGGTAGTACGAGATGTACTGCAGGGCGTCGGCGACGCTCTGGATCAGATCTTCGGCCTGGATCAGGGTGCGCATGGTGTGGGCTCAGTCGTTGTGTTCGCGTCCGTCGTGCTTGCGCGCTTCGTGTTCGGTCGGTGCCATGAGTCTGTCGCAGTAGGCGATCGCCATCGCCGAGAACAGGAAGGCGACATGAATGCCGGTCTGTGCGATCAGCGTCTTCTCGTCGTACGACGCGGCATTGATGAACGTCTTGAGCAGGTGGATCGACGAGATGCCGATGATCGCCGTCGCGAGCTTCACCTTCAGCACCGAGGCGTTCACGTGCGACAGCCACTCCGGCTGGTCGGGGTGGCGTTCGAGATTCATGCGCGAGACGAACGTCTCGTACCCGCCGACGATCACCATGATCAGCAGGTTCGAGATCATGACCACGTCGATCAGACCCAGCACCACCAGCATGATCGTCGATTCGGTGAGCTTGGTCGGGCGCATCGCACCCTCGACCGCGACCGCCGCGATCACGTGCTCGAGCGCCGCCTTGTTGCCCATCGCGGCGCCGATCAGATCGATCAGTTCGACCCAGAAATGCCAGACATAGACCGCTTGCGCCAGGATCAGCCCCAGATAGAGCGGCAGTTGCAGCCAGCGGCTGGCGAAGATCAGCGCGGGCAGTGGGCGCAGCGGTTTGTTTTCATCGAAAACCTGGGAGGAAGGTCGGCTGGTGCTCATGCGAGGTGCGAGAGGGTGGATTGGCGGGCGAGGGTTGGATTGGAGTCAGGTCGCGCGGGGTTCGACGCGCTGAGCGATGCACTGAGCCGTCAGCGATGGCCGTGAGAGACAAGGCAGCGGTGAGTCGGCAGGGTAGTGGGCCGCGACGATCGTGATCCCGATCGCATGCCTGTTTGTAATTGCAGCGTCAGCTTGGCGCGCGAACCTTGCAATCTTAGCATCGCCGATTTGCCCAGCCCTGATCGGCGACCGTCGCCTTGAGGTCCATGCGGACCATGGCTGCGACGCGATCCCGCAGGCGCACGGCAGGTTGCGCGATGTGCAGGGCTGTGCAACCCTTTTGCCCGGCAGGGCATCCAGAATGGCCCGGCAGGGCGTTATCAACGACCCACAGTTACCAACACAGCGACCCCCACGGAGACAGTGAGCACCATGTCCGCAACGATCGAGTCGGTACTGCAGGAAAACCGCGTCTTTCCGCCCGCGGCCGAGTTCGTCAAGAGCGCCAACATATCCGGCATGGCCGTGTACGAAGCCATGTGCAAGGAGGCCGAGCGCGACTTCGAAGGATTCTGGGCGCGTCTGGCACGCGAGCATTTGATCTGGAAAAAACCGTTCACCAAGGTGCTCGACGAATCGAACGCGCCGTTCTTCAAGTGGTTCCACGACGGCGAGCTGAACGCGTCGTACAACTGTCTCGATCGACATCTGCAGACGCAGCCGAACAAGACCGCGATCATCTTCGAGGCCGATGACGGCAAGGTGACCCGGATCAGCTACAAGGATCTGTATCACCGCGTGTGCCAGTTCGCCAATGCGCTCAAGGCGAAGGGCATTCAGAAGGGCGATCGCGTTTTGATTTACATGCCGATGTCGATCGAAGCGGTGATCGCCATGCAGGCCTGCGCGCGGATCGCCGCGACGCACTCGGTGGTGTTCGGCGGGTTCTCGGCCAAGAGTGTGCAGGAGCGCATCATCGATGCCGGCGCCGTGGCGGTGATCACCGCCGACGGACAAGTGCGCGGCGGACGCGAGATTCCACTCAAACCGGCGATCGACGAGGCGTTCGGCCTGGGTGAGTGCGATTCGGTGAAGACCGTGATCGTCTATCGACGAACCGGGACCGCCGTTCCGATGTCAGCGGGGCGCGATCACTGGTGGCACGACGTCGTGGCGGGTCAGGCCGACACGTGCGAACCCACCTGGGTCAACGCCGAGCATCCGTTGTTCATCCTCTATACGTCGGGTTCCACCGGCAAACCCAAGGGCGTGCAGCACTCCACCGCCGGCTACCTGCTGCATGCCGCGCTCACGATGCTGTGGACGTTCGATTACAAGCCGAACGACGTGTTCTGGTGCACGGCCGACGTAGGTTGGGTCACCGGCCATACCTACATTACGTACGGGCCACTCGCCGTGGGCGCCACCGAGATCGTGTTCGAGGGCGTGCCGGTCTATCCCGATGCCGGGCGCTTCTGGAAGATGATCCAGGACCACAAGGTCACGGTGTTCTATACCGCGCCCACTGCGATCCGTTCGCTGATCAAGGCGGGCGGCGATATGCCCAAGAAATACGACCTGTCTTCGTTACGCATCCTCGGCACGGTGGGTGAGCCGATCAATCCGGAAGCCTGGATGTGGTACTACGAAACGGTCGGCCGCAACCGCTGCCCGATCGTCGATACCTGGTGGCAGACCGAAACCGGGGGGCATCTGATCACGCCGCTGCCCGGGGCCACGCCGCTCAAGCCGGGCTCGTGCACATTTCCTTTGCCTGGGGTCATGGCCGACATCGTCGACGAGACCGGTGAGCCGGTCGGCAAGGGCAAGGGCGGCATCCTCGTCATCAAGCGTCCATGGCCGTCGATGATCCGCACCATCTGGGGCGATCCGGAGCGCTTCAAGAAGAGCTACTACCCGGAGGATTTCAAAGGTAGGTACTACCTGGCAGGCGATGGCGCAAGCCGCGACACCGAGGGCTACATCCGCATCATGGGCCGCATTGACGACGTGCTCAACGTTTCGGGCCATCGTCTGGGCACGATGGAAATCGAATCGGCGCTCGTAGCCAACTCGAAACTGGTGGCCGAAGCGGCAGTGGTGGGGCGTCCGGATGATCTGACCGGCGAAGCGGTGGTGGCGTTCGTGGTGCTCAAGGGCGCACGCCCGTCAGGCGAGGAAGCCAAGCGACTCGCCAGCGAACTGCGCGACTGGGTCGCGAAGGAAATCGGGCCCATCGCAAAGCCCAAAGACATCCGCTTCGGCGACAACCTGCCCAAGACCCGCTCGGGCAAGATCATGCGGCGTCTATTGCGCGCGATCGCTAAAGGCGAGGAGATCACGCAGGACGTGTCGACGCTGGAGAATCCGGCGATTCTCGAGCAGTTGAAACAATCCACCTGAAACCCGAGAGGTTGCCCGCATGAATCCCAACACTCGGGAACGGCTCAAGGGCGTTAGTACGGCGACGCTGTGCACGGCGCTCTTCAAGCGCGGGCTGCGCAATCAGTTCATCCAGGACGTTCGGCCGCTCAACGCCGACCTGCCGAACATGGTCGGTGAGGCCTACACGCTGCGTTACATCCCCGCGCGTGAGGATCTAAATTCGATCGCCGTGTTCCAGGATCGCGCGCATCCGCAACGCAAGGCAATCGAGGAGTGTCCGCCTGGCGCAGTGTTGGTGATCGATAGCCGGAAGAATCCCCGCGCGGCGTCGGCAGGCGGCATTCTCGTCAGCCGGCTCATGAAACGCGGGGTCGCGGGCGTGGTGACTGACGGCGGGTTCCGCGACTCGCCCGAGATCGCACAGCTGCCTTTCCCCGCGTATCACAACCGTCCGAGCGCTCCGACCAATCTCACGTTGCATCAAGCGCTCGACATCAACGTACCGATCGGATGCGGCGACGTCGCAGTCTGGCCGGGTGATGTCATCGTCGGTGATCGGGAAGGGGTCGTAGTCATCCCCGCCGCGATCGCCGATGAGATCGCAGCCGAAGCCGTCGAGATGACCGCGTTCGAGGATTTCGTTGCCGAGAAGGTGATGGAGGGGCGCTCGATCCTCGGCTTGTATCCGCCCACCGAGGAGCAGAACCGAACGGAGTTCGCTGCCTGGCGCGCCGCGCGCGGGCGCTAACCGCGGTTTCAGCGGGACACCCGGCGAGCGCTCGGGCAGTTTGCTCGCTTCTCTGCGCGGCGCGTTGCTGGCGGAGAGAGAGGGATCCGGTCACGTACCGCGACCCCGGCACGTCGGCTCCTTCGAAGCATCGCCGCGCCCTTCTCATCCCTCCGCGAGCAAAGCAGTTTGCTCGCTTCTCTGCGCGGCGCGTTGCTGGCGGAGAGAGAGGGATTCGAACCCTCGATACGCTCATCACGTATACACGCTTTCCAGGCGTGCGCCTTCGACCGCTCGGCCATCTCTCCGCTACGGCGCGCTGGCTTGCGACGTCGCCCTGACGGGGCGCGGAGGATAAACCACGGATCAAATGGTGACAACCGCGTAACACACGGATGCAGTCGGCGTGGGAAGAACCAAGTACAGCTTTGTTCCCTACGCACGTCGAACAACTTTCGAAATGGCTCGGCGCGCTGCGGCTCAACCGGCGCTCTCAAAGAGAAGGAATTCATTCTCGATGAGCACTGCGAAGTAGAAATGCCCGTGACGACTTCATCGCCATCGCTTGCATTGAGGCGGCTTGGATTGCGGCGATGTTGCGAGATTGTGTTTTGGTTGTTGTCGACTGTTTAACGACCGTCATTACGCGTGGCGCTTCGTCGCCGACCTGATGCCGGTCAGCGGTGGTGCACCGAATTGCCAATGTCCCGGTGGTAGCCTCCACACGCGCTTTCCTCGCACTCGGATTTGCCTGCCCATCGGCATTTGTATCCAGCGCTTGGGAATCAATACAAACCAAGAAAGCGGAGTCGGAGGTAATTGAAAATGTCGCTTCGGGCACAGCCATGCCATCGCAACGCGCGCTTCGCGGGTTCTAGCCGCGATTCCCTCACACAGGCGCTACTTCAAGATTCGACGAGGCGTGCTTCACGCAACCGACCGGTTGCGCTGATTGCAGCGACGCTCGTCTCGCTGACGTTAGCCGATGCCGCAAACGCTGCCGAAGGTTGGTGGCGTTGGCGCCGCGCGCCCGCGATCAGCCTCAGCGCATCGACGGCCACCATCGCGTACGACGGCTCGACCACCATTTCGTGGTCCGTGCGTCGCGCGATCGAATGCGAAGCCTCAGGCGGCTGGAGCGGTGCTCGAGCAACGTCCGGAAGCCAAACGATTTCCGGCCTGAAAGCCAGCACCTCGTTCACGCTTACGTGCTGGGCATCGTCTGATTCAGAACCCGTATCCAAGTCGATCAGCGTGAACGTGGCTGCAGCTTCGCCACCACCACCACCACCACCACCGCCACCGCCACCACCACCGCCACCGCCACCACCGCCGCCGCCCCCGCCGCCCGCCGAGACCACACCGCGCGC
>CADEDU010000017.1 GCA_902826155.1 uncultured beta proteobacterium
TGTCCTGCGCGGTGCAGGCGATGCCGGTGAGTCGGCAGTACTCCTGAAGTCGAACATTCGCGAGGCTTGCCGTGGACCACCCTACAAGCTCGCTGTCGCCATGCTCGCCGAGCACGTACGCGTGCACGTTTCTCGGATCGACGCGATAGTGCGCCGCCAGTTCCGCGCGCAGCCTCGCCGTATCGAGCACCGTTCCCGATCCGAAGATCCGCCTCGGTGGCAATCCCGTGATCCGCAAGGCCGCGTAGGTGAGCGCATCGACTGGGTTCGTAGCAATGACGATGACCCCTTCTGGATTAACCTTCACCAGCTCGGGGAGGACTTCGCGCAGCACCCCTGCATTACGCTGCGCGAGTTGGGGCCGGGACTCGCCCTCGCGCTGTGCCGCACCCGCGGCGATCACGGTCACGGCCGAGCCTGCGGCGTCGGTCAAGCTCCCGGCGCTCACCCGTACAGGAGCGAAGAACGGCACCGCGTGCGCGATGTCCATAGCTTCACCTTGCGCCCGGTCCCGGTTCGCATCGATGAGCACTACCTCGTGGATCAGACGGGAGGCGGCAAGGGTGTACGCGCAGGTGCTGCCGACGCGGCCCGCGCCCACGACCGCTATCTTGACCGTCACTTGAACACGGCACCGATTCCAAGGGCCGCGTCGGTTCGAGAAATTGAGCCGATCGGCCGAGTTTCCGCTTGCGTCAGCGCACGGATGGCGTCGATTGTCTCCGGCACCACAATGGCTTGGTTATCCACCATGTAGGCGTAGTACAGCGCTTCGCCCTGCACCTTGAGCATGTCCTCCCAGAGGGCGACTTCGTAAAGGTCGGCGCGCGGCCGGCCAGCGTCGGACATCATCTCCTTGACCGAATTGAGCGCCCCCAGCCCATCCCCAAAGCGCATCAGGGCAATGCGCGTGGAGCTGCGGAACGCCGCCAGGACCTCGTCCTTCGACGCTGCCCGGGTCATGTCTACAACCCAGTAGTGCAGGTGCGCGAGGGTCTCTGGGACTTTCACCGCCATGGTCACGACATCGAGATCGGGATCGACCGTCTGAGCGTCGGGGCCCTGATGGCTGGGAATCTCCGATTCGGGCACCAGCGTGTTCATGATGCCACCCTCGTGGCTTTCCCATGGATCCGTGGCGCGGCGGAGGAGCGTGCCGCGCGCCCGGCGCAGAAGACCAGCGCGCTTGAGGGCAGAGAGAGTTCGCACCACCGAAGTGGTGTTGCAGGAGACGACCCGCGTCGCCTCCCGGCCGACTGCGCTGGCATAGTTGACTTCGGCTACGAACGAATGCCCGGTCACCGAATGCTTTTCCCCGCCCTGCACAATGAACTTCACCCCGCGGCGTCGATACACTTCGAGATTCCTCGCCGCCACCTTCTTCGGCGTGCAATCCACCACGATGTCGATTCGGCCGAGCAGATCGTCCAGGACCCCCGCTACCCGCAGCCCGTACCTGCGCATCGCCTCCGCGTGTTCGCTCGCAGCACCGTAGAGCGCGACGGCACGTGCGTCGGCGACGCGAGTTCGCCAATCGGCCACGACATCCACTACACCTACGAGCTCCATGTCGTCCTGCTGCGCGACCGCATCGGCGACACGCTTCCCGATCACGCCATACCCATTGACCCCAACACGAATGCCTTTCTCGCCCGCCATCGCTTGCCTCTAGCGTGGTTGTGCGGCGCTGGCCGCTGACTGGAAATGGTTGGACGGTCTGCCTCGACGCGCGTTCCAACGCGACGAGTCTGAACCTGCGCTCCGCTCGCAGGTCAAGCGGCGATTGGGAGACGAACGTATCGTCGATTGTGCGGTCACTCCCGATCTCAGCACGCGTTGCACTGTGATGGGGTGGGAGTGCACCGGGTGCGAATCATCGGGCCCGCGCTATCGCGGCGCCCATAACCGTTGAAAAGAGTTGTAGATCGGGACATACACGACACCGGCAAATGCGCCGTAGAGAAAGCTTTCCACAAACCCAATTGCGAATCCCGTCCAGGTAAGCCACTTGAAACCAAGCAGGACCTGCTCGAGGAACGCGTGCATGTGCTAGCTCTTTGGCGTACCTAGCCCGTATGCCACGCAGAACAGGAACATGGCGACCGCCCAAGCGGCGAGGCTCTACAAGACAACACGTATATCGAGCATGGTCCGCCCTCAATGCCGGTGCTGTGGGGCGTCGCTGGACCTCCCCGCGTCCGTCGGGGGCTCGACCCTGCCATGCCGGTACCGGCCGCCCGAGCCGCCGCGCGCATGCCCGCCGTGGCCGCCGTGTCCGAACATGTGCGCGGCAATGAAGGCGACCGCGAACAACAGCCAGACCCACAGCCAGACCCAGTTTTCGCTCAACCACTTCACTGTGTCCCCCGGTCAATGTCCATCCTCGTATCCGCCGATCGCTCTGCGGAGCCTCAGGCCACCGTGGAGAGGGCAAGCTCCGATAGCTCGTCCGGCGCGAAGCCGGTGATGGCCTCGGCTTGCGAGCCCTGGCCTACACCGCGCAGCGGCCACTCTCGGTTGTACAGCCTGAAGCGCGGCACGGGCGCCAACACCTCGCGCCGCGCGCTCAAGTAGGCATCGAGCGTTCCGACGTCGCGCCAGTAGCCGGGCTCCTCGTTGGGCTGTATCCCCGGGACGCGGTTCGAATGGAAGTTGTACGCCATGATGCGCCGCGAGCTGAGCAAGCGCGGGAGCAGATGGTGGCCGAAGTCCGTTTCCGCTCGGCGCCGACCCTCCAACAGGGCCTGGACGAGTACCTGCGGTTTGAACAGGTAGTTGCCCATGGATACATAGGCGCGCGTCGGATCCTCCGGCAGCGCTGCAGGATGGCAGGGCTTTTCCTCGAAGCTGGTCACCCGTCCGCCCGCCTCGGTCGCCATCACCCCGAACGACGAGGCGCGAGCGAGGGGGACGGTGACCGCGGCTACAGTCACGTCCGCGTCGCACCGCTGGTGAAAGCTCAGCATCTGCCGAACATCCATGCGGTAGATGTGATCGGCGGCGAACACCGCAACGGCATCGGGCGCGTGCTGCTCGACCAGGGACAGATTCTGGAACACCGCATCGGCGGTCCCCTGAAAGCCCTGCGAGCCAGAAGCGGCGCCCGGCAGGACGATGTCGATGTGAGGACTCGAGCACTTCATGTCCCAGGCCGACCGCACGTGTTCTACCAGCGATTGCGGCTTGTATTGCGCAAGGACGTAGATGTGCCGGATGCCCGAGTTCACCAGATTGCTGAGGACGAAATCCACGATGCGAAAGCCACCAGCGAATGGCAGTGCGGGTTTGGCATGTTCGGCCGTCAAGGGATGCAGGCGGGTGCCCTTGCCACCCGCCAGCACGAGCGCAACTGTCCTTCCCGATCTCATCAGACGTTCTCCTTCTCTTTGGTACACGAGGCGCCGTCGGTCTTAGACGCAGACCTCGCCGGCAGCATCGGGCAACCGGCATGACGATGACGTGCCCCTGCAACAATTCTCGGAGTAGCCTAGACCTATGAGCGACGCTCAGATCAATCCCCCGCCGGGGATAAACCCAGTAGAGGGCACAAACCGCGATAGCGTGAGGGTGCGGGACCGCTCAAGCCCTTACCTTCAGCGAAGCAGCGGGAGCCAAACGAAGGCACTTCTCGGCCATGGACCTTGATGTTAGAGGCCCAGGTCTCGTTGGCTGCCGCGACCCTGCGGTCTGTCTTGGCCTTCGATCGTCGTGATGCAGTCATCCATCAACGCGTCCCCGAGGCCGCCTGGCGATGAAGCTCCGCGAGCGCATCGTGTTCCTGTGCAGCGTGTTGGTAGATGGACGTGAAATTCCGGCAGTGTTCCGGGGTCTGCCGCGATGAGGTCGACATCCGGACCCCTCGTCGTGCTGCCTCTCTGCCCGCCGACCTGCTCGATGGACTGCATGCCGGTCTGAACCTGCCGTCCCGCTGCAGCGAATAGGGGGTGGATTTTCCTTTCCCCCCTTTCCCTTCGGATTGACGTGCATTACACGAGTAGGTTGAGGGGGCGGAATCGATCCCATCTCCTTCAGCGGTCGGGAATAAATGGCAGAGCGGAGAAGAAACAACGCCGCACGCCTCACGCCCAGCCTGTGAAAGGACCTCCTTGAATTCGTCTCCCGTTTTCCGTCCGGACGCGACCCGATCGCGTTGGGAGACCGCCCGAGCTGCGATCGTCGCATCAGTACAGACGATCAACGCGCTGGTCGCAGACATCGGATCAGGCAGTTCGCGCCGTCAGGCTGACCGCATTAGACCGGGTGCATGGCGTTGCGCGATCCCTTGCCTCGCCCTCGTCGCCCTTCTTGCGGTCAGTCCCGCCCACGCCGCCATGGACGGCCCCACCATCTGGGCCGAAGTGAAGAAGCTGTTCTTCGGCGAATGGGGCCTGATCCTCGGGGTCATCATCTGCGTCATCGCGATCTTCGGCATTCCGAAGTGGGGCATCGGCTGGGCTGCCGGCATCTGCGCCGCCGCGATCGCGTTCTTCATGATTCCCGGCGTGCTCACGGTCTTGCAGACCTGGGGCAAGGCGCTCGCGTAGATCGCCATGCCGACGCCCCGCCCGGTCCCGCAGCACATCGACCGATCGACCCGCGCGATCGAATGCCTGGTGCTCTTCATGCTGTGCGCGTTCATCGTTCGGCCGATCGCTCCCGCGCTTGGCCTCGTGCTCGCGGTCGTGTTGCCGCTTGCGTACCTGAAACTCACCGTCGGCAAGCCCGACGGGTACCTGATGCACTTGACGTATCGGCTCGGTGTGCCGGTCCCAGGACTGCTCAGCCCGCGCATCAAGCGGTTCCGGCGGTAGGTGCACGCGATGTCGCTCGCCTCCCGTGACTACGCGCCGCGCCCTGCGATGACAGACGAACTCGCCCTGATCAAATGGCGCCTAGGTGTGCAGACCGCACTCATTGCCGGACTGGCGGCCGCGCTCGTGCTTGCGGTGTTCATCACCAGTCGACTCGGTTTCGCTTTTCTCGGCCTCTCGCAGCGCTTCGAGCACTTGGCCGAGCACCAGCCCATCCGTGTGGTGCCCGGAGCCGCCGCGGGTGTCTACGCACCGGGAATCACCGAGCACAACGTACTGAACGCGATTCGTTACGTGGCCGGACTCGGCGCCAACCTCACGAGTTCGACCGCAAGAACCCGCCTGGACGAGCTCGAGCGCTATTGCGCCCCCACGTTTCTGCCGACATTCCAGCGCGAAAAAGCCAAGCGCCTAGAAGAGATCGGCACCCAAGCGCAGAGCCGTTCGTTCGTGCGCGACGGCGCCGAGTCGCTCGCCCGGGACGATCAGCAGATCTACGAGTACTCGGTGGCGGGGACCTGGGAGTTTCGCAGCGGCGGGGTGGTGATGTCCGAGCTCCGCCATGCGTTCCGCCTGCGCTTCACCATCGGCACACCCGACAAAGGCAATCCCTATGGCATTCAACTACTCGCCTACGACGTCACCCGACTCGACTCCGCTGCTCCGCGCCTCGACCCTGCTGCTGCGCCCAAGCTCGGAACGCCTGCTCATTAAAGCGCACAGCATGACGCTCACCCGACGCGCCACTCGGCAGCTGCAAAGGAAGCCCGTGCTCGATGCCGAGGACGGCGACACCCGCGCCTGGCGCACCGCGTTGTTCCTCGCGCTGTTCGGCTATGCCTCGACCAGCGCCGCGGCGAGCTTCGCCTGGGACGGTACCACTGCGATTCCGGTGGGATTGCAAGCCCGCTCGGAGACGGTGCTGCGCATGCCCGAGCGAATCGCCAAGTACTGGAGCGAGGATGCGCCGGCGATCAGCGTCTCGCCGGTTGATACGCGTACGTTCTCGATCAAACCGATCGCAGTGGAAACCGAGCAGCGCCTATTCATGCGCGGGGAGAGCGGCAAGATCTTCGTCGCCAAAGTGAGCACCGCGCTCAGCCACTATCCGGTGATCGAAGTGAGGGACGTAACGCCAACCGACCCCGCCACCAAGGACGGATCGCCGCCGCGCTCGCTGTCTGCGCTCTCGCCCACGAGCTTGCTCGTCAAGATGATGCGCAGTGAAACCGCGGCGGGGTTTTCGGTGGCACGATCGGAACGGCGCATTCTCACCAGCGATCAGTTCGTCGTCGATGCGCGCGAAGTGTGGTCTTCACCCGTGATGACCGGCATCGTCACACGCATCACGCGTGTCGCCCCTGCCGGCACGCGCGTCGAGCTCAAGCCTGCGGCGATGGAGATATTCAGTCCGGAGTTGGGGCAGTTCCGGCTGATCGGGGCCGATCGCTGGGTGCTGGACGACGAGACGCCCGAGACCGTCGGCTATCTGGTGTTCACCAAGGGCTAGCGCGGCGTGATTCACCTGGCGCAAGTGGGCGCGCGCCGGCCGCTCGCGATCCTCACCGCGGTGCTCGTTGCATTCATCGCGCTCGGTATAACGATTGCGGTGTTTCGCGCCGCGGACAAAGAGGACGCCAGTCCATCGAAGAGTGCGAGCGCCAGCCGATCGATTGCACCGGCGACGGGTGCGGCCAACCTTGGTGAAGCGCCGCACTCCGCCGCGTATCCGCAACACTACCAGCAGCGTATCGAAGAGCGGGTGCGGACCCTTGCCGAGGAGCTGCGCAAGGACCGCGACAAATACCAGCAAGCCTTGGACGAGCAGCAGCGCGCCGCACAGGCACGACTGGATCAGATGACCAACGAGGCCCTTCAGCAGCTTCGGGCGTCGCAGCGAACTTCACCAGCCGAATCGCAGGCTAGTCCGGGTGCATCGAACGCTGCGCAAGAGGTTCCCAACGATGTGCGACGCGCCACCCCTACGCCGATCCATTCGATGGAGGAGAGCGATCCATCCGCGAGCGGGCCGTTCCTGGGCTCATCCGCTGAAGCAAGGCGGGGAGCAGGACAATCGACCCGTCTCGACGAGTCTGAGCGTCCGCAAGCGAAAGCCAACGAGCCCTTCGTCATCCCCGAAAGCGGCTTCGTGCAAGGGCGCCTGCTGAATGGCGTGGTGGCCAAGCACACGGGTGAATTCGTCTACACCCACATCAAGCTCGCCGGGCGCTACACCTCAGCGAATCACCACACGCAAGACCTCGACAGTTGCATCGTGCTGGGCGAAGCCTACGCGGCGATCGCCGAGGGGCGCATCAAGGTGAAGCCGATCAAGCTCGTCTGTACCCTGCCCAGCGGTCGCACTCGCACCTGGAAGACTTCCGGTTACGTGGTGGATGCGACCGACGGCATCGAAGGCATCGCCGCGACCTTGGTCAACAACCAGGAGCGCCGGGTGCTGGCGGTCGCGGGCGCCGCCGCGCTCGAGCGGATCGGCACGGTCGTCACCCAGCGCGAGACCACGCAGGCCTACTCGCCCACCACCGGTCAAGCCACTAGCGTGTTGACCGGACAAGCCGCGCGCGCTTTCGGCGGCGGGGCGCTCGACGGGCTCGGCCGTGGGCTCCAGCAGGAGGTGCGCGAGTATTTCGATCTGTTCAAGCCCACGGCGCAGATCGGCGGCGGCGGACTGCTCACCGTGTTCCTGCATACCGAATCGGAGTTGCCCGAGGGCGGTGAGGTGCTCTCCACCGTGCGCTCGACCAACAAGGGCGCGAGCAAGTGAAGGGCGTGGTGTTCGGACTTTCGGTGATCGCTACGTTGGCCGGCTGCGCTACCCCCGCGACGACGGTGAAGGTACCAACTATGAGCGTGCAAGACGCTTGGCGGGCAGGGGAGGCGCGCGATGTCGCTTCGCTCAACGGGCGCGTGGTGTCCCCAGCGATGAAGGCACCCGCACCGTATCCGGTGATCAGCCCACCCGAGATCCGGTTGGCGTACGTGAAGCCGTGGAAGGACGCGGAGGGCAACCTGCACTACGGCAACTGGATCGCGATTCAGCTCTATCCGGCGCGATGGCAACTGCCCGATGGGAGCGTCGAAGCGGTCGATCGCCGTGGAACGTCGAATGCACCGGCGAGGCGACCGTGATGTCTGGGCTCGCATTCGGTCCGGTGCAGGATGTGCGCGGCGCGCGCGGTGCGGACGTGCGACTGGCCGAGTTCATCCCGTCGCGGCGCATCGGCACGCTCGCCGAGCTGTCCGGTGTGCACTTCCTCGCCGATGGGAGCCTGGGCTTCGGCTGGCAGATGGGGGTGCCGGCCGCCGAGTCGATCGATGGTGCCGAGGAGACCCTCGCCAACGCCTACGACAAGCTGCTGCGCGCGCTTTCTGAGGGTTACTCGCTCGATCTGTTCATCGGCCGTGATCGCAACGTCGAGCGGTATATCGCCGCGTACGACATCAAAGCGAGCGAGCACCCGCTGTGTCGCGAGCTGATGGCGCAGGCCGTTTCGCGCTGGCGCGCCGCGCAGGAGCGGGGCTTCTTTCCTGACGTGCCGGAGGTGAACTTCTTCCCGCGCCGGCAGACCATCACCCTATTCCTCAAATCGCCCCCGCAGCCCGCCCTCACTCGAAACTCGGCGCGCGCGTTGTTCGCGTGGATCAAGCACGGTGCCGCGCACGCCATCGACGAGGACATTCACCGCGTTGGGGTGGATTTCCGGCGGCGGGTGGCGCAGATTGCCCAAACGGCGGCAAGCAGCGGGCTCGACCTGCGGCCTCTCACGGGTAACGACTACATCGCGGTCGTCGCGAGTCTGCTGTTTCCACAAAACCTGCAAGCCGCGAGCATCGATCTCACCGAGCGAGATGCGGCTGGTGATGCGGTCGCCGCGCTGGGCGATGTGCCGCACATCGGCTTCGAGGGCTTCGTGACCGCGCATCGCGGCCGGCGCGTGTGGCACCAGGCGGTCTCGATGATGTGGCAACCCGGTGCGGTGTTCCCCGGGATGCTAGGGGCCCTGGTGAACGATGAATCCGATATCACGGTGTGCCTCTCCTACACCGCCAAAGGGCGCAATGCCACCTTGCTTCGCATCAAGACGGCGCGCCACATGAACGAGAAGCTCACCGTCGGCTTCAACCAGATCGAGATGGATAAGCGCGCCGAGGCGCTCGATGCGGTGCAGTCGCGCATGCACGACGGCGAGACGATGGGTGCGACCCGGTTGATGGTCTGGGTGCGCGGCGAAAGCGTGGACGACACGGCCGACCGCGCCGTGCGCGTGATCGGTCACCTCGATCAGCACATGCCCGCCGACCTTGAAACGACCATCGGCTCCTCGGCGTTGTTGAGCGCACTCCCGATGGCGCGCAGTGACGTCGCCGATCGCGCCACCAGCCGCGCGCGGCGCATGCTGAGCAGTGACGTGGCCGCGATGGCGCCGCTGTCTGGTTACTGGGAAGGCACCGACCCGCAGCGTTCGATCGCGCTCTACGCCAGCCGTTGGGGCACGCCGTTCTTTCTCGACCCGCGCGCCTGCGACACCAATCCGCATCTGCTCGTCGTAGGGGGCTCCGGCTCGGGCAAGACCTTCTGGGTGCAAGACTTCCTCACCCAGCTCTACTGCGTGCCCGACCTGCGGGTGTTCCTGCTCTCGATCAAACCCGACTACGAGCGCCTCGCCCGGCTGCTCGGCAAGTACGTCGAGATCCAGCTCGACGGCGACGATGCGATCAACGGTTTTCGCGGCGCACCTACCTACGACAATCTGAGCGGGTGGCTCGCGATCCTGGTCAACATGCTGACCGACACCGATCCGCGCCTGGTGGTGGACAAGGAAGCGCAGGGCTGCTTATCAGAAAGCGCACTGCGCGCCTCGCGACGCAACTGGGACGACGCGCGCAACCAGCCGATGCGCGAGACGGTGCTGGGCGACATCGTCCAGCAGCTCGAGCACACCAGCCTCGGCCGCGATCTGGCCAAGCGCTTGCAGCCCTACACCCGCGGCGCCTACGCGCGTCTATTCAATCGCCCGAACACGGTCGAGATCGACGATCGGTTCGTGTTCTTCAATCTGTCCAAGGTGGTGGACTACCCGTGCGCAGGGGTGCTGTCCCTATGCGTATTCAACTTCATCAACAACATCATGTACGACCCGCAGCATCTCGGTTCGCTCAAAGTGCTCGGCCTGGATGAAGGCTGGGCGCTCATGCGCGACGACGGCTCGGCGATGCTGGTGCAAAAGGCGTTCCGCGCCTATCGCAGCTTGAACGGCATGGCGTTCGCGATCTCGCAATTGATGTCGGACTTCGACACGCCGATGGGCAAGGCGATTCTCGGTAACACCGCGACCAAGATCGTGCTGCGCCAGGATCGTGTGGCCTTACAGGCGCTGCCCAAGTATGTGGCGCTGAGCGAGAAAGAACACGAGCTGGTGAGCAGCTTGAACGTTCGCAAGGGGCTGTTCAGCGAGTTCTTCGCGAAGATGGAAGGGCGTCCTTCCACCGTCGCGCGCGTGATTCCGGATCCACTCAAGTACGCCATCGCCACCACCGATCCGGCCGATTCCGCGCTCTACCAGAAGCTGCTCGCCGAC
This sequence comes from uncultured beta proteobacterium, assembly GCA_902826155.1. The sequence goes on from CADEDU010000017.1 coordinate 10,412, forward strand.
TGCGGCGGTGATCACGCGATGGCGGTCGGGCGTTTCGCGAAAGAATTTCCGTACGGCGGAAGGAGAGCGCTATGAGTCGAGCCACCGATCCGTTTGCCGTGCTGCGTCAGGCGGCGAGCAAGCAGCGGGTGGAAGCGCGCGTGCCGGATGCGACACAGTCGGTGTTGCAACTCGAATCAGCTGCGTCCGTCGTCGACGCTGAGCGGAGGGAAGACTCTGCTGCCGTATCGGGTGAGATCGACGATGCTCGCACGTCGGATCGGGAATCGAAGCCTGGCGGAGTCGTCGCCGCAAGCGCGTCGGTCGCGCTCGAAGAAGCACCAATCGATCTGCGCGGGGACCGACCTTGGTGGGCGGCCAAGGACCCGAGACTGTCGAGGGGCGGCTTTCATCCGCCGGTCACGATCGTGGTGCAACAGGAATCTGATGTCGCGGTGAATCAAACGCGCGCACGCGGTGCAACCACGCCGTCACGGACCGACGGATTCTCGCTGAACCGGTCATTGCGACCGCGTGTATTGCTGATTGCCATCGCCATGATCGTCATCTTCACGGTGAGCTGGAATATCGCCTCGCGGGTGCGCAGTGCCGAACAGGCGCGCGCGCATGAGGCGCGCGTAGCGAGTGTGAAAGAGACACTCGATCTGATGCACACGCCTACGCAGCGAGGCCACGCACCAATGCAGGCTGCCGTGCCGGATTCGGGTGCAAGAGTTGGAGCGCCAAAATCATCGATACTCGCCGCGGCCGGCGTGACGCCCAGGACGATCGAGCAGTACGTGAATCAGAAGTTGCCGGTGCTTGCGCCGGCGCGTGCCGGAAGCGGCGTCGTCGGTGAATTGCCGCGCGACGTTGCGCAGCGCGGTTTGCCGGCGGTTCCGGCAGCGAGCACTTCATCTGCGGCGCAGATCGTCCCATCGCAACGGGTGCCATCGCGCAAAGCACCCGTAGGCGATCGGCTCGATGAGCCCTCACCGACGGTTGCGTCGCGTAACGGTGCGCTTCAGGCGAACGTGCGAGCCGCCCCACCGATGCCGTCCCCAACGAAAACACCCGACGGCGACCCGCTGCGCGGCGTCTTCATCGAATCGAAGTTGGTCGAGCCATCCGTGCCGTTCGCAATTCAGCACATCGTGTCGCACGAGAGCGGGCGCGAGGCGCATGTGATCGCCGAGCGCGTTGGCGGCGTGCTGCGCGAAGGGGAGGCTTTTCCGAACGGATGGGAAGTCGTGCGGATCGAAGACACCCACGTCGTGTTCCTCTCACCGGAAGGGCGGGTGGAACGACTACCGGTTTCGCGCTGATGGGCTGATGCGCTGGGGCATGATGAAGTGGAAACGCCGTACGCGAGCGTCGATGCACTTCTACTGGAGCTGGCGCGTGCGCCGAGTTGCGGTCGCTAGCTTGATACTCCTCGTGCTCGGGTCAGGGCAGGTTGCAGCCAGTGCGCTCACACCGGGTTCGGATGCGCCGGCGTGCCGCAACAAGCTCACGCCGGGCGAGATGCAGGCATGCAGCGGGCGCGCCGAAGAGCCAGCCACGGCAGATCAGTCTGACCGATCCGCTACTCCAGCCGCTAACGCTCCTGCTCGAGGTTCAGGTCACCAGAGTCCTTCGCCACCATCTCTCAGCGCCGCCAAGCCGATGATCGGCGGCGTGTCTGACGACGACATCCAAGCCTTTCTCGCCAACCACGGCAAGCCGCCGATCGAGGCGGTGCGCGCACTCCTCAATCCCACCGACGAGAACATTCGCGCGCTCGTTGCGCAGAAGAAGCGCCAGCTGCTGATCGCCGCCTACGTCGCCGAGCGTACCGTCGCCCTCGAACAAGAGGCCGCGCAAGCCACCGCGTTGCTGCCACGCGACGCCTACACCGTGATGCCGCATTTCATCGGCATGCAGCTCGCGGTGTATGTCACGTCCGACTGTCGCGGATGCCCGCAGGCGATCGACACGGCGCAACGACTTGTCGAGCAGTTCCCGGTGCTGGACGTCAAAGTCATATTCGTCGGTGATGCCGAGCGTGATGTGGTCGACTCGGTCATCCGTTGGGCGATCGCCATGCCCGTTGCGCCGATCACGATCGAGGAGGCGCGCGCCAAGCGCATCCGGCGCCTGCCCACCATCGAGCTGCGCGATGCGCGCTCTGGCGTGCAGCGTCGCTTCGAATCGATCCCTGAGGTCGAGGCGCTGCGCGAGGCGGTCCTGCAGCTGCGTCAACCCCAACTCGCCGCCAGGGAAGAAGGCTCATGATCGAGACACCGGGGCTCGTGCTACTGCGCTGGGCAGTGCTCACCGTTCTGGCCCTCGCATTGATAGATCGTCCGCGCCCGGCGCTTGCGCAGGCGCCGCTTTACGCCGAGCGCGCGAATGCCCAGGAGCTGCGGTTCGGTGCCACCATCGGTAGCGGCGTGCGCTGGATGCCGCACACACCGCAGACGAGCGCGAGCGTGTCCTTCGGCGGGCGCGCGGCGCTCACCTGCTCGGGCCTGGACTACAGCGGGTTCCTGCGCACCTTCGATGCCAAGGCGTTCCTGAACGACATGAAGAACCAACTCGTCGCGGGGGCGCAAGGCGCGGTGGCGACGTATCTCATCACGCTCGCCTACTCCAATCCGACGTTGGCCTCGGTGTTGGACATGATGAACCAGAGCTACAACGAAAAGTTCGCGATGTTCCAGAGCGCCTGCAACGCCCAGGAAGCGCGGCAACGAGGGATGGAGCGGGGCGCCAGACGCATGGCCGAAGCGCAGGACCAATGCTACGAAGAGCAGGTCAATCGCGGCGTCTCGCCGAGCGAGGCGTATCAGAGCTGCGCCAACCAATCCACGTTCGGGTCGGTCGCGGCAGCGCTGCCTGCGGGCAAGGAGACGCTGGAGTTCCTGCGCAGCTATACGACGCTCAATGTCACGCGCGAGATCGAGGCGCTGCTCGGGCTCTTGCCCGACGAACGAGTGAGCGCGAGCGGGCACGAGGTCCGGCCGCCACGCATCAGCTTGCATGCGTTCAACGCCAACATCGAAGCGCGCACCGCCAACGCGCTCGGACAGGTGCTCGCGGGTGCATCTCCGGTGGCGCTGCGCGATTGCACGATCGACGACTACCTGAATGCGCCGATCAGTCCCGCCGACGCGTGCGTGGCGCCGACTGCCGCCAACCTCCTTCAGACCCAGGCGTTCCTCGCCGCTCGGCAACTCTCCGCCGAAGCACGCCGGTTGTACGTCGATGCGCTGGCTTCGCAGATCGCGATCACCGCCATTCGGGGAGCCGTGCTCGATCTCATGAGCCAGGTGAAGAAGATGGACGTGAAAGCCGGCGCTGGCGCGCAGGCGACCGAAGTCGTGAATCGCAAGGCGCAGCTGGAAGAACAGATCGCGCTGCTTCGCACCGAAGCGGACGCCTTGCAAAAGCACCAAGAAGCCAAAGCGGGCGCGGCGCGCACGCAGATCCTGGCACTCGAGATGGTGTCGCGCCAGATCAACCGCGTCGAGCAGTCGGCCACACCGAAGAAGAGCGGATCGTTCTCGTTCGATGCCTTCAAGAGCTTGTTCGCTTCCGAATAAGTCTGCACGGCACAGGCGATGGACTACACCGGCTCGGCGACGATCAATGCGATGGGCGCGATGGGCTATGCGCTCGTCCATATCCTCTACCGCGGGCTGCAAACCGAAGGCTGGTGGATCTTCTTGGTATTGGCGACGTTGGGCCTGGGCTGGACGGCGGTGCGGCCTGCCTCCAGAGATGCCGGCCCGGGTGCGCTGTTGATGCACTTTCTCGCCGTGTGCGCGGCCGCGGTGCTGCTGTACGGTCCGCAGCCGGTGAACCTCGCCACCGTCATCGGCGCGCGCTTCGGTACGGCGACGTTGGGCACTGGGCCGGCGACACAAGGTGCCGCGCCGCTTCCCACCTATTGGATCGATGCGATCGGGCAGGCGATCAATCAGACCGCCAAGCGCATCGTTGCGACCGATACGGCTTTCCTGGTGCCGATGCTGTCGCAGACGCTGCGCGAGGCGGCATCGAACCCGGCGAACTTCGCCGACAAGAACGTGCTCGCGAACTTGAGCGCGTGGCGGTACGTTGTAGCGGCGGCGATGATGAGCGATGCCGCGTTTGCCAATGCGATTCGCCGGCAGAACCTCGAGCATCGGTTGCAGAATCCGGTCTCGCCGAATGCGAAGTACTCGAGCGGCGAAACCGCTGCCGAGCTTGCGAAGGTCGTCGCGGCACTCGATGCCGTCAATCCATTAGTTAGCCTGGGGTCGCTGGTCTGCGACAACCGTGCGAAGCTGAACGAGATCACCGATGGATACAGTGGCGCGCGCTGGGAGCCGGCAGGTGGGTGCACCACCGCATCACCTTCCGTCGCCATCAACATCGTCGGTCACACGACGATCGCGGCCATTCCCGAAGCGCGTGCTGCGGGCACTTCGATCGATCCGAATCTCGCGAACAAAGCTGCACGCGGAGCGGTGATGGTCGGTCAACTCGTCGATGATCACGCCGCGCTCGTCAATCGAACGGCGTTCACGCGAATCTCGGATCTCTACCAGTCCATCGGTGCTGCGACCTTGGTAAGCGCAGCGGTGCAGGCGGCGCAGGACAAGGCGTTCAATGCATTGCTGGGCGAGCAGTGCGCGCAATCTGGAGAGGCTTCGTGTACCCGCGCCTTCGCGCCGGTCTACGCGGAGTTCGATCGCATCGTGCAGGCGGTGGACATCGACGCCAAGGAGCGTGGGCCGAGTTGGATCGAGCGGTTCAAAGGCGCGTTCTGGAAGAACCTAGCCGGCACTCTCTCCTACATCGTCGGCGTCTTCATGACTTTGTTCGCCAAGCTCGTCGCCGCACTCACGCCGTTCGGCGTAGCGATGGCCCGCGCGATCGCGCTGGTGCTCTCGCTGCTAGGTATCTACTTGCTGCTATTACCTGATCGCGCGCGTGACGGCGTGGTCTTGCTGATCGGTCCGATCGCATTCGCGAATCTGTGGGGAACGCTCTACATTTTCTGGTGGAAGATCAGCGAGATCTTCAACGAGTGGGCGTCGACGTTGTTCTTCAACGCGACGTGGTTTTCTGGCGACGGGATCTCCGGCGCTGCGGTCATCCAGTTCGCCACGGCGATTGGCTACACCGCGCTGCCGTTCATTGCCTGGAGCATCGTGTTCTCCATGACGGAGCGGCTGGTGCCGCGTGGCGGGGTGGCGAGTCAACTAGCCCCAGTAGCGCACGGGATCGGTCGGGCGGTTCAGGGTGCAGTGCTCGGGTCGGTGGTGCGGAGAGGGTCGGGGGGTGGCCAAGGCGGGCCGACTGCGGGAGGAGGTGGCCCGTCACGTCCGTTGGGACCGACTGTTCCGGCGAATCCCTTTCCGGGCGCCACTTTGAATCGAGTGGCATCCAACTCAGGGCCCTCGATCAGTCCATCCGCGAATTCATCGGCGGACGCGGCGAGACCAGGAGCCTGTCCATCGCGACGTGATCGCGAGAGGACCAATCCAAAAGGGGATTAGTCATGTGTGATCGCGCGGAGGTTTCCGCCGAGGCAGCCGGGCTCTGTTGATGACTTTTTTTCTGCTGATGCAGAACCTATTGGTTCGGCGCAAGCGTTGCTGGCGAGTTGACCCCGCACAATGACTGACCGGAATCGAGCGAGGACACGCGTCGGGAAGTCGGTTCGCTGACCGGCTGAAATCGACCCATTGCGGTACTTCGATCTACCAGATCGACCGACCGCTTTTGCAGCGGTGCTGTCGGACGCGGCCACACCGTGAACTCGCGGTCTGGGCCAAATTGCCGTTTTTGAATCGCCACGCCAGCACCGGTACCAACGACCGGTGTTCAAGCTATTGCTGACAGCGCCGGCGTCTGCGCTGCACCAGCGCCGCCTCGGACTGTTCAATGACTGCTGCTCGCGGCGCCGAACTCACGCACCCGACCCCCAGCGGAAGTAGCCGGTGGCGCTTTCGATGCCCGCTGTGCGGCGGGTGCTGTCGTCGGCTACCGCGCCCTCAATTCACGGTCTCTGCAAGATTTCGGTCATCCAGAATGCCCCGGAGGGGCGCTCCCCATGACCGGTGTCGAAGGTACTGCTGACGTTGCCAGCGTCTGAGACGGTTTCACGATCTGCGCGAAAAGCTGCTCGAGAATCAGGTGCCGAAAACCGCGACTCAGACCGTGCAGCAGCTGGCCGGCTAGGTGTCGCGGTTACTGCGCCCGCTGCACCTCTATCTGCGCCTGCGCGACTACGTGTTCTCCGGAGCGGTTATTGTCCTAGGAGATCTTTGCGGGACTTCCTTGGTGCCGCATCTTCACGCTGCTCGAACGTTTGACGTCGAACTTCGTCCTGAAGATTGGCGACCAAGTCGGCTTCCAAGAAAACCCACGCGCGGCCGATCTTCGCCTCGGTAGTTCTCCCGTCCTGGCGAGATCGAGAGCGGTGGAGCGATCGACCTTTAAGAGATCAACCGCTTCGTGGATGTCGTAGGCTCTCACTGCATCGAGCTCGGCAGCAGACTGCCCCCTCGTGACAGCTGCGTGAAAGCGCAGGGTAGCTATTGATAACTATATTCCCGCGCGTGGGGTTCTGCAAAGCTGGGCGGGTGAACGAAACGGGACTAATCAATGCAGGTAGATCCACTTGGCGACAGATGGAACGCCATTGATATTCAATGCAAACATCATGTAGTAGCCTTGCTGCGCCAACGAGTGCGGGTGTCCGCCGTGAGGAGCTGTCAGCGTAAGTCTGCTTGGGTTTGCATGATCGTGGACATACGGCATCTCCAAAACTTTCTGTTCAGTGTCCGTTTGGTGGGTCACGGCCATCGGCCTCACCAGCACCACCTTGACAATCGAGGCAGCATCCGGTGACTCGATCACGAAGCTTTGCCCGTGATGCACGAGAGCCGGTGCGGCGGAGATCACGGGTCTTGCCCCGCGGAACAGATAGGGCGGACTGAATATTTCGATCGCCGCATTGTTCCATCCGGCCATCATGACCTGCCCGGTTGGTAGCAGCAGTGCGACCGAATGGTAGTCACGAATGGATGGCAAGGTTGCCATGCCTGCCCATGAATTCGTTTGAGGGTCGAACAGAGCGCATGGAGAGTTGGTTCGTTGGATGCCACCGCACACGAAAGCAGTCCCATCGGGCAACAAGACTGCGCTGCAAAGGCTGCGGTGTTCGCCGTCAGGAAACGGTATCGAAGGGCTCCAGTTCGCGGCCGGCGACAACGATGTGGCGTCGAAGATCTCGTAGCTATTGTTGGTGGAAGAGTCCGCGCCCCCTAATACGAGCACACGCACATACGGAGGGGTGCTGCTCAGGACCATTACTGACATTGCTTTAGTGCGGTCGGGCTTAGTCGGCGTTACTGGAGCAATATCGTTCCAAACTCCCGTGGTCGATCCGGTGAATGAGAAGTACGAAGATTGGTCATCACCCGGAAAGGGCCCACCGCCTGCCCCGGCCGTGCCCCACCCAGTGCGCGAATAGAAAATGCTGTTGTTAGGGAGCAGATGAAGGCCGGGATACAAGCTCGGGAATGGCTTGTCGTCCCCGGATGTCACCTCCCGAAAGCTATCGGAAGCTTCGTCATAGATTTCCATGTCGCCACTACCATGGCCACAGACCACCAAGACCTCGTGGCTGTTGCCAATTCGCTGATCGCCCAGCGTCAGAACCGTCGGATACCAACGATCGTGGACCATGCTGCCCGCGGTTCGCGTCCAGGTTCTGCTCATCGGATCGAATTTGTAACCCCATTTCGCTTTGGAGTGCGGTCCGTATCCACCGCCGCCGACGACCAACAGACGCCCATCGGACAAGAACGAGTGCCCGCCACAAAGCACGGAATACCCCGACGCGGCATCTGGGGTCAGGTGGGGCTGGTTGACCGGATCTTCAAACGCGGCCGGCGTGGCATCCTCCGGATTCCATAGCAATGTCGTCTCGTCCGCCGTTATGAACAGCACCTTGCCAGTGTGTAGCAGCGCTGCGTGAATGACACCATCGTAACCGCCTGGCCCTCTGCGCGGAATACCGTGCGGAAACACAGACCAGGCGCCGTAGAACATATTGCTGAAATGGCGCATCAGGTCGTCCAAGCGCCTCCGATCAAACACACGAAGTCCGAGCACCTCTCGGATAGTTCGGAAGCCAAACGGGTATTCGGTTTCTCTGAACTCAATGATTGCTTTCGCTACCTCCGGATCGAGAATTTTCTTTCGCCGTTGCTGAAGCGCTTCCGGATGGTCTTCATGAATCGGATCGACTTCCGGATTTGGTAGACGCGGTTTTTCGTAAACCAAATCCTCCGGTTGAACGGCGGCGTTCAAGAAGCTCAGAATTCGCCGATGAAGCGGCGCGTCGAGCTTGATATCGCTTGGGTCGAATTTGCTCTGATGAAGTACTTGCTCGGTACTCATGCACGCCTCCGTTGGTATGGACGATCGTAAGAGCCTTGCGTTCCTAGCACTTCAGATAAAGTGCGCATCGATGCCCCTGTTTGAGATGCAGGGGAGAGCGCCTAGGCGCCACGATGATTTCACAAGGGCAACGACGCACAAATCCCACCGAGGTCGTAGCTAGGAGGACGTAAGATGCCGCGTTAGCGTGGACCGGCAACCGGACCGTTACGGTTGCGCAAGCGCTTCCCCAAAGTCGCCGCGCTCATGGACGAATCCGAGGTCGATGTGCTGGCCTTCATGAGCTTCCCCAAGGCGCACGACACCCAGATTCACTCGACCAATCCACTGGAGCGATTCAACGGCGGGATCAAGCGGCGCACCAACGTAGTCGGCATCTTCCCCAACGAGGCGGCGATCACGCGCTTGGTCGGCGATTAGATGCTCGAGCAGAACGACGAGTTGCAGATCCAGCGCCGCTACATGCAGCTTGAGGGCGCGGTTGCCCTCAACGACAATCGCACCGCTCGGCTCTCGGCAGTGATGAGCTGAGCGACATTCCCGGTCGGGAGTGCCAGTTGGTGGCCCGTTGAAGCTGACGCTGACCGACTACCCGCGTTGGGGCACGTTCAAGTCGCTGGTCGGATCGCCGACGTCCGGCTGGTTCCGAGGTACAGCGGCCACCTGCCTGGGCGAACGACGAACGTCAGGTTCCGGCGGCGGCTGCCGTTCAACCGCCAAACCTGAGTGGCAGCACCCAGTCTGGCGCAGTCGTCCATCCCGCGACCTTGTCAGCAGATGGCCGCCACTGTGCGTTCCCGAGCTCCGCTGACAGCCGACTTTCGCTGCCACGGCCTGCGCATCGAAGGTCAGATTCGAGGCGCGGCCACTTCCTCACACTGACGGCCACAGGCAGTCGGACACGTCAGTTCCAGAAACCACCCGTTCAAGGCCAGGTTGGTCTCACCTGCAGATCCGGGATCGGGGTGAACGTGTCAGGCGTCTTTTTCCTTCGGCCAGGCAACCTGTCGAAATTTTTGACTATCCCCCGGGAACGCTCAGTGGGCGCCGCGTACATGGCGCTTGGACGCTGCCGCAGGCTTCGCCCCCGCGTGATCGATGCCCTGCAAGATGCCGCAGTCGGCTGCGGTATGCGGCACGGGGCAGGCCGATCGCAGCGCCCTCAGTTCCTTCTCCAGAGCGCGCAGGGCCTGGATCCGCTCGGCCACGTGGCTGATGTGCTCGTCGAGCAGGCAGTTCACCTCGCCGCAGTCGGCCAACGGTTGGTCCTTGAAACGCAACAGCACCCGCACCTCGTCGAGCGTCATGTCCAGGCTGCGGCACTGCCGGATGAAGGCCAGCCGGTTCGCATGCTGCGGGGCGTAGATGCGGTACTTGCCTTCCGTGCGCGCAGCGGCCGGCAGCAGGCCCTCCCGCTCGTAGAAGCGGATTGTCTCGATGGGCGTTCCGCTGGCTTGGGCCAGTTCGCCGATGCGCATGTGCGATTCCCCTCGTGCCAGTGACAGTTCACGACGCGCCTTGACTCTATACCCACTTCAGGGTTTTCAATGGCGGTATGGCTCACGCTCACCCCCACGACATCCAACCGAATCCGGCTGACTCTGCGCCAGCGCCCGATTGCGGCGCCTGCTGTGGCGCCGCGGAGCACGTGTCCGTCGCTTCCGCGCCCGCACCGCTAGGTGGCGGCCAGCGCTTCCGCATCCCGGCGATGGACTGTGCCAGCGAAGAGTCCGAGATCCGTCGCGCTGTAGAGGGCATCCCTGGCGTCCTGGGCCTACGCTTCCAGTTGGGCGAGCGCAGCCTGCGCATAGCCGGCGAGCCGCAGGCTGCGCTGGCAGCGGTGGAAGCCATCCGGAACTCCGGATTCGAAGTTCACGCGTGGCCCGACGCGACGGTGTCGTCCAACGCCGGTGATAGATCGGATCACGACCACAAGGACGATGCCGCCACCGGCTCCGGCTTGGCCCGACTGCTGGCTGCACTTGCACTTGCGACGACAGCCGAGGGCCTGACCTTCCTGGTGCCGGACGCGCCCTGGTCCAAGTGGGTTGGTATGGCCGTCGCTGCCGCGGCCATCGCGCTGGCCGGCTTCAGCACCTTCCGCAAGGGCCTGTCGGCCTTGCGGAACGGCCGCCTTAACATTAATTCGCTGATGACCGTGGCGGTTGCCGGCGCCTTCGTCATCGGTCAGTGGCCCGAGGCGGCGATGGTCATGGCCCTGTACGCCATCGCCGAGTTGATCGAGGCGCACGCGGTCGACCGCGCACGCAATGCGATCAGTGGTCTGCTGGCACTGTCCCCAGAGACAGCCGACCTGAGGCAGCCGGACGGCAGCTGGGCTTCTGTGCCCGTCGGTAATGTGTCCGTTGGCGCCACGGTGCGGGTCAAGCCGGGTGAGCGGGTCGCCATGGATGCCGTGGTCATGGCCGGCAGCACCAGCGTGGACCAGGCGCCCGTCACTGGCGAGAGCCTGCCGGTTGACAAGGGGCCCGGCGATGCGGTCTTCGCCGGCACCATCAACCAGACCGGCACCATCGAGTGCCGCGTCACCGCCGCCGCCTCGCAATCGACGCTGGTCCGCATCATCCACGCGGTCGAGCAGGCCCAGGGCAGCCGCGCGCCGACCCAGCGCTTCGTCGATCGCTTTGCGGCCGTGTACACACCGGCCGTATTCGTCCTGGCGCTGGCCGTCGCCATCGCCGGCCCCTGGCTCTTCGGCTGGACGGCGCTCGCCGCGGTCTACAAGGCGCTGGTGCTGCTGGTCATCGCCTGCCCCTGCGCACTCGTCATCTCGACGCCCGTCACCGTCGTCAGCGGGCTGGCGTCGGCGGCCCGGCGCGGCATCCTGGTCAAGGGCGGCGTCCACCTGGAACAGGCGCGGCTGCTGAAGGCAGTCGCACTCGACAAGACCGGCACCATCACCGAAGGGAAGCCGCGCCTCGTCGAGTGGCAGATGCTGTCCACCCGCCTGCCCAAACTGCAGGCCGAACACATCGCCGCCGCGCTGGCGGCGCACTCGGACCACCCGGTGTCGCGCGCCATCGCCGCAGGGCTGACGCCGAACAGCGTCGAGGCCCGCAACTTTGCGGCGCTATCCGGTCGCGGCATCGAGGCCGACATCGACGGCCAGCGCTATGTGCTGGGCAACCACCGCCTGATCGAGGAGCGCGGCCAGTGCTCCGTCGAGATCGAGGCCGTGCTTCACTGGCACGAACAAGCCGGCCGCACGGTCAGCCTGCTGGCGACCGCGTCCGGGGTGCTGGCACTCTTCGCGGTCGCCGACACGATCAAGCCCTCGTCGGCCGCCGCCATCGGCGAACTGAAGGCGATGGGCATCACGCCGGTGATGCTGACCGGCGACAACCAGGCCACCGCCGAGGCCATCGGGCGCCAAGCCGGTCTGACGGACATCCGCGGGAACCTGCTGCCCGAGGACAAGCTCGCCGCGATCCAGGCCATGCAGAAGCAGTACGGCGCGACGGCGATGACCGGCGACGGTATCAACGACGCGCCCGCGTTGGCCCAGGCCGACATCGGCATGGCGATGGGCGCGGCCGGGACCGACATTGCGATGGAAGCCGCCGATGTTGTCGTCATGAACGACGACCTGCGGCGTATCGCCGAGACCGTGCGTCTGTCGCAGCGCACGCACGCGGTGCTGTGGCAGAACATCACGCTGGCCCTGGGCATCAAGGCCTTGTTCCTGGTGCTGGCGCTGTTCGACAACGCCAGCATGTGGATGGCCGTGTTCGCCGACATGGGCGCCAGCCTGCTGGTGGTCTTCAACGGGCTGCGCCTGCTGCGCAATCCGGAGCGAAGCTGAGGCAAGCATGGATGCCGAACCGCGCCTGTTGCAGCCCACGCGGCTGCTCGACTTCACGCACCCTGCCATCGAAGCGCTGGTCGAGGCGCGCGGCTGGCGGCAGTTACCGATGTATGAACGCATCGGCGTCGCCTACGACTTCGTCCGCAACGAAATCGCCTTCGGCTACAACGAGGGCGACGAGCTGCCGGCATCTCGGGTGTTGGCCGACGGCATCGGCCAGTGCAACACCAAGAGCACGCTGCTAATGGCCTTGCTGCGCGCGGTGGGCATTCCCTGCCGCTTCCACGGCTTCACCATCGACAAGCCGCTACAGAAGGGTGCGATCACGGGGCTCGCCTATGTGCTGGCACCGCAACGCATCATCCACAGCTGGGTCCAAGTGGCCTTCGAGGGCCGGTGGGTGAACCTGGAAGGCTTCATCCTTGACGCACCCTACCTGGCCAGCCTGCAGCGCCGCTTTCCGGGCCGACGTCGGTTCTGCGGCTACGGTGCAGCCACGCCCGACCTGTCCGCGCCCGGAGTCGAGTGGCGCGGCCAGGACACGTACATCCAGAAGGACGGGATCGCCGATGACTTCGGTGTCTTCGACAGCCCGGACGAGTTCTATGCCCGCCACGGATCGAATCTGTCGGGGGTCAAGCGCTGGCTCTACGCGCAGGTCATCCGGCACCGCATGAATGCTCAGGTCCGGCGCATTCGCGCCGAAAAGTGGTGATGCCGGTCGCGGCGATCAGCTCCGCGAACTCGTCTCAAACGCTCTAGCTGCTAAACTTTGCAAATGCGCCGTTGGCTCGCGATCCTCATGCTCGCCTTGCTACCGCTCCAGTTCAGCTGGGCGGCTGGGGCGGCGTATTGCGGGCACGAAGCCGGCCATCACGCCGAGCATCTGGGCCATCACGAGCACCGGCATGCGGACCAGGCCAAGGCCGACCAGGACAGCGTCCCGGCGGACCAGAATGCCCAGGCCGGCTTGGATTACTACTGCGGCCATTGCCACGGCACCGGTGCCAGCATGCCCACGCCCGTGGGCGACATGTCGCCGCTGGCCCTGGCGTCCCACCCGGTGACGCTCGTCGAAGGCACCGTGCGCACCCTCGCGCCAAGCCCGCCCGAACGCCCTCAGTGGCTGCCCCTCGCCTGATCGGCGAGGCGGGTCTCTTCCCTTTCTGAAGCCCGTTCGCGCCTGAGTGCGCGCCAGTTGACGTTCGTGTCAGTGGCGCCGTGCCAGGCCCGATCCGACTCTGAGTTGCTCAGCGTCGCCCCTTGCCGATCTCCCGTGGGTTGTTTTCAACACTGGAGCATCGGATGCACCGAAGAAGATTCCTGGCTGCCGGGCGGTGGCAACACCCCGCCCGCGCCACCCTGACCCTGGCACTCGCCGCTGCACTGACCGGCGCTCTGATCGAGGCGCACGCGCAAACTGCGGCAACGCCCACCGTTCAGGACCGGCCCACGCTGCGTGCGGCCTTCGAAGCCGCCTGGGCGCGGCAGCCCGAAGCCCAAGCGTTGACGGCGCGACGCGACGCGGCACGCGCGCAGCAGCAGGCGGCCCGATCGTTAACGCCCGAACCGGTGGCGATGGAGCTGTCCACCAAGACGGACCGCCTGAACCGCAACCTCGGCACCCGCGAGTACGAGATCGGCGTGGCGATCCCGTTGTGGCTGCCGGGCGAACGCGGCCGCAGCCAGGCCCTGGCCGATGCCGAAGGGCGTGCCATCGAGAGCCGCACCACGGCGGCCCAACTGCGCGTGGCAGCCACCGTCCGCGAGGGCTGGTGGACGTGGCAGCGCGCCCGCGTGGAACTCGATGCCGCGCGCGGCCAGCTCGACAACGTTCGCCGCATCGCGGCCGATGTCGGCAAGCGTCTGAAGGCCGGTGACTTGGCCCGTGCCGACCAGCATCAGGCCGACGGCGCCGTGGCAGCGGCCGAAGCCGCCGTGGCGCAAGCTGAAGGTTCGCTCTCGGCCGCCTGGCAGCAGCTTCGTCCACTCGTCGACATGCCAGGCGCTGCCGCACCCAGCCATTCGCCCAGCGCCGACGCCGAACCCGAGCCGTCCACGATGCCCAGTGCTCCGGACGGCTTGGACACGCATGCCGAACTGCTCTCGTTGAAGGACCGCTCCGCAGTCGCAGACGGTGTGGCTGCACTCGCGGCCACGCAGTCTCGCGCCAGCCCGGAACTCACCATCGCTGCGACCCGCGATCGTGGCACCTACGGGGAGTCCTACCAGCAGACCTTCACGGTCGGTGTGCGCATCCCCTTCGGCGCCGGTCCTCGACACGATGCACGCGTGGCTTCGGCGCGCGCCGAAGCGGTCGAACTGCAGGCACAGTTGGTCTTGGAGCGTGCCCGCCTGGCAGGCGAACGCGAGGCCGCACGCGCGCGCACGGACGCGGCGCGGACCCAGCTGGCCGCTGCTGAACGCCGCGCCCAGCTGGCGCGCGAGTCGCGCGGCTTCTTCGACAAGTCCTTCCGCTTGGGCGAGTCCGACCTGCCCACCCGCTTGCGCATCGAGGCCGAGGCCGCCGACGCCGAGCGACAGGCCGCGCGCGCCCTCATCGAACTCGGCGCAGCGATCTCCGCGTGGCGGCAGGCCCTGGGCCTTCTGCCGCAGTGAGCCGACGGGACACGCCCTCAGCACACGCACCCACGCACACGCTCAGCGAACCCATTCAGGAATCCGATCCCATGAAGTCCTCCCACTCCTTGGCCGCACTCAGCCTCGCGGCCATGCTGCTCGCTACCGTCCTGCCGGCCATCGCCGGCGAGGGCCATGACCACGGTGACGCGGCCTCCGCCGCCACCGGCACGGCGCTGCCGCGCTTCGCCGCGGTGTCCGAGACCTTCGAGCTCGTCGGCGTGCTCGACGGCAAGCAGATCACGCTCTACCTCGACCGCTTTGCCGACAACGCCCCCGTACGCGGCGCGCAGATCGAGCTCGAGATCACTGGGGCCCAGTTCAAGGCCGAGGCCCACGGCGACGACGCCTATAAGGTGGTGCTCAAGGAAGCACCCAAGCCCGGCGTGCTGCCGATCACCGCGACCGTGACCGCTGGGGCGGAGGTCGATCTACTGGCCGGCGAACTCGACCTGCACGAGGCCGCCCATACCGACGAGTCCGCGCATAAACATTCGTGGAAGGAGGTCGGCGGATGGGCCGCTGGCGGCCTGACAGTCCTTGCCGTCCTCGTGTTCGGCGGGAGACGCCTGATGGCCGCCCGCCAGATCCGCGCCGGAGGTGCAGCATGAAGCGCGCTTCGACGCATCGCCTGGCTTCGATCGGCGTGGTGCTGGCACTCGTCGGCCCACTGAACACGCAGGCCGGTGAAGGCCATAACCACGGCGAGGCGCCCGCTGGGCCCAGCGCGAACGGCCCACAGCGCCAGCCTGGCGGCAGCGTCTTCCTACCCAAGCCGGCACAGCGCCAGCTGGTTGTGCGCACGATGGTGGCTGCGGAGGCCGAGCTGCCGCGCTCGTTCGAATTAAACGGCAAGGTGCTGATGGACCCGAATGCGGGTGGCAAGGTGCAGCCGCTGAACGCCGGGCGCATCGAGCCCGGTCCGCGGGGCCTGCCGAATCCCGGGCAAGCGGTGCGCAAAGGCGAGGTGCTGGCCTATGTGGTGCCGTCAACCGCGCCCCTCGAGCGCTCGAACCAGTCGGCGCAACTGGCCGAGTTGCGCGCGGCCAAGTCGCTCGCCGAGAAGCGCGTGGCGCGGCTGAAGGAACTCTCGGATACCGTGCCTCGCAAGGACATCGAGGCGGCCGAAAGTGAGGCGGCCAGTTTGGCCGAGCGCATCGCGGCGGTCGGTGGAGGTCTCGCGACGCGCGAGGCCCTGGTCGCCCCAGTGTCGGGTGTGATCGCCTCAGCCCATGTGGTCGCCGGCCAGGTGGTAGACGCCCGCGAACTGCTGTTCGAGATCATCGACCCGGGCCGTTTGCGCATCGAGGCGCTGGCCTTCGAACCGGCGCTGGCAGCCGACGTCGGCAGTGCCTCGCTGGCGGTGGGTGACCAGCGTGTGCCGCTGGAGTATCTGGGCGCAGCGCGCAGCCTGAGAGAGCAGGCCCTGCCGCTGAGTTTCCGCGCCCAGGGAGCGGCCCTGAACAGCCTTGCCGTCGGACAGCCCGTGCGCGTCTTCGTGCAGACGAAGCAGAAGGTCAAGGGCATCGCAGTCCCGGTCGCGTCGCTGATGAAGAACCCGGCCAACCAGACCGTTGTCTGGGTCAAGACCGCGCCCGAACGCTTCGAGCCTCGCAGCATCACGACCGAGGCCCTCGATGGTGTGAACGTCGCCGTCACATCGGGCCTGAAGGCCGGAGACCGCATCGCCACGCAAGGCGCCACCCTGATCAACCAGGTGCGCTGACATGTTCAAGTGGCTACTCGATAACAGCCTGACGAACCGGCTGCTGGTGATCATCGCCAGCGTCGTTCTGATGGCCTACGGCGCGTTCACGCTGTCGCGCACGCCGGTGGACGTGTTCCCCGACCTGAACAAGCCGACCGTCACCATCATGACCGAGGCCGGCGGCATGGCCGCCGAGGAGGTGGAGCAGCTCATCACCTTCCCGCTGGAGACGACCATGAACGGTCTGCCCGGCGTGGAGAGCGTGCGCTCAACCTCGTCAGCCGGCCTGTCCTTCCTCTACGTCACCTTCGACTGGAGCACCGACATCTTCCGCGCCCGGCAACTGGTGTCGGAGCGGCTGTCCTCGATGGAAGAAGGCATCGCCGAAGGCGTGGTGCCGCGCATGGGCCCGATCAGCTCGATCATGGGCGAGATCATGCAGATCGCCATTCCGGTCGATCCGAGCAAGATCAGCGCGATGGCCGTGCGCGAGTACGCCGACTGGGTGCTTCGACCGCGCCTGCTCTCGGTGCCAGGCGTCGCGCAGGTCATCCCGATCGGCGGCGAGGTGCGGCAGTTCCAGGTGCAGCCGAACACCACGCGCATGGCCGAGCTGGGCATCACGCATGACCAGCTGGAAGGCGCGCTGAAGGGCTACTCGTCCAACACCTCGGGCGGATTCCTGGAGCTGAACGGCCGCGAGTACCTGATCCGCAACCTCGGTCGCACTTCGCGCCTCGATGACCTGAAGAACCTGGCGCTGACCTCGAAGAATGGCCAGCCCATCCTGATGCGGCAGATCGCCGAGGTCACGTTTGCAGCCGCACTCAAGCGCGGCGACGCCGGTTATGAAGGCAAGCCGGCGGTGATCCTGGGCATCCAGAAGCAGCCCACCGCCGACACCATTGCGCTGACGAAGGCCATCGAGGACGCGCTGGTGGGGCTCAAAGCCTCGCTGCCGGCTGGCATGGAGGCACCGCGCGTGACCTTCCGCCAGGCCAGCTTCATCGAGGCCTCGATCACCACGCTGCAGGGCAAGCTGATCGGCGCCTCGGTTTTCGTGGCGGTGATCCTGTTCTTCTTCCTCGGCACTGTGCGGCCAACCGTCATCGCGCTGACGGCCATTCCGGTGTCGATCCTCATCACCGCGCTGGTCTTCAAATACTTCGGGCTGTCGATCAACACGATGACGCTGGGCGGCCTGGCCATCGCCATCGGCGGTCTGGTCGATGACGCCGTGGTGGGCGTCGAGAACGTGTTGCGGCGGCTGAAGGCCGACCGGGCCAACCATCCGAACAGCCGGTTGAACCCCATCGAGATCGTCGCGCACGCGACGATGGAGGTGCGATCAGCCATCCTCTACGCGACGGTCATCATCGTGCTCGTCTTCATCCCGCTGTTCGCGCTGCCGGGGCTGGAGGGCAGGCTGTTCGTGCCGCTGGGCATCGCCTTCATCGTCTCGACGCTGGCCTCGCTGATCGTCTCGGTGACGGTGACGCCGGTGCTCAGCTTTTACCTGCTGCCGCGGATGAAGAACCTGGACCACGGTGACACCAAAGTCCTGGCCTGGCTGAAGGCGCGTTATCGCAGCAGCCTGCAGAACGTGCTGGATCGGCCGAAGGCCGCCATGGCGGCGGCCGGTGTGGCCGTGCTGGTGGCCGCAGTGGCGGTGCCCTTCTTCCCGACGACCTTCCTGCCGCCGTTCAACGAGGGCTCGCTGCTGATCGGCCTGCGGTTGAACCCGGGCGTCACGTTGACGGAGTCCTCGGCCTTGGCACGCCAAGCCGAGGTATTGGTCAAGCAGGTGCCCGAGGTCACGCACGTCGGCCGTCGCAGTGGCCGGGCCGAACTGGACGAACACGCCGAAGGTGTGCACGTCAGCGAACTCGATGTCGGCCTCAAGCCCACTGCCGAGCTGACACGCAGCATGGACGAGATCAAGGCCGACATCCGCAAGCGCTTGGTGAACCTGCCCGCCGCGCTGGAGATCGGCCAGCCGATCTCGCACCGCATTGACCACATGCTCTCGGGTGTGCGCTCGCAGATTGCGATCAAGATCTTCGGCGAGGACCTCGATGCACTGCGCGGCCAGGCGGATGCGTTGCGCGCCAGACTGGCCAAGATACCCGGCATCGCCGACCTGCAAATCGAGAAGCAGGTGCTGGCGCCGCAGATCAAGGTGCGCATCGACTACGCCGCGGCGGCGCAGTACGGCGTGCCGGCGCCGCAGGTGCTGTCGGCGCTGCAGGCACTGGTCGAGGGCGAGAAGGTCACCCAGATCGTCGAGGGCAGCCGGCGCTTCGCACTGGTCGTGAAGCTGCCCGAGTCGGCGCGCTCGGTCGAAGGCCTGGGCCAGATCCTGATCGAGACGCCGAACGGCCGCATCCCGCTATCGAAGATCGCCACCGTCGAGGACGGTGACGGCCCCAACCAAATCAGCCGGGACGACGGCAAGCGGCGCATCGTGCTGTCGGCCAATGCGTCCGGGCGCGCGCTGTCGGAGATCGTGGCCGACATCCGCAAGGTGGTTGCCGAAACCAAACTACCCGAGGGTTACTTCATCACCTTGGGCGGCCAGTTCCAGGCGCAGGAGGAAGCCTCACGCCGAGTCGGCCTGCTGTCGATCGTGTCGCTGACGCTGATGTTCGCGGTGCTCTACAGCCGCTACAAGTCGGCGGCGCTGTCGGCGCTGATCATGGTGAACATCCCACTGGCTCTCGTCGGCGCGGTGATCGGCCTATGGCTGTCGGGCCAGCCACTGTCGGTGGCGGCCCTGGTCGGCTTCATCACGCTGGCCGGCATCTCGGTGCGCAACGGCATTCTGAAGGTCAGCCACTACATCAACCTGATGCGCTTCGAAGGTGAGTCCTTCGACCAGAAGATGATCGTGCGCGGCTCGCTGGAGCGGCTGAGCCCAGTGCTGATGACCGCGCTGGTGACGGCCTTCGCTCTCGCGCCGCTGCTGTTCGAGGCCGAGCAGCCCGGCACCGAGGTACTTCACCCGGTGGCCGTAGTGATCTTCTCCGGCCTCATCAGCTCGACCCTGCTCGACACCTTCCTCACGCCCGCGATGTTCTGGCTCTTCGGTCGCAAGCCGGCCGAAGCGCTGATGGACGGCAAGGACGCCGAGGCGCTGTGATCTTTCCTGCGTTTCCACCCACCAACCTGAAAGGATCTCCATGAAGACGCAAGCCCTTCTCGCCTCCCTCACCCTCGCCCTGGCCGGCGCGGCCTTCGCCGCAGGCAAGCACGATCACAAGCCACTGCACGGCGGCGTGGTGGTCGAGGTCAAGGACATCGACTACGAACTGGTCGCCAAGCCGACCGTCATCCAGCTTCACCTGCGCGACCACGGCAAGGCAGTCGACGTGTCCAAGGCCAGCGCGAAGGTCACGCTGTTGACCGGTACCGAAAAACAGGAGGTTGAGCTGAAGCCGGCTGGCGACAAGCTCGAAGCCACCGGCAGCTTCAAAGTCGGCCCTGGGACCAAGGCTGTCGCGGTCGTGACCGTGGCGGGCAAACCGGCCACCGCACGCTTCACCATCAAGTGACACACAGCCGCTGCATGAACAGCGCGAACATTGAACGCGCGGACCTGTGCCAACCCCGTCGAGCACCGGGTTGGCCTGGCTGTCGGCCGCCTGGCTCGACCTTCACCGCACTGTTCATCGGCGAGTAGCCCGGCGCTCTGACCGACTGTTCCAGGCCGTCAGCGTGAGGAAGTGGCCGCGCCTCGAATCTGACCTTCGATGAGCAGGCCGTGGCAGCGAAAGTCAGCTGTCATCGAAGCTCGGGAACGCACAGAGACGGCCATGAGCCGCCGGACAGTGCGCGGCGCCCAAAGCGGTCGCTTCGACAAACTGGCTGGTTGCCGATACCATCGCTGCCACATGTAGATTGCATCTTCAGGTCTAGTGCTATTCGCGCAGCCGGGATCCACAAGTGGCCAGTTCTGATCAGCTAAAAGCGCTAATAAAGTCGCACATTGCCCGCGATGAAGGGCAGTTCCTGTCCGTCGCCATGCAGGTCGCTGCGCACGAGGCGAAACTCGGCCATGGCAAGCTGGCGGAGGAGTTGCGCGAAATGATCGACGCGGCCAAGACGCGTCTGAGCCAAGACAATTCAGGCAAGCTAGTTGCGATTGCCGGTTCCGCCAAGCCACGCAGCGAACTCGCCGGCTTATTGACGGTTTCACATCCGCCGAACCGCCTCAGCGATCTCATCCTGGACAACGTCTCGGCGGGCCAACTGCGCCGGGTCGTTAGAGAGCAGCGCCAACTTGCCAGAATCAAGGAACATGGGCTCGCGGCGCGCCGCAAGCTCCTCCTCGTAGGGCCACCAGGAACTGGAAAGACAATATCGGCCGCTGCACTGGCCGGCGAACTGGGCCTGCCGTTGTTTCTGGTCCGGCTCGATTCCCTGATCACAAAGTTCATGGGCGAGACCGCGGCCAAGCTTCGGCAAGTATTCGATGCAGTGGCCGACATGCGCGGGGTCTACTTCTTCGACGAGTTTGATGCCATCGGGTCTCAGCGTGGCCTGGGCAACGACGTGGGTGAGATCCGACGTGTGCTGAACAGCTTTCTGCAGATGATCGAGCAGGACCACTCGAACAGCCTCATCATCGCCGCAACCAATCACCCTGAAGTGCTCGACTACGCCTTGTTCCGACGGTTCGATGACGTGGTGGAGTACCGGCTACCCACGCTCGAACAAGCCTGCGATCTAATTCGTTCTCGGCTTGGTTCATTCGCTCCCCGTCAGTTCAAAAAAGGCAAGTGGGTCGAGCAGGCCGAAGGCCTGAGCCATGCCGAGATCAGTCGCGCGGTTGACGCGGCCGTCAAGGATACGATCTTGCATGACCAGACGATAGTGCAACCAGCCGAACTGGGGCGAGCGTTAGAGGAGCGCCGACTCATCACTGCAAGGCTGGCGCAGAACAAGCACTCGTCCAGCCATGCCGGAACAGCCACAAGATAGGCGCCCGCACCTTGTTCTGACGAACACGTCAGCGGCGCGGTCCTTCACCGCCCCGTCGCGTGGTGGCGGCACTAACGCCGATGTGCCTGCTCGAGATCGTGCGCAGCACGGGGCGGCGTTGAAGGCACAGATCGACGCCCTCAAGCCCGTGGCCGAGCAGGCGGTGACCACGCAGCGAGAACAGGGGCTCCAAAGCGGTCTTGGGCTCCAAGTCCAGTTCGTCAGCGTGCCTGATGTAGAGCTGGCGTTCGAGAGTCTCGGCAGCGAAGTGGGCAGGGATCCGAAGAGGAAGATCGAGGTCCTGAGCGTATGGGACGAGGCTGGCACGACATACGCCAACGTCTTTGTTCCTGACGGGAAGCTAGACCACTTTGAGCGGTACGTTGCTGATTACGTCACCGAGCGCAAGAAGGCCAACGGCCACGCTCTCGATCACCGAGAACTACTCGACGCCATCTCGTCGATCCGGAAAGCAGAGCTTCGCGCTCTTTGGACTGATGACGCAGCGCTGTTCCCACAAGACTCTAACGAGTCGTTCTGGTGGGAGGTCTGGCTTCCCGTTCGCGGGAGCCGCGATGTCGTAGTCGCCGACTTCCGCAAGCTCGCCGCGCTTTCAGGCTGCGAGGTCAGCGAGCGCAAGATCAACTTTCCAGAACGGACGGTCCTCGTCATGTACGGCTCCCAAGAGCAACTTGGTGCCTCGGTCATGACGCTGAACTGCGTGGCCGAGCTGCGCCGCGCAAAGGAGACCGCCGACTTCTTCGACGGCATGACGCCGCTAGAGCAGCAGGGGTGGGTTGACGACGCTCTTGCGCGAATGCGCGTTGCGCCCGCACACGACTCGACACCACGTGTGTGCCTGCTGGACTCGGGTGTCAATCGCGCGCACCCGATGCTCAAGCCTCTCATCGCCGACACCGACCTCCACACCGTGAATCCGGCATGGGGCGTTGACGACACGGCCAATCACGGAACGGGCATCGCCGGCCTGGTCGCGCTGGGGGACTTCACGGACGCGCTCGAGTCCGCAGATCCGTTGGTCGTCCAGCATCGGATCGAATCCGTAAAGCTTACCCCTGAGCAAGGCGCCAACGCTGGTGATTCGCGACAGCACGGCTACCTGTTCGGCGAGGCGGTATCAAGGCCAGAGATCGCCGCACCCGAGCGCCCACGCGTCTTCACGTCGGCCGTGACGTCCAGTGATGATCGCGATCGTGGCCGCCCCTCGGCGTGGTCCGCTACGGTGGATCGCCTGGCATCGGACTACGACGGCAACGGCCAGTTTCCTCGCCTGTTTGTCTTGTGTGCCGGAAACACGGAGGATCCGCAATCTTGGGGCACATACCCTGCAAGCTTGGACACGAGCGGTATTCGTGACCCGGGCCAAGCTTGGAATGCTCTAACGGTCGGCGCGTACACGGACAAGGTGCACATCACCGAGATGGACGCCCAAGAATACGCGCCGGTCGCATCGAAAGGCGGCCTTAGCCCCTACACGCGCACGTCGCTCACTTGGGACAAGGCGTGGCCGTTCAAGCCCGACGTGGTGTTCGAGGGAGGGAACGCGGGCAAGGACGCTCTCGGCGCGATAGGAATCACCAGCCTCCACTTGCTCACCTCCAACAACCAACCGCTCCAGCGACTTCTGACGACGAGCAACGCCACGAGTGCAGCATCAGCGCTGGGCGCTCGGATGGCCGCGCAACTGATGACAGCCTATCCCGCGCTGCGGCCAGAGACGATCCGCGCCCTGATCGCACACTCCGCGGACTGGACCGAGGCCATGCGAGCGGCTTACCTGCCAGCGCCAGGGCAGCCGACCAAGACCGACTACGTCAACCTAATCCGCCGCTGCGGCTGGGGCGTTCCCAGTCTCGAACGTGCTCTTTGGAGCGCAGGCAATTCACTGACCCTCGTGGTCGAGGACCAGTTGCACCCCTACAAGAAAGAGAAGGGGAAAGCGGTCGCTACACGCGACATGAACCTCCACTCGTTACCCTGGCCCAAGGAGCAACTGCTGGAACTGCCTCCCGACACCCAGGTGGAGATGCGCGTCACGCTGTCGTACTTCATCGAACCGAACCCTTCAGCACGTGGCACCTCGTCCAAGTTCCATTACCCATCACACCGCCTGCGCTTCGACGTTCAGCGGCCGCTCGACGAGACGACCGAGGCCTTCGTCGCTCGACTCAACGCCGCAGCACTGCGCGAGGATGAAGGTGACCCCATCAATCCGAAGGACCCTGAGTGGATCCTGGGATGCACGAAGCGACACCGTGGTTCGCTGCATCAGGACATCTGGCGTGGAACCGCTGCCGCGCTTGCTAACCGCGGGTTCATGGCTGTGTACCCTGCCAGTGGTTGGTGGCGTACTCGTCCAGCCTTAGAGCGATATGACCTGGCTGCACGCTACAGCCTTATCGTTTCAATCCGGACGCCGGAAACGGATGTGGACATCTATGCCCCAGTCACCAACCTGGTGGCGGCGCAGGCCGGGGTCACTGTACTCGTGAATACCTGAGATCAAGGTGCGAGGGGCAGTACTACGCCGCGAACGCTTTGCGCGTTTGCGCGCCGAGTGTCTGGTTTCGTCCTGACTCAAATGGCTGCTTCGGGTCGCGTACAGCCGATCACCGCAGGCGCAAGGAGTCGTTCGCGAATCGCCACCCGGCCGGCCACGGTCGAGTGACCGGTGATGAAGGCGGAGCGGTCGATCGAGGCTGTGGTCTTCGAGCGACGGGTGATCGCGGCAGCCGCCGTTGAGGCCGCGGACGGCGATTGACCGTGTTCAGTCTGAAACGGTTGTCTGGCAGTGCGACAGGGGCGGTTCTTGACCGGTGAGGCTAGTTGACGAAGTCGCATGTCGACCACGGAACAAGTGCAGCGAACCATTCCGAGGCGGCCCTTCGCTTCCCGCCTGATCGCCGCGATGCCGTTCCGGTGTGGCGCGACTGGCGAGATCGACAACAGCCATACGCCGCACGGATTTCTTTCGAGCTGCCCGTCGGGGGGGGATGGCGACCGGTTCAAGATGCTACGCGTCGGCATCCGCTTTCTGTTGGCGGAGTCTGCCGAGATCGTCTGATAGCGTCTTGCCAACCACGACCGCGCTCTGCAGTACGCTCGAGAAAACTACGCTCGCTAGGAAGAGCGTAGCCCTCAAGACGCCGAGGCTTGCGCGAAACACGACAGCGCAGAAAGTGCGGATCAAGTCGGGCCTCGCGCTTCTTGTTCGAACGAAGAAAAGTGCGTCTCGAATTTGTCGGCGAGATCGAGTCCAGCTCGCCTGCGCGCCTCGTAGCGAACAATCTCGAAGCGTTGGTCTCGCACCGGCTCAACCCGCGGAAACTTGACCTTGTATCCGGCATGCGCGCCTTTGATCAACACAAACGCTTCGCCGATATCGAGCCCTGAAAACTCATCGGGCCGCACGCGATAGTCGTACTGCTCTCGGGTCGTGACTGATTCAGAGTTGGATTGCCCCGTGTTGTGGAACAGTTCCAGGTTCAGATTGACGTTGCCTGAAGACCGACTCTGTCCGCGCGATTCCATGCGGAACTGCCGCAGAACCTCGCCCGTGACGCGCGCTGCCCACTCGCAGGTATTCACGTCCCCCAGTTGCAGAAAAGTCTGGATCTCGGTGTTGCCGATAACTTGGTCGGCGAAATCGTCGCTGACGTTCTTCAGGTTCGCATAGGTTTGGAACATCGGGATCAGCGCTACCCGCGCCCCGCGCGCCATCTCGAACAGTTGCGCGACGAGCTTGTTCGCGTAGGCGCCGAACTCGTCCATCCACACTTGATGCGGCACCAGCGGTAGCTTCCAGCTCGGCCGCCGATACAGCTGCGCGAGCGTACTGCGCAGATCGCTCAGGAACAGCTTGGCGAAAGCAATCGCCGCCTCGCTCTTGTCGAGCGAAGGGATCATGAAATAGACGATCTGGTAGTTATCGATCGCCTGCAGCAGATCGACCTCGGGGTTGTAGCTGTTGAGTACCTTGCCCATCTCGCCGACCGAATAGATGAACAGCCGCGACACCACCCCGCCCACCTGCTGGCGTAACGCCTGGGTGTTGATGCGCATGCGCTTGTGCACCGGGTCGTACACCCGATACGACTCGAGCCAGATCTCGAAGCTCTGCCGCGCTTCGTTGGGTGGCAAGCGCCGCAGGAACCAGTCCATCGCTTCGGGGTTAGTGAGCAGGATGAACAGGTCCTTGGCGTTGTAGGCCAGGCCGGTGGACTTGATCGCCGTGAGCACCGCGGTGAGCCCGAGATTGGACTGCGATCGAAAGTGCTCGGCGGTCGGGTTGTTGCCGACATCGACCGTATCGGTGAAGCGCGACGCAACGGCGACGGCGTCACCTCGCAACAGGGGGCTATAAGTGTGGCTCTCGCTGGCGTTGTCGATGTTGACCACTCGAAAGTCCGCCTGCCGGCCATAGGTGTGGCACAGCGACACCAGCTTGTCGCGAAACTCGAAGTCATTCTTCGAATCGAGAATGAACGCGCCGCCCCCACGCTTGAGCTGCTGGGCGAGCCGATGCAGGAGGTAGTTCGATTTGCCCGATCCTGAGCGTCCGGTGACCGACTCGTGGCGCAGCGCGCCTTCGTCGGTCAAGTACAGGTTCACTAGCGCCGTTCCTTAATCGTTCCGAGCAGGTGCCAGTGGGCGGGTTCGCGTTTGAGCGACGGTGTCGCGATCGCGCAGGTTCGGTACTCGCGGATCGGGCGAAGAGACTCGCTGGCCCAGAGGAAAAAAGCGTGGATGCGATCGACCGGGAACGAGGCGAGGATGCCGCTTGCGAGGAAGAAGAGGGCGCTCAGCCCGGGGACATCGAGGGCGGGATGCAAGGTGGCGAGTGTCCCGGCATACAGAACGATAAAGAACGCGACGCTGCGGAGGGTCGCCATGGCTGAGCTGTTTGGAACCTTTTCATTTGTTCCGGCCGAGCGAAACGCCACCGGGTCATTTCACCGCGCACGCGGAGCGCGCGATTCCCGCGATGCGTGAAATGCTGATTCGCGCTCAAGCGCACGGGATCGATTCCGAACGCAACGCGACAGATCGGAACACGGCGCTACACGACGGGACAAAACGCGACACATTGCTACAGGACGATCGGCGACCGCGAGGTGGAAGGTTCATTCCAGATCGATCGGTCGCAGCGGTTGAACCGTGCCGATTCGCTTCACTGCCGAGGAACAAATGGAAGACATCCCTCCCCGCGGCACTTCGTGCGAACTGACCGGCAGTTCTATTCGCATCTCGATCGACATCTTGCTGAGCGCGATCGGCGGATCGCTCGGTTTCGACTCGCGGGCCATCCGCTGTACGTTCGCTTCGCCCGTCGACCGGCAAACTGTCTCAATCTGTCCTTCACGTACTTCCAGGTTGGGCGCTCGACCCTGCGACATCCCACGTCGCAACTTCTTCGTCACCACGGCGTTGCGCCCACGCGCGAAATGCTGCGCGACATTCGGTCGATCTGGAACGTCGATTCTGCAATCGAGAGGATGTTGAGCATTGCCGCTCAGGCCGTGCGCGATTCGAGCGACGTATGTCATGCCCTGCTCGGACCGAAAGCTTTGCCCTATCGGGTGGAGGTGATCGACATTGCAAGGTCGCCGATCCTGCTCGAACGCGGGGAGAGCGTGTACTCGCCGCTGCCCTACGCATCCCGGGCGCTCGCCTTATCGGCGGTGAACGGCACGCTGCTCGCACTGGCCAACGCCGTGAAGACCTACGTCGACACGCACGTCACGGCCGCGATCCGACAGCAAGCCGGCTACAACGTGCGCGCGAGCCTGATGATCTACATCGAGCCCTCGCAAGGTGTCATGCCGGACAACGCCCACTGGCGTGCCTGGGTGCGTGATCTGCGTGCCAAGCGCTGGATCGCCCGCACGCGCGTGTTCGGCCGCAACAGTGAGCGGCCGGTCCAGATCCCGACTCCGCTCACGCTCCAGACCATTCGACTCCTTCACCTCGAAAACCACGCGCCGTTCTTTCTTGCCGCCTCGCGTGAGCTCGAACGGCTGCGCGGGATTCGCGCGCAAGCACGGCCGCTTTTCGAGCTGGTTCGTCGATTTTGGGCCGTGCCGAGTTCCGGTAATACGGGGCCCTCTGGCGCCGATCGTACGCACGGTGGCGTTGGTCATCCGCAAGGCATTGATTCCACGGCGGCACCGGCTAGGACCCGACCAAGACGCTTGTCCGAATCGAGTTACTGCAATACGGCGCCACAAAGAGCGAGACGACAAAGACACACGAAGACGCACGAACGGGTTGGGACGTAAAGGGCACCGAAGATGGAATCAAACACAGTCGAAACGCGCGTCATGGACTTCGCCGGGATCAACGTAGGCCACGGCCACGTCAAGGTCCAAACCGATCGCACGTACGTCCAGTACGCATCGCTGGTGCAACGGGCGAACGATCGGCTTGCGATGGGCGCGTTGCGGGGAAGCGCACAGCGTGTCGTCGTGGAGGGGAGCGCCTACGACGTCGGCGACGATGTGGCGCTCTCAGGCGATCTCAGCCTGGGTCGAACCGTCTTTGGCCACTGGGGCGACTCCGACATCTATCGCGTGCTCCGCCAGTCGGTGGTGGAGCGCTTGGCCGGCGAATCGCTCGGGCCCTGGGTCGTGATGCTCGGCATCCCGGTCGCTCAGTTCAAGGATCTCGCGTACCGGCGAGCGTTGGTGGCCGGGTGGCGCGGGACCCATGACACCACGCGCGGCGAGCTTCGCATCTTGCACGCAGGCGCGACACCGGAGCCGCTCGGGTCGTTCTGGGAGTACGCCAGCCGCGGGCCCGCGCAACGCCAACAGCTCGCCTCCGGGGACGTGGTGATCGTCGATTTCGGCTACTTCACCACCGACATCAACGCGGTGCGGCGCATGGTGCTCAACACGCACATCGCCGATTCGATCGACAAGGGGATGCGCGAGGTCTATCGCGCGCTGGGTGACCTGCTTCTGTCGCGGCACGGCGTCAACTGCTCCGATGTCGAGGTCGAGATGGCACTCTTGGGCCAGTGGCCGATTCTGGTTTCCGGCCAACCCATCGAACCGGCCGGACTCGTGGACGAGGTGCTCGTGCAGGTCGGTGCCGATCTCCTCCACTGGATGCGCGCCATCATGGGTCGCGCCTCCGGCGTGGTCCTCACCACCGGTGGTGGCGCGCACCTGATGACCCCGCTCGTGCGCAATGCGTTTCCGCGCGTGGAGGTGATCATGGTGCCCGATCCGCAGGCGGCTAATGCGCGGGGCTATCACCGTATGGCCACCAGCATTCCGAAGGCACTTACCACTGAGGCGAACCATCGTGACGAGCCAAGAGCGTTCCGGTGATAACCCTCGTCGACCACGCCGATTGTCGGTGCGGCTCGATGCGCGCGCCGATGCCCCACTCATGATCGAGCTCGAGCGCACCTTGAAAGGCAGACGGGGCGCGCGATTGCTCGAGCTCATGCACCTGGGTTCGGATAGTGAACGTCGGGCCATCGCCAGCCCTGTAAGCCCTCTATTCGGGACTCTCGAGGACAGAGCACGCCCCAATTGCAGTCACATGCAAGTCGCGATGACGTTCGGTGCCGCGTCCTCGGAGTTACTACTCGATCTGATGTCCGCCCCGAAGCGCACCACACGAATGCGTGCGCTCGCGCTGAAGGGATTGCAGCTCGGCACCGCCCGTTCGGAAAATGTTGCGACGGTGCGCTGCGCGCGAGTACCCGAGGAGCGCGGGCCCGACCTGTTCGACGAGCAGTCACTCCCTACGATCGCCTCCGGCCCTCCCAACTCGATCGGCGCGACCACGATCGCCCGAGCCGACGCGGCTGAACTCGCCCAGGAAGCGATGGTTGCCGAATTCTTGAAGGAAAGCTGGTGAGCGCAGCTCGCTACTGCTTCGCCGCTTGCGCCATCATTTGGGCAGCGCTTGCCTTCGGCGCGACGACCATCAGCATCGATCGGATCATGCTCGCGATCCGCGCAGTGGAATCCGGCGGTCACCCGTACGCGATTCGCGACAACACCGCCAATCGGTCGTACTTCCTGGGGTCCCGCGACGAAGCTATCGCCAAAGTGCGCGAGCTGGTCGCCCGCAACCACAACATCGACATGGGGCCGATGCAGATCAACTCGATCCATCTGCGCCGTCCCGGCATCTCGATCGACACCATCTTCGACGCGGGCATCCAATCATCACTCGCGCGCACGATCTTCGATGAGTTTCATACCCAGTCGAAGGCGATCCACGGCGATTCCGACTTGGCGTTGTGGCGTGCGGTGGGTGCCTACAACATGGGCGTGGCCGGCCTACGTTTCGACAACACCGCCTACATCAGCAAGGTCATGGCGCAGGTGGGCATCGCACGCGTAGCGCCTGGAGCGGAAGTCAGCCACGGATCAGGTGCGTTGCAAGGAGTTGTCAATCTTGCCGAGCAGCTGACGCGATTCGCGACGCCGTTCCAGTGGCGGATCGGCGAGCGGATCGAGCTTGGCGAAAGCATCGAGAGGCTTTCTGCCGACGCGGAACTCTGGGAGGGCACCGACATCGCTGGCGGATTGCTGCTGCTGATCATTGCGATCGCGGTGCTCTTCCTGATCGCGAAGCTGGGATTGATCTATGCGACCGCGAAGGTGATCACGAAGCTCACTGCGAGCCAGGCGATCGCGCAGATGACCAGACGCCGGCAAACACCAACTTAGCAAGGGCATCGGCGCCGAGGAACATTCCTGGTGAGTGTTGACTGAAGGTACGCATCACGTTTTGTAGCCCATTGACGGCGCCGCTGGGCTGGCGCGACCTGTACACCTTGAATTGCCGACTTGGCTGGCGCGTTCGCTGGATCAAGTCCAACGCGACCATCGTAGTTCGATTGCGATGGTCTGCGAACGAATCGCTATCGAATTGGCGTGAGGCCCTCCCGTTCTTCGATGAACTATGCCCTCGCGTCGCCCCTCGGAGCCAGTGTTGCCCAATCGCTGCGCACGGCCATCGATCAATTCCGCATGAGCAACGAACGGTAGGGCCTTCAGCCCACCGTCGTGCTCCAAACGATATCCAAAGGAGTCATCCCATGCATCTTGCTTTTGGTGCACCGATCGACACGCTGTCCAACTGCGACCTGGTACGCCTGGTCGGAGGTGCGCGTGCCGTGTCCATGCTTCAACAAACCGGGAGCCTTCGCTGCCTTATGAACGAAGCGCTTCCGCGTGGTCGAGTCGACGGCATCGTGCACGCCAAGCTGTACGGATCGTACGTGCTTGCGCGTCGCATCGTCATGGAGGATCTACAGCGAGTTCCGCTGACGAATCCCGCAAGCGTGCGCGAGTACTTGAGCTTGGCATTGGCAACCAAGCCGTGCGAGGTGTTCATGTCGCTGTACTTGGACTCGCAGTCGCGACTGATCGTCGCCGAGGAAAGCTTTCGGGGGACGCTAGGCCAGACGAGTGTCTATCCGCGCGAAATCGTGAAGCGGGCTCTCGAGCTCAACGCCGGTGCTGTGATCTTCGCGCACTCGCACCCATCGGGCGTCGCCGAACCAAGCGACGCGGATCGCCAGCTGACCGATCGCCTCCAACGCGCGCTTGCGCTCGTCGATGTTCGCGTTCTCGATCACTTCATCGTCGCCGGCTCATCCACGACTTCATTCTCCGAACGTGGACTCCTGTGAGCTCCTCGTTCTTCACTTCCAGCACCTCCGAGAAATCTCATGAACGAATTCATCAGCATCGGCTCGGCACCTGCACGCGAGCAGGGCACCAGCATCGGCCGGCCAAACTATGACGAGCGATCGCGCCATGAGTGTCGGGTTTTCCGGCGCATGCTCCTTCGCCTGATACCAATACCACTCGGATGTTCCGCGACGATCGAGGTGCGTAGCGCCCCGAACAAGCGCGGGACTTACCGCGAAGTCGGTGTCAGGTACAAGACCGATGATTCGGTCGCGATCCGATACGCGCTGCAAGTCGAGCGAGCCGCGCCGCAGCATTGGGACGACATCGCGCGCAACGAGTTGCTCTGGTATGAACGCAAGGCGGCGTTCACGCGACTGTTGCTGCGCGGCGACGTGAAGCCGAGGGAGATTCCGAAGATCTTTCAGCGGCTAGAACCGCCGTTGCCAGAGGAGCTTGTCGCGATGTTCGGCGCTTCCGCTGCCTTGCATTCTTCGGACGCGGACACGGTAGTCGGTCCGACACGTCAACTGAACATCTGAACTACTGCTTCAGAGCCCTCGCGCCGCGGTTGCGCGAGGAGTCTTCGGTTTTCTTGTAACCGGCGTGTTCGCGTGTAGAGGTACGGGGGCGCGCGCGTCGGAACGTCGGTTCGCGTCAGTTCCATTCTACGTTTCACTCAATCGGAAATCAGCGGTAGCGTCTAACGCCTCACGATAGAACCCCACGAGGACCGCGTGACGCGGTTCGTCTTGCGAGGTCGGACGTACCAGCGTTTCGTGGTCGTAACACACACGTTCGTCGCCGCGCCGCTCGTCGAGCGCGAGACTCGCAAGCCCCGTGATGGGATCGTCACTCCGGAAGTGGAATATCGCTTTGTCGGGCTCGACGATGTGCGTCATGCCGAGAAACCCGCGCCCAGCACAAGCGCTCGTACCATAGGGTGCGGACTCGGCGACTTCGCGGGCGAGCAGCTCAAAGCCCCGCGATGTCTCATCCAGATCTGGCACGTGGCGAAAGCAGGCATCGAGTCGGCTCAGGAACTCCGAGCCGGTTTGAAACTGCCCGCCAAGTCGGTGAAGAAGCATCGTGACGACGGCTGCATAGTCGTCGACCAACTTCGTCCCGCCGCCACCGGATACCATTAGCAACAGTCCGATTCGCTTGCCGGCGAACGAGGATCGGTACTTTGCGAGCACGTAGCGCGCGACGATGCCCCCGGCGCTGTGCGCGACGATGAGAATGTCGCGACGATCCATCACTGCACGGCCGGTCGCCGGATTGGGGTGCGTAGATAGGTGAACCATTCTTCGGCCGCGGCATCCACGCCATACGGGCCGGTAAAGAGGCCGGTGAAGTAACCCACCACCGCAATCGAAGCGGCTTCGAGCCGCGCGTCGTGCGCCGCAATCCAAGGCAGTAGAGTGTGCGCTCAGTGGGCGGCGAGCGTACGAAGAAGGACTTCTGCCGCCACCGCCCACCCCAGAAACCCAGGGCCTTGGTGTTCTGCCATGCTTCCAAACTATCGGGACACGCCGCCATGCACGAACACCGGCACCGTATCGGAGTCGCGACAGCGGGACCAGAAGAGGAGGTTGTTCTTGCTTGGATGGACCAGACCCGGATTGCAGGCGTCGTCCCCTTTGGACGCACCTTGCGTGGTGCACCCCGCTGCGCCCCAAACCAAGAGTGCCCTCACCATCGCGCGGACTCCAGGCTTGAATCGGTTCACGCGATCACTTCCCAAGGACTTTCAGACGAAGTGCCGGACCGAGATCCCTCAGGGCCTGGTCACCGTGCCCCGCATCATCGGTGTTCGAATGCCGTCCACTTTCTGGAACCAATCGGCAATTTGCGAAACCATCGCGGTTCGATCGCGACGAATCGTGGAATTGAGGCGGATCACGCATGCGTCCATCGTGCAGTGCGCGAAGGCGATCGTGCGCTGCGAGCGCTGACCGTGCGTAGTGCTCACGCGGCGGCGCTCGTATTAGCAACCCTGATCGCGGCAGGTTGCGCAACCGCCCCTTCAGTCACGCCCGAACTCGATCCGCCTGGGGCGATAGACCTGAAGCAACCGATTTTCCCCGCGCCACGACTGGCTTTGGTGCTGGGCGGCGGCGCGGTGCGCGGGTTCGCTCACATCGGAGTGCTCAAGGCACTCGAGGCGAACGGCCTGCAGCCCGATCTCATAGTCGGTTCGAGCGCGGGCGGCATTGCCGGCGCGATCTATGCGGCGGGCCAGTCTGCCGAAGAACTTGCGCGGCGCGTGCCCGACGCCGACTGGCGTGACATCCTCGATCTCGACTATACGTTCTTCGACGTGCTGCGCGGGCGTACGCGCTTCGGGCTGGTCCGCGGTGAGGCGCTGGAGACGCTTGTCAATCGCGAGGTCGGTGCAAGGCGGCTCGAAACGCTTCCCATCCCGTTCATCGCGATCGCGGCAGACCTGCAGACCGGTGCGCTCGTCGCTTTCGGGCGGGGCAACGTCGGCCGCGCAGTGCGTGCGTCGAGCAGCATTCCCTTTCTGATGCGGCCGGCGCGAATCGACGGGCGCGACTATATCGACGGTAGCGCAGTGAGCCCGCTGCCCGTAAGGGTCGCGCGCACACTTGGCGCCCAGACTGTCGTCGCGGTGGACGTAGGATATCCGCCCGAGGAAACCAATCTCGCCAATCCGTTCAATCTGTTCCTTCAGACGTTCCAGATCATGAGTCGGACACTGGCCCGCTGCGAGGCGGTAGCCGCCGATGTGCTGATCCAGCCAGAGCTCGGCCTCGCGGGTTCCGCAAACTGGGGAAACCGCGAGGCGCTCGTGATAGCCGGGGAGAAAGCAGGCGCAGCAGCCGTGCCGCACATCCGCGCGGCGCTGCAGCGGGAATCGCCCCACGCCGAGACATCGCGCGGCGACCATTGCCGTTGAGCGGAGAGCGGCGCGCAGCCATTGCCTAGCGGTTCATCAGCGCCATGCAGTGTCTCGTCTCTCATGCATGGCGTCCATGCCGGGCATTGCCTCCATGTGGCACATCGAGCCCACGTCGGCCGAGAACGCGTGCGCACCGTGTCCTCACGGCGCAGTCGCTCGGCGAGCGTACGGTGAGCGAGCCTGAGATTCAATTGTCACGGTCGGTCGGTTCAGGCTCGACACAGGATGCGCGCTAGGGCGAGTACTTGCTGCTGCGGAAAGGATCGTCGAACGCGGTGGCAGCGGCGGCCTTCGGGTGCGTCGCTACACATTGGACCTGCTCATTTCGTCTTCACGGTGACGTCTGGCGCGGGCGAATCCGCACTTGGCGCCGAAAGCCCCGACTTTTCGTCTGGATCCGATTCGCGTGGCGGTGTGCCGTCGTGAATCAGATGGCGCCGGCGCTGCATGAACGCTTCGCGCGCGAACACATAGCGATCAAGCGCCGCCCGCTCGAGAAGATCGACCGAGTCGAGCGCGCTCGCCCGGAAACTAATGTTCGACGTCGCCGCCAGCGTGTTACGTAGCGCAATTTCGTGCGCGTTCGTCACCGCGTCGGCAAACAATGGCAATGGTCCGGCGCGCGAGTCGATGGTGAGATACGCCGAGCCGTCGCGCACGGTACTGGGCCCGAACAGGGGAAGCACGAGATACGGACCGCTCGCCAGGCCCCAGCGGGCGAGCGTCTGACCAAAGTCTTCGTTGTGTTTCTCCAAGCCCGCCTCGGTTGCGGTATCGAACAGACCGCCGATGCCGAACGATGTGTTGATGACCACGCGCATCCAATCATTCAGCGAATCACCGACCTTTCCCTGTAGCAAATTGTTCGCACCGATCCACACGTCATCCAGATTCGCGAAGAAGTTGCGGATGCCGGTGCGAATCGGTCCAGGTAGGTAGTCGCGATAGGCTTTCGCAACCGGCGTGAGCGCGTAGGTGTCGAGCGTGTCGTTCACCGAAAAAACCGCTCGATTGACGCGTTCCAGGGGGTCCCCTCGTGAAACGACTTCGTTCCCGGAACAGCCTGCTAACGCGCCGGCCAGCATCAGCGTGCGGACTCGTGAAGTAAGGTTCCACCGCATGTTTAGCCTCCTTTTTGTGTTTTGAATGTTCATCGCGTGCTGCCTTATACAGCCGGGCCACTCGCGCGCGACATCGCGGCCTCCTCACGCACTCTTGCTCTCGTCGCATGGCGAATTGCCGCCCGATTCATCAAGTAGTACGCCCCTGGGATCACGATCATCGACAACAGCGGCGCGCTCACCATGCCGCCGATCATCGGCGCGGCGATGCGCTGCATGACTTCGGCGCCGGTTCCGTCCGACCACATGAGCGGCGCAAGGCCGGCGAGGATCACGGCGACCGTCATCGCTTTGGGTCGCACGCGCAGCACCGCCCCCTCGTGAATCGCTTCTAGCAGCGCCTCGCGCGTGAGCACTGCGCCGTCCGCGGTACGCCGATCGATCGCCTGGCGGAGATAGATCAGCATGATCACGCCGAACTCGGCAGCCACGCCGGCAAGCGCGATGAAGCCGACGGCAGTTGCCACCGACAGGTTGTGACCTAACCACCACATCAGCCAAAACCCACCCACCAGCGAGAACGGTAATGTCGCCATGATGAGCAGCGCTTCGGACAGTCGATTGAAGGTGAGATATAGCAACATGAAGATGATCAGCAACGTGAAGGGCACCACGACGGTCAGCCGCGCTTTCGCGCGTTCGAGATACTCGAACTGACCGGACCAGCTCACCGACGTGCCGGGCGGGAGCTTCACGTTCTGCTCCACTGCGCGCTTGGCATCCTCGACCACCGATGCGAGGTCGCGCCCGCGGATGTCGACGTAGATCCAACCCGACAGTCGCGCGTTCTCGCTTTTCAGCATCGGCGGTCCATCGACGATCGACAGATGGGCCACCGCCTGCAACGGAATCTGCGCGCCGCGCTCGGTCACAATCGGAAGATTGCGCAGCTTCGCGAGCGAGTCGCGCAACTCGCGCGGATAGCGCACGCTAATTGGGAAGCGTTGCAGGCCCTCGATCGTCTCGCCGATGTTCTCCCCGCCGATCGCCGCCGTCACGACCGATTGCACGTCGGACACGGTCATGCCGAAGCGCGCCGCCTCCTCGCGCAGCACCTTCACGTCGATGTAGCGCCCACCGGTGATTCGCTCGGCCAGTGCGGAGGTGACGTTAGGCACGTCCTTCACCACGCGCTCGATCTCGCCCGCGACGCGCTCGATCACCGCCAGATCGGTGCCGGCGACCTTGATGCCAAGCGGGCTCTTGATGCCGGTCGCGAGCATGTCGATACGATTGCGAATGGGCGGGATCCAGATGTTCGCCAAGCCCGGCAGCTTGACGATGCTGTCCAGCTCCTCGATAAGCTTCTCGACTGTCATGCCCGGCCGCCACTCATTTTTCGGCTTCAGCTGCACGGTGGTCTCGACCATTTCGAGCGGTGCGGGGTCGGTCGCTGTCTCGGCGCGCCCGATCTTGCCGAACACGCGCTTGACCTCCGGTACGGTCGCAATCAAGCGATCAGTCTGCTGCAAGATCTCCGCGGCCTTGCCGGGCGAGAGGCCC
This sequence comes from uncultured beta proteobacterium, assembly GCA_902826155.1. The sequence continues at coordinate 47,220 of CADEDU010000017.1, forward strand.
GGCAGCGCGGAGGGCATGTAGAGCAGATCGCCCTCGTCGAGCGGGGGCATGAACTCCCCGCCGACCCTACTCGCGGGAAACCACGTCGCCGCGAGCGCAACGATCGCCAGGGCCAGTACCAACCAGGGTGCACGCAACACGCCGCGCAACACCGGCTCGTAGAGTGCGATCAGCAGTCGATTGAGCGGGTTCTTGCGTTCGTCGGGGATACGCCCCCGAATCAGATAACCCATCAGGATCGGAATCAGCGTGACCGCCAGACCGGCGGAGGCGGCCATCGCATAGGTCTTCGTATACGCGAGCGGCGAGAATAGTCGCCCTTCCTGGGCTTCGAGGGCAAAGACCGGGACGAACGACAGCGTAATGATGAGCAGGCTGAAGAACAGCGCCGGTCCCACTTCGCTCGCCGCCTCGCCGATCACGCGCCAGTGCTCAGGCCCCTGCAATGATTCGCTGGGATGCGCGTGGCGCCACGCCTCGACGTGCTTGTGCGCGTTCTCGATCATCACCACCGCTGCATCGACCATCGCGCCGATAGCGATCGCGATGCCGCCTAGGGACATGATGTTGGCGTTCACCCCTTGGTAAAACATGACGATGAACGCGGCCAGGATGCCGAGCGGCAGACTGACGATCGCCACCAGCGAGGAGCGCAGGTGGAACAAGAACACGAAGCATACCAGCGCGACGACGATGAACTCTTCGATCAGCTTGTCGGTAAGGTGGGACACCGCACGCTTGATGAGGTCCGAACGATCGTAGGTCTCGATGATCTCGACCCCAGGCGGCATGCTCGACTTCAGCGAGGCGATCTTCGCCTTCACCGCGGCGATCGTCTCGAGCGCATTCTTGCCCGAGCGCATCACGATGATGCCGCCGGTGGCCTCGCCTTCGCCATCGAGCTCGGAGATGCCGCGGCGCATCTCCGGTCCGATCTGAATCCGCGCGACGTCACTGAGCCGCACCGGCACGCCGCGATCGGTGGTCTTGAGCGGAATCGAGCGGAAGTCGTCCAAAGTGCGCAGATAACCGCTCGCGCGCACCATGTACTCGGCTTCACCCAGCTCGACGATCGAGCCACCGGTTTCCCGGTTGGAGTTTCTGACTGCCTCGATCACCCGGTTGTGCGTAATTCCGTACGCGCGCAGCCGATCGGGGTCGAGCACGATCTGGTATTGGCGCACCATACCGCCGACGCTGGCGACCTCGGCGACGTTCGGCACCGCTTTGAGCTCGTACTTCAGAAACCAGTCCTGCAGCGCGCGCAGTTGCCCCAGATCGTGGCGACCGCTCCGATCGATGAGTGCGTACTGATAGATCCAGCCGACTCCAGTCGCATCAGGGCCGAGTGCAGGCTTCGCGCTCGCGGGCAGTCGCGACTGCACCTGATTCAAATATTCGAGCACGCGCGAGCGCGCCCAGTACGGGTCGGTGCCGTCTTCGAACAGCACGTACACGAACGAATCGCCGAACATCGAATACCCGCGCACCGTCTTCGCGCCGGGCACCGACACCATCGTCGTGGCGAGCGGATAGGTCACCTGATCCTCGACGATGCGCGGCGCCTGACCCGGGAATGGCGTACGGATGATCACTTGCACATCCGATAAGTCAGGAATCGCATCGAGCGGCGTGCGCAGCACCGCCCACCCCCCCCAGGCGGCGACCAGGAAAGTCCCGATCAATACCAGGAGGCGATTCGTGATCGACCAGCGAATCAATCCGGCGATCATTTCTTCGCTCCCTTCGGTGCGATGCGAACGATGACGTAGTTGCCATCTTTGTCCGGCTCGCCGCGCATGTCGAACTCGACGAAGTCGCCTTTCTTGAGCCCGGCAAGCGCCTTCTCATCCTCGACCCGAAATCCCATCGTCATTGCCGGCCACTTGATCGAAGGCATCGGGTCGTGGCTAAGGTTGATCTCGCCGGTCTTCCTGTTGATTTCGTTCACCTTGCCCAGGCCGCGATGTAGGCCGTTGACAGTGCGACCGGAGGACGGGTTCTCGGCTGGAGCACCCGGCATCTCCTGCAATCGCGTGAGTGTGCCCTTCAGGCTCGCTTCCGAATCGACTAGGAATTGACCCGACACGACGACGGTGTCACCGGCCTTTACGCCCTTGCGAATCTCGGTCTTGCCGTCCATCTCGAAGCCGACTTCGACATCGACCGGGCGGAACTTGCCTTCACCCTCGGCGAGGATGACGACTTTGCGCATGCCGGTTTCGATCACCGCCTCGGAGGGGACGATTGCGAGCTTCTCACCGCGGTGGGACGAAAAGGCAAGCGTCGCGAACATGCCCGGTTTGAGGCGCGCGTCAGGGTTCGCAAGCTCGATGCGCGCGCGCAGCGTACGCGTGGCCGCGTTTACCTCGGGCAGGAGGGCGCTGACCACTCCACGAAAGACTTGACCGGGCCATGCCGCGACTCTCACCTCGGCGCGATCCCCGGGACGCACCCACGCGGTCTGCGCTTCGGAAACCTCCGCATTGACCCACACCGTAGAGAGATCGACCAGGCGATAGAGCATCGCCCCCGCCATCACAGTCATGCCTTCGCGCACCCCGAGCTCAGCGATCACCCCATCGATCGGCGAGACAATGGCGATGCGCGAGCGAGGAATGCCTTCGCGCTCGACCGCGGCGATCTCACCCTCGCTCATACCGAGTAGGCGCAGGCGCTCGCGACTTGCGACAACCAGATCGCGGTTGGCGGGCGCGTCACTCTTGAGTAAGAAGAGGAACTCATGCTGCGCGGCAGCCCAGTCTGGAACGAGCAACTCGACCAGCGGCCCGCCTTTGCGCACCGGATCGAGTGGTGCCCGCGCATGCACGCGCTCCACGAACCCGCCGGTCCGCGGCTGCACGACTACGACGCCGCGCTCGTTGTACTCGACGCTGCCTACTGCCTCGAGCTTCTGCTCGAGCACCCCCATCTCGGCGCGGGCCGTGCGAATGCCCAGATTCTGCACTACGCGCGGATTGATCGACACCTTGCCTTCTTCGCCGCCCGACTCCGCGTGCACCGGCACCAGCATCATGTCCATAAAGGGCGACTTGCCCGGCTTCTGGAACTTCTGCTGCGGGAACATCGGATCGTGCCAGTAGAGGACGCGCTTGCCGGTCTTGTCCTGCACCACGCCGTCGATCTCAGTCGCGTTCTCTCCCGATGTCGAAGCCTGTTGGGAGGGGCTAGCCTCCGCCATCGAACCCATGTTGCGCACGGCAAGCCAGTAGCCGGTTGCGCCAGCGCCCGCCATGGCGAGGAGCACGATCGAAGCAATAGCGACTCGTTTCATTGTTCAGTCCTCTCGTTCCACGTTGGTGCGCTCGTCTTCATCGAGCAACGCATAGCGCAGGTTCGCCCACGCGAGCGCGCGCTCGCGCTCGGCGCCAAGCGTGTCGATCGCGATCTCGTTTTCCGCACGGCGCGCTTCCAGCACCGCGGTAAGCGCTCCCTTGCCGCCTCGATAAGCGGCCGTGGCCGCGGCGGTGCGCTGGCGCGCTGTAGGAAGCAGAGCGTGCTGGTGGTGTTGTGCGCGTCGCTGCGCTGACTCGTGATCGGTGAGATAGAGCAGCAGCTCGGCCTCGGCGCTCCGACGCGCTTCTGCCACTAGCGTTCGTGCCCGCTCGAGACTCGCCAAGCGCGCCGCGACATCGCGGTCCTGCCGGCGCTCGGCCCACAGCGGCAGATCCATCTGGACCATCAGCGAGACCATGTTCGAGAAGGCAGGCTCACGGCGGGCGAAAGAGAGCTCTACCGCCCAGTCAGGTGCTCTTGTGGCGCGCGCCTTTTGCACATCCGCCTGCGCCATGCGTGTTTGCGCGAGCGCGGTGAGAAGCGCCGGATGGCGCTCGAGCCGCTGCGGGATCTGTGCTGTCGAATAGGGTGGTGCGGTGGTATCCGGAACGGGGCCGGGCAAGACTGACGCGGATGCACCGGTCAAGCGCACGAGATCAACACGAGCACGCTGCACCATGCGATCCTGCGTAATCGCGCGATCGCGCAGCGCCTCGCGCACCCCACGCAGCGTGAAGATTTCCGCCGCTGTCGCACGTCCAACTGCCAGCGCCGGCACGCTTGCTTCCACCTCGAAGCCGACTTGCTGGTCCAGCTCGTCGAGCTGGGCGCGTACCGCCTGCGCGTAGGCGTACTCCATCCACGCGATAGCCGTTTCACGTCGCACCGCCGCGCGTTCGCGCGCGAGGCCGGCGCGCTCCGCGACAACCTCACTTTGCGCTCTCGATCGCGCGGCAGCGCGCTTGTCACCGTGTGGGAACTCCTGCATCACGCCGATGCGTTGCATCGTCATGAAATCGCGGTCGTAGCGAAATCGGTCGTTGTCAGTCACCGGCAGGTTCTCCAGCCCGAAGCGCAGCTTCGGATCGGGCAGCTCGCTCGCGCGGCCAACGACCTCGGCCGCTCCTTGCACCGCCTGCGATTGCGAGGCCACTTTGAAGGATCGTGCAACGCCGAGCGCAACAGCCTCATCCAGCGTGAGCGGCGCGGACACGCTGATTTGTCCGAGCGCGATAAATGGGACGAGCATTACGAGAGCAAGTACGTATCGACCCGCACTTGCACCAGAGAACTGCGTCGATTGCATGGACTGCTCCTGTTGTTGATCGTTCAAACCGGCGACGCGTGCACGATGCTCATCGCGCTCCATTGCGCGACAGCACCAGTCCGCCCCACAGGTAACGGCGCGCAAGCCAGAGCGTCGCGACGGGGAGCGTCAGCCATTGCAAGACCGGAACAAGCCCGGTCCCTAGTCCCGGCAGGCGGGGCATGATGTCGGCGTACTCCCAGCGCGCAAGCGGGCCGGTGGCGAGGAACTCGTAGATCATCGTGAGCGCGAGCCCGACGATCATGTAGATCGCCGTCGGCGCTGGTTTAGGGATCAGCAGCCACGCGCGTGATCGCGCCGCAAGGGCCCCGATCCAGAACGCAACCAGTGCGATCAGCACATCACCAAGTGTTGCTACGGTGCACGTGCGCACGCCCTCCCAATGCTGGAGTTCCGCCATTCCTACCCAAAACGGCGCCTGTATGAACTCCCACACGAAGTGCAGAAGAAACGCGAATAGCCCGATCGGCAGCTCCGGCCATCCACGAAGTGTAGCGAGCGGCTTTTCGTTGGATATTGAATTCATCAGAGCGACTCCAATAGCTGTCTCAATCGCGGCAATGCCGCGTGCGCCGCGCGCTCGCCCGACTCGATAATGGCGGTGCGATTGGCGAGCGTGATTTCCGATTCAGGCGGCAGCTGTGGGGCGATGAGGACGTGCGCCCACGTCGACTGGAGCTTCGCGAGGCGGTGGATCATGATCAACAGACTCTTGTTGACCACCGACAACGGATTGCCGGGCGTCATCTCGGCTGGGTCGTAGATCACATTCACGCCAACGACGAATTGCGCACCCGCCTCTAGTGCAGTCTCCGCCGGAAGCGGTCGTGACAAACCGCCGTCGACATAGGGAGCGCCGGCGATCCAAGTCGGTTGCAACAGGCCTGGAATGCTGCAGGAGGCGCGTACTGCGCGGCCGACGTTGCCGCGGACGAAGCCGATCGGCTCCCCATCGCGCAGATCAGTCGCGACGATGCAGAGGCGCCGCGGCAGCGACTCGATTGGACGATGCCCAACGCGTTCGTTGATGAAGTCTTCGAGGCCGAATGCATCGAACAGCCCCAGGATCGGCCAGCCGAGACCGGCGAGTTGGTCCAGGCGCAGCCGCGGACTCTCGCCCTCGATCGCCTCCGCAGACCAGCCCGCGGCATACAGCGTCCCGACGATGCTGCCGGCGCTCGTACCCACTACCAGATCTGGTTCGATACCAGCGCGCTCCAACACCCGCAGGACACCAATGTGGGCAAAACCGCGTCGCGATCCGCCGCTCAAAACCAACGCGAGGCGTGGCGCTATGCCCGAGTGCGCGCTAGCAGGTGCGGTCGCAGGTTCGGGTAAATCGATTCGCGATCCCGGACGCAACGCACAGCTGGCTTGAAGCGCCGCGAATGACCCGAGCAAAAAGACTCTTCGCTTCATCGCTTAGTGCATCTGGGGAGTGAGGTGCTGCGATTGATCGCGAGCTGCCAAGACCGGCAGTGAGATTGCGGTCAGCGCAATGCGCATAGCTGAACGAATCGAGCGTTTCATCGCGAACTCCCGACACCGGTAGATTGGAGTTACAGCTGCCTTCGCGACTGTCCCTGTTCGGGAGAGTTCACGAGCGCTGCCGTTCTAGGTGCGTGCCACGCCGGACGCGAGATCCGGAGCGCCAGCCGCGGGTGACTGAAGCAACTCCGCCGCCGGCATTCATGACGCCACCGATCGAACCAACACAGCAGCCGCGCTTTCGCGGGCCGCGCCATCGATCAGGGGCTAGTTGAGAAGACGCAGATTGACGCGAAAGGCAGGTGGGGGACGCGCTCGCTGGGATTCGCGCGTCGACGGTGTGCGGACCGTGTCGGCTGACAGCAGCCAGGTTACGGCGATCAATGCAAGCGGCGAAAAATCCGCCACATCGGGAATCGACAGATCGACACCACCGGATGCCTGTTCTTCCGCCTGACAGTGCGCGGAGCACAGCAAGCGCTCGAGCGTGCACCCCTCGTCGGAGACCGGCGCGGAGGTTCGCGAACCGAAGCACCCTTGCGCCGCAAACGCGAGCTGCGCGAACGCGAGCATCGCGAGACAGGTGATCGCGATAGTTCGGCGCGCGGAGGTGCGAATCCAGCTCATAGGGTTTTTATGATACGCCGACGGGCTGGAAAGTTCCATGGCAATTCGTGATCTTCGCGGAGCGACGATCGCGTTGAGATCATGGAGACCAATATGAGACATCTTGCCTGAGCGCTCGTCGTGACTTTAACTGCTCTAACCTCTCTTTCCGCGCTCGCGGCACCGCTCGAGTCATGGGAACGTGCACTGGAAAATGCGATCGAACGAACTCGGCAAGAAGGGCAGGCACAAGCGGCCGCACATGACGAGCTGGAGGCGTTTCACAAAATTTCGCGCGACGCTGCCCAACAGCGTTACCGCTCGAGCATCGACATCGCGCGATTTGTCCTATTGAAGGATTCGCCATGAAGCGAACGATTGGAAGTGCAGCGCGTGTTCTCGGCATGAGTCCGAAGACGATTCGTTACTACGAGGAGGTCGGGGTCGTGCCGCCGCCTCCGCGCGAAAAAGGCGGCAGGTTTTCCTTAGGCCGTCGCTTATTCGAAGTCCGAGAAATCGAGCGCCTACGCTTTGTCAAGGAGGCACGCCGCCTGCAGTTCTCGCTTAATGACGTGCGGCAACTCCTCGAGCAATACGAGTCCGGTCCGCCTTGCGGGTGCGCGGCGCGCCCATTGCTCAAGCGTCTCGTGGCACGGAGGCTGAACGAAGTGCACGAGGCCATTCGCTCGCTCGAAGCGTTGCGCGACGAGCTTGGCGCGCTTGAAGCTCGTGTGCTGGCGCTTGAAGGTAAGACCCCAGCGGAATTGGGGTCGGTCATGGTTCCCACACCGGTCGAGGCCTTGCTGCGCGGTACCGCAAAGTTGCCGGACCACCGTCCAGCCCAGGAAAATGGTGGTTGATCTTCCAGTGGCTGGAACTTTAAAAATACAATCCGGGAGCGCACGCCGTGCTTCCGAGGCGTCGCAGGGCGCCGTTACAACGGATGACATGGAGGTATCAATGAAGCTTGTTAATGCGGTACTCGGAGCGGTGCTGTTGGCGGCGGCGACTTTTGCCTACGCGGGCTGCCCGCTCTGCTGGTAATAAAGCTCGGCGCCCTGGGAGTTCCAAGACGCCGAGTCGTCCTAACTTGATACGTTGGGTGCTGCTTCCAACAAAAACCGCCATGGGCCACATACGTCAAGCTCGCGAAGATCGCTCCGCAGTAGCGGCACCACTAGACGGCGCCAAGGTCGTATGCGACGGCTGAACAGAACGGGTCCGATACGGAGGGAGAGCGGACAGTCCGCGCTTGATGGCGCGCGATTGGCGCTGAACGGGATCGCTTCTTTGCGTGCAACCGCCAGCCCGGCCTTCCTGCACGCCGCCTCGAGCTTGCGTGTAGAGAGTCGGTTCAGATAGTCGGTCAGCGTGTTTTGACCGGCGAACGGATTGGCGCGCATGGCACCGTTCGCAGCGCGCAGAAACGTTACCCTCAGAGACGAACAAGTGCGCCCAGGGAATGTTGATCAACGGGTAGAAGTGATGGCCGTGCGGATGTGCCCACGGCATCCATTTGATGAACACGCGTCCGTGCGGCGCCAACACACGGCGCCATTCCGGGACGATCGCTTCGTTTTTGATTACTGCTCCATCGCATCAAAGCATGAGATGGTATCGATCGAAGCATCGGACAGGGGAATAGACTTCGGCTGGCCTTCAATGAACGTGACGCGGCCGCTGAGTTCGCCGCTATCGAGTCTCGCGCCTGCGTCCGTGATGCTCTCAGGGCTCAAAACGATCACGACGACGCTTCCCGCGCCCGATTGCGCGATCGCTTGCGCCAAGTCGCCGCGAGGCAACGGAAGTCGAGCACGCGGGGGCCTTGGATCGCGCGTTGATCGACGTAAGCAGAGAATTCTTTGAGGAGTCTGAGCGCGCCACGCCGAGTATGCCTCCGTCGTGACAGTCGCTCCCACTGGCTTGGCGTGGTCGTTTCGTAAGTGCCATTCGCAGGCCTTAGCCGGGACTGGCTCCATCATGGAGAACGACGGCGCAAGTGATGGATCGGCCCCCTCAACCCGTAACGAGGACAGGTGTCACGAAACACGCGACACGGAACGTCGACGTACGCGGTAGATCCGCCCCCAAATGGGAAACGGCGGGCGGTCGTGCGTCGTCTCGATCATCGAAACGAGCCCGTGATCGTGGGCATCTGAAGGTCCCGACTGTCGTGCCCAGGCCTTGACTTGCGTCCTGCACATACGCCTAGGGTGGTCGACAGGCTCCGCACCCCAGGTGGCCGGTAAGTTCTTCTACGAGCGAGGCAAGTTCAATGATCCAACCATCGTCCAGATGCGTATGCGTCCTGGTCATCGCGTTGTCGGCGTGCGCGAGTCCGGGACCGACCGGTCGGCCGAGCGCGGAAGTGAGTTCGGAGGCCGCGCGGCGCGCCGAAGACTACGCGTGGCGTTGTGAGATGATGACCAGTCTCGATCGTGTGGCCTGCCTCGATCTGCTTCCGTGGCGTGTGCCGGGGTACTTTGGGGAGCGCGTAGATCCCTTCCGGGCACCCGCACCCAAACGGTGACGCTTTAGGACGAAGCTAGGACGGGACATGCGACTGACTGAATCCCTTGCTGCCTGGTGGGCGTGCACCGCGTTTGCCGGTGCCGGTTCGCGCGCTCAGATGGGTCGATTCATTCCATCGCGGCGCGCTTCAGTCGCAGTGCATTGAGGACCACCGATATCGAACTGGCAGCCATCGCAATGCCGGCAATGATCGGCGAAAGCAAAACACCGAAGACGGGGTAAAGCACACCGGCCGCGATCGGAATGCCCGCCGCGTTGTAGAAGAACGCGAAGAACAAGTTCTGCTTGATATTGCGCATGGTGGCGCGCGAGAGCATCGCCGCACGGACGATCCCGCGTAGATCGCCTTTGACCAATGTGATGCCGGCCGCTTCCATCGCGACATCCGTGCCGGTCCCCATGGCGATGCCGACATCGGCTTGTGCCAACGCCGGCGCATCGTTGATGCCGTCGCCGGCCATCGCAACCTTATGGCCCTTCGCCTGCAGCGCTTTCACGTGTGCGGCTTTGTGCTCGGGTAATACTTCGGCGAGGACCTCGTCGATGCCCAGTTGCTCGCCGACGGCTTCAGCCGTTGCGCGTGCATCACCGGTGAGCATGACCACTTGTACGCCCAGCTGCTTCAAGCCCGCGAGCGCCTGCGGAGTGCTTTCCTTGATCGGGTCCGCCACCGCGAGCAGTCCACCGGGCTTACCATCGACCGCGAAGAACACTACCGTCTTGGCTTCGGCTCGCCAACGTTGTGCCGTTGCTTCGAAGGGAGCCACATCGATGCCAAGGCTGGCCAGAAACGCCCGGCTGCCAATCAAGACGTTCCGCCCTTCGACTTGTGCCGTGACGCCTTTGCCGTTTTCGACGTTGAACGCGCTGGCGGGTTGAATGTTCGCGCCGCGCTCGCGCGCTCCGATTACGATGGCGCTCGCGATCGGGTGCTCGCTCGACTGCTCGACGCTCGCCACCCATCCGAGCGCCTGCTGCTCAGCCATCCCTGGCGCCGTTTCGAAGCCGACCAGGGCCGGTTTGCCCAGCGTAAGCGTTCCCGTCTTGTCGACGACCACGGTGTCGATGTCGCGCATGCGTTCGATGGCCTCGGCGTTGCGAAAGAGGATGCCCCCTTGCGCACCGCGGCCCATCGCGACAGTCATGGAAATCGGTGTCGCGAGGCCCACCGCACACGGGCAAGCGATGATGAGCACGGCGACTGCGTTGATCAATCCGTAGACGAATCGCGGTTCTGGGCCGAAGAACCACCAGATCAGGCCGCTCACGACAGCGATGACGACGACGATTTGCACGAAGTAGGCCGCGATAAGATCGGCTAGGCGCTGGATCGGAGCGCGTGTGCGCTGCGCCGCTTGCACCATGCCGATAATTCTTGCCAGCAGCGTCTCCGAACCGATCCGTTCCGCGCGCATCACAAGCGCTCCGTTACCGTTGATCGTAGCCCCGGTAACGTGATCGCCGGTCGTCTTGGAAACCGGGATCGGCTCTCCAGTGATCATCGATTCATCGACGTGGCTCCTGCCGTCGATGATGATCCCGTCGACTGGAACCTTCTCGCCGGGCTTGATCCGAAGGCGATCGCCGATCTGCACCGCTTCGAGCGCAATCTGTTCTTCGGAGTCGTCCGCGCGCAATCGCGAGGCCGTGCTCGGCGCGAGTTTCAGCAATTCCTTGATCGCCTGACTCGTTTGCCCCATCGCGCGCATCTGCAGCACATCGCCCAGGATCACCAGCGTCACGATGACCGCTGCCGCTTCGAAATACTTGCCGACAGCGCCGTCGTGCTCGCGGAATTGAACCGGAAAGATCTCAGGGAAGAGTAGCGCGACCAGGCTGAACACGTAGGCCAAGCCCACGCCCAGGCCAATCAGGGAGTACATATTTAGCGCCCAGGTTTCGAGCGACACCCAGAACTTGCGCAGGATCGGCGCACCGACCCAAAGCACGACCGGCGTACCCAAGACGAACTCCACCCAACCGCGCACTGTAGGGCGCAACCCGAACGGCTCCATGACACCGATCATGGGCGCCATTGCGAGCATGACGAGCGGAATCGACAACCCAATCCCGCTCCACATGCGACGGGTGAGATCAGCGAGTTCTTTCGCCTCGGCCGCTTCGTTCGAAGCACCCATTGGCACAAGGGCCATGCCACAGATCGGACAATCGCCTGGTCCTGGCTTGACCACCTCCGGATGCATCGGACAGGTATAGCCGGCATCGGCTGGTGCGCGGGCGTCGAGTCGTGAGGCGGCCCGCGCAGGCTTCTCGGGCGATCCGTGGGTGAACTTGACGGGATCGGCTATGAACTTCGCCTTGCATCCGACGCTGCAGAAGTAGTAACGCGCGCCACCGTGTTCGTGATGATGCACGCTCGAGGGCGCGACGCTCATGCCGCACACGGGATCGCGTTCCGCGCTGCCGGGGCGCGGCTCCGATGTATACGGCAGGTCTGTGTATTCGTGCTGACGCGCAGCATCCTGCGAGGGCAAGGCACCCGTGGGCGCTTTCACTCGCTGACGATGAGAATCGTTCACATAGATCTCCAAGCTCAGGTCGCAAGCTCCTGGACAACGTTGGTTTTTGGAGGGCAACTATTCACTGCGATTCCTCGCCCCGCTGCAGCGTTGCCAAGGTCGATCGGAATAGGACTCTGGCGATCGTTCATCGTTCCACACGCTTCGTTTCGTCCGGGTAACGCGTCGGCTGTCGGGGAAACTGGCCCGAGTGCTGAACCGCTTGCGAAGGGGGCGCGGACGCTCGCGGCCCGACGTGAGAGGGCGTTTTGATCTGCAAATGGACTACATTAGTTTCGAATACTGGCACAATTGGCTCCACCCTGATCGGCACGCTGGCCCTAGTTAATGTGCTCCTGCCGACGCAGAATGATCACTATTGAGGGACGAGATGAGTTCATGCGTCGGCATTCGGCTCGATCCGAAGAACAAGCAGCAGCCATTGCATGGCCAGCTGTTCGATGCCGTTGTGGCGCGCATCGAGTCACGTGCGTTCCCCCCCCGCTACAAACTGCCGTCGACGCGCATGCTCGCGGCTGAACTGCAACTTCATCGAAATACGGTGGCGCGAGCCTACGCGGAACTCGAGCAGGCGGGTTTCGTGAGTTCGACGGTCGGTCGGGGAACGTTCGTCGAAGAAATTTCTCCGCCGAATCGTCCGCGTTCGACACTGTCTGGAACGACATCGAGAAACACGTTGGAGATCGCGTGGAACTCGCTGGTGTCGCGTGCGGCGCGAGGAGAAGCGCTGGGGCGGGCCGACCGGCACAAACGGCAGGGATTGCACACGAACGAGACCATCAATCTCGCGCGCATGCAGCCGAATGCGGATCTAATCCCCGGGACCTTGCTTCGGCGTTGCTTCATGCACGTGCTCGATGGACGACGGGCCGACGCGCTGGGCTATGCGCCGGCCGAAGGGGCGGCACGCTTGCGCGAACAAATCGCGCGTGACTTAGTGGAGCGTGGCGTGCCGGTACGAGCCGAGGAGATCATCGTGACTTCGGGCAGCCAGCAAGGCCTTGATCTCATCGCCCGTGCGTTACTCAACCCGGGCGATACCTTCATGGTGGAGCCTACTACGTATGCCGGCGCTATCGATCTGTTCGGCCTCGCCGGCGCCCGACTGCTGCCTGTTCCCATGGATGCGGAAGGACCGGACGTGTCGACCCTTCAGCGGCTCGTGCGGCCGGAGATAAAGGGGCTGTATCTAATGCCCAACGCGCACAACCCTACCGGGCGCACGCTGAGTACCGACCGGCGCCGCGCCCTCGTCGATTGGTCGCACGCCTGCGGCGTGCCGCTTATCGAAGACGATTACGCAGCGGGCATCGTCCTTGACGAGAGCGAGGGGCTGCCTCATTTGCGTACACTCGACGGAGATGTGATTCACATCTCGACATTCAGCAAACGCCTTGCCCCAGCGCTTCGTTTGGGCTACGTTGTGGCGCCGCTTGCGCTGCGTCCGGTGCTAATGAGCATCAAACGCATCGTTGATCTTGGAACGTCGGCGAGCATGCAGCTGGTGCTAGCAGAATTCATGGAGCGCGGGTATCTGCGTGCGCACGAGAAACGCATGCGCGGAATCTACCGAGCCCAGCGCGATGCACTGTGCCAAGCGCTCTACGAGTCGCTCCCCGGCTCGCTCAGTTGGGATGTGCCAACGCACGGCGTGGCGATGTGGGTGAAGCTTCCGGCTGGGCTCGACCCACAACGGGTAAGTGCGGAGGCCGAGCGACGTGGTGTACTCGTTAGCCCCAGCACTCTCTTCTCAGCGGCCGCGCACCCCGAGGTCGCGATCCGCCTCATATTCTCTGCCGAACCGGCGGAGCGCCTGGTCGAGGGTGCGCGCCGCCTCGGTAGCGCAATAAAGCAAGTCTTGTCCGAGCGCTCACGCAAGCCAGTGCCAGGACTCGAACTCTCCGAGTTGATCTGAACGCATGTCTCGTATGCGAAGGCGGCAACATGGAAAAAAGTAGCCCACGAACCAAGCTCGGCCTTGCAGAGATGCTCAAAGGCGGCGTGATTATGGACGTCGTCAATGCCGAGCAGGCGTGCATCGCGGAACAGGCAGGCGCTTGTGCTGTCATGGCACTTGAGCGTGTACCGGCACAAATTCGTGCAGAGGGGGGTGTAGCGCGTGCGAGTGACCCGGCGATGATCCGCGCCATTCAACAGGCAGTGAGTATTCCGGTGATGGCCAAATGCCGGATCGGCCATTTCATGGAAGCACGGATACTGGAGGCGCTCGAGGTCGATTTCGTCGACGAGAGCGAGGTGCTCACGCCCGCCGACGTGGAGTTCCACATCGATAAGCGGGAGTTTCGAGTGCCGTTCGTATGCGGGTGCCGCGATCTGGGCGAGGCGCTGCGGCGCATCGCCGAGGGTGCTTCGCTATTGCGCACAAAAGGCGAGGCTGGCACAGGAGATGTCGCAGAAGCCGTTCGGCACCTGCGCAGGGTGAGGAGCCAGATTGCTCAGTTGCGTGGTCTCGGTGAGGATGAACTCGTGCATGCTGCGAAGACACTTGGGGCTCCGCTCGAGCTCGTGGCCGAAGTGGCAGGTCGAGGCCGATTACCCGTGCCAAGTTTCGCGGCCGGTGGCATTGCGACCCCCGCGGATGCAGCTCTTTGTATGGCACTCGGCGCCGAGTCCGTATTCGTGGGCAGCGGCATCTTCTTGAGTGCCGATCCACCGCGGCGGGCACGCGCGATCGTTAGCGCGGTGAGCGCCTGGCAAGACCCGGGCAAGCTCGCCGAGGCGAGTTCGGGGCTTGGAGAGCCCATGCGATCGATCGCTGTCGCCGGGCTGGGCGATGCGGAGCGGTTCGCGGGGCGTGGCGTGTGAGTGCCGAAGCTCGATTTCGCGGCCCGCGACGCAAGCTTGGTGTGCTGGCAGTGCAAGGCGCGTTCGAACTCCACGCCACGATCCTCTCCGAGCGCGGACATGACGTGCGTCTTGTGCGGGCTGCGGATGATTTTGCCGGTCTCGAGGGGCTGGTTTTGCCCGGTGGTGAAAGCACGGTGCAGCTTGAACTGATCGAGCGATTCGATCTCGAAGCGCCTCTTGTACGCCTCTTGCGCTCAGGCCACCCCGTGCTCGCAACCTGCGCAGGGCTTATCCTAATTGCCCAAAACGTTTCTGGACCGGCGCAGCGCGGCTTCGGCGTGCTCGACGTCGATGTCGCTCGCAATGCGTTCGGCCGCCAGCTCGAAAGCTTCGAAGCCGTTTCCGATGAGCCTCCATCGTTGGCTCCCGAGACTTCGGGGCGAAGCGAGCTCGAGCAACACCTTCCGCTTGTCTTTATTCGCGCGCCGCGAATCACACGTGTTGGGCCGACTGTCGAGGTATTGGCGCGGTATCGCGGCGAGCCAGTGCTCGTTCGCGATGATCGCGTCACCGCGGGGAGCTTCCACCCGGAGCTTACATCCGACACGCGCGTGCACGCGGCGGTGTTTGGTTGAGTCCGTCGCAACGAAGTTGCTTGCTAAACTATTGCGAGTCGCTTGCTAGTGTGTGCGGTCGAAGCCTGGTCAGGTTCATTCCTACAATCAACTCTGGGTCGCTGATCGCATTAGTGTAGTGCGGGCGGGGTCCCGCATGCGTAGAGGCCTACTGCTGATGCATTGCGCTGCGCTTGGAAGATACGAATCACTTCGAGCAGCGTCGTGATCGAGATCGCCCGTACTCCGCGTACTTCGGCGAATCCAGTGTCCCGTATCAGTCTAGGTAGGAGTCTTGTTGCGTTGTCCGAGGTCGGTTTCGACGCCATCAACGATTAGTACTGGTAGGAACAACCAGCGCGTCACGAGCCCGTTCGAACGACCCCACTCGCCGACCAGCAATCGACCGCCGGGCTTCCTTACACGAAAAGCCTCCGACAATCCGCGAAGCGTTGTCGCGCAGTCAGATTAGTGAGAGCGATCTCAATAGGACAAGATCGAAGCTCGAAGCTTCAAAGGGCAGGTGCTGAGCCGACCCGTGCTCGAGATTGTCTGCGCGCCGCGCGCTATCGTGTTTCTCTGTGCCAGCACGAGTGCGTGCAGATCTGCGTCGAGTCCCGTTACCAGTGCGCCTCGATAGACCGTGGCAAGCGCAATGGCTAGTGCGCCGGTGCTGCAGCCGAGATCGAGCGCATCATCTCCGCGCCGAGGTTGCGCGCGGCGCACGAACGCATCGTCGCCTTGCAGCTGGTGCTACAGACGCAGTAAGTCGCGTCCCCGAGCTCGTGGCGATGTGCGCTTGCGCGGGAGACTTCCGTGCCGCATACAGGATCGCGATCGCTCATGGCTTCTTTCGCTTCGTTCTTGGAAGGGTTCGATTGGAGCGCCGGTTGGGACGGTTCTTGCCATGACTCGGCCCAACTTTATGGCGAAATCTAAGGAACAGCAAAAAGGCCACGAGGGTAAGCGCCGCAAGCCCGCCGGCGATCAACAGTGGCGTCAGTAATTGTGGCGAGGTCTCTGTGATCACCTTGATGTGCAAGATGGTCTCCAAACCGGCGCCCCAGCACGTACGGTCGACATTTCACTCGCACATGGATCCGATGTTGATCCGGCGCGCAGCGCTTCTACGATATGGATCACCCCGAGGGCGGTTGAGATCGCTTGTACTTCACGAACGTCGTCGAAGCCTGCTTGGCGAATCAAGGCAGGTAAGGCTCTGGTCACGTGGTCGCACGTCGTTTACAGTCCGTCCAAAGTCCGAAGTAGTCGAAGCAGCAATCGCGAGACCACACCTGTTGGTGCTCCCCAGTCGGCGATCAGGAGCCGCCCGCCTGGCTTCGTAACACGTCTGGCCTCGAACAATGCGCGGTACTTCTCCGTCTGATCGAGATGGTGGAATAACAAGCTCGAGACGACGAGATCGAAGGTTGAGGCTTCAAAGGGCAGGTGTTGGACCAACCCGTGTTCGAGGTTGACTAAAGCGCGGCACCCTTTCGCTTTCTTTTGTGCCAGTACTAGCGCGTGCAGGTCGGCGTCCAGCCCCGTTACGGCAGCGTCTCGATATGCCAGCGCAAGTGCAACCGACAGCGTACCGGAGCCGCAGCCGAGATCGAGCGCATGCTCGGCACTTCGGAGTTTCGCGCGGCGCACGAGCTCGCCCGTCACCGCGCGCTCGCGTGAGGCCAGGCGCACTAGCGCGTCATAGAGCCGCGTGCGGAAACGGAACCGTAGCGGCGGCAGATATCCCGACGCTTCGCGGTGATGCATCACGTTGTGCGGATACCGATCGGGGCCCATCGTGCTCAACCGTACCGCGCGAAGACGTGGGATTGGTGGTCGTCGCGAAAGAGTAAGACCTCATAAGGATCGCATCGCGAACTTTCCATTCCGGGCGATCCAAGCGGCAGGTCGGCGCCAAGGCAATAGCGCGCGCACGAGCAGGAACGCGCCCCTCGACGGGTAGGTTCGCGCGTTCAGAACGCCGGCTTGGATTCGCTCGATCGTTCATATCGATGATCGTTGCGCAGCGGCTTCGCGTGCATAGTTCCGCGCGCGAGATAACTCGTGCCCGCGTGGAACCGCTCTTCGACGGACAAGTCTGGGCAATATGGTGTAAGGGCCCGCCAGGGAGCGCCCAAGCCCCGATAGGTCGTCAGATAGTGACGCGCGCGCCATATCAGCCACACGTTCACCGGCGCGAGCCACCAAGGCAGAAGGCACATGCCTACGACCACTGCCCGTGCTCCTGGACGCGCCGAGACGGACAGACGCTCGAGCGCCGCCGTGCTTTGCAGCACATCGTGGGTATAAGTGAAGAGCAGCGCGTCGGCGCGGCGATCAAAGGATGCCTCTTCAACGGACGTTTGGAGCAGGGAGACGTTTGTCAGGCGCTCGGCGGCGATGCGCCTGCGGGCCAGCGCAGCCATCTCGGGCGACTGTTCGATGCCTACTACGTGTCCGGTGGGCCCGACCGCACCGGCGAGGACCGGCAACAGCGCGCCGGTTCCGCACGCGACATCGAAAACGGTTTCTCCGGTTTGGAGTTCCAGCGCCGCTACGGCCCGGGCGCGAATGACCCCGATGTGGCGGCACGACTCGTCGTAGCTCGCGGCGAGATGCCGGTACCGTTCGACCGCGAGGGTGCGGTTCGGCGTGCCCTGAAGATTGGCGAGCAGTACGGAGCTCATTTGGCTGGCTCGAAGCCGGTGACGGTGTATTGCCCGCCGATCTTCTCGGCGACGAATTTGATTTTGTCGCCGGGTTGGAGCCGGTCGAGCATCGCGGGCTCCTTCACTCGAAAGACCATCGTCATCGGTGGCATGTCGAGGCTCTTGATCTCCGCGTGTTTGATCGTGACCTTGCCTGCGTCCTTGTCGATCTTGCGCACCTCGCCGTCGGTCATCGCAGAGCTGCCTTGCGCGGCGGCTGCACCATGGTCGTGGCTGTGCGTCTGCGCGGCCGCGCGGAAGCTCCCGATCGAGAGTGCAACGAAGGCCGCCAAAGCGATTGCGGTGGTGTGCTTCATATCATGCTCTCCTCGAATCGACACGTAAGAGATAGCTTGGGGATTACTTCGGTTCGACACGAACCTTGCCGACCATGCCGGCTTCGAAGTGGCCGGGTTGCAGGCACGCGAAATCGAATTCCCCTGGCTTGGTGAATCGCCAGATCATCTGTCCGGCTTTACCTGGATCCGCGACTGCCTGATTCGGATCGTCGTGCTCCATGTTCGGATGCTTCTTCATCATCTCGGCGTGTTCTTTTAGCTCCTGCATCGTGCCGAGCACCATCTCGTGTTTCACCTGCCCGCTGTTCCGTACGACAAACCGGATGGTCTCGCCCTGTTTGACATTGATCAGGGCGGGCGCGAAGCGCATGTTGTCGGTCATTACGACTTCGATCGTACGCGAGACGTCTTTCGCGTCCCCGGCCTCACCCACTGTCGATCCGTGGTGATGGTGTCCGTGTCCGCACGCGGCTAGAGCGATAGCGCCGATCGTTACCACTACAACGCTTTGCAGGTGATTCTTCATGAGCTGTTCCTCTCCTGGCTTAGTTCACTCGAACTGCTTCTTTGGAGTTTCGATGGGTCCATACATCCCGGCTCACCTGACGATGATTTTTCCGACCATTCCGGCCTCGAAATGTCCAGGTACCAGGCAGCCGAAGAAAAACTCGCCGGCTTTCGTGAACTGCCACACCATCGTCTCTTGCTTGCCTGGATTGACGTGCGCCATGTAGGGCTCGTCGTGCTCCATGTTCGGATGCTTCTTCATGAGCTCGGCGTGCTCGGCGAGTTCCTTCTTGGTGCCGATCACCATCTCGTGAAGCACCTGGCCCTTGTTCTTGACGACGAAGCGGATCGTCTCGCCGCGCTTTATCGAAAGTTCCGCCGGGGTAAAGCGCATGGTGTCGGCCATGTCGATGTTGACCGTGCGGGATACTTTCTTCGGATCACCTTGGCGGCCGAACTCCTTCTCTTCGGTGCTGATCGCGGCCGGCTTGGCAGTTTTCTTGGCGTGACTGTCACCGTGCGCGAGCGCGAGCGCAGGTAGCGATGCGAGCAGGGTGGTAAGCAGTATGTGCTTGATCATCATGATCCTCCGCGGGAAGTCCGGGCTCAGTGTTGGCTGTGCCCGGAGGGTTTGCGAGCAGTTAGCGATGTGCCGGCCGTCTTGGTCGGTTCGGACGCTCGCTCGGCCTTCGGCGGCTCCCCCTTCCATTCGAAAGCGACAGTGCCGGGCGGATGCTTGTACCAACCGGGATCGCTGTAGTCGTTGCGTGCAAGTCCTTCGCGCACTTTGACCACGGAGAACATGCCTCCCATCTCGATGGGACCGAACGGCCCCTGTCCGGTCATCATCGGCAGCGTGTTGTCCGGGAGCGGCATTTCCATCTCGCCCATGTCGGCCATGCCGCGTTCGCCCATGACCATATAGTCGGGAACCAGGGTCATGATTTGGCGCGCCACGCCACGATGGTCCACTCCGATCATCGTAGGTACGTCGTGACCCATCGGGTTCATCGTGTGGTGCGACTTGTGGCAATGAAACGCCCAGTCGCCCGGCGCGTCGGCGACGAATTCAAACGCGCGCAAGGCGCCGATCGGCACGTCGATCGTTGTCTCCGGCCATTGCGCGGATCGCGGGACCCAACCGCCGTCGGTGCCAGTGACGCTGAAGTTGAATCCATGCAGATGAATCGGATGGTTGGTCATCGTGAGATTGCCCATCCGAATCCGCACGCGATCGTCCTTTCGCACGACCAAGTGATCGATCCCGGGAAACGCGCGGCTGTTCCAGGTCCACAGGTTGAAATCGAGCATCGTGTTGACCTTGGGGGTGTAGCTGCCGGGTTCGATGTCGTAGGCATTGATGAGGAAGCAGAAATCACGATCCACCGGCATGAATTTCGGGTTTCGCGGATGGACCACGATGAAACCCATCATGCCCATCGCCATTTGCACCATCTCATCCGCATGCGGGTGATACATGAACGTGCCCGAGTGCTTCATCTCGAATTCATAGACGAACGTCTTGCCGGTCGGGATCTGCGGCTGGTTGAGACCGCCTACGCCGTCCATGCCGTTGGGTAGCAAGATTCCGTGCCAGTGAATGGTGGTGTGCTCTGGCAGCTTGTTGGTCACGAAGAAACGCACCTTGTCGCCCTCGACGCACTCGATCGTCGGTCCGGGTGATTGCCCGTTGTAGCCCCACAGATTGGCTTTCATGCCGGGTGCGATCTCGCGCACGACCGGTTCGGCAATCAGGTGAAATTCCTTCCAGCCGTTATTCATCCGCCACGGCAATGACCAACTATTCAGCGTCACCACCGGGTTGTACGGCCGCCCGCTCGAGGGGGCGAGCGGCGGCTGGGTCTTCGGCGACTCTTGAATGGGTGCTTCGGGCAGCGTGGCGGCACCCGCGCGGGATATCAGTCCGGCACCCAGTGCGACTGCGCCGGAACGCTGCAGAAATCTTCGACGAGATAGCATTCGAGGGCTTTCCTAGTAAGTGCTCAATGGCCGGCGAGCGCGGGATTCGGAAGCATGCGCATACCGCCACCCGGGGCCGCGACGCGGAGGTTTCCACCGCCGGGACCGTTCAACGCCGCCTGCAGGTCGGTGGCCGCGAGCCAGAATTCGCGCAGCGAAGTGATGTAGCCCGTGACGCTCGTCACTTGCTCGCGCGCATCGGCGAGCAGCTCGAAGACGCTGATCAGCATGCCGTTGTAGCGGAGCAGGTTTTCTTCGGAGATCTTCTTGCGCAATGGGACGATCTCGTCGCGGTAGTGCTTCGTGGTGTCGTACGCGGTGCGCGCGATCGAGAACGCGTCGCGCACTTCTGAGCGCGCGTTCACTGCCACTTCGGCGAGTCGATGGACGGTCTGCATGTACTGCGCTTCTGCCTTGGCGACGCGCGCGCCGCCCCAGTCGAACAGAGGGATTTGCAGGCTGAACTCGATACCTCGCTTCCAGCCCTCGTGGCCTTCCTTCGTGCGCGCGGGCCCGAGCTCGAGCGCGTTGATGAAGCGGGTTGTTTTCGTCAGACCGAGGAGCTCCGCCACGCCTTCGCTTTGACGTCTTGCCGCCTGAATATCCAGGCGCTGCGCAATCGCCTTCGCTTCGAGGTCGGTCCACTCCGGTGGCTGACCAGGCAGGTCGGGAAGTCGGCCCGGGAGGCGGAATTTGATGTCTTCGCCGTATAGCCCCATGAGCCGCGTCAGCCGCTCCCGCTCCGAAAGCGCCACGCGCTTGGCCTGCGCGAGCTGCGTGATTGTCTCGGCGTAGAACACCTGTTCGCGCATCTGGGTGAGCTTCGGGAAATTGCCGGCTCGCGCCATGCGCCTCGCAAGCTCAGCGCTCGCCTCGGCTGCAGTCTTCACCTGCTCGAGGTACGTGACCATTTCGCTCGCTGCGAGCGCTTGGAAGTACGCGCGACGGGTTTCGAATGCAACGTCGATGACGCGACTCGAGACCTCCAGCTTGGTCTGCTCGAAGCGCT
Source organism: uncultured beta proteobacterium (assembly GCA_902826155.1). The sequence goes on from CADEDU010000017.1 coordinate 68,938, forward strand.
GCGTTTCGATCTTCCTGCGTAGCGGCATCGTGAGCAAATCGATGATCGGAAAGGTCAATGCCCATTCGATTGATTTGCTTTCGCCGTTGCGTACGTTCAAGTATGCGAAGTGCGGATTGGTGAGCCGACCCGCCTGCACGAGATCGGCCTCGGCAATGCCCAACTCCTCGTAGGTGCTCTGGAGCCCACGGTTGTTGAGAAGCGCGACTTGAACCGCGTCATCCACCGAGAGGGGTGCAGTCAATCGTTGCTTGACGAAGTCTTGCAGACGGTTGTCGTCCTGGGAGGCACGGATGACTTTGGTATTGGTGCCCAACCTTTGCTGAGTCGTCGCCTCGACCGAGCCGAAGCCGCCGTCTTGCGAGAACGTTGCACATCCAGCCAGGGTCAGTGCGGCCACCGCCAAGAAGCCTACGCGGAACTGCGCGACACAAATTGGTCGCATCGATTCATCCTCCTAGTGCTTGTGGGTCGAATGGCCGGCGCTCGGGGCGCTGGCCGGTTGCGATGGCTTGGATTCACTCGCGGGCGCCGACCGTGGACTTGAGCGTTCCGGAACCGCCCCCGGCTTCGCGCCACTGGACGCCTCATCCTTGATGTGTCCGGCGTGGCCGCCCAGGCCAAGGACTTCATCGTTCAGCGCACGCCACGAGGCAGGCTTTTCCTCTTGATAGCGCTGATAGCTCGCGAACGGCGAAACGTACTCCACTGCCGGTACTCGAAGCTGGGAGTCGGTCGGGTCGGCTCGGCTCTGCGCGATCGTGCTGCCAACAATCAATGTATTGAAAGCAACCGCGGCGACGGCTGCGCACGTGCTGATTCGTTGCATGGAATACCTCGCGATTCGATTTCACGGGTGCGGACGATGGCAACCCATGACTGGGTAGCATGTCGCTCGGCTTACGAACGGGGAGGTTCCGAACGAACACAACCTCCCTTTGCGTCGCACTAGGCGACGCGCGTGGAGCGAGGCGCTAACGGCGGCCGGTCGAGGGTCGCGGGGACTCGACTCTCGAGATGCCGAAGGACGGAGACGGGGCGAAGTTCAGAGTTTTTGAGGACGTTGGCGAGCAGACCAAACGAAGTCGTCATGCCCACCGCCGCGCAACAAATTGAACAGACGCTGCAGTGGCAATTCCCATGGTCGCCCTCGTCGTTCGCGTGGGCGGCGAAGTCATGATGAGCGTGCCCCTGATGAGCGGGGGCATCGGGCTGCGAACCTTGATGCGCGCTATGGCCTGGAAGCCGCTCTGAGGCATACGCTGCGTCGGCATGACCGGCACAGCGCAGCATGAGCACGGCCGCGAATCCCTTTAGCGGGATTGCGAGCAGCAGCAGGCAAACAACAATGGACTTCCAATGCCGCAACCAGGCACTCCTCAGGCATGTTGAACTACGACAGATCGAAACAAACGGTTCGGACGACGGCGTCGAAACACTTCGTCCTCACGAATGGAATCTTAGGACGGGGCGACGCTCAGTTGCGTGACGCCTTCATTACAACTTCGTAATGAAGGCTGCTTTGTTCTGGCTTACAGTTCGCCAAGGAGCCCGGCACGTGAAAATTCTGATTGTCGAAGACGAACCGAAGACCGTTGACTATCTGAAGAAAGGTCTATCCGAGGCGGGCTTCATCGTCGACGTAGCCCACGACGGAAAAGACGGGCTTCACCTCGCCCAAACCGGCGGGTACGCGCTGGTGATCCTCGATATCATGATGCCGGGACTGGACGGCTGGAACGTCCTGCGCGAGCTGCGCCGATCAATGGATACGCCGGTACTTTTTCTTACTGCAAAGGATCGAGTGGAAGACCGCGTGCGTGGGCTCGAGATGGGGGCAGACGACTATCTGGTTAAACCGTTCGCGTTTTCCGAGCTGCTGGCGCGTGTGCGGACGATTCTGCGTCGCGGTCATCCGAAAAAGACGGAGGTATTGCGGGTGGCCGATCTGGAGTTGGACCCCATCAAGCGTCGCGTCCAGCGCGGGGCGCAGCGCGTAGATCTGACGGCGAAAGAGTTTCTGCTACTTCATCTGCTGATGCAGCGCGAAGGCGAGGTGCTGTCACGGACTTTCATCGCCGAGCAGGTCTGGGACATGAACTTCGATAGCGACACCAACGTCGTCGATGTCGTGGTGAGGAGGCTGCGCGCTAAAGTCGATGATCCGTTCGCTGAGAAGTTGATCCACACGTTGCGGGGCGTGGGCTACGTTCTGGAGCATCGCCCATGATAGGGCGATCAGTTAGCGCGCTGCGTACTTCGATTACCGCGCGACTCACGATATTGTTCACCGCAGCCGTCATATTGTTACTTATCTTGCACGGCGCCTATCACTACCGGTCCCTGACAATGCAACTCAAGGGAAGGCAGGCGGCGACGCTGACCGAGAAGCTCACCGCGATCCAGTCCCGCTTGGCTCATCACGAATCTGCGGACTTGATTGCGGGTAACGCTCGCGACGTCATGGAAGTGCTCGCGGGCCATTCGGACCTATTCCTGGTCATTCGGGATGGATCAGGGCGCGTCCTGGCGGCTTCGCACCCCGAGGACTTACGCCCGAGCCCGCCGGTCACAGCATCGCTCGCCGACGATGACCTTACTTGGCCCAGCGACCAGAACGTCTATCGAACGATACGTGTCGGGGCTATGCTCGGTGCGGCTCGTGCTCCTGTGGCAGTCGAGCTTACGGTCGATACCACGAGCGATTCACAGATCTTGCGTGCGTTCGTCCGCGAAGTGAGCCTCGGTATGCTCGTTGGTGTCTTGATCGCCGGGGCGATGGCTTTCTTCATCGCACGGCAGGGCCTGGGTGCATTGAATCGATTCGCGCGAGCGGCGAGTGACATCACCGTGAGCCGTCTGAATCGACGGCTCGATCTCGATTCCACGCCCCTTGAGCTGCGCGAGTTGGTCGCGTCATACAACGGAATGCTCGAGCGCCTGGAAAGGAGCTTTCGGCAGCTGGTTGATTTTTCCGGCGACCTCGCGCACGAGCTGCGCACGCCGATTCACAACCTTTTGGGTCAAACTCAAGTGACCCTATCGCGTGTCCGGGCACCTGAGGAGTACCGGCGCGTGTTGGAGTCCAACGTCGAGGAGTACGAGCGTCTCTCGCGGATGATTCGCGACATGCTCTTCCTTGCGCAAGCCGACAACGCGCAACTTACTATCGCCCGTGAGAAGGTTGATCTGAGCGAGCTTGCGAAGAAAGTCGCGAGCCTGTTCGAGGCGGCATTTGAAGAACACCGCGTCGCGATCATCATTCACGGACACGGAACCGTGAAAGCCGATCGGCTCATGCTTGAGCGCGCATTGGGTAACTTACTGTCCAACGCGCTAGCGCATGCGACACCGGCGTCGCGGATTCGCATTGCGTTAAAGCAGTCCGAGCAGGAAGCAATTATCACGGTAGCGAATCATGGGGATCACATTCCACCAGAAGTTTCTACCCGCTTGTTCGATCGGTTCTTTCGGGCTGACACCGCGCGACACGGCGAAGGGGCGGGGCTTGGCCTTGCCATAGTGAAATCGATTGTCGAGTTGCACGGCGGTACCGTTGCTGTCGACAGCGATGCAGGGGGAGAGACTCAGTTCACACTCCACATTCCCGTAGCATCGTCTGAAGCAGAGATCGCGATGTCGGGGAATGCGATCACGAACGACGTTCGGGGCACCTCAGCACCGTCAACCAAGCAGCCGATGGCCTCAGCGTTTCACCGCAGTCGGATCGGCTAAGTTCACGGAAAACACAGGCAAGATCGGTGTCGCAGGCTTGGTGAGATCTCCCGGGCCTATTCACATACGTACGCGTCATCGCGCGCAGTACGCTTGGGCATTTCAAGCATGCGGAGATCTATATGCAACGTTCTGGCGAATTCGACCAGTGCATTACGACGGCGCAGGAGCGTGTCCTTCGCATCGGAAGTGACGTTCGCTCTGCGACCGAACACGCTCTTTGCTTGGTCGACGAGGCGTCGGCTTACATCGGAATCAAGGAGAATGACTCGGCGCCGCGTTTCCGGCACACCGGGATACCGCGATACGAGCAGGCAGTCACCACGGTCGGCGAAGATCGGATCAATCAATAGCGCTTCATCCAAGCTCAGTCCAAATGCTAGTTTGAGCTCTAGACGTAGCGCCGTTTCCACGTCAACCCGCACCGTCGCCTCGATCAAGCTTTTCAGTACCTTTGCATGGGCGGGGAGCACTTGAGCCGGTGTCGGGTAGTGCCGTTGCAGCAGCGCTGCTGCGCTTGGGTGTCCGGCCGCGGCCGCTCTAGCAAGCCAGCGCGCGGCGGTGATGTCTTCATCGCGGGCGCTCCCGTGGCGAAGAGCAGCCTTGCCGCACAAATACTGTGCTTCGATTTGGCCTTGTTGCGCCGCTCGTTCAAGATACCGATGCGCGGTCCATGCACCACGCAGCGAGCAGGTACGAAGGCTGTAGAGCCTCCAAAGCTCGAGGGATGCTTCGCCCGAGCCTTGCTTCGAGGCTCGATCAAGCAGCGCGGCCGCGCGCTTGTAGCTGTGCGGGACCCCATTGAGTCGGCGCCCTCCCCGGGCTGCGCATAGCTTTCCTAGTCGGAGCAGTGCCTCTGCGTGATCAGCTCGCGCCGCACGCTCCAACCACGGAGCCGCCTCGACGACGCGACCGGCGTCTAGCAACAACACCCCGAGCCTTGCACAAGACGATGCCTCGCCCCGGGTCGCGGATTCAGTCAACCAATGCAGCCCCGCAGACCGATCGAGACTAGAGCAATGCTCGGCCAAAAACTCCTGTGCGGCCAAAGATCCACCTTGGGCTGCATGCTCGAACCATTGCAAAGCGCGACGGTGGTTGAGATCGCAATGCAGGCCACTCCAGAGGTGATAAGCGAGCCTCAGCTGTGCACCAATATCGTTCTGATTTGCTGCGACCTCGAGCCACTCGAGAGCCCTCTCGATCGAAATACCGACATCAATGCCAGCAAGTGACCAATCGATCAAGGCTCGCCGAGCTCCAGCGCTGCCCATCTCGGCTGCCTGTCGAAAGATCGCTCCGTAACGTGCAGGGTTGAGAACCAGGGCGGGACGCACGCGCTCGCCAATCAACCGCACCGCTTCCGTGACCCCTTGCCGCGCTGCCCGCTCAAGCCAGTCGAGCGCCGCCGCTTTATTCTGGGGAAGACCGCTCGATCCTTCGAGATACATCACGCCGAGAGCGAGTTGGGCGGAGGCGTCGCCCCGACCGGCGTCGCGCATGATCCTCAGAGCATCTCTCTCAGCCAAGACCGATACTCAAATCGTTGAAGTGAGTGAAGGTTGCACGGTCTTGTCGATCGTTGGTCGCGGCTTCGAGGCAAATGGCATGAAAACCACTCCGTGAGGTCGAATCCGTTGCGCGAATGCCACGCCCTCGAGACCGTGTTCACAAGAGGATTCAGCGTCCTCGCACGCTGACCTGTCTTTGCTATGACAAGGCAGATGTCGACGTACTCCAACCGGCGGAGATTGCGCAGATACAACACTTCGAGTCGATAGTCCTGCTTTTCGCTGCGTTACGAGAGCTTGGATCCGCGAGGACATGGTGCGCGTGCGCGCGCATCCCTACGATCGCGACCGCCTCCCACCTGGGGGTCAACAATGCGAATACACGAGGAGCAACGAAAGTGAACCGAACAAGTATTTCCGCGGGAGTTCTGACCGCGCTAGCTGCGTCGACCGCGGTCGCGCAAACGAGCGCGAACAACATCGTACTCTATGGACGTGCCAACGTCGGGATCGATAGCTACTCAGCCACCGGCGCTCCAGTCCCCGCGTCTGGGATCGATCCCAATCTGAAGGCGCGATGGCGAGTGTTCGACGCCGGTTCGCGTCTCGGTGTACGCGGCGTCGAGTCATTGGGAAGTGGACTTCAAGCGGTATTCCAGATCGAGACCGGCGTGAATATCGACAGCGGCACGGGTAACGGCCAGAACGGCACGGTCAACGCCAATGCCAACGGCGCGCTTGCCTCGCGCGACTCGTTCGTGGGCTTGCAAGGGGGCTTCGGCCGAGTCACGTTCGGTCGGCAATCGATTTTCTGGGTGAATGGCACCATTATTCAGACTGGCGCCAACTACGTGAACGCCGAGGTGCCCTTCACGAACGGCGCCATTCTTGGCCGGGTGGTATCGGGCATGGCCCGCAATCCGAACGTCGTGCTCTATACCACTCCAACATTTGGAGGATTCAATCTGACAGCCGGGTGGGCACCACAAAACGAGGCAACACAGGGGCAGACCGCGGCAACGCCTCCAGGTTCGGATGCCAACAAGACGAATGGACAGGTATACGGCGTTACCGCGCGTTATGCCGTAGGACCAATTGGAGTGCAAGGCGACTACTGGGTGAACGACGCCGCGACCGGGCAGCGCAACTCGTTCGTTGGCGTATCCGCCTCGAAGTTTCGAGCAGCAAAAGCACTGATCGGCTTTACCTATCTCCCGGGCTCGCAGATTTCGCTTGTCGTGGGGCGCAACAAGAACGAGGACAGCTCCGCGTTTAGTACCGGCACGTTCGGCACGGCAGGGTTCGCCGGCGCGGACATAACGCAGAACTGGTGGGTAGCTTCCTGGGAGCACACGTTTGGACGCGTCCAAGCGCTGGCGCAGTACGGCCAGATTCGCAAAGCGAGCGGTTGCATCGGCGCGACGCCCGCTACAACCTGCGACGACACCGGCGGTAGTGGGTATATGGCTGGTGTACGGTATAACATGTCCAAACGCACTGCGGCGTACGTAACGTATAACCGACTCACCAATAAAGCGAACAACAACAACGACTATATCGGGGGTGGAATTACCTCTGCGACCTTGCCAACGCTGTCTGGCGCCGATCCGCGGATCATCGGAATCGGCATCATGCATAACTTCTAAGCCTATTCACTTTCGGGACGTAGGCGAGGCACCCTCCGGGGTGTCTCCCCCTATCCTAGGCCGTGCCTTGCGAAGTCGTCTAGAGCTGGAAAGAGGCGAGATGACGCTAGTGGAGATGGTTTGGTGCCGAAGTTCGGCATCGACACTACCCCCCTTGACACCGAGCTTCAAGAGTTTGCGATAGAGGTGTGTACGATCGAGCCCCACTCGCTCAGCCAAGAGTGACATGCATCCGTCAGCCGCGGCGAAGTGATGTCGGAAGTACGCGCGCTCGAATTGCTCCAATGCCTCGCGAAGCGGCAATCTACACAGTTCCTCCATGTCGGCGTCCCCGGCTAGCCGCGAAGACTCGGCGTTCAGCGATGACGTTCGAGTTAGCAGTGATAGATGTACCGCTCGAATCAAGGATCCAATGGAGAACGGCTTGGCGATTCTAAGTCGATCTCCTGCCGCGAAAGTTTGGACCGAGTGTCCGCGATCTAGCGCGACCACGGCCGCGCAAGCGTTCCGCGAGCGACTTGATTGCACAATCGATTCCAGTACTTCCGGGTCGGAGGTGCCCGGATCCAGAATCAAGACATCGAAATATTCGGTGTGCGCGAGTTGCACGGCTTTATCAAGTTCCCGTGCCGCACGCACTCGATGTCCCATATCCGTAAGCACGTCGACCACTAGACTTCGGGTGGTCGCCTCCTGACTGCTAACAAGTATGCTTGCCACCTTCTGTGCGATCCGCGGCGATGCTCGTGCCGCGTGATCTCCCTTTATGGATCTAATCAGCGTTAGCTTAGCGTTCGTTCGCTGACTACTGCATTGCTCCTCAATTACATTAGTGTCATCGCGCTGTCATCCACAGGCGACAACGGAGGCTATCTTTGCGATCGACAATCTGCGAGTCGCGACAACGCTCAGTACCGCTTGCGCGATGAGGTGGTAGGGAACGTCATCGCCTGCGCGTTGAGCAGGCGGTCCGCGGTTTTGACCATCAAGTGCTTTGCTTCGGCACTATCGGGCTCCTCGGACACCCAGTGCTGGCACACGCTAAACAATTCGGCCCACTTTTGTTTCGACTGGTACCAGACCGCACGCAGGAAGTGCGGGCGATCCTTCGGGTCGCGCTCGTAGAACGGATCGCCGCCCGGCCACATCTGACCGATCGTCTCGACACGATCCACCGTGGCAATCCACTCGACCGGCACCGCGAAATGAAACGCCCCCCCGGACGGAGCCTTAAACGTGAGAACCCCGACGAGCTCACCGGACGCGTTTAGCAGCGCGCCGCCACTGGCACCCTGATCGAACGCTGCCGAAGTTTGAATCACGCGGGCGCCGCTATAGGTAAAGAGCGATTCGATGGTGCCATGTGTGATCACGGGATGGTCACTCGAATAGCCGATCGCCGATACGCGGTCTCCATGTTTCAGTGAAGAGGTGGAACCCATCGTCAAGGGAGACGCCACCAAATCCCGGGCGACGAGGATGCACACGTCCTTGTCCGCATCTCCGGCATGGAGCACCGCCTGCCAACGGCGTGCGCGGTGGACAATTTCGATCCGGTGAGCATTGCGAATCACATGGCAGTTCGTCACGAATCGATCAGCAGCGATGGCTACCGCGGAACCCGATATCTCCTTACCTTGGGGGAATTCGGCGAGGACTCGAAACACGCTGTTGCTCATGTCTCCCGGAACGGTTTCGTGCGCGCTGGTTTGGTTGATGGTGCCAAGGACCACCAATGCAGCCAAGACAAATGCCCAGAGTCTCCGAGACATTGAGTTCATCCTCCCTATTACAGAAACGTAATGCGACGGCAACGTTGGCGTTGAGGTTCCATCGGTATCCTAGCGATGCGAACCGGTTGCTCCGATCGACTCACGTTCGGGGGGCCGAAGGTTCGAGTCGACTAGGTAAGGAGAACAATCATGCATCGTGCAATTCGCAGTACCGTGGTGTGGGTAGGGGTGTTTTTGGTATTGGGTGCATCACCCGTGCGCGCCAATGGTTTCTGGTCCTTCGACGAGCAGTGGTGGAAAGCGGCGCTTGCCAAGCCAAGTGTCACCGCATCGACCGAGGCGTTCGTGGCGACCGCACGTCCCAGTCTCTCGAAGTCACCCTACGCGTTCCTCGAGGATTACAGTCCGTTGTAACGGCGCGGGTTCAGCCTCCCCACCCTGGGCTTGTTATGCAGGAATCCGTGGTTGGGGTCCATTTCAAACTGGAGGTTCATCATGACTAAAACACTTGCGGTTTGCCTGGCGGTTGTTGTTGCAGCGTTGAGTGGTTGCACTTGGTTGGGTTCGCAGAGTTGGACGCCAACTGCGGCGCATCAATCCGATCCATTTTACGATAGCAAATACAGCCCTTTGTAAGATGGAGAAGCGATATGTGGCGCAATTGCGCAGAACAGACGCTTTGCGCCGCATTCACCGAGCATGGTCCAGTGGTGCTCACAGCGCCGGAGGAACGGCAAGGGGGATCAGTCCCGGCTAAGGCCTGTGAATGGCTCTTACGAAACGACTGCGCCAAGCCAGTGGCAGCGACTGTCACGACGGAGGCATACTCGGCGTGGCGCGCTCTCAGACTCCTCAAAGAATTCTCTGCTTACGTCGATCAACGCGCGATCTAAGGCTCCCGCGTGCTCAACTTCGGTTGCCTGCGGCGACCTGGCGCAAGCGATCGCGCCACGGGACCTGGTGCTCGCAGCAAACCTGCGCGGTACGCGCCTGTGCACCCAAGGAAGCCGCGCGACTGACGGTGACGCATAAGAAGCGGGGCGCGGTCATCAACATCGCCCCCACTCGCGCCTTCATGTCCGAAGCCAGCATCGAGGCCTACTCGACTTCCAAGGGTGGCATCGCTGCGCTCGCCCACGCCTGCCTGTACATCGCGGAGCAGGCCGGTTTCATGACCGGCCAGAACCTCGTCATCGACGGCGGCATGACGGGGAAGATGATCTACGAGGATTAGAGGAGAAACGTGCCGAGCCCCGCCCGCTACTTCGCCACCCATCGCCTGCTAGTTTCGAGAGTCTTCGCTGTCGCGTTCTTCCTGGCGGTCCTGGCGATGGAGAGCGCACACGAAGGTACCCTGGTCGACGCTGCGCTCCTGATGCTGGAACTTGGGCTGGTTGGGGTGGCGACGGTCGGGCGCCTGTGGTGCTCGCTCTACATCAGCGGCCACAAGAACGCGGAGCTGATCACCACCGGACCCTACTCGCTCAGCCGCAACCCGTTGTACTTCTTTTCGCTCCTGGGCTTCGCCGGCATCGGCTTCGCGAGCGAGACCTTCACGCTCGGCATCGTCGTAGTCGCGGCGATGCTCGCCGGCTACCCTGCCGTGATCCGGCAGGAGGAGGCGGTGCTGCGCGAGCGTTTCGGCGCCGCGTTCGAGACCTACTGCGCCCGCGTGCCGCGCTTCCTGCCAAGACTGTCCGGCTACGTCGAGCCCGAGACCTATCTGGTCAAGCCACGGCTCTACCGCCGCAACATGCTCGACGTCGTCTGGTTCATCTGGTTTGTCGGCATTGTCGAATTCGTGAAAGCGCTGCACGAATACCGAATCGTCGAACCGCTGTTCCGATTGTTGTAACGCCTCGGGAGATCACTGCACACAGCACCTCTGCTTCGGCCCCACCGGCCTGCAGTGCGACGAGAAAACCTCGCACGCCATCTTCGATGCGGCAGCGGACCACGGCATCACCTTTCTCGACACCGCCAACGCCTACCCGCTCGGCGGCAAGCTGAAAGACATGGCGTAAAGGGTGCCACGATCGGCTGCGATTGGATGGACATGCTTGGAATCGCAAGCACGTGCACCGCGTTTATCGCTCGCTGCGACTGAATCTGCCTCGACGCACATGGCGTCGCTTGTCCACGCGCCCGGCGCAGCCCCTGGCGGCACGACCGATCCGAGGTCTGGTTCTTGGATTTCACGCGCGACGCGCTCTACCAAGGTCGCCGCCTCCGAACGTTGAACGTCATCCACGATGGCATACGTGAGGGCCTGGCGATCGAAGTCGATACGAACTTGCCGGTGGCGCGTGTGGCGCGCGTCCTGGAGCGACTCGTGTCGTTGCGTGGCACTCCTAAAGCGCTGCGCAGCGACAGCGGGCTGGAGTTTCTCGCCGAGGTCTACACCGACTGGTGCCAGGCCAAGGGCATCGAGATGCGCTACATCCAGCCCGGCAAGCCTGATCAGAATGCCTACGTCAAGCGATTCAATTGCAGCTATCGACAGGAGGTATTAGATGCGTACCTGTTCGCCAACTTGGGCGAAGTGCGCAGCATCAGCGAGCACTGGCTAACCGTCTACAGTGAGCAGCGGCCCCACGAGGCGCTCGGAAGCTCGCCTCGGGCAGTCTTCCGAGCCAAGATGCGTGAAACCAAAAACTCCAACTACGGGCTGTCTACTTGACGGGGGAGCTTACGCGACGAGGACGCGAAACACGCTGTTGCTCATATCACCCGGAACGGTTTCGTGCGCGCTGGTGTGGCTGATAGTGCCAAGGACCACCAATGCAACCAACACAACTGCCGAGAGTCTCCGAGACATTGCGTTCATCCTCCCTATTACAGAAACGTAATGCGACGGCAACGTTGACGCTGAGGTTCCATCCGTACTCTAGCGATGCATCACCCGTGCGCGCCAATGGATTCCGGTCCTTCGACGAGCAGTGGTGGAAAGCGGCGCTTGCCCAGCCAAGTGTCACCGCATCGACCGAGGCGTTCGTGGCGACGGCACGTCCTAGTTTCTAGAAGTCACCCTACGCGTTTCTCGAGGACCACAGTCCGTTGTAACAGCGCGGGTTCAGCCTCCCCACCTTGCGCTTGCTTTGCAGAAATCTGTGGTTGGGGTTCATTTCAAACTGGCGGTTCATCATGACGAGAACACTTGCCGTTTGCCTGGTGGCTGTTGTCGCAGTGTTGAGTGGTTGCACTTGGTTGATTTCGCAGAGTCGGACGCCAACTGCGGCGCATCAATCCGACGCATTTTACGATAGCAAATACAGCCCTTTGTAAGATGGAGACGCGATATGTGGCGCATATGGTTTGCGAAAGATCAAGCACCTCGGTGGATTTGCGGCTCAACATCACCACCATGAACGCGCAAATGCCCAAGTTCCATAGTCATGCCCATCACGGGGCCACGACTCGGCGACTGCGACGCTTGGCACCGTGGATGCTATTTGTGTGTGTCTTGTACTGGTTGGCGGCCACAGCGGCGATCTATGTCAGCATCCTTGCAGGCTCACCGCACAACTCGTCATCATCCAATGTTCTCTCGCAACTCTCGGAGACCAGCCCCGCGGCACCGGTGGATACGACCTGGGTCGATCTAGCCGACGGTGACATCGTCGCCGTCGAAGACTCACACGCCGTTCATACCGGCGTGGCCGCGGCAACACCGTGCGACGTTCGATTTTGTGTTCTCGTTCTGGAGCACGTGGCGTTCGCCTACGCTCCGGTTCCCTCCTCGAGCGACTCCTCTGAGTCGTTTCTCGTCTTTCGAAGACTCTTGCTATAGCCAGATCACGTGCTGCGGGTGACAGCGGGCGCCGCCAGGCGTCCGACCCGTCTCCCACCGGGTACGCACGTGCCGTCCGACCCGTCTCCCACCGGGTACGCACGTGCCGTCCGACGCGCCAATCATTACATCGTTTGCAGGCGCATTGAAAGACGGTTTGGTCAACTGGGCAACGCGCGCGGTCGATACTGCGTTGGAAGCAGCGCGTCGCGAGTCGCCCGAGCAACGACAGGAAGACAGGAAAAATGATTGTCAGTGAGCTTGCACGAACTGCAGGCGTGACGCCCCACGCCGTTCGCTACTACGCACGGATCGGGCTGCTGCGCCCGAACAAAGACGACAGCAACAACTATCGGCGCTTCGGCCGCGATGACGTGAGGCGACTCACCTTTATAAAGAAGGCCCAACGGCTGGGCTTCACGCTCAATGAAATCGCGCATGTCGTGGAAGCCTGCGAGCAACAAGCTCCCACTTGCCCGTTGGTTCGCGACATCGTCACGCGGCGAATTGCCGATACGGAGGTCGAGATTGCCAACTTAACTCGCCTGCAGAGTCGCATGCATCGCGCGCTTCAGGAATGGGAGATGTTGCCAGACGGCGTACCCGACGGCGAGACCGTCTGCCATCTCATCGAGTCGTTTGCCGATGAATGATCCAAGCGTGCGGTGCGATTCCACCGCACGCTGGTGAAAGGGGCTCCAATGATCCGTCTACATCGCAGATCGCAACGCTCGCACTGGCCCCTCGGCCTTCTTGCCTGTGCAATGGTCATTGCCCTGACGGCAAAGGCTGGTGCCGAGCCTATTGGTGATGCCCTTCAGCATCCTCCAAACGCGGAGGCAATCTTCCCTCGTACGCTTTGGGCATGGTCGGAGCTTGATCAGCATCGCGCTCCCCTTCTGGGCAGGATCGTGGCGCAGCAGCGGTCAGCCGATCCAAGCGTCGGGGCGTCGCACAATGAAACTGTCGGCGTAGACAACACCTTGAGCAAACTCTTGGCCGAGGCGCTCGAGCGCAACCCAGAGATTCAGGCGGCGGCGCGCGAGCGCGAAGCTGCCGCCAGACGCGTTCCACCGGCAGGTGCGCTGGACGATCCGATGCTTGAGGCAGGCATCATCAATCTCCCTTTCCCGGCCACGAGCTTCCGGCGCGAAGACATGACCATGAAGATGCTGGGCTTGTCCCAGCGGCTGCCCTATCCGGGAAAGCGCGGATTACGAGAGGAACTGGCGGGCAAAGAGGCCGAAGTCACCGGATTCGGCTATCACGAGACGATAAATCGCGTCGTACGTGATGTGAAAACCACGTACGTCGATCTGAGCTCGGTCCTGGAGATCACCCGCGTCGTGGAGCGCAATCGGTTCGTCCTCGAACAGTTTCAGAAGACCGCCGAAGTGCGTTATGCGGTTGGCCAAGCAAGCCAGTCCGATGTCTTGAAGGCACAAACCCAACTCTCGAGGATGGTCGAGGAGCTGATTCGCCTCGATCGCGATCGTCCCTCGATGCAGGCTGAGCTCGAGCGTGCGATCGCACGGCCGATCCATGAGGGCGAGCTTGTTCCAGAGCCTTTGTCGGCGTGGGAAGTTTCGCTTGATCTGGCCGGTCTACGGCAACGTGCCGAGCGATCTCGTCCGCAAATACGGGGGCTGCAGAGCACGATCGAGCGGGCGCAGAAAGCGATCGCGCTGGCGCGCGCGGACTACTACCCCGACTTCGACGTGAAGTTCGCTTACGGCCAGCGCGAGCGGATGTCAGACGGCGCCCGGCGGGATGACATGATCAGCCTGACCCTGGCGATCAATCTACCGATTTGGCAGGAGCGCAAACGCGACCCACGCCTTGCCGAGGCCTTGGCGATGCGCGACCAGGCGACCGAGATGCTACGCGCGCAGCTGAACGAGCTCGCGGCAAAGCTCCGCCAGCAGGTTGCGCTGGTCGAACAAAGCGTGAAATCAGTGCGGCTCTACGAGACCGCGATCCTTCCGCAAGCTCGACTCACCGTGGAGGCAGCGCTCACCGCCTATCGGGCGAACCGGGTCGATTTTCTTACGCTGCTCGACAGCCAGATGGCGGTGTTCAACTACGAGATCGCCCGCGTGCAGGCGGCTGCGAGCTTTCACAAGGGGCTGGCAGGAATCGATCTCCTCACCGGCGAACCTTCGCGCCAACCGCTCGCTGCAAGGAACGAAAGGATTCGCCAATGAAACCAACGCTATCGATCTTCCTCGCCGCAGGCCTGATTGGGGCGGGGCTTGCCGGAGGGTACTGGTGGGGCACGAACAAGGTGGAGCGTGCGTCCCAAAGGGCAGCCACGCCAGTGGGAGACGTGAACGCGGCTGGGAAATCCAAAGGCGACGTCTCGAGGCGCATCCTCTACTACCGCAATCCAATGGGTCTGCCGGACACTTCACCTGTACCGAAGAAGGATCCCATGGGGATGGACTACGTCGCGGTGTACGAAGGCGGGGAGTCCGGCGCTCCAGCACCCGCGGGCATGGTGAAGATCAGCTTGGACAAGGTGCAGCTTCTCGGCGTGAGAACCGCGCTGGTCGAGCGGCGCGAGTTGCGGCGCACCGTTGATGCAGTCGGGACAATCCAGGCGAACGAGCGGCTGCTCTACAAAGTAGCACCGCGTTTCGAAGGCTGGATTGAGAAGCTCTACGTCAACACGACCGGACAATCGGTCGCGCGCGGGCAGCCGCTCATGGACGTGTACAGCCCCGATCTTGTGAGTGCTCAGGAGGAGTACCTGATCGCTCTGCGCGGGGTGAGAGACCTGAAGGATGCTACTCCGGAGGCGCAAGCCATGATGCAGCGCCTCGCCGACGCCGCATTGCGACGGCTTAGCAACTGGGAAATCTCCGAGCAGGAGCTACGAGTACTGCGGGAAGAAAGCAAGCCGCGTCGCCTGCTTACATACCGCTCCGAGGCCATTGGCGTCGTGCTCCAGAAGCCGGGGGTCCAAGGAATGCGTTTCATGCCAGGTGAAGTGCTGTTCGAGATCGCCGATCTGTCCTCGGTGTGGATGCTGGCCGACATTTTCGAGCAGGATCTTGCGCTAGTGCGCCTCGGGCAAACGGTAAAGCTGTCCATCGTGGCCTACCCCGACAAGGCGTTCTCCGGCCGGGTCGCGTTCATCTATCCGACGATGGAACTCGACACGCGCACCGCTCGAGTACGCATCGAGCTGCCCAATCCTGGCGGGCTGCTCAAGCCTGCGATGTACGGCAATGTCGAGCTCGCTTCGAGCCAAATGGGTGGCAAGAAGCTCGCGATTCCAGATTCCGCAGTGTTAGACAGCGGCGCGCGCCAAGCCGTCCTCGTACGCCGAGGCGAGGGTCTATTCGAGCCGCGCACGGTCAAGCTCGGCATGCGCGCCGACGGTTACATCGAAGTAAGGGATGGTCTGCAGGCAGGAGAGGAGGTGGTGGTACGCGCCAACTTCCTGATCGACGCTGAGAGCAACCTGAAGGCAGCTCTCGAGACGTTCGGCGGCCACGCCGGCCATGGCGCGCAAGCCAAGCCTGCGCCGGCAAATGCGCAGGCGCCAGCACAGGCACACAAGAAGGAACATTGAGATGTTGAGCCGGATCATCGAGTGGTCGGCGCGCAACGTATTCATGGTCTTGCTTGCGACGTTCTTCGTCGTTGCCTGGGGCGTTTATGCGGTCATCAAGGCCCCAGTGGACGCGATTCCGGATCTCTCGGACGTGCAGGTCATCATTTACACCGAGTATCCCGGCCAGGCGCCGCAAGTGATCGAAGACCAAGTCACCTATCCGCTCACTACCGCGATGCTCGCGGTGCCCAGATCCAAGGTGGTGCGCGGGCTTTCGGTGTTCGGCGCCTCGTTCGTGTACATCATCTTCGAGGACGGCACTGACATCTATTGGGCGCGCTCGCGGGTGCTGGAGTATCTCAACTACGTGTCCGGGAAGCTGCCACGCGGGGTCACGCCTTCCCTCGGGCCGGATGCGACGGGTGTGGGCTGGGTCTACCAATACGCGGTCGTCGCAAAGAACCGCACGCTGGAGGAGCTGCGCTCGATCCAGGATTGGTTCGTGCGCTACCAGCTCACCAAGGCGCAAGGCATCTCCGAGATCGCGAGCGTCGGCGGATTCACCCGCCAGTATCAGGTGACGGTCAACCCGCGCCTCTTGCAGGCGTACGGCGTGCCGCTGATGAAGGTGATGCAGGTGATCCGCGACAGCAATCGCGATGTGGGCGGCCGCGTGATCGAAATGGCGGAGACCGAGTATGTGGTGCGCGGCCGCGGCTACTTGAGGGGCATACCGGACCTGGAGAATCTGGTGGTCAAGGCCGAGGGCGGCACGCCGGTGCTGATCCGCGACATCGCACGGGTTGAGCTGGTGCCGGAGGAGCGCCGCGGCATCACAGAGCTCGACGGGGAGGGCGAAGTCGTGGCCGGAATCGCGGTCGCCCGCTACGGCCAGAACGCGCTCGACGTGATCCATAATTTGAAGACCAAGATCGCCGAGATCTCGAGCGGCCTGCCAGAAGGCGTCTCGATCAAGGCGGTGTACGACCGCTCCGACCTGATTCATCGGGCGATCGACACACTGAGGAGCGCACTGATCGAGCAGTGCGTGATTGTCGCGCTCGGCTGCATCCTGTTCCTTATGCATGTGCGCAGCGCGCTGGTGACGATCTTGATGCTGCCGATCGCGATCCTCATCGCGCTGATCGTGATGGATATCTTCGGGATGAACTCCAACATCATGAGCCTTGGCGGAATCGCGATCGCGATCGGCGGCATGGTGGACGCGGCAATCGTCATGACCGAGAACGCGCACAAGCACCTGGAGCGGCTCGCACCGGGCGGTTCGCGGGTGGAAGCCATCATCACCGCGTGCCGCGAGGTGGGGCCGTCGCTCTTCTACAGCCTCTTGATCGTCACTGTATCGTTGCTGCCCGTGCTCACGCTCGAAGCGCAAGAGGGGCGACTGTTCAAACCCCTCGCCTACACCCAGGTGTTCGCGATGGCGGGGGCGGCGCTCTTGTCCCTCACCTTGGTGCCGGTGTTGATGGTGCTGTTCATCCGGGGACGCATCCGCAGCGAAGCGCAAAATCCTGTTGCGCGGTTCCTGGTCTGGACCTACCGCCCGGTGATTGGATGGGTAGTGAGGCACAGCAAGCTCGTCGTCGTGTGCGCGCTCGTGCTGCTCGGTGCGACCGCGTACCCGCTGCTCAAGCTGGGCAGCGAATTCATGCCTGAGCTCAGCGAAGGCACCCTGCTCTACATGCCGGCGACGCTACCGTCGCTCTCGATCACCAAGGCGGCCGAGATCCTGCAGACCCAGGACCGGATCATCAAGGGCTTTCCCGAGGTGCAATCGGTGTTCGGCAAGGCCGGGCGCGCGAACACGGCGACCGACCCGGCACCGACGGAGATGTTCGAGACGGTGATCAATTTGAAGCCGGAGCGCGAGTGGCGCCCGGGTATGACCAAGGAGAAGCTGGTCGCCGAATTGGACGCCGCGCTGCAGTTTCCGGGCATCGCCAATGCCTGGACCATGCCGATCAAGGCGCGCATCGACATGCTCTCCACCGGCATTCGCACGCCGATCGGCATCAAGGTGTTTGGCAAGGACCTGGCAGGGATCGAACGCGTAGCGAAGGAAGTCGAGAGCGTGGTGAAGGGTGTGCCCGGCACCACCAGCGCCTATGCCGAGCGGCTGACCGGCGGCTACTACATCGACATCGAGCCCGACCGCATGGCGCTCGCGCGCTACGGGCTCGCGGTTGGCGACCTGTTGGACGTGATCGCGACCGCACTCGGCGGTGACATGGTGACCACCACGGTCGAAGGCCTTGAGCGCTACAGCGTCGTCGTGCGCTATCCGCGCGACTTTCGGAGCGACCCGGACGCGATCGCCCGCCACGTGCTCGTTCCGGTGATGGGCGCCCGCGGCGGCGCCATGGACCCGGCGTCGTCGGCCACGAAATCACCGGGCGCGATGGCGCAGAACACACGCCCGCTGAAGACGCTGGGCGCAACCATGGTGCCGCTTGGGCAGCTTGCGACGGTGAAGATGATCAAGGGCCCACCCAGTATCCGCACCGAGAACGCTTTGCTCACCGCCTATATCTACGTCGACATTCGCGACCGCGACATCGGCGGCTACGTCGCAAGGGCGCAACAGGCCGTGCGTGAGACCGTTACCTTTCCGCCGGGCTACTTCATCACCTGGAGCGGACAGTTCGAGTACATGGAACGCGCTGAGAAGAAGCTCAAGGTGGTAGTGCCGCTCACGATCCTGATCATCTTCGTGTTGCTGTACCTCAACTTCATGCGCTTCGGCGACACGCTCATCGTCATGCTCTCGGTGCCGTTCGCGCTGGTGGGCAGTGTCTGGCTGATGTACGCGCTCGGCTACAACCTCAGCGTCGCCGCCGCAGTCGGATTTATCGCGCTGCTTGGGCTCGCGGCCGAGACGGCGGTTGTCATGCTCGCCTTCCTGAACCAGAACTGGCAGGAGGTGTGTGCGCCGCGCGAGGCGGCCGGGGAGCGCCTCGCCGCGGGCGACATGGAGAATGCAGTCGTGTTAGCGGCGGTGGCGCGCGTGCGGCCACTCGTGATGACAATGTTCGCCGACGTGGTCGGGTTGCTGCCGATCATGTGGGGCACCGGAACAGGGTCGGAGGTCATGCGCCGCGTCGCCGCACCGATGTGGGGTGGCATGGTCTCCGCGATGGTCCTGACCCTGATTCTCGTCCCGGCGATCTTCGTCGTCGCGAAGGAGTTCGGGATTCGCCGTACGCGGTAAGGCGAACGATTTCGATCTCTGCCGCAAGGGATCGCGGAGAGGTTGGCGACCACAGCACGGAAGAGAACAGCCACATGCCCCCTGCACCTGCTTTCGCAACACATTCGAACAGCAAAACCTGGCACAGCCAATCGGCAGAAGACGTGCTGGCGCGGCTTGCTACCAGTGCGAATGGACTCTCGTCCCGGGAAGCGGCGACCCGTCTTGCGGCCAATGGCCCAAACACGCTGAAGGAAGGCAAGCGCGTTGGACCCCTGCAAATCTTCCTCGGCCAATTCAAGAGTCTCATCATCTGGATTCTTATCGCCGCCGGCGCGATTTCCGGGCTGCTGGGCGAACTGGTGGACGCTGCCGCCATCCTCGCTATCGTCGTCCTCAACGCGGTCATCGGCTTCGTTCAGGAGTTCAAGGCGGAGAAGTCGATCGCGGCGCTCAAGAAGATGACGGCGCCTCAAGCTAAGGTTCGGCGCGACGGGCAGGTCGCGTTGATGCCCGCCTCGGACATCGTGACGGGCGATGTCATCGAGCTGGAAGCTGGTGATCTGGTCGCAGCCGATGCAAGGCTCCTCGTCGCGGCATCATTCAAGTGCATCGAGTCCGCACTGACCGGCGAGTCTGCGGCGGTGACGAAGCAGGCGGTCACGCTGGAACAGAGCGACGTTCCGCTCGGCGATCGCGAGAACATGGTGTTCATGGGAACGAGTGCGGTGGCTGGCACCGGACAGGCCGTGATCGTGGCCACAGGTATGAACACCGAGCTTGGTCACATCGCTGGTTTGATTGAAACGGCGGCCGCGGACGAAGGGACACCGCTGCAGCAGAAACTCGAGTCGTTTGGGCGTGTCCTCGTCTGGGGCGCGCTCGGTATCGTCCTGCTGCTGTTCGGGCTGGGACTGCTTCGCGGGACCGAATTACTTGAACTGTTCATGACCTCGATCAGTCTTGCGGTGGCCGCCGTGCCGGAAGGGCTGCCCGCCGTCATCACCGTTGCGCTCGCGCTCGGCGTGTTGCGCATGTCCCGCCGCCGAGCGCTCGTGCGCAGGCTGCCCGCGGTCGAAACGCTCGGCTCGACGACGGTTATTTGCACCGACAAGACCGGCACATTGACGACCGGTGAAATGACGGTGCGCGCGCTCTACGTTGCGGAGCGAAGCTACGAAGTCACCGGTGAAGGCTACCGTCCGGATGGTGAAGTGCGTTTCGAAGGCGCGAAGGCTCCGGTCGAACATGTCGCATCCTTGCTCGAACTGGCGAATATTCAACTTGGTTGCAACAACGCGCATCTGGTCGAAGAAGATGGGTCCTGGAAAGTCATCGGTGATCCCACCGAGGGTGCCTTGCTGGTGGTCGGTTCCAAAGTCGGCGGCAACCTCGCGCGCATCGAGAGGGAGTGGCCAAGACATCACGAAATACCGTTCGACTCGGACCGCAAGCGGCGCACGGTGATCCGCCAGATGCCGGACGGAAGACTCCGCGCGTACATCAACGGTGCGCCCGACGTATTGCTGGAGTGTTGTACCGGTCTTTACACCAGCACTGGGGTCCGTCCTCTGACCGATGAGGATCGTCAGCGCATCGTCGCCCAAAATAGCGCGATGGCTAACCGTGCCCTGCGCGTGCTCGGCGCGGCATATCGCGACATGGAACGTGCTTCGCCCGCCAGTCTCTCTGCCAGTGCCGTCGAGCGCGATCTCGTGTTCGTCGGTCTGACGGGAATGTACGACCCACCACGCGCCGAGGTGAAGGAAGCGGTCGCGAAATGCCACGCCGCCCGCATTCGCGTCGTCATGATTACGGGCGACCATCCGCACACCGCCATGGCTATCGCGCGCGAGCTCGGGATTGCGTCGGCTCGTGACGCCGCGATCGTCGGTGCGGAGCTGAACAGGATGTCCGACGCGGAACTGACCAAACGCGCACCCGAAATCGCTGTCTACGCCCGCGTCACCGCCGAGCACAAACTGCGCATTGTTCGCGCCTGGAAGGCAAACGACGCGGTAGTTGCGATGACCGGCGATGGCGTCAACGATGCGCCGGCGATCAAGGGCGCCGACATCGGCATCGCGATGGGGAAATCAGGCACCGAAGTCACTAAGCAAGCGTCCGACATCATCGTCACTGACGACAACTTCGCCTCGATCGTTGCCGTAGTCGAAGAGGGTCGCGGCATCTACAACAATATCCGCAAGACATTGCAGTACCTGCTAGGTGGCAACACGGGTGAGCTGATGCTGGTGACCGTCTGCGTGGTCGCAGGCCTCCCGGCGCCGCTCCTGGCGATTCACCTGCTGTGGATCAATCTCGTCACCGACGGCTTGCCCGCACTCTGCCTCGCAACCGACCCCATCGACCCCGACGTGATGAAAGAACCTCCACGCCCAAGGTCCGAGCGCATCACTGACGGGGGCTTCCTTGGGACGATGCTTTTCACAGGTTTCCTCACGGCAGGGGTGGCGTTTGCAGTGTATCTCTACGGTCTGCGGACGGAAACCGAGGAAATCGCGCGCACCCATGCGTTTGCCGTTCTGGTCTTCGCAGAGCTGTTGCGCTCCTTCGGTGCCCGCAGCGATACTCACCCGGTCTGGCGAATCTCTCTCCTATCGAACATCAACCTCGCCATCGTGGTCGCCGTTGCGTTCAGTCTTCAGGTTTGGAGCCATCACAATGCAGTCCTCGGCAGTATCCTGAAGACGTCATATATTTCGCTCGCGGATTGCTTCATGCTCCTCGCCGCAGGCGCGGTGCCGCTGTTGATTCTGGAGACCGTGAAAGTTGTGCGGCACGCACGGCGGGAAAAAGCGGGCATGCCGTGGCAAGGAGCGAAATGAGGATGCGCCGATCACCTTCAACGCATGTAAGCGTCAGCTGCGTAGCGACGCACCATGCGATGACTGGTAAAGATCGCTCCGTTCTTGGCAATGGCGCCTTTCATCACCCGAATCCACGCGGTGCGATCATCGTAGTACATGGGCAGCACGACACGTTCCAGCTTATCGTAAAGCGATGCCGCATCGTCGCCGGCTGACTGCGTGCCCCCATCACCGCCGATCGCCCAACCGGTGATGCCCTCGATGCAACCCTCCAACCACCAGCCGTCCAGTACGCTGAAGTTCGGCACGCCGTTCAGTGCCGCCTTCATGCCGCTGGTGCCCGAGGCCTCGTAGGGCGGCAATGGCGTGCTGATCCAAAGATCACAGCCCGAGACGAGTGCAGCGGCGACCGTCATGTCGTAGTTCGGCAGAAACACTACCGGAAGCACGTCCGCGAACGCATGGCGGTATCGATGGATCGCTTCGATCGATCGCTTACCCCCATCGTCATGCGGATGCGCTTTGCCGGCCAACACGATTTGGAACGGTCTGGACCGCGCAATGGCGCGCAATCGTCCGTAAGCGCTCAATAAACCGCGTTCTTCCCAGGAGAGTCTGAGCAGGGTACATCTTTGCGCGTTCGATGGAATCGGAGCGCGAAGTGGGAACGAAGCGGATCGAGCGGGATTGGTCGTGGCACCTGGCGCAGGCAGGGCGCCAGAACAAGACATTGGCGCAGTACGCGCGCGAGCATCGAGTCTCGGTGAGCAGCTTGTATAACGCACGCCATGCAAGCAAGCGCCTGGGGCAGGTGCGATCGGGTCGTCCTGCGCCGTTCGTGCCGGTGAAGTTGGTTGCGCCGTTGGCGGCCAACGATCGCATGTCGGTACAGGCGCGGTTGCGCAACGGTGTGACGGTGGAATTGCCGGTGGTAGATGAGAGCGCCGATTCGCTCTGGGCGTTGCTCAATGTCTTGTCGCGCCTGCCATGTTCCGACTGAATGCCCAACGCGCGGTCTACCTGCACCGAGACCCGGTCGACTTTCGCAAGAGCATCAACGGCCTGGCCGCGATCGTGGAACAGGGGCTGCGCCTGGACCCGTTCGCCAAGTCGGTGTACGTGTTCGGCAACCGCCGCCATGATCGGATCAAGCTGCTGGGCTGGGAGAACAACGGATTCTGGTTGCTCACCAAGCGGCTGGAGAGCGAGCGGTTCGCTTGGCCGCGGAGCGATCAGCGCCTGATCGAGTTGTCGGTGGAGCAGTTGCACTGGCTGCTGACCGGAATCGATCTTGCGGCGATGCGCGTGCATCGGCCGATGCACTACGCACGGGCCAGTTGAGGAACAGCGGTGCGCATCGCTGGTCTAATCGCACGATGCCCACGGCGCACAACAACGAAGAAGAACTGCACCGCTTGCGTGAGCTGGTTGTGCAGCTCAATGCGCAACACGAAGCGGCACTGGCCAACGCCCAGCAGATGCAAGGACAGATTCGCCTGCTCACCGTGGAGCGCGATCTGCTTAAGGAGCGGCTGCGTGCGAGCATGCGCAAGCTGTTCGCAGCCAAGAGCGAAGCGCGCGGGTCGTCGCAAAGCGATCTGTTCTTCAACGAGGCCGAGGCACTGGCCACGCCCACTACGGCACCGGCCGAACAGGCCTCAAGCGAGCCGGTCCAGGTCCCGGCGCACCGCCGCGTCAAACCGGGACGCAAACCGCTCGATGCAGCCCTGCCGCGCGAAGTGATCCGGCACGAGTTGCCTCAAGCCGAGCGGGTGTGTCCCCACGACGGGGCCACGCTGCAAGAAATCGGCGTGGAGACGAGCGAACAACTGGACATCGTCCCGCAGCAGATTCGCGTGATCCGCCACGAGCGAGTCAAGTACGCCTGCCCGTGCTGCGATCAAAGCATCAAGCTCACGCCGGTGCCAGCGCGGATCATCCCCAAGGGGTTACTGACCGAGGCGGCGCTGGCCTGGGTGATCGCCGCCAAGTACGTCGACGGGTTGCCCTTGTACCGGCAGGCCGCGCTGATGGGGCGGTTCGGCGGGGAACTGTCGCGCAACAGCTTGGCCTGGAGCGTGGTGCGGGTAGGTCAGGCGCTCACTCCGCTCATCAATCTGATGCGCGATCGGTTACTGGAATCCGATCTGATCCTGGGCGATGAGACCGAGTTGCAGGTGCTCAAGGAACCAGGGCGAACAGCGCAGCAACGAAGTTACCTGTGGGTGCAGATGAATGCCGGCCAGGGCCCGCCGGTGCGCCTCTTCAGCTACGCCCCTTCGCGCAGCACCGCCACCGCGCTGGAGTTGTATCGCGGCGCATCCAAACACGCGGCCTTACTGACCGACGGCTACGAGCCCTACGAGCAGCTCGCCAGCCAACTCGCGCTCACCCACCTGGGGTGCTGGGCGCACGCGCGCCGGCGCTTCGTGGAAGCCGAGGCGGCGCTGCCCAAGGCGGCGCGCACCCAGGAGCAGCCGGCCACGCAATTCATCGCCGTGATCGGCCAGTTGTACGCGATCGAGGAGCAGGCTCGCTCGATGAATCCGGCCGATCGCAAAGCACGCCGGCAACAAGACAGCAAGGCCGTCCTGGATCGGATCGCGGCGCTGCTGCAACACCACCTGCACAGCACCGTACCCAACAGCCTACTGGGTCAGGCGCTGCACTACCTGTCAGGGCAGTGGCCCAAGCTGATGCGCTTCGTCGAGGACGGCAACTACCCGATCGACAACAATGCCTGCGAGAACGCGATCCGCCCGTTTGTGATCGGACGCAAGAATTGGTTGTTCAGCGACACGGTCAACGGCGCCAAGGCCAGCGCCAATCTGTATTCCATCGTCGAGACGGCCAAGGCCAACGCCGTGGAGCCGTATCGGTATCTATGCCAGTTGCTGCGCCGACTCCCGCAGGCGCGCACCGTCGAGGACTACGAGGCGCTGCTGCCTTGGCGCATCGAGCTGCCTACCCAGTAGCCCCGAGATCCAGAGGCGCAGCGATCCGCCGCTCGACGGACGCGGATGATTGATCGCTTACAATCGTCCGGGATCGGAGAACAAGAGATCGGGACGTTTATACGCGGTCATCCTGCGGGCAAATCCGACGATCGGCAATCGTGGATCGAGCTCGGTGCCTACCGCGCTGCGTACATGACCAACCAGCGCCTGCTTCGACTCCATGTGAGCGTGCCACAACTCATCGTCTGGAACGCAGCAGTCCGCGCGCACGAGAATCTCAGGTTCGTGACGCCAGCCGGGTAGGTGGGTATCGAACAACCGGTGCATCGGCGGGGCGGCCCAGGTCGGGGCGTGGACGCCGTTCGTCACCGCTCGCACGCGGTATCCAGGAAACATGTGCTCGGACGTTTCCGCGTGTCGCTTGGCGACGCCGTTTACGTACTCACTCAGGTTCAAGGCAAGCTGCGTCATGTTGAGGCTGTGCTCGCCCGCGATGGACTTGAGCACCGCGATCTCCATGAAATCACCCAACACGCGTTGAACGAGATCGTAGCCAAAGCGGTCATGGCCCGCCTCCACGGGCGTGTGCGTGGTGAAATTGCATCGTTCGCGCACCTGCTGCACGGTGTAGCGCCCCTCGCCAGCGCGAACGTTTTCCACGGGAAAGGCGTGCCGGCGCAAAAGCTCCAGGGTAAGCAGTGCCGAGTGTCCTTCATTGAGATGGTACTGCCGCACGCGCATGCCCAATGCTTCGAGCATTCGGACCCCACCGATCCCGAGCACGATTTCCTGCTTGAGGCGGTAACTGATGTCGCCGCCGTAAAGATGGTGCGTAATTTCGCGATCGGCCGAATTGTTTTGATCGAGGTCGGTGTCGAGCAGGATTACCGGTTCGCGACCCGCTGCAACACCTTCCATCACGTAAAGCCAAGCCCCGACCCACACCTCTCGCCCCTCGATCGGGACGGCAACCTGCGCGCCCAGTCGCCGCGCGAAGCGCGCGGGATCCCAGGCATCAGGTTTCTCGACCTGCCGGCCAAGATGATCGATCTCTTGACGAAAGTACCCCATGCGACTCACCAGCGTGACCGTGACCATCGGCAGCTCGCAATCCGCCGCGGAGCGGATCATGTCCCCAGCCAACACACCGAGCCCACCGGCATAGGTGGGAATGTCGCTGCGCAGGGCAATCTCCATCGTGAAATACGCGATGCGCTCTTGCGACGTGAACAATGCCGACGCGATCATGAGCCAATTCCGAAAGATCCTTGGCGGTGTCCTACCTTAGAGCGGCTGAAGGACTCACCCCACCCAGCGCACTAATGCTTGCTCCGCCGTCTGCGTCAACGCGCAACTGTTCGTCGATCTCCCGCTCGGCTTCCAGCCAGTCTTCTATTTCGCACCCAGGACAGAAACCGCGTCGCTCTGCGCGATAGTAGGCGGCCTCCTCGATCCGCCGCGACCGTTCGGCGGGATCGACGTTGCTGACCCTCAACGGTGAACCCTCGGTGCATTCACGGAGGGAGGTTGTCGTTAGAGCGTCTTTGTCTTTACGTGCGTGTGGGTGTCGGTTTGCATTGGTCATTCTCTGGTTCCTCGGTCGAAGAAAAGCACTGCGTCTCAAGGGAACACGCCGCGCATTGTGGAACCTACAAGCGGCGACCAAGTCAAGCTCGGTTACCGATCCATCGAGCCGCCATCGAGCGAATAAGACCGAAAACCGCGCGCACCCTGTTACCCCCCTTGACTTGCGCGTTGGACAAAGGTTCAGCCTTATTGGTATTGGGAACGAGCATGTCGCTCATGGCCCCAAGAACCGTGGAGGCATCATGAAACAACGCATCTCGACAATCGTTGCCATCCTGTTGGGGGCAAGCTTTCTTTCCGCAGCGCACGCCGGACCCGATGAGGCGTGGAAGCGGGCGTTGCAGAAGAGCCACGAACGGGAACAGGCGGCAAGAGCGGCGACGCAGGCCGAGATGGCCGCGTTGCGGGAAAAATGCGGCGCGTTGATTCCCGGACAGAAATAAGCGGGGGAATCTTCGATTCGGTCGAATGCGCCGAAGCTCGTGCAGTTAGCAAACACACCGAATTACTTGAATCGCGATCGATGCGATCGTTCTTACGCATGCGCACCTCGATCACAGCGGTTATGTGCCGCTTCTGATCGAGCGTGGGTTCTCCGGGCCGGTGCTGCCGAGCGCCGCTACGGGTGATTTGGCCGAGATCCTGCTGCCCGACTCGGGCCGGCTGCAAGAGGAGGAGGCGAGCTACGCCGCTCGACACGCGCAGCTGCGCTCGCTCTCGGCGCACGCAGACGCCGATCAACTCATCGCGTGGCTTGCCGCGGCGACACCTGAGCCGGCGCAGATCTTCATGACCCATGGGGAACCCAACACTGCCGATACCCTGCGCCGGCGCATCGGGACCGAACTCGGCTGGAATGCCACCGTGCCCGAGCATCTTCAGGAGGTGAATTTGTCGTGACCGCTGGCCTGGAAGTTCGCGCGTTGCCGAGCGCCAGTCTGCGGGAGCACGACGACGCGTTGCGCGTGCGCGCTCTGGGTATCGACACTTTCCAGGTACCGGTCGTCTACATGCGGGCAGACTGCGCAGTATGCCGCGCCGAGGGCTTCGGGGCCCCGTCGCGCATTCTGGTGCGCTGCGGCGAGCGTGAGATCGTGGCCACGCTGCACGTGGTCCATTCCGAATTACTCGCGCACGGCGAGGCTGGTTTCTCGACCAGCGCGATGCGATTGCTTGATGTCGTCGAGGGCGCCGTGGCGCGCATGGCGCCCGCACCGCCGCTGGAGTCGTTGCGCGCGGTGCGCGGCAAGCTCTACGGACACCGCTTTACGGCCGCGACACTCGGCTCGGTCATTGGCGACATCGCGCAAGGCCGCTACACCGATATCGATCTCGCGGCGTTCATCTCTGCCTGCGCAGGCGATCGCATGACGCGCGATGAAACCCTGGCGCTCACGCGCGCCATGGTCGAGGTGGGCGAGCGCCTGCGTTGGAGACAGGCGCCGATTGCGGACAAACATTGCGTGGGAGGTCTGCCGGGGAATCGCACGACGCTACTCGTGGTGCCGATTGTCGCCAGTGCGGGGCTCACGATGCCGAAGACCTCCTCACGCGCGATCACTTCGCCCGCCGGCACCGCCGATGCAATGGAGACGCTTGCGCCAGTCGAGCTCGACCTGGCCGCGATGCGGCGAGTAGTAGAGCAGGAAGGTGCCTGTATCGTCTGGGGCGGCGCCGTGGGCCTCAGCCCTGCCGACGACTTATTGATTCGTGTGGAGCGACCACTCGACATCGACAGCGATGCGCAGCTCGTCGCCTCCGTGCTCTCGAAGAAACTCGCTGCTGGCGCTACGCACACGCTTGTCGATCTGCCAGTGGGGCCGACCGCCAAAGTGCGCTCGCCTGCGGCAGCCGACCGCCTGACCGGGCTGCTAGCCGATGTTGCAACCGCCTTGGGGCTATCGCTTCGCGTTGTGCGGACCGATGGTCGCCAGCCCATTGGCCGCGGCGTCGGTCCCGCCTTGGAGGCGCGCGACGTTCTGGCGGTGCTAGAGCGGCGACCCAGCGCGCCCCAGGACTTGCGCGAGCGTGCGGTAGTGATCGCCGGAAACCTGCTCGAGCTCTGCGGTGCTAGCAGGCTCGGCACGGGAATCGCTTACGCTCGCACACTTCTAGACGACGGCTCGGCCCTGGCGAAGTTCCTCGCGATTTGCGACGCGCAGGGGGGGATGCGCACTCCGCCGGTCGCGGCACACAGCCACGTGCTGACCGCAGCAACCGAAGGCGTCATCACTGCCTTCGACAATCGCCGCCTTGCGCGGGCGGCGAAGCTTGCAGGGGCGCCACGCGCCCCTGCCGCGGGCATCGAGGTGCACGTTCGCCTCGGCGCAATCGTGTCACGAGGTGAACCGATTCTGACGCTGCACGCGCAGTCCCCGGGCGAGCTGCGCTACGCGCTGTCCTACGTCCAGGCCAACCTGGATATTGTCGAAGTGGGCGCGCAATGAACGTGTGGTGCTCGCTCCCGCGGAGCGCGCGACCTGGACTGTGGCGCTTGCCACAGCGTGCGGAATACGCAGGTGAAAGTTGAGGTTCGCCGCTTCCCTGACGAAGAGAGCTACGTGCGCATTCGGAGCGGCGTAGCGCACCGTCTGCTCACGGCTCGCCTTGCGCGTGTGGCAAGCCATCACGTCCGCAGTGCGTGCAACGCGAAGGTTTTGCGGCGCTTGACTTGAGTGTGGCTCTCAGGTTGCAACATTCGAACTGCTTGCGTTGCGCGTCGAGAGCACGTACGGAGGCACGTAGCGACGACAAGAGCCCGATTGACCCTTTCAGCGACAAACAAGGAGCTTCAACGTGAACACTAAACGAATCCTTCTGGCTTCAATCCTTGCAATTACCAGCAACTTGGCGATTGCGCAGGCCTCAACAGAAGAGGCGCGCCAGCTCGACCCAAGGGTTCGCGCCAAGATCGAGGCCGAGTGGCGAGCCAAGGCCGGTAAGGACGGTTCCATCAGCAAGGAAACCTTCCTTCAATCTATGGAAGGCCACTGGCATACGTATGAGAAAAGGCACTCCCACATGGGCAAGGTCAAGCCAGAGGACATGCCGCGAATCATGATGTTCCTATCCGGACAAGACACAAGCCCTTGATGATTCGCTGCAGCAAGACAAGGGGTGTTGCATTTGCGGGAGTGAGTGTCGCGGTGGTAAAGCTCGAGACCACCGCGACGCCTGACTGTTAATTTGATAGGCGGCATAGCGCTGCGTGTCTTCATGCGAAGACGACCTGCCTCGGTGATCTATCCGCGCGCCAGATGAGGGTGGCACGAAAATCGAATCCGATCCGAACCGCGTAGACCTCCTCAGCCGTGCCGGTGAACTCGAGGTCTGGGAGATCGTGAACGCTACCAGCGTGGATCATCCGTTCCATGTGCACGGAACACAGTTTCAGGTGCTGGATCGAACCGTGGCGGCCACACGGTTGCCGATCCGCTTCTGGCTTGGAAGGACAGCGTCAATACGCGCGCAGGAGAGACAGTTCGCATCAAAATCGTACAGCGCACTCGCGGCAAACGTACGTTCCACTGCCACATCGTCGAACACGAGGACCTGGGCATGATGGGGGTGCTCGAGGTGGTATGAAAGGCCTCGGACCAGCGCTGACAAACGTCAGTTGACGCGCTCACGCATTCCCCGCACCACAAGTTCGGTAACGTCGATGTGCGAATACGGCGAGGCGAGCGTATTCGTGGTGACAACATTCCAAGAGAGGGACCCGGTCGATTCAGGCACCATCGAAGAGCGATCTGCGGCGTGCACGAGCAGGCAGTATGCCGCCCGAAATCCCATTCCGACCAGCCGCGCTGAGACCGCTTGGCCCAGCCCGTCGCAGTCCGAAAGCGTCGCGCCCACAAACACCGGTACACGACCGGCACAGGCGGCTAAACCGGGTGGCAGCAGCGCGACATCTGAGCGCAGCCAGCGCTGTTTGCGAACCATCATCTCGTGTGGCGCGCGCGCCAGATCCGACAACGTGCCGATCCACTGGGCCGACGCAGGCTCAAGACCGATCAGTACCGGGCGCTTCACATGCTGGCGCAGCCAATCGCCGATGAGCTTCGTCGGGTCGACGATCAACGTCGGGATGTTAAGCCAGCCACGCGCGCGTCCGGAGTCCAAGCAAGTCGGCTCGACGGTGACGACCCAATTGAAGGCACGCGCGAAGGCACCGGTCGAAAGTCTAGTCATAATGATTTCGACAGCACGAGCCAGGCCTACGGAGCGAGGCAGGCCTTCTATGAAAGGAGCAACCAAGCCAACGTGTTGTGCGCCGGCGTCGATGAGCGCCTCGGCCAAAACTTGAATAGTGAGCGTTTGATTTTCCGGATCATCGAACGAGCACACGATGGCGCATTCCCGCCCTCGAACCGCGATTGAGAACTCTGGCGCGAGCGGATCGTCCTTGGACGTCCCAAAGCACGCCTTGGCGATGGGCGCGTTAAGCCGGCGCGCAATCCGCGCGGCGAACCCCTCGTTTCCAGGAAGGGGCAGCAGAACTGGAATCTTCCCACTAGCCAGAGGCACTGCCCGTCGAAGAACTGTAGCGGTCACGGTTCTAACCACGCACCCAAGACGATCTCCTCGCAGCAAAGGCTAAGAGCTGTGCTCAGCACTCAGGTCAAGGCCTTTCGGCGCCGCGAGACGGTGATTTCCGAAGGCGGGGAACGCTCCCTGCAGCCTCAAAACATCCAGAATTCACCTGCCCGCTAGAAGAACCACTGCAGCTGCAGATAGAAGAGATTCCGCAGTCGTCCGTATTCGGAGTCGGAGGCTCCACTGAACCATTGCACGCCGCCTCCCAGCTCCACGTTCTGCGTAAGCGAATAGACCAAGGTCGGCCAAACCAGACGGCTGCCGTCGTCGAGATTCTGAACGTAGTAATTGACGCTCTTCAGAAGCGGCGTAATGTCGTAGGACGCCGAGATCGCCGCGTAGCGTCGCGCGACATTGCGTACGCGTCCCGCGAAGAGCGCCGAAAAGTCGTACTCACTACGCTTGCGAGTGCCTTGCCCGTCGTAGTACAGCTCCGCCGTCAAGGTGAGCGTATTGGCAAAGCCATAGTCGGCGCCGAGCAAGATGCGGCCATAGTTGCGACCCACGTCGGCCAGCGTGTAGCTCGCCTCGCCGCGCACGCCGAGCCCGGCGATCTGGGTGGCGAAGTCGGCGCCGGCGACGCGATCGTCGCGAAACTTCCCCCCGATCAGCGAAAAGTCCCAGCCGCGCAGGTTGCCGTGGCCGTACCCCGCGACGCTCGCCGCGGCGCGGTCGCTGCGGGGCACGTAGGCGATGCTGGCCCGTGACAGGGGGCCGAGCTTGCGTTCGACCAGCACACCGTCTACACCGGGGCGCTCGTCGCGCTCCAAGCGGGTCGGATTGAGGGGATTCAGGATATCGAGCGGATTCCAGAACCGACCGGTGCCCCAAGCGATGCGTTGCCGGCCCAGTTTCACATCGGCAAGCGGCGCGGCGAGCGTGACACTCGCGCGGTAGAGCTGGTGTCGTCCGTAGTAGCCTCCGTGCTCCGCGTAGTTGCGCTGGAGCGAGAAGTAGGTGGCCGCCCGGGTGTCTTTTTCGAGTGCGAACTGACGCGTGTCGAGATAGCTCCCGAGCAAGAGCTCGTTGTCGTATTGCACATCGAGTGCCACCTGATCGGCGGGCCTGCCCTGGAGCTTGAGGCGCAGTCGATTGAGACCGAGCGTATAGCGCTCGGCGAGCGGCACCACCGTCTCGGAGCGGCTCACAAGGCTCTTGAAGTATCCCGAAAGCTCGAGCCTGCTTGGCGCTGCCTCGGTGGCCAAAGCAACGATTGGAGCGCTAGCCTGCAATGCGCCGAGCAACGCGCGCAGGAACACCGGCCTAAGCATGCCGGAGCGCTTGCGCCGGATCGAGTCGTGCGGCGCGCAGCGCCGGATAGAGCGCGGCCAGCAGCCCGAACGCGAGCAACATCGTCGCGGGAACCACGAGCGTCTGCGGGGAAGCGCGGGTGTAGATCACGCCAGTCAGCCCCGGGATGGTCGCCACGCCGCCGAAGAGAAACGATAGATCGATGCCGTGGACCCCAAAGTATTCGACGATGGCGATGCCCAGCAGATAACCGATCGCGATGCCCGCACTGACCACGATCGCGGTCTCGTACATCACCACGCGCACCATCGCACCCGGACGCGTGCCGATCGCGATCATGACCCCAAGCTCACGGGTGCGCTCCATGACCGCCATGAGGATGGTATTGAGCACGCCCAGGGCGACCACGCCAAAGACGATCGCGAGCACGATGTATTCGATCACGCGATTCAGGCGATCCATCTCGTCGACTTGCGGCAGCAAGGTGGGCCAGGACACGACGTCGTAGCCGGCACGCGATACGACCGGCGCCAAAGCAGCGCGTACCGACTCGCTGGCGCGACGATCCTTGAGGCGAATACCGATGATCGACGCTCTGTCGCCTAGACCCACTAGCGACCGAGCCGCGCCGATGCCGATGTAGATGTAACGGCCATCGAATGCTTCGCTCTCGGTGGCGAAGATGCCACTGATTCGATACGCCGCCGAGCCGAGGCTTCCGTCAGCGGATTGGGCGTGCACGACGAGCCGTTCGCCGACGCGCACGCGAAGCTTCTCGGCGAGTTTGCGTCCGACGATGACGCTGCGGTCATCGCCCGGTGCAAGCGGCGCGCCTTCACGCAAGGCTCGATCGAGAATGGTGAGTTGCGCTTCGGCGGGCGGGTCGACACCCATCAAGACGACCATCTCCTGCTTGGCCGCGCTGCTTGCCAGGGCTTGTGTCTGCACACGGGCCGCCGCTGCGGCGATCCGTGGCTCAGCGCGCAATTCGGTCAGCATCCTTTCCGGCGCCTCGATCGCCAGATCTGGCGACATTTCCCGGCGAAATCCCGCGGGCTCGATCTGCAGGTGACCGGTCACGTAGCCAGTCGCGTTCTCGATCGTCTGGTCGATGAACCCGTCGAAGAAGCTGAGGATGAAGACGAAGCCGACCACCGTCGATCCGATGCCGGCCAAGGTCAGCAGCGAACGGCGCGGATTGCGCAGCACGTTGCGCGCGGCGATCGCGAAGAAGATGTGGCGCGCGTTCCTTGCTTCGCGCGCCGGCGCAGACGATCGCAACGTACGGCTTTCCCATCCGCGGATGGCGCTCACTGGTTCGAGGCGCGCCGCGCGCAGTGAGGGGTAGACAGCCGCAAGGAGCGTCGTGCCGAGCACGATGAGCGCCAGCACGATCGTGCGATCGACCCGCGGCAAGGGATAGATGATGTCCGACAGGCCCGGCATGACTTCGAGCCCTCTTGAATACGCCGACAAATCGATGCCGCTCGCGCCGTAGTACGCAGAGACGCCGACGCCTACCAACCCGCCGAGGACGAGGCCGCCCAAGCCAAGCAGCATCGCCTCCACCATGATCGTCTGCGCCAGACGACTCGGACGGGTCCCCAAGGCGAGTAGGATCCCCAGCTCGCGGGTGCGTTCGAGCACCGCCATGAGCACGGTGTTGGTGACGCCCGCCGCCACGATGACGAACAGCACGAGCAGCACGGCGTAGCCGAGCACTTCGTGAAAGCGCACGCTTTGCATCACCACCTGAAGGAGGCGCTGCCATCCCACCACTTCGTATTGCTCGCCCAGAGTGGATCGGAGCGCGGCGGCGGTCGCTGTAGTCGTGTCGCGGTCGCGTAGACGCATCGCTACGGAGGTGGCACCGGACGGTGCCGCCAGAAACTCACGCACTGCCGCAAGCGGCGTGATCGCCGTCCAACCGTCCAGCTCTTCGATCTTGGTGCGAAAGATACCTTTCACGTGGAATCGCGCCGCCGCGAGCGAGCCGTCGTAGGCCTGGCTGATCACGGAGAGTTGGTCGCCCACCGTGGCACCGAGCGCTTCGGCCATCCGCTCGCCGATGAGCATCGCCGCGCCATCGTTTGACGTGAGTGCGGCCCCCAGGATCACCGCATCGAGGAGCGCGCTGACGTCGCGCTCGACTTCTGGATCCACGCCGGCGAGAAACACACCGCGCGATTTCTCGCCCAGTGCGACGAGCGCCTGGCCCTCGAAGCGAGGTGCCGCAGCGGCCACATCGTTACGCTGGCCGATCGTGTCCAGCACGCTCGCAAGATCCGGAATCGTTCGATCGAGCGAGGGGTCGTCGTGATAGCCCATGGCATGGACTTGCACGTGCCCGGAAAAGTAGCGGGTTGTGTTGTCCACCATCTGTTCGTTGGCGCCGTCGATGAACGCCCACATGAAGATCAGCGCGGCGAGCCCGGAGGCGATCGAGGCGAGCGTGATCAGCGAACGACGCGCATTGCGGCCGATGTTGCGCCACGCGAGTTGGGCGAGGGTCATGCCGGCCTGCGCTCGTCGGCGACGATCCGTCCATCGCGCATTCGCACGATGCGACGCGCGCGCTCCATCACCATCGGATCGTGCGTGGAGAACACGAACGTGACGCCGTGCCGTTCGTTGAGCGCGCGCATGAGGTCCATGAGCGAGCCACCGCTTGCCGAGTCGAGGTTTGCGGTCGGCTCATCGGCGAGAACCAGCACCGGTTGTGCCACCACCGCACGCGCCACCGCCACGCGCTGTTGCTGGCCACCGGAGAGTTGTCGCGGGCGCCGGTGCTCCAGTCCCTCCAGTCCGAGCGCTGCCAGCATGGCCCGGGAGCGGCGGGTTCGCTCTTCCGGTGCCACGCCTTGCAGCATCATCACGTACTCGACGTTCTCCAGGGCCGAGAGCACTGGAATTAGGTTGTACTCCTGAAAGACGAAACCGATCTTGCGCAAACGGATCTCGGCGCGCCGCGTCGCGCTCATCGCGCCGATTTCTTTGCCGTCTACCCACAGCCGGCCCGCGCTTGGCATATCGAGCGCCCCCACCAAGTTGAGGAGAGTCGTCTTTCCGGAACCCGACGGCCCCACCAGTGCCATGAATGCGCCCCGTTCGATCTGCAGATCCACTCCGTCCAGCGCACGGACCGAGGTGTCATCGGCCTGGTAGGTCTTGCTCGCCTGCTCGGTGAGAACAGCAAACGAGGGTGCTGGCTTGTTCATTTGCTTTGTAGGTTGCGCTGCGTGAAGACCTCCGGGTCGATGGGCCGATCCCACACCGGAGACTTGAAATGAATAGTCGTCACATTGCCCGGCTTGGCGCTGGGGCGCATCTCCCACAAGGTTGGCACCGTGCGAGCGCCATACACCTTGACCTCGTAGAACGTGAGCGTACGTACTAGCCCCCCGCGCTCGTCGAAATACTGCGTGCGCAAGGGCATCAAGTCGTGCTTGCGCACCGCATAGAGAACCTTGCCCCAGACGACCGCGCTTTCTGGCTTAGGCGTGAGCTCCACGAGATAGGCTTCGGTACCTTCGATCGTCTCGACGCCGCTCACGCGATGGGTATAGTCGTCGATCATGCTCGATTCCTTCACCAGGTCGTCGTTGGTGAAGTCCGAACCCATCCACGGCTGCAACATCATCGTGGGCGGGATCTTGACGATGCGCTCGATGCTCGGGAGGTAGTTCCACATCTCCGCGCCGATGCGAAGCGAGCCGATTCCCGCTTCCTTGGCGGGCGCCGCGATGCGGATGAACGAGCGCGTCGGCCGATCCATCCAGACTCGCAGCTCGAGACGGCGCTCCCAACGCGGCGTAGTGATGCGCATCTCGTATTCCCCTTGCATCGTCTTGCCCCACAAGCGCTTTTCTACCTGTTCGACGATGTCCTTACCGGAAAGCTCCTGTCCCAGCGTGGACAGCGAGGAGCCAAGCAGCGTCAACGCCGCGAGTATTCCGAACAGGTGCCTTCGGATCGAGGACCAAGCGAATCGAGCGCCGTTCGGAGACGTGGGCCGTATTCGCACTTAGCGGCTCCACGGCGGAATCCGACAGAATCCCTGTGCCGGCACATCGAGTGCACTGTTGAACTTGCTCGAGAGGTTTTGAAACGCCACCAAGCCGGTGAGATCGACGATGGCATCGTCACTGAAGTGTTGCTTAAGACGCTGGATAAGCACGTCGTCGACACCGCGTTCGGGATAGGTCATCCCTTCGGCATACTCGAGCGCTACCCGTTCGCGATCAGAGAAAAGCGCGCTTTGCTGCCAGGCATCGACAGCCATCACCTTCTCTGCGCTGGCCCCACGTTTCATGAGCGTCGCTGAGTTGATGTCGACACAGAACGGGCAGTGGTTGATCTGCGAGACGCGGACTGTTAAAAGCGATCGCAGCGCCGGCTCGATCGGCGAGGAACGTCGATCGATCATGCCGTAGAGAACAGCTACGCCGAGAAAGAGCCGCGGCACGCGCGCCCACAGCAGCGCCGAGTCGAGCACAGCGCCATACTTGCGGCGCTGATTCCAGAAGAACGGGCGCAACAACCACGGATATCGATTCGGCGGCTCGGGTGAGATGCGCATGGGTCCTCCTTGGATGTCCTGCGGTCCGGGGCGTGGGGGCCACGGAAGCCGTCCGGAATTTCGTCCGCACCTCGCATTCCTCGCGCGGCGCCACGCACGCGTACATGAACG
The DNA here is from genome assembly GCA_902826155.1 of uncultured beta proteobacterium. Next base: position 106,032 of record CADEDU010000017.1, read on the forward strand.
CCCGCACCGGGAAAGTTGCGGAGAGAGTCCATGCACATCCCACATCCGACCCGAGTGCTATTTCGAACAAACTACTGCATCTCGTGCGCGAGCCATTGACCACAGTCAAGCCGGTCTCGCGCGCGGAAGTGCCGGGCCAGCCAGGTAACCGGCCAAGCTCGCGCTGCTCAACCATGCCAACTGCGCGGCGCGATGGCTCTCATCGGTGTTCTCGCCGACGAAGGCCGACGCGGCAGGCAAATGACCGCAGCGACGAAGGCGCCTGCCGAGAAACGAGCCTGTCGAAAAAGGTAGAACTTCGCTAGCACGTCGAACTCCAAGTGCAT
>CADEDU010000018.1:0-19114 GCA_902826155.1 uncultured beta proteobacterium
CTCGCCGCGCGAGTAGCGCAGGGTAGCCCCGCACGGGGCCGCAGCCGTCGGAGGCGCTGCGCCCGTCGCCCCCCTTCGGCGCACTCAGGGCCTGCGGGCTTCGGCAGCATTAGCCGCCCGCCCTCCCCAAGAGATGGGTACCCCCAACTGTCCTGGAAGCAGATCGGCCCGCCAAGCAGGCCGAACGCCGCATCACTTCGCCTTCTTGGGCGGCAGCGTCGCCACGAACTGCTCGCAGCGGTCGAGCCAAAAGCGAAGTTGGGCGTCGGTCTTCGTGCCCGCGGCATCGACGAACACGTAGCCCTGCATGGGTTTGCCGGTGAAGTCCATCGGACGCACATGTTTGCGGCGCAGCGAGTCCGCGTGGTGGTCTTTGCCCACGCGCGCCATCAGCGCAGCGTCCGACACGCCGACGAACATGAGCCCGTTACGCAGGAAGGCGATGCCGCCGAACATTTTCTTCTCGGTGATGTGCCGATTGCCGTGCAGCGCGGACCGGATCCGCTGGGCGAGGCGTTCGTCGTAGGCCATGGAACTCCCGCGGGCCGAGATCGCCTTTCAGATACGTCAAGGACGGGCGTTGGAAACGCCAGCCAGGGCTTCGTCCATTGAAACCGTTTCGCCGCGGTCGGCTTCGTCGATCGAGAGTTGTAACGCGGCTTCCTCGTCTGCTGTCAATCGAAAGGTCTCGGACGATTCGCGCGCGAGCACCGTGACAACGGCGCCCTCTTCCAACGGCAGCCCTTCAACCACGACCCTGCCTTCGACAACCTTGCCAGTCGCAACTCGCATGCTTGCTCCAATCCGACTTGCCCCGAGCCCGATGCTAACTCGCCCGCATCCGCGCCGCCGCAGCAGTGACCACCTTACAACAGATGCTTCAAATACGGCCGCAGCTGCGGATATCGCGTCCGCGCCTCCTGGAAGTACTCGCTGTATCGGGGCATGGCATCGACAATGTGAGGCACGAGGTCGTACTGCTCGTCGCAGTGGGTCTTGAAGTCGCTTTCGGCGTAAGCGGCCATCGACCAGCGCCGCGACGGCTTCAGGAACGGCGCGCGATTGTCCCAGCAGCACGTGATCAGATCGCGGAACATGTAGCTGCCTGATTCGGGCGGCGGTTCATCGTCGGGCAGCAGGATCGCCATGCGCACCGGTGGCGTGAAGTGGGGATCGCCGAATTCCTTGAAGTCGTAGTTGTCGAGGCCGTGACTGTAGTTGGCGTGGATGATCAGCCCGCTCACCGGGCAGCGGATCTCGGCCGTGTGCTCAGCCTCGCCCAGCATGGCGCCGAGCACCGGAACATCGATCTTGCGCACCGACATCGAGTAGCGCGCAATCGGCTCGCCGCGCTTGATCCACGAATACGACTTGCCTTCGCGCAGCCCGACGAGCGAGCCCGAGTGGCTGAACACATCCGATACCGCCGGCACGAGTAGCATCGACTTGCCGAAGGTGATGCCCGCGGGCACTTCCCCAGGTGGAAGATTGGTGGTCATTCGGCTACGCCTTTGTTCGTTGAACTGGTTCTCGAAGCAACGTTTCGGGCGCGCAACTGGATGACCGCCCCCCTGCCGAAGCCAGCGTGCCCTCAGCGTCCGCCCCATCCCTCTGTGACCTCAGTTCCAGACACCCGCCCTGGCGCTGCCTAGCATGACGGTCATCCGCATCGCCCACAGGAGACACGTCATGACCATCGAAAACGCCGTCCGCACGTTCGCCGGCACCTTCATTCTGGTTTCGCTCGCCCTCGGCGCTGCGGGCAGTCCACTGTTTCACAGCGCCAACTGGCTGTGGTTCACGGCCTTCGTCGGCGCCAATCTCTTGCAAAGCAGCTTCACCGGCTTTTGTCCGCTCGATCGCATCCTCGCCCGGCTGGGCCTGAAAAGCGGCGGCACCGCCTGCGCGAGTTGAGCGATCCACGAACGCGCACGTTCACCAACCACCAAAGGAATCTCGATGAGCAACTATGCATTCGGCAAGACCGTCGCGATGTCGTTCGACGCGGCGGTCGAGAAGGTCACTGCGGGTCTGGCCAAGGAAGGCTTCGGCGTGCTGACCGAGATCGACGTCTCGGCCACGATGAAGAAAAAGATCAACGTCGACATGCCGCCCTACAAGATCCTCGGCGCGTGCAACCCGCAGTTCGCGCACAAAGCACTGCAGGCTGAGCCGCAGATCGGCGCGCTCCTGCCGTGTAATGTCGTCGTGCGGGAAGACGCCGCGAAGAAAGTCTGGGTCGAGTTCATGGACCCGAACGCCATTCTCAAGCTCGTCGATCGCCCAGAAGTGCACGGCCTGGCGGCCGAAGTGCGCGGGCGACTGGAGCGGGTGCTGGAGGCGATGTAGGGGTGCGTCGCGGAGCGGACTCAGTTGGGCGCGATGAGGCTTACTTTCGGAAAGTAGTCGCGATAGCGTCGTGCATCGCGAGTGAGCAACGCCAGGCCCTCTGTCGCAGCATGCGCGCCAATGTAGAAGTCCGGCAAGGGCGAGCGCTTGAGACCGCCTTTGCGCCTATAGCGGAGATACGCTTTACCGGCGAGGAATGCTGCATCCCAGGGAAGGGACAGGCGCTCGAAGCGAAATTCCGACAATGCGTCTTCAAGTGCTTCAATCGTGGCGTAGTGGACGGAAAGCTCGGCGTAGACGATCGGATTGAGAGCGAGCCCCTCGCCGTCCGCCGCTTCACGCAGATGCCGTGACGACCACTCGAGCCAACGCGGATCTTCGGTAGCGATGTCGAGAAGCACGTTCGTATCCACCAGCACCGCCATGGCAGTCAATCCTCGCCGCGCGTGAGAGCCATCAACTCGTCGGTCGTGCGCTTGCCGTGCTTGAGGCTCCCACGCAAGCGAGCCACTCCCCGCTCACCTCGCGTCGTTCGCTTGCCTACAAGCCGCAGCACGACACGCCCTCGCACGATCGCGAATTCGACTTCAGTATTCGGCAGCAGCCCTGCTTGCTCGCGGATCTTCTGAGGAATCGTGACCTGGCCTTTACTCGTGATTCGCATCGGAACTCACCGGTAAGAATTGGATCGGGTAAGAATCTTACTGGGAATTCGTGCGTCGAACTACGGCGACAGACCCGCTTTCCGGCCGCTACACGCGAAAATTTGCCTCCAAGTTCGGCGCAATCTAGCAACCCCACCCCCGGTCTATCATTGCAGCCCCTACTCACGTGGCGCCGTGCCGCGTGACGTGCGCTGCAATGTGGACCGCCAATGACCGATCTGCGCGTGACGCTCCTCGAAAAATTTCCTTTTCTGCGCAACCTGCAGCCCGAGCGGCTGGAACAGGTGGTCAAGCAGGCCAGCGTGCGGACGTTTCCCGCGAAGACCGTGCTGTTCGACGCACACCAGCGTTGCAGCGGCTTCCCGCTGGTGCTCGATGGCACCGTGCGCGTCGTCAAGTCGGGCCCCAACGGTCGCGAGATCCTGCTCTATCGCGTCGACGGCGGCGACAGTTGCATCCTCTCGGGCGGTTGCCTGATGGCCGATGTGCAGCTCACCGCCACCGGTATCGCCGACACCGAGGTCAGCATCGCCATGATCCCGCCGGCGCTGTTTCGCGAACTGCTCGCGCATGAGCCGGAGTTCCAGCGCTACGTGTTCGGCATGGTCAACGCGCGGCTGGCTGAAGTCATGGAGCTGATCGAGGAAGTCGCGTTCCGCAAGCTCGATTCGCGCCTCGCGCAACTGCTGATCCATCGCGGACCGGTGCTGCAAGAGACCCATCAGCGCATCGCTGAAGAACTGGGCAGCGTGCGTGAGATCGTCTCGCGCCTGCTCAGCAACTTCGAATCGCGCGGCTGGGTCAAGCTCGCGCGCGAGCGCGTGACCGTCGTCGATCCGAAGGCGCTCGCCGACCTGGCGCGCGCCTGATCCGCGCGCCCGTCGCCGCGGCCGGCTGGCGGGTCCGGCTCTTTGACGCCGATCAAGCACCACCTCCAGCTCGCGTCGTGAAATGCCGGCACAGGCAACGCTTGCGCATTCCCGCGCAAGTACGCAAGCACACGAGGCGAGCAACGTACCGACATGGCCGAAGTGGCTTCAGCAGTCATGACCCGACCGAGCGTCTCGCTTGCCATCGCGGGCTCGGGTGGCGCGGGCGTGATGACGATCGGCACGATCCTGCTCGAAGCGGCGGCACGCACGGGCTACTACGGTCTGATGCTGCGACGGTTCGGTCCGCAGGTGCGTGGCGGCGAGTCGGTTGCGCTGTTGCAACTCGGCACGCGCCCGATCGCCTCCCCGCCTGACGCCTACGACGCGCTCATCGCCGTCGACTGGCGCAAGCTCGAGACTTTCCTGGACGAGATTCCGCTCACCGATGACAGCATCATCATCGGCGACCCGAAGCATGGCGACCCGCCTGCTGCGCTCGCGACTCGCGCCAGGCGCGTCTTGAACGCGCACTTCGCCGATGTCGCGGCCGAGCATCGCGACGCGCGCGCCAACGTCGTTGCGCTCGGTGTTGCCGGCGCGCTGGTGGGTCTGTCGGAAGACCAGGTGTTGAGCGAACTGCTGCGCCGGCTGCATCACAAAGTGCCGCAAGCGCAGCGTGCGTTCGAAGTGGGCTATCGGTTCGGCGCGTCGCTCGATGCGTCGCTGCGCCTCGATCCGGCCAATCGCGACGATGTGTCAATGCGCCGCGGCGAATCCAAGCGCGACGGCGAACCCGGAGGCGACGGCGCACGCTGGCTGCTGAGTGGCAATCAGGCGCTCGGGCTTGGCGCGCTACGCGGCGGTGTGAGATTCGTCGCGGGTTATCCGATCACGCCCGCCACCGAGATCGCTGAATGGCTCGAGCCGCGCCTGCACAGTCTTGGCGGCACTTTCGTGCAGGCAGAAGATGAACTGGCGGCGATGGCGATGGTAATGGGCGCTTCGTTCGGCGGCGCACCGGCGATGACGGTCACGTCCGGGCCCGGCTTGTCGCTGATGATTGAATCCCTCGGGCTTGCCACTGCTGCCGAGGTGCCGGCGCTGGTGGTCGACGTGCAGCGCATCGGGCCTTCCACCGGCATCCCGACCAAGAGCGAGCAGTCCGATCTCAATCTCGCGGTGTACGGGGCACACGGCGAAGCGCCGCGCGTGGTGGTGGCGCCCACGGCGATCCATGACTGCGTGCCGACCACGCATTGGGCACTCGAGTTGGCCGAGTCACTGCAGACGCCGGTCGTGCTGCTTTCCGATCAGCAGCTCGGGCAGTCGTATGCCGTGGTCGACGCCGTGCCTGCTGCGCGCGATGGCGCGGCGAATCAGGCGAAGACTCGCGTGGTGAGCGTCGACCCCGCGGCCCAGCGCTATGCGAATACGCGCTCAGGCATATCGCCGATGGTGCTGCCCGGCACCGAGTTCGGGCACTGGGTCGCCGAAGGTCTCGTGCACGGCGAATCGGGCATGCCTTCCACCGCACCGAACGATCACCTCGCGCAACTCGACAAGCGTTCGCGCAAACTGTTGCAGCACGACTACGGTGAGCACTGGGCGCAGTGCATCGGCGATGGCGATCTGGCCGTGCTCACCTGGGGATCGGCGACCGGCGCCACGTTCGATGCCATCGGCCGCCTGCACGCCGACTCCGCCAACCTGCGCGGCGTAGCGCTACGGTTGCTCGCGCCGCTACCGACCGAACGTCTGCTTGCGACGTTGCACGGCGTGCGCGCGCTGCTGGTGGTCGAGCAGAACCACAGCGCGCAACTGTTCCGACTGCTGCGCGCGTTCGGCGAGTTTCCGTTCAGCCTCGCGAGCTACGCGCGCCCCGGTCCGCTGCCGCTGCGTCCGGGCGAGATCGAGCAGGCGATCATCCGTTGGAGACACATTCAGTGAACGCCGCTGCGCGCGTACTCACCGCCAAAGACTACAAATCCGCACACACACCGATCTGGTGCCCGGGCTGCGGCGACTTCGGCGTGCTCGCCGCGCTCGAACGCGGATTGGCTGCGCTCGGCACCCCGCCTGATCAAGTCGCGATCGTCTCGGGCATCGGCTGTTCGTCGCGACTGCCTGCGTACACCACCGCGTACGGATTTCACGGCGTGCACGGACGTGCGCTGCCGCTGGCCACGGGGCTCAAGTTGAGCCGCCCCGATCTCGAAGTCATCGTGGTGAGCGGCGACGGCGATGCGTACTCGATCGGCGGCAATCACTTCCTGCATGCGTGCCGGCGCAACGTCGATCTGCTGTGCATCGTGATGGACAACCACGTGTACGGCATGACCAAGGGCCAGCCCTCGCCCACCACGGAGCTGGGCTGGCACGGCTCGCTTGCCACGGCTGGCACCGACGTGCGGCCGTTGAATCCGCTCGCGCTGGCGATCGCAGCGGGTGCGAGCTACGTCGCGCGCGGCTTCTCGGGCGATCCCAACGGGCTGGCGAAGATGATCGTCGAAGCGGTGCAGTGGCCTGGGTTCGCGCTCATCGAAGTGCTCAGTCCGTGCGTGACCTACCGGCCCGAGCAGGCGCAGTGGAAAGACCAGGTCTATCGCGCCGTGCAGCAACCGTTCGCCGACATCCCCGCAGCCGCACGCGCCTTGCTGGAAGACGATGGCTTCGGATTGGGCGTGTGGTTCAAAGGGGAGCGCATGCACGCACGGGCGGCGAGCCGTGCACGGACCACGCTCGCCGCGATCGAACAGGAGTTCGCACGATGAGCACATCGACCGGGCAACCCGCAGTACACGCATTCACCTCGCTGCGCGACTTCTATGCGCATGCGCTGGCCATCGAGCAAGAGGCTGCACAGCGCTATCAGGAGCTCGCCCAGCAGATGGTGCTGCACCACAACCCGGCGGTGGCCGAGACGTTCGAGCGACTGGCGCGGCTCGAAGCCGACCATGCCGAACGCATCGCCAAGGCGGCCCCCGACGTGGACACCTCCACCATTCCCTCGTGGGAGTACCGCTGGGAGGGTGTGGAATCGCCCGAAGCCACCGACTACGCGCATGCGCACTATCTAATGACGCCGTTTCATGCGCTCGAACTGGCGCTGGTGAACGAGCGGCGCGCGCTCGCGTTCTTCCAGGCGGTGGCGCGCAGCACGCCTAACCACGAGATCGCGCGGCTGGCCGACGAGTTCGCGCGCGATGAGCAAAGCCATGTCGCCCACGTTGAAGCGGCACTTGCGCGAGCGGAACGGCCGAGCGTCGGCTTCGATCACGACTGGGACGAGCCGCGCGAGATCGATTGAGCCGCGCGTTGCGAAAGACCGGCGTCGGCGGCATCACGCGCGCGCCACTGCGCAATGCCCTTGCGCTTTCGCAAGGCCCATCCGTAGCCACGGCGTAAGGTGATGCAAGGTTTATCCGGAGGAATTCGCCATGGCACTCAATGTCGGAACCGTCGCCAGCCGCATCGTCGTCGTCGCCGAATCGCGCACACCCGTGGTACGCGTAGCGCAACTCATGCGCGAGAACCACATCGGTGCGGTGATCGTCATCGAGGATGCGGCGCCACGTAATCGGCCGGTCGGCATCGTCACTGATCGTGATCTGGTCATCGAAGTGCTCGCCATGGACGTGAACCATCAGACGCTCACTGCCGGCGACGTGATGACCGCGAACGTGCAGACCGTGCGCGAGAGCGACGCGGTTTTCGATGCAGCCGAGGCGATGCGGCGCTCGGGCGTGCGTCGCCTGCCCGTGGTCGACGTTGAGGACCGGTTGGTGGGCATCGTCACGTTCGACGATCTGGTCGAACTCCTCGCGCAGGAGTTGGGCAGCCTCGCGAGCACGATCCGACGCGAGCAGCGAGCCGAGGCGAAGGCACGCAAGTAGCGCGACTCGCCGGAACGACTGACCAAATTCGGAGACGCGGCAATGAAAGGTGCGCCTCAGGACCAGCGTGCCCACGGATAGTTGACACCCCGACACGGGATCGGTTGATCCAGATCAAACTGCCTGCGCCTTGCTGGAGCACGCTCGAAGCCACAACAACTTCGGGGGAGCCTTCGCATGGCGAACCGCAGCGAACCGATCCAGGACATCGCGCACCTCGGCAACGTCGAGCTGCTCACACCGAAGCTCGATGCCACCACCTGGTACTTCCGCGATGTGCTGGGCATGGAGGTCGTCCACCAGCGCGGTGATTCGGTATATCTGCGCGGGTATGGTGACTACGCTGCCAGCACGCTCAAGCTGACCGCGGCCAAGCTGCCTGGCGTCGGCTGCATTTCATGGCGCACCGTGAGTCAGGCTGCGCTCGAGCGGCGCGTCGCCGCGATCGAAGCGAGCGGCCTGGGTCTGGGCTGGCGCGACGGCGACTTCGGACGCGGGCGCACCTATGCGTTTCGCGATCCCGACGGCCATCAGATGGCGGTCTATTTCGACGAGCAGCGCTACCAGGCTCCGCCCGAACTCAAATCCACGTTGAAGAATCTGCCGATGAAGTATCCGGCACGTGGTGTCTCGGTGCGTCGGATCGATCACCTCGCGTTGCTGGCCACCGATGTCGCCGCCAACCGCCGCTTCGCCCAGGAGCAACTCGGCTTCCGCTTGCACGAGCAAGTCCGCTTCGCCTCCGGCACGGTGGAGATCGGCTCGTGGCTCAGTTCGTCGATCGTCCATCACGAGGTCGCGTACGTCATCGACAACCGCGGCGTGGGCGGACGCCTGCATCACTTTTCCCTCTGGGTCGACAACCGCGAAGATGTGCTGCGCGCCGCCGACGTGCTGGTGGAGAACGGCATCAAGATCGAAGCCGGCCCCTCCAAGCACAACAACTCGCAGGGCTTCTATCTCTACTCGTTCGAGCCCGGCGGCAACCGCATCGAGGTGTACTCGGGCAGCTATCTCATCCACGCGCCCGACTGGCAGCCCGTGCTGTGGAACGAGGAGGAGCGCGGCACCGGCGTGTACTGGGGCGCGCCGTTGCCCGAAAGCTTCATCAACTACGCCACGCCCGACGTGCAGGCGCCCAAGACCGCCGCCGCCGAACGCGTGCCGGCGTTCGATCCGCACTGACTCCCTCCGCGGACCCACGCGAGCCCCGACTCGATGCCCATGGCGCCAATAACCACCGGAGACAACCGATGCTCAGATCACTGCAACACGTCGCGTTGACCGTTCCGAACCTGGAAACGGGTCGCCGCTTCTATGAATCGATGGGCATGCAGACCGCGCCACTCGGCAGTGATCTCATGTTCCGCTGTGTCGGGCGCGGCCAGGACCAGGTACGGCTGCGCGAAGGTCCGCGCAAGAAATTCTGGTACGTGAGCTTCGGCGCAACGCCTGCCGACATCAGCGCGATCAAGCAGCGCCTCGAAGCGCGCGGCACCAAACTGCTCGATGCCCCGACGCAAACGAGCGGCGACGGAATCTGGTTCCACGACATCGACGGCGATCTGGTGAACGTGCGCGCTGCCACCGACACGCCGCAGACCCGTCCGCCGGTGTTGCTCAACAACGCCGGAGACTTCAAACGCTTGGGCCGGCGCGGCGCCCCGGATCGCAATATAGAAGCCACGCCGCGGCGCCTGGGCCACATCCTCAAGTTCTCCACCGACGTGCAGCGCACGATCGACTTCTACACGCAAGCGCTGGGAATGAAACTCTCCGACAAGATCGGTGATCTGGCGATGTTCCTGCGCTTAGGCGGCGACAGTGACCATCACGTGCTGGCAGTGGCCAAGAGTGAAGGCACCGGGTTGCACCACATGAGCTTCGAGATGGGCAACCTTGATCAGATCCAGTTCTGCGCGGGACGCATGATCGACGCAGGCTACAAGGACGGCTGGGGCGTGGGCCGGCACATCTACGGTTCGAACTACTTCCACTACATCCGCGATCCGTGGAACGGATTGGTCGAGTACTTCTGGGATATCGATTTCATTCCCGGTGAGGCGACCTGGCAGGTGGAGAACGCACAGGCCGGTCCGGAAGCGCTCTATCAGTGGGCCACCAGCGAGCCGCCGGCCGATTTCCTGAAGAACTACGAACTGCATTGAATCGAGAGAAACGGAATCAAGAGGAGCGGGAACGACGGCGGCCGGTCTGAGGGGAGTCGGACTGGCCGCCGTGTGGTACGCGCTTCGAGTATTCAGCTGATCGCGATCGACTTGCCCCGAGCGCCGGGCCTCTTCGGCAGGCTGAGTGCGAGCACCCCATCACGAAAGCTCGCGGCTGCCTTGCCCGCGTCGACCTCGGCATCAAGGAAGATGCGTCGTGATCGCGTACCGTGCACCCGCTCGCGCACCACGTGGCGCACGCCCTTCTGCTCGACCTCGACCATCTCGACCTTTGCGCTGATAGTGACCCGTTCGCCGGCGATCGCGACGTCGATGTCCTCCTTGCGTGCGCCGGGAATGTCCGCCTTCACGTAGTACATCGCATCGCTTTCGTCGATGTCGACCGCGATCTCCTGCTCGGAGTCGCGCGTGCCATACCACGGCTGTGCGCGTACTAGATCGAACGGATCATCGGCAGACGCACGTGCAGCCCTGCGCGTCGGCCCGCGTTTCACTTTGACCGCTCTTACCATGATGACCTCCGCAGGATGGGTCGCTCCGGACGACGTGCGGGCATCAGTGCTGCCAGTGCACGCGCACCAGCGTTTCGTCGTCGTTGTAATGGAACTTCAGCTCGCCCTGATGTGCGTGATGCAGCGCATCGCCCAGGCCGCGCGCCAGATGCACGTCGGTGGTGGTGATCATGACGTGATCGGCGTGTTCCTCGATCGCCATGATGCGCTCCAGCGCGTGTTCAGCCTTGACGCGCGCCTCGTGGTTGCGCACCAGGTTGAGGAGCTCCGCGCGATGCGTCAGCATGAACGGTCCTTCCAGCCGTACGTAACCGGCCGGCTGTTTTTCCTTGATGCGCTCGCACGCCGGGCACCGGGCTTCTGTTGCCTCGGCATGCCGTGTTCCCCATTGCCATCGGCCGCGCTCGAATACCGCGCCGCAGTCCGGACACGCCGCATGTCCCGCCGGTTTGCCTTTGTGCTTGTAGGGATCGTGATCCGGTGTCGTCATCACCTGCATCTGCCGATGACTGGTATGTCCGCGACGCGCTTTCATGTTCTGACTCCTTCGTTCTGCATGAAGCGCATTCTAGGAACGGCAAGCTCGATAGCCCTTTGACGACAGTCAATCGGCCGAGCCGCACGCGATCACGTCTGCATCGAACCGCCTCTGAGTGCGGCCATGCGAGCGTCGCTTGCGATCCGTCAACGCGGGCCTTCCGCGTAGAGCGAACATCGCGCCATGCGAGTTCCATCGATTCCTCAACTGCGCCCGCTTGGCAACGCCGCGATTGCGCTGGTCGTGTCGAGCGCTTTCGTCGCACCGTTCGCTCACGCGCAATCCACCCCGAGCGATTTTCGTCAACACGAACTGACGCGTTTGCTGCTGCAGGACTGCACGCAATGCCATGGCATGCGGCTCGCCGGCGAATCGGCGCCACCGCTGGCCGGCGCTGCGCTCGCCGACAAATCCAACCGTCAGCTGATTGAAGTGATTCTGCAAGGGCGGCACCGATCACCGATGCCCGCGTGGGCAAGCAAGCTGAGCGAAACCGAAGCCGAGTGGATGGTGCAGCGCCTGCGCGAAGGCCCGCTCGACGTGCGCTGAGGTGATGTCCGGCGACCTGGAAAAATTCAAGCCTCACTGCTCCCGCAGCATCTCCGTGCTGAACGCGTAACCCTGCGCCGGGTGCACGCGCCAGCTGCCATCGCCCGGCAGTTCCAGCACCTGCGAGTGGAACTGCAGCAGCGCCGGCCGATGACTCACACTCACAGGCGTGGTGCGCGTGCCCGCGAGTTGTCGATACAGATTCTCTTCGTTGCCGTGGTCGAGCGCGCTGGTGGCCTCGTCGAGCATCACGTACCGCGGTGCCGCCAGCAGCACGCGCGCGAACGCCAACCGCTGTTGCTCCCCGAGCGACAATACCTTCGCCCAGTCGCGCTCCGCATCGAAGCCGCCGAAGCGCTCCGCCAGCCCGGAAAGATTCACCTGCGTGAGCAGTTCGCGCAGGGTCGCGTCGTCCACGCTGCGATCGGTATGCGGATAGAGCAGTTGATTGCGCAGGCTGCCGAGCACCATGTACGGGGTCTGCGGCAGAAACATCAGTCGGTCGGATGCGGGTCGTTGCAACGTGCCCGCGCCGGTGTGCCATAAGCCGCCGATCACGCGAAGCAGCGAACTCTTGCCGCCGCCGCTACCGCCGACGATCATCAACCCTTGGCCGGCGGGCACGCCGACCGACAGATCCTGAATCAGCGTGCGCTCGCCGCCCGGCGTCTGCACGGTGAGGTGCTCGAACGCGAGCTCACTTGCATGGATCGTCTCAATGCCATCCTGCGCGCGCCACGGCGGCGCGGCGCGACCGAGCAGCAGATGCGCGAACCCGTCGAGCCGGTCGACGCCCGCGGCGAAGCGACTCAGCCCCTCGAAGTGATCGATGATCACGGTCACGGCGGTCAGCACTGCTGCGAACGCACCAGCGGCCTGGATCGCTCGCCCCACTTCAAGTTCGCCCGACAGCACCCGTGAGGCGATCACCACGCTAGGCAGAATGAGCGCGAGGAAGCTGAAGCCGTACTGGAAGAAGCCGAGGTTGAGTTGCGCCCGGATCACCTTGCTGAAGTTCGCGAACGCCGCCTCGAAGTAATCCTTAGCGCGAATCGCCTCGTGCGCCTCGCCGCGCATGAACGCGATCGGCTCGGCATGCTCGCGGATGCGCACCAGCGAAAAGCGGAAATCGGCCTCGCGCCGCAGCTGCAGGAAGTTGAGTCCGATCAGCGCCCGGCCGAACACACCGGTGGTGAGCACGTTGCCGGCGATCGCGTACACCACCAGCACCGCGACCAGCTCCTTGGAGATCGACCAGAGCACACCCGAGAACGCGATGAGCTGGATGGTCGCGCCCAGCCCCACCAGCAGGAAGTAGAGCGACTGGTGGGTGAACGAACTGATGTCTTCCGCTATGCGCTGATCGGGGTTGTCGATGCCGCCGCGCGAATTGAGTTCGTAGTACACGCGGTCGCGCAGGTACGCATCGAGAAAGTAGCCGGTGAGCCAGCGCCGCCAGCGCAACGCGAGCTTGTCGCGCGTGTAGTAGTAGAAGGCGTAGAACGGCACCGAGATGACCAGCGTGATCGCGCATTGCACGATGGTCGACCAGAATCGATCGGCGTCCTGCGCCGCCAGCGCCGAAGTGAACTCGCCCGTCTGCGTCACGTACAGCACGTTGAAGCCGGTCTGCGCGAGCAGCAGCAGCACCAGCACCGCCAGCAGTGCGCGCGCGCTCGCTTTTTCATCCGAACCCCAGTACGGCCGCGCGATCGTGCAGAACCGTCGCCAGAACAGGCGTGTCACGCCCACGCGTGCTTCGGACGCGGACGAGGGATCGGTCTTGTCGGATGACATCGTGATGACGCTAGCCAACGCGCCGGGCGCGTGCTTGAGGTTTGTCAACGGCCGCTTGAGCCGGCCGAGCGAAGCTTCCGCTCCCGGATAGATCTCAGCTCACATCCTCGCGTATGGTCTGGTTGAAGTGGCTCGGGGTCCTCGTCGCCCTGGTGGTGACTGCCTACATTGCGGTCGGTTCGTACGGCAACATGCGCTGGCGCCGACTGACGGTCGAGCTCGAAGAGCGGCTTCAGGCCGCACGCACCGCCCCGTCGCTATCTCGCTACGACGAGGCGGAGCTGGCAGGTCTGCCATCGGTGGTGCAGCGCTATTTCCGCGCGGCGCTCACCCCCCGCACGCCGCTGGTAGCGGCAGCAACCGTCGCCCACGCCGGCACCATGAACCTCAGCGAGAGCGGTGAGCGCTGGGTGCCGTTCACCTCGACGCAGCGCGTCGTCACCCGTCGTCCGGGCTTCGTGTGGAATGCGCGAACGATGATGGCGCCAGGAGTGGCCGTGAACGTGCACGACGCTTACATCGCGGGCGAAGGCGTACTCCGTCCAGCGCTGTTCGGCGCGTTCGATCTGACCGAACTGCGCGACACCGGCGAAGTCGCACGAGGCGAGCTGATGCGTTTCTTCGCCGAGGCGGCGTGGTACCCCAGCGCGCTGTTGCCGAGCCAGGGCGTGCAGTGGGAGCCGGTCGACGATCGGTCCGCGCGCGCAACGCTGCGTGACGGGTCACTCTCGGTCGCGCTGACGTTCACGTTCCGGTCCGACGGCATGATCGACACGTGCCGCGCTCAAGCGCGTGGACGTACGGTTGGCGGTGAGGTTGTTCCCACGCCGTGGGAAGGTCGCTGGTCCGACTACCGCGAGCACGACGGCATGCGCATCCCGATGACGGGCGAAGTCGCCTGGCTGCTGCCCGAGGGTCGCAAACCGTATTGGCGCGGCACGATTACGGCAGTGCACTTCGACCGGGCAGCGAATCCTGAGCCTTGAGAAACCCTGAGTCGCCTTGAGGCACTTTGAGTTCCCCTGAAGTACGTTGCTCGAAGCACTACGCGCGGGTCAGTGATCCTCGATCCTTGCCGAACCTTCTTCCGCGGGCAATCCGGTATCCGGATCGATCCAGTCGGCGATGCCGAGCTCCTCCTCCGCTTCGGCCAGCGTCTCACCTGGCTCGTAGGAGGTGTCGTCGCTCTTGAAGTCCATGTCCTCGACCGCTTCGAGCAGCGTCGTGAACGGACCGTACTCGCGTTTGCCGTCCTTGGTCTGCCAGTAGAAGCCGTCGGGCCGCTCGATGATGCGCGACGCATCGAACTCGGGGGACGTCTGCGGGATCACCTGAACCATACGATGCTCTCCTCGAACTGCAGCGATCGGTCGATCGCCATCAGAAGCTGATTCGATGCAAGCCGGCGATGCCATGCCTCATGCACGAGCTGCCCGTCCGCATCGCGCACGCTCACCGTGCCCGGTAAGCCTTGGCGAATGCTCTGCGTCACGATACAGAAGTCTTCGAGCTGCGTCGCGCTGCGACCCGCGAAACTGGTAATCCCTTTCCTGCACCAGCCACAGGGTGAAGCTGTGGTCGTCTGCCATTGCCGTATGCCCTCGTTCTACTTTTCCTGCGGACCAAAATCGCCGAACAGGAAGTAGATCTGGGCGAACGCGCCCTTGAGCGATTTCGCCTCCGCTGCCAGCGCGGCCGCATCACCGCCCGGCCCCAGTTGTTCGAGCTTGGTCAGTACCTGCCCCTCACGCGCCATCAGCTCGCTCAGTCGCGCCCGTCTGGCCGCATCGAAGCCGTGCAACTGCGCATCGAACTTCACGCGCACCACCTCTTCCCAGCGCGTCCTCGCCTGCTGCAGTGCGCTTGCCAGTTTCGCGCGCTCAGCCGCATGCGTCGCTGCGTCCGCCACCAGCTCCATCTGATCGTGGTAGGCGGTCAACCGATCGGGAAAGTAGTCGATGCCTTTGCCTGCACGCCATTTCCAGAACGCGTGTCGCAAGTGCTCCAGCGCCTCATGTGCCTCTTTGAGCTGACCGGCACCGATGTCGCGTCGTGCCTGGGCGAGATGCTTCTCCGACTCATCGAGCACGCCGATCAGCGACGAATCGCCGCGTGTAGGCGCTGCGGCTCTAAATGCGCTCCACGCACGATCGAAGCGTTGCATCGCCGCGGCGCTCTCGGCGTTCTTTCCAGGCTGATTGGTCAGTGCCAGTACCGGCACGTACGCACGTTCAAGCACGACCATTTCATCGAGTAAGCCTGCTTGCGCAAGCGAGGCAAGAAGCAGACTCGTCATCGCCACACCCCAACGCCACCACTGCATCGTGATCTCCTTGACTGCGGCGCGGCCCGCGTGTCGAGCGCATTGCACCACCGCATCGCTGTTGATTGTGTGCACCCGGACATGCCCCGCTTTGAGCGAAGTCAATTGCGTCGGCTTGCACCGAGCGCCTCGCGCTTTGACCAGCATCAACGAGCGGCACACGTGGCCCGCCATGATGATGTTCATGAACGCGCCCCGTCCTGCCACGATCGGCAAAGCGCCCGACCAATTCGTTCGCGCGCCCAATCTGCGCGACTACGACCAGGCGCGCCGCGAATTCGATTGGCGGCGTGCACGCAATGCGTTGAGCGCTCTGTCGGAGCAGGCGGGGTTGAACATCGCGCATGAATGCGTCGATCGCCATGCGGCAGGGCCGTCCGCCGCGAAGACGGCGATCCGCTGGCTCGGCAAGAACGACACGCGTTGCGATCTCAGCTACGGAGAGCTGGCTACCCTCTCCAACCGGTTCGCCAATGTGCTCGCGCGTCTGGGCGTGCCTTCCGGCGCGCGGGTGTTTTGTCTCACCGGACGCGTTCCGGAATTGTTCGTCGCAGCGCTGGGCACCTGGAAATACAAGGCAGTGTTCTGTCCGCTGTTCTCCGCGTTCGGACCCGAACCGATCCGCACTCGCATGGAGATCGGTGGCGCGAGCGTGCTGGTCACGACCAGCTCACTCTATCGACGCAAAGTCGCCGGCATCCGCTCGCAATTACCGGCATTGCAACACGTGCTCATCGTGCCCGATGAGCCCGACGTCGCACCGATCGAAGACACACACGATTTCGCCGCGCTGATCGATCAGGCCAGCGAAACATTCGTGGTGCCACCGACGGCGCCGGACGATCACGCCATCCTGCACTTCACCAGTGGCACGACCGGCACGCCCAAGGGTGCGATCCATGTGCACGAGGCGGTCGTTGCGCATCACGCAACCGGCCGGTTCGCGCTCGATCTGCATCCGGAAGATGTCTACTGGTGCACCGCCGATCCGGGTTGGGTCACCGGCACCTCCTACGGCATCATCGCGCCGCTGGCGATCGGTGCGACCCTCATCGTCGACGAAGCCGACTTCGATGCCAGCCGCTGGCTCGACATCCTCGAGCATGAACGCGTATCGGTCTGGTACACCGCGCCCACGGCGATACGCATGATGATGAAGGCGGGCGTCAAGGCCACGCGCGAACGGTTGCCCGACCTGCGTTTTCTGTCGAGCGTGGGCGAACCGCTCAATCCGGAAGCGGTGTGGTGGGGCATGGACGCGTTCGGTCTGCCGTTCCACGACAACTGGTGGCAGACCGAAACCGGCGGAATCATGATCGCCAACTTCGCTGCGTTGGAGATCCGCCCCGGCTCGATGGGGTTGCCGCTGCCGGGCATCGACGCAGCACTGGTCGAAGTTCGCGACGACGGCAGCGTCACCGTGATCGATGAGCCCGGGCGCGAGGGCGAGATCGCGTTGAAGCGCGGCTGGCCGTCGATGTTCCGCGGCTATCTCGGCCAGGAGGCACGCTATCGCAAGTGCTTCGCGGGCGAGTGGTATCTCACCGGCGATCTGGCCAAACGCGATGCCGACGGCTACTACTGGTTCGTCGGGCGCAAGGACGACGTAATCAAGACCTCCGGCCATCTCATCGGACCGTTCGAAGTCGAGAGCGTGCTGATGGAGCATCCGGCCGTGGCCGAGGCGGGCGTGATCGGCAAGCCCGATCCAGTCGCGTACGAAATCATCAAGGCCTTCGTTTCGCTGAAGGCGGGCTTCACCGAGAGCGAGGCGCTGCTGCGCGAGTTGCTGGCGCACGCGCGCAAGCGGCTCGGTGCGGTAGTGGCACCGAAGGAGATCGTGGTGCTTCCCGGTCTGCCCAAGACCCGCAGCGGCAAGATCATGCGCAGGCTGCTCAAGGCGCGCGAACTCGGTCTGCCCGAGGGCGACACCTCGACGCTGGAGGGTGGCTGATGTCGCTGCAGGCCACGCACCGCGTTCCGATCGCGCTCGAACACGAACGTGGTCTGGCGATGCTGCGCATGATGCTGCTGATCCGCCGCTTCGAGGAGCGCGCCGCTGAGGTCTACACCGAAGGCAAGATCCGCGGCTTCTTGCATCTTTACATCGGCGAGGAAGCGGTCGCGGTCGGCGCAATGGAGGCGTTAGGCGAGGCCGACAACATCGTCGCCACTTATCGCGAACACGGCCAGGCGCTGGCACGCGGGCTGCCCGCGGATGCCGTGATGGCCGAGATGTACGGCAAAGCCAACGGCTGCTCGCGCGGGCGCGGCGGATCGATGCACATGTTCGATGTGTCACGCCGCTTCTATGGCGGGCACGCAATCGTGGCGGGTGGCTTGCCCTTCGCCGTCGGACTGGCGCTCGCCGACCGGATGCAATCGACCGAAGGCACACCGTTGCGAGCGACCGCCTGTTTCTTCGGCGAAGGTGCAGTCGCCGAGGGCGAGTTCCACGAATCGTTGAATCTGGCGGCGATCTGGAAGCTGCCGGTGCTGTTCCTGTGCGAGAACAATCTCTACGCCATGGGCACCGCGCTCGGCCGCTCGGAGTCGGAAATCGATATCCACCTGAAAGCCGACAGCTACCGCATCCCCTCTGAAGCGGTCGACGGCATGGATGTACTCGCCGTGGCCGAAGCGACGCAACGCGGTGCCGCGCACGTGCGCCGCGGTGACGGCCCCTACTTCATCGAGTACCGCACCTATCGTTATCGCGCGCATTCGATGGCCGACCCTGACCGGTATCGCGCCAAGGAGGAAATTGCGAAGTGGAAGGAGCGCGACCCGATCGCGGCGTTCGTCGCAAAGTTGAAAGCGATGGCGCTGCTCGACGACGGCGCATTGCAAAACCTCGAGCGCGACGTGGTGCGTGAAGTGGAATGGGCGGTCGATGCCGCAGAGTCCGGCCCCTGGGAGCCGATCGACGATCTGGCGCGCGACGTCTACACCGAACCGAGCCGGCGATGAACGCCGAGACACGCACCAAACCATTCACCTATCGCGAAGCCCTGCGTGCAGCGATGCGCGAGGCGATGCAGCACGATCCGCGCGTGTTCCTGATGGGCGAAGACGTCGGCCGCTACGGCGGCGCGTTCGCGGTGAGCATGGGCATGCTCGAGGAGTTCGGCCCGGAGCGTATCCGCGATACGCCACTGTCGGAATCGACATTCGTCGGCGCAGGGATCGGCGCGGCAGTGGGCGGCATGCGTCCGATCGTGGAGGTCATGACGATCAACTTCTCGCTGCTCGCCTTCGACCAGATCATCAACACCGCGGCGACCCTGCGGCACATGTCGGGCGGACAGATCAGCGTGCCGATCGTCGTGCGCATGACCAGCGGCGCCGGGCGTGGCGTGGCCGCGCAGCACTCGCATAGCCTCGAAGGCTGGTACGCCCACGTGCCCGGCATCAAGGTGGTGGCGCC
>CADEDU010000018.1:19214-25186 GCA_902826155.1 uncultured beta proteobacterium
ATGTGGCGCACCGGCAGTTTCGCCGCCGAGCTGAGCGCGACGATCATGGAAGACGCATTCGATCAGCTCGACGCGCCGGTGCTGCGGGTGTGCAGCGCCGAGGTGCCGATTCCCTACGCCAAGCACCTGGAAGATGCCGCGCTGCCGAGCGCCGAGCGCATCGCCGCCGCGGTGCGTGACGTGTTGCGTTGAACGCGACGCGCGAGAACGCGATGCAGCCGTTTCGCATGCCCAAGCTCGGCGCCGACATGACCGAGGGGCGCCTGTTGCAGTGGCTCAAGCATCGCGGCGACCGGGTCGCGCGCGGCGAAGTCATCGCCCTGGTCGAAACCGACAAGGCCAATGTCGATGTCGAGTCGTTCGTCGATGGCGTGCTGAGTGAATTGGTGGTCGAGCCCTCCGACCAATGGCTACCGGTCGGGACCACGCTGGCGATGATCAGCACGAGCGAACCCGCGGACATGGCAACGCCACCGATACCCATCGCACCTCCCGAGATCGAAGCGTCGATTCCGAAAGTGGCGCCGCTGAAATCGGCGCGGCCTGAATCAGCGCGCGTGATCATCTCGCCCGCGGCGCGACAGCGCTCGCAATCGCTCGGCCTCGACGCCTCGCGCGTGCGCGGCAGCGGACCCGGCGGTCGCATCACGCTTCGCGATATCGACGCGTATCTGGCGACGATGCAGGTGGCACGATTTGCTCCAGCAAAGCAAACTCCGCAACCAGCAATCGCTACGCCGTCTGCAACTGCCGCTCCGTCTCCTGCGACCGACAAGCGCCAGCGCATGCGCGATGCCATCGCCGCGGCGATGGCACGGTCCAAGCGCGAGATCCCGCACTATTACCTGGCGACCTCGATCGACCTCGGCCGTGCACTGCAATGGCTCGTCGAGGTCAATGCGCAGCGAGGCGTGGCCGATCGACTCATTGCCGGGGTGCTGCTCATCAAGGCGGTCGCGCTCGCGTTGCGGTCGGTGCCCGAGTTGAATGGATTCTTTGTCGACGGCCGCGCGCAGCCGAGCAGCGAGATTCATGTCGGCACCGCGATCTCACTGCGAGGCGGCGGACTGGTCGCCCCCGCGTTGCTCGACACCGATCGCCGTTCGCTTTCTGAGCTCATGCACGATTATCAGGATCTGGTGCAACGCGCCCGCACCGGCTCGCTGCGCAGCGCCGAGATCATGAAGCCGACGATCACCGTCACCAGCCTGGGCGATCGCGGCGTCGACACGGTGTTCGGCGTGATCTATCCGCCGCAGGTCGCGCTGCTCGGTTTCGGCCGCCCGGTCGACCGGCCGTGGGTGCGCGACGGCCAGATCGTCGTACGACCCATCGTGCACGCCACGCTCTCGGCCGATCATCGTGCGAGCGACGGCCATCGCGGCGGCTTGCTGCTCGATGCGATCGACCACCTGCTGCAGGAGCCCGACAAGCTATGAGTGACCGACTCGACCCGACGGCAATCCGCGCGCGCGTCCTCGATGAACTGGCCCGCGTGGTCCCCGAACTGGAGCCCGACACACTGCCCGGCAACCGGCCGATTCGCGACGAACTCGATGTCGATTCGATGGACCTGCTCAACTTCGTGATCGGTCTGTCGAAAGCGTTCGGCCTCGACATTCCGGAGGCCGACTACAAACGCATCGCGACGGTGGACGCCCTGGTGGAATACATCGACCGGCGGCTGCGATGAGATTCCGCAATCGAGCCGATGCCGCGGCCCAGCTCGCGGCGGCGTTGCAGACATGGCGCGGCGCGGATCTTTTAGTGCTGGCGATTCCGCGCGGCGCCGTGCCGATGGGGCGAATCATTGCGGATGCGCTGCAAGGCGAACTGGACGTCGTCCTCACGCGCAAGATCGGCGCGCCCGGGCATGCCGAGTTCGCGATCGGCGCAGTCGGGGAATCGGGTTGGTCGATCATCGATGACAGCGCACGCGACGTCGGCGCCAGTCAGGCGTACATCGACCGCGAGATCGCCAGCCAGCGGACGCTGATGGCCAGACGCCGCCAGCAGTACACCCCGCAACGAGCACCCATCGATCCGGCCGGACGCACCGTGATCATTGTCGACGACGGCCTGGCTACCGGCGCGACGATGGTCGCCGCGCTGCACGACATTCGTGAGCGTCAACCGGCCACGCTCATCTGCGCCGTGCCGGTAGCCTCCCAATCCGCCTTCGTGCGGGTCAGCGCGTACGCCGACAAGGTCGTATGCCTGCTGACGCCGCCCGAGTTCTACGCGGTCGGGCAGTTCTACGACGCGTTCCCGCAGGTGAGCGACGAGGAGGTGATCGCCCTGCTCGCTCCATCCGATGGCCCGAAGCCGGCGCGCGGTGCGACGCGCCGATGACGCCGGCGTTCGTCGTCGAAGCACAGGCGGCCGCCGAACTCGCGGAGAAAGTCGCCGCGCTGCTGCGCGCCGAAACCTATGCCGACGCCCCGGCTGCGATCGACGCCATCGAGACGCACATGTCGTGGGTATTTCGCACCACGCAGCACGCCTACAAGCTCAAGAAGCCGATTCGCTCGGCGTTCCTCGACTTCAGCACCATCGCGACGCGCCGCCACAGCTGCGAAGAGGAGGTGCGACTGAATCGCCGGCTGGCGCCTCATGTGTATCTCGCGGCCGTGCCGCTCACACGCACGTCGAATGGCACGTACCGGATAGGCGGCGAGGGTCAGCCGGTCGATTGGCTGGTGCAGATGCGCCGGCTGCCGGAGGCGCGCATGCTCAGCCGGCTCATCGAAGCCGGTGCGGTCAGCGATGCAGTCCTCACCGGAGCGACCCCCGACTCACGGGCGCTGCGCTCGGTGGCAGAACTTCTTGCCCGCTTTTACGCAGGATTGAAGCGCGAGTCGCTCGATCCCCACGAGCATTTCGCAACGATCAGCGCTGAAATCGAACAATCGTGGCATAGCCTGCGATGCGAGCGCTACGTACTTCCGCGTGAACCACTCGATCGTGCGGCATCTTTGCAAGGAGAAATGCTGACGCGACTACGCGCATCGATCGAATCGCGCGCACGCGAGGGCCACATCGTCGAAGGTCATGGCGATCTGCGCCCCGAGCACATCTTCCTGCTGGACAGCGGACCGGTGGTCATCGACTGCCTGGAGTTCAATCGCGCGCTGCGCACCCTGGATGCCGCCGATGACCTGGGCTTTCTGGCGCTGGAATGCGAGCGGTTGGGGCTATCGGGCGCACGCGCCCTGCTCTTCGAGACCTATCGCCGCATCACCCACGATGATCCGTCCGAGGCGGTCGTGCATGCCTATCAGAGCTATCGCGCGGTGCTGCGCGCCAAGCTGGCGGTGTGGCATCTCGACGAGCCGCGCTACCGCGATGGCGGGCGTTGGCGCGACCGGGCGATGCACTACGTGGCGCTGGCGCACAGTCACGCATCGCTAGCGCTTCGCGCGTGAACCCTCCACCTTCCCTCTTCACCCTTCTCCATCACATCTCCAGCAACGCCACGATCGACTCGTCGCGATGCAACCGCCCGATAGCCTCACCCAGAAGCGGTGCAATCGGCAGCACCACGAGCTTCTCGCGCAGTTGCGCACCAGTGATCCGAAACGGTGGCACCGAATCGGTGACCACCACGCTCGCGAGTGGACTGTCGCCCAGCGCCTCGTTGGCTTTACCGACGAACAAACCATGCGTGGCCACCGCGTGGACCGCCGTTGCGCCGCCCGCCATACATGCTGCAGCGGTACGAGCGAGCGTGGTGCCGCTGGCAATGAGATCGTCGATGATGATGGCGACGCGTCCACGCACATCGCCCACGAACGCATCGCCACTCACCACGCCTAGTGCACGGTGCTTCTCCGCGAATGCTGCGCCCACTGCCCGGCCCAGGTCACGCGCGAGCCGCAATCGGAAACGCTCGGCGCGTTTGATGCCGCCTGCATCGGGCGCGACCACGACGACCTCATCCCTGCCCAGGCGTGGGACGAGGTGCGCGCTGAACAGTCCGGTCGCTTCCAGATGTTCGGTGCCACAGCGAAACGCATTCTGGAACGCGGCGAGGTTGTGCGCATCCAGCGTCACCACACGATCAACACCAACCGCTTCGAACAGGCTCGCGACGTAGCGCGTGGTGGTCGGATCGCGTGGCTGCGTCTTGCGGTCCTTGCGTGCGTAGGCGAGGATCGGTGCGACCGCGGTGATCCGGGCGGCACCGGCGTCGCGCAGCGCGCCGATGAAGAACCACAACCGCACCAGCTTGTCGTTCACCGACTGGGTCGTATCGCCATACAAGGATTGCACGACATACACGTCGGCCCCGCGCACGCTCACGAGCGGCCGGCTCTTGTGCTCGCCATCCTCGAACGCGCGCTCCTCGTGCGCAGCGAGCGGCACGCCCACACAGGCCGCGACCTGCTCAGCGAGCGTGCGGCTCGCCTCCAGCGCGAACAGGCGCAGAGCACTTTCACCACTCATCGCGCCACCGGCAGATGCGAGTGCGCTGGCACCACCGCACTGTGGGCGCGACGCCGCGCCATCCACAGCGCGATCGTGTCGCTCAACGGCGCGCCGTGGTTCAAGATCTGATCGAGGGCCTCGCTGATCGGCATCGGCACGCCGAAACGTCGGGCCAGCGCGACGACCGCTTCGGTGGACAAGGCCCCCTCGGTGACCTCGCGCCGCTCCGCCAGCACGTCCGCGAGTTTGCGGCCCTGGCCCAGCGCCACGCCGAGCGAGGTATTCCGGGATTGCAGGCTGTTGGCGGTCAACGCGAGATCGCCGACACCAGCCAGCCCCAGAAACGTTTCCGCCTTCGCGCCCTTGGCTTGACCCAGGCGCATCGCCTCCTCCAAGCCGACCGTCATCAGCGTCGCACGGGCGTTCTCACCGAATTGCCTGCCGGCGGCAATGCCGCTGGCGATGGCGATCACGTTTTTCATCACGCCGCCAATCGCGGTGCCGACGATGTCCTCATTGGGATGCACCAGGAAGTTCGGCGTCTGGATCGCGCCGGCAAGCCGCTCGCCGACGCCTGCATCCGCGCAGGCCAAGGCGACGCCGCATGGCAGATCGCTCGCCACTTCTCTCGCAAACGACGGCCCGGAGAGCACCGCCACGACCGCGCCGGGCATTGAGGCGGCGAGCACTTCGGGCATCAGCGCACAACTGCCGCGCTCGATCCCTTTGGAGCAACTCACCACCGGCGTGCCTGAAGCCAGCCAGGCATTCATCTGCTGCGCCACCGCGCGCACGTGCTGCGCTGGCACCGCCATGAGGATGAAGTCCTGATCGCGCGTCGCGTCGATCAGTTCGGCGGTGCCGCGAATGTCCGGCTCGAGCTGGACATCGCGCAGAAACATCGGATTGGCGCGGTCACGATTGATTGCGGCGACGACTTCAGGTTCGCGCGCCCACAGCGTCGTCGCATGCCCGCCGCGACGCATCACGCAGGCCATCGCCGTGCCGAACGCCCCGCCACCGATGATGCCGACTCGCGCCATCGACACAGCATGCGAGCTGCAACAGCACCGAGTGTTGATGCCTGTCAAGCGATCCGGATCTGGGCGCTGCACACTGCCCGCGCCATTCACAATCATCGATTCACCGACAAAGGAGATGGTCATGATGCGAACCATCGGTGCGTTTGCGGTCGGTAACCTTCTCTTTCTCACGGCGAACTCCCCGGCCTTCGCCCAGCAACCTCCCAAACCCGCGGCACCACCCATTGAGAGCGAGCTGGTGCTGATCACGCCGGTCTCCAAGTTCATCCACGACTCGGCGCTGGCGGAGTTCGCCAAATACGCCAAGGAGCGCTGGAACATCAACGTCAAGACCAATGCGCTTGCCGCCGGCACGCCGGTCGCGTACGGACGCATCGTCGAATGGAAAGGCCGGCCCGAGGTCGACATCTTCTGGGGCGGCGAGAGCGCGCTGTTCGACAAGCTTGCCGAGCAGAAACTCATGGCACCGCTCAACCTCTCGGAAGCCTCCTGGAATCTGGT
>CADEDU010000018.1:25286-39955 GCA_902826155.1 uncultured beta proteobacterium
GGTAACACCGGACTGTTCACCGCCCGCAGCCGTGACGTGCCCTCGGTGGTGGCCAAGGGAGAGTTTGCGGTCGGTTTCGCCGTGCCGAGCTACATGGCGTTCGAGGAGCGGCTCGCCGGCTTCGACATTCGCTTCGTGGCGCCGAAGACGGCGTGGATCACGCCGGAGCCGATCGGCATTCTCGCCGGAGCGAAGAATCCCAACGCCGCGCGCGCATTCATTGAATTCCTGCTCACCGAGCGCGGGCAGAAGGTGTTCATGGAGCGCGGACTGTTCCCGATCACACCGCAGTACCGGGTCAAGGGCGCGCCCGGCTCCGCGGCGGAGAAGGCTGTCGAATTCACCGGCGGGGTGCGCTCCTACTTCGATCAGGAGGTCACCAACATCTACGACGACGACGTCGCGCAGGCGCGCTACAACGCGGTCAACGAGCGCTATCGCAAGGAGATCGAGACCGTCTGGGATGAGCTAAAGAGAAAGTTCTGAACTCCGACCTGGACTGCGGCAATGGACACGCTCACCGCTCCCCTCGCACCGGCGCAAAAGGTGCAGGCTATGCGCATCGACATCCGCGATCTCACCAAACGGTTCGGCGAGATGGCGGCGGTGAGCGAGGTGTCGATCGCGATCGAAGAAGGCGAACTGTTCACCCTGCTCGGCCCCTCGGGTTGCGGCAAGTCGACCTTGCTGCGGCTGATCGCGGGCTTCTACAACCCCGACCAGGGCACCATCCGCTTCAACGAACGGGTGGTGAACGAAGTGCCGCCGCACGAACGCGGGATCGGCATGGTGTTCCAGAACTACGCGCTGTGGCCGCACATGACGGTGTTCGACAACGTCGCGTACGGCTTGAAGCTGCGCAGGATCGCGCGCAACGAGATCGCCGAGCGGGTGAAGGCGGTGCTGGAGAAGGTGAAGCTCGGTGGCCTGGAAAGCCGCTATCCGGGGCAACTGTCCGGCGGTCAGCAACAGCGCGTCGCACTGGCACGCGCGCTGGTGCTCAATCCGCAGATCCTGCTGCTCGATGAGCCGTTGTCGAACCTCGACGCGAAGATCCGCGTGCAGGTGCGCGCCGAGATCCGCAAGTTGCAGCAGCAGTTGGGCATCACCACCATCTACGTGACGCACGATCAGGACGAAGCGCTGACCCTCTCGGACCGGATCGCGGTGATCAATCAGGGCAAGGTGCTGCAGGTGGGTCCGCCCAAGGAGTTGTACGAACGGCCGGCAAATCGATTTGTCGCCGATTTCATCGGCACCAACAATCTGATCGAGGGCACCGTGCGCGTCGTCGATGCGTCGGCTTCGACCCTTGCAGCCGATACCCGGCACGGCATCGTCAATGCGATTTATGCGACGCCGTTGCAGCCCGGCGCCAAATGCGTCGTGTGCGTGCGACCGGAGAACGTGTCGGTGGATGCCGCCGGCGCCGCCACGCACAATCGGCTGACGGGCCGGATCGCGTTCGCCGCGTATCTGGGCAACACGTTGCGCTATGACGTCGAACTCGGCCCGGGCACGATCTTCAAGGCCGACATCCGCGACCCGTGGCACCACCAGCAACTGCCGATGGGCACCACGGTGACGCTCGCCTTCCCGGCGAGCAGCGCGCTGGCGATCCCGGTGCAGTGATGCCCTCATTGATGCTATGAGCATCGCAACACTGCCTCCGCCCGGCACCGAGCCACCCACCACCGCCAATCCAGGACGCGTGCGCGGTGTGCGCACGCCGGTCGGTGCAATCGTCGGCTTCGGCGTGATCTGGCTGTTCCTGCTGGTGTTCGTGCTGTTTCCGCTGGTGCGCATCTTCTACGACGCGTTCACCGACGAAGCCGGCGCGTTCACGCTGCTCAACTTCACCGAGTTCTTCACCGATCAGTACTACCTGCGTTCGCTGTGGAAATCGCTCCTGCTCGGCGTGGCGGCGGTGATCAGCACCTCGGTGGTCGGCTTCGCAGTGGCGTTCCTTCTGCTGCGTTACGACTTCCCCGGTCGCAACGTCTTCTCCTACCTGACCATGTTGCCGATGATCCTGCCGCCGCTGGTGGGCGTGCTGGGTTTCATCTTCATCCTCGGCCGTGCGGGCACGGTGAATATCGTGCTCATGGATTACCTCGGATTCAAAACTCCGATCAATTTCATGTACGGCCTGCACGGCGTGCTGCTGGTCGAGACGATCCATTTGTTTCCGATGATCACGCTGAGCGTGCTCGACGCGCTGGCGAAGGTCGATCCGTCGCTGGAAGAGGCCGCCCAGGGCATGGGGGCGAAAGGCTGGCGGCGCTTTCGCGACATCACGTTGCCGCTCACCACGCCGGGGTACATCTCCGGCGCACTGCTGGTGTTCATCTGGACGTTCGCCGACTTCATCACGCCACTGGTGCTGGGCGTGCAAGATGTGCTGGCGGCGCAGGCGTATCTCAACATCGTGCAGTTCGTCGACCGACGGCTGTTTCGCATGGGGATCGTGATCTCGGCGCTGCTGGTGCTGCTCGCGGTCGTGTTCGTGCTGGTGGCGCGCCACTACGTCGCGATCAAGGACTACGCATCACTCGCCTACTCCAAGGTCGAGCGCCGCCAGCTCTCACCGCTCAAACGCTGGCTGGTGTTCGCCTCACTCACCGCGCTGATGGTCGTGTCGTTCATCCCGCACATCGGCGTGACGCTGGCGGCGTTCGGTCGCGGCTGGTCGCTGACGCCGTTCCCGGTCGAGTACACGCTGGCGTTCTTCGAGCGGGTCAGCATCGAGACGCCGAAGTTCATCATCAACTCGTTCATCTACTCCGGGCTGGCGGTGCTGATCTGCCTGGTCGTCGGCGTGCCGATGGCGTGGATCCTCGGACGCACCAAAGCGCCGGGCCGCGGCACGATGGACGCGCTCACCACGCTGATTCTCGCGATCCCCGGCACCGCGATCGGTATTGCCTACATCCGCGCCTTCCACTATCCGCTGCCGATCATCGACATCCCGCTCACCAGCATGTGGATCATCCTGCCGCTGGTGCTCGCGGTGCGCCGTCTGCCCTACACCGTGCGTGGCAGTCACTCATCGCTGCTGCTCGTCCATCGTTCGATGGAGGAGGCGGCACAGAACGTCGGCGCGACGCGCATCCGCACCTTCCGCGACATCACCGTTCCACTGGTGTGGAAGGGCATTCTGGTGGGCGCGCTGTTCTCGTTCATCACCTCCATTCAGGAGGCGTCTGCGACGATCTTCCTCACGCTGGGTGGCTGGGAGATGATGCCGTTCGGCATCTTCACCTTCTACATCGCCGGTTCGCAGAGCGAGGCGGCGGCGCTCGGCGTGATCCTGATCGTCGTGTGCGCGCTCAGCCTGTTCGTGATCAACCGCGTCGCCGGCTCGCGCGTCGGGGGATTGTTCGGTTGAGGCAGGGTTGACGTCGTGCCCGAAGAACTGATCGCCCTGGCAACCGCGCTCGGCGTGGGCCTGTTGATCGGTGCCGAGCGCGAACGGCGCAAGGGCGAGGACGCTGCGCGCGCACCGGCCGGCATTCGCACCTTCACGCTCGCTGCACTGTGCGGCGCGCTATCGCTCTACATCGGCGGCGAAGTGCTGTTCGCCGTCACGCTCGCTGCGATCACCGCGTTGGCCGTCGCCGGCTACGCGCGCAGCCGCGACAGCGACCCTGGCCTCACCACGGAAGTCGCCCTGCTGCTTACCGCGCTGCTCGGCGGCGTGGCAATGCAAGAGCCTGTGCTCGCCGCGGGCGTGGCGGTAGCCGTCACGATCCTGCTTGCCGCGCGCACGCCGATCCACCGCTTCGTCCGGTCGTTGCTGAGCGAGACCGAAGTCAACGATGCGCTCCTGCTCGGCGCCGCTACGCTCGTCGTGTTGCCGCTGGTGCCGGATCGGTTCATCGGCCCGTTCGACGCCATCAATCCGCGCACGATCTGGCTGATTGTGGTCCTCACCATGGCGATCGGCGCGGCCGGGCACATTGCGCGGCGCGTACTAGGACCGCGACTCGGTCTGCCGTTCGCGGGATTCGCCGGCGGCTTCATCTCCAGTTCAGCGACGATCGGCTCGATGGGCGCACTGGCTCGTCGCACGCCCGCGCTCGCCCGCCCTGCCGTGAGCGCCGCGGTACTGTCGAGCCTCGCCACGGTGGTGCATCTGGCGGTGGTGCTCGCGGCCACGAGTCGCGACGCCCTGCGCATCATGGCGGCGCCGCTCGCGCTCGCCGGCCTCGTCGCCGCGCTATACGGCGCGATCTTCCTGTGGCGCGCCAATCACGATGCGGCCGCCGCGGCCGCACAGGCACAAGCGGGCCACGCATTCAGTCTCAAGACCGCAGTCGGGATCGCGGCGCTACTCGGGTCGGTGCTGATCGCGAGTGCCGCGCTGACGCAATGGCTCGGCGCGCCGGGCATTACGCTCGCCGCCGGCGTGGCGGGCTTCGCCGACGCGCAATCGGGCGCGATTTCGACGGCATCGCTGGTGGCAGCAGGCAGGCTCGCGCTCGATCATGCGGCCGTGCCGATCCTGATTGCCCTGTCGACCAACACCTTGACCAAGCTATTGCTCGCCTGGACGTCGGGCGGCGCGCGCTACGCAACTCAACTCGCACCGGGTCTGCTGCTCATCCTGATTGCCGCGTGGAGCGGCGCGATGTTCGCGGGCTGATCAGCGGAAATCGGCCCCGGTCGGTTCGCGGTCTTCCCAGCGCAGCACGAGCGACGTGTGCCCCGCAGCAGGGACGGCGAGATTGGCGCGTCGCAAACGACCATCGGCATTCGCGGTGACGACGTACTGCCCTGGCGGCAAGCGCAGCAGCATCCACGGTCCGTCCATGGTGCGATCGAACACGAGTTCCTGACCGCGATGAATGTCGACGTGCACGCTGGCGATGAACGCGCCGCCTGCCTGCGTCGCGGTGACGATCTTGACGTTGAAGGAAGACTCCCAGCGCGCGATCTCTTCGCGTTCCTCCACACCGACCCCGCCGGTGATGAATGCGACGCCGCGATCGATTCCTCGATCGAGTGCGATCGCCGCGGTGGTGGATATGGCGCAAAGCACGCCTGCCAGGCTCAACGCCGCAAATTTCCTTGCCGATCCAAATTCGACGTGGTCGCCATCAGTCATCGTTGCGCTCCTTCGTCGATCACGTTCACCCAAGCTCACGCGCCTTGCGTGCCGGGCGTGCTATGAGTGCCTTGCCTGTCTTAATGATCGACCGCTTGCCACGAGCGCGAGGTTCGATCCGCGGGCGAACCAGCTCGGTGTGGCCGAAACCCGCGCTGTAATCGAGCAGACAGATCACCTTCGGCGTCACCTTGACGAACGCGAGCGTCTCCAGCTCTTCGAGGGAAATCTCGCCCCATTGCGGAAACTTCGCCTGGAGCAACCCCAGGGCGTGCTGGACCTCGCGGACGTTGCGCAGCACCGAAGCATCGCCCCCCATCGACAGCCCCTTGATACGGTTCCAGTCGCGCGCGTCGCGATCGATCGCGAGCGACACCTTTGCTGAGCGCCGGATGTTGCGCACTTTCTGCGCGCCCTTGTCGCACGCGAAGTAGAGCGTGAACCCGTCGTTGGAATAGGTGACGGTGGTGGCCTGCGGATAGCCGTCGCTGCGCACCGTGGCGATCGTCATCACGTGATGCCGGCGAAGCAGATCGAGGATCTTCTTTTCGGTGGTCGGACTCATGCGGATATCCAGCGACGCGCGACCGCGCTTGCGGGGAGCAACTCAGCGACAACGATGCGCGTTTCGATCCGCACCTCGGTTGCGTCTCGTCAAAGCGGTTCTAGTTTTGTCGTGCCGGAGGCACCCAACACAGGCAAACACACCGGCAACTGACTCGCAAGAAAGCAAAACGGGCGGGATCTCCCCGCCCGTCTTAGCTGCGCCGTCAACCGGCACAACCACCCCTCACCGCTGCAGATCCGCCTCCAGCGCGGCACTTGCAGCGAGCTATCACAGAGGGCTATTACGATCGATCGTGTCGTAGCGCGTCGCTGCGGGCGCCTTGAACTCCAGGCGCGGGGTTGCACGGTACTGCTTCTCTTCCTGCGCGCGTACACGCGGGTCGAGTTCAGTCCAGCTGTCAGGCGTCGCGGCGAACGCCGCGTTGGCCAACGACAAACCGGCGATCAACGAAAGAACGGAAGCGCGTTTCAACATGGCTGACTCCTCTGAAGGGCTGAGCTGCGAACCGTTCGAACCATTCGAATCGATCTGCGCATCTCATGGTTCGCAGAATACGGATCCGCGCGCCGCCCCTCAGTGACTGTGATTACCGAGCCTGTGTGACCTCGATCACTGCGCGCACTCGAACGTCGAGCGCTCCCAGGTACGATCGATTCGTCACCGGTACTCGACGATGCTGCCCAGTTGCAGTCGCACGCGCGGCGGCGGCTCCCCAGTTCGATAACCGATCGGCAGGAGCAGCACCGGCGCCAGGCGCTTCGGATCGAGCCCGAGAATTTCAGTGACCGCCGCGCGATCGAATCCGCCGACGGGACAGCTATCGATACCGATGCAGGCCGCCGCCATCATCATGTTCGCGGCCGGCAGCAGGCATTCGGCCATGCTGTGCTGCGCGAGATCGGGGCGACGCAGATACTCGTCGAGATAGCCGCGCATCATCGCCTGCACATCGATCGGATAGCGGCTGCACATCAAGTCGACATAGTTGGAGCCGACCGCCAGGTCGACTATGCGTGCCACGATCGCGATGACGGCGCTGGCCTCACCCACCTGCGACTGGCCGCTGCACGCGCCTACCAGGGCGTGCTTGAGGCGCTCGTCCCGCACGACGATGAACTTCCACGGCTCTAGGTTTAGCGACGATGGTGCAAGCCGCCCGGCCTCGAGGATGAATTCGAGGTCGCCTTGATGCACGGTCTTGTCGCGATCGAACGATCGGCAGGCGTGGCGGAAATTCAAGGCATGGGTCCAGTCCTGGCGTGGATTCATGGAGCGCTCCGATCGAAGGAACTTGCGCGTGCGTGATCGACCTCGATGGTCAGATCGCGGATCGACTGTCCGATCGTCACCGGGTAGATCGGCGGACGGAATCCATCGCGGTCGGACTCGAAGACGCGCAGCGCATCAGGTAATTGCGCAAGCGAGTCGCGCGCGTAGTGCCGGATGCTCGGCAGCGGAATGCGAGGCCGCACGCGCCGCCCATCGCGCATCACCGGATGCAGCAGCGGCTCGGCCCCGGCACGGTGATCGGTCACGAGCGCGACTTCGTCGTGGCGCATATGGCCCTGGCCGTCGAATTCGCGGAATACCTGCTTGCGTCCCGGCCAGGTTGCTTTGCCGGTCGAGCGCTTACGCCGTGCGCGGCCGTCGTACTCCTGCAGCTTGTAGACCATGTCGAGCGCAGGTGCGTCGACCGAGGTCACCAGCGCCGTGCCGATACCATAGGCGTCGATCGGGGCGCGTTGCTGCTCGAGATCGTACACGCGCAGCTCGTCCAGATTGCCGCTCGCGAAGATCGTCGTCTCACGCAGGCCGCCTGCATCGAGAATCGAACGCACCGAAGTGGCCAGGGCACGAAGATCGCCACTATCCAACCGCACGCCTTTGAGCCGGATGCCTTCGCGCGCGAGCAGCGGCGCGATCTCCACGATCTTGTGTGCCGCCGCCTCGGTGTCATAGGTATCGATGAGCAGCACCGCGTTGTCGGGAAACGTGCGCGCGAAAGCGATGAACGCTTTGCGCTCGTCGTCGAAGCACTGCACGAACGAGTGCGCCATCGTGCCGAACACCGGAATGCCCAGCATCGGCGCGGCAAGCGTGGTGGCAGTGCCCGCGAAACCCGCCACGTACGCCGCGCGCGCCGCTGCAATGCCGGCCTCGGCGCCGTGCGCTCGCCGCAGCCCGAAATCAATCAGTCGCTTGTCCGGTGCCGCCAGCACACAGCGCGCCGCCTTCGAGGCGATGAGCGTATGCAGATGCATGATGTTGAGCAGTCGCGACTCGACCAGCTGCGCGTCGAACAGGGTGCCGGTAACGCGCAGGATCGGCTCGTCGGCGAAGAAGATCGTGCCCTCGTCCATCGCCTCGATCGTCCCGCCGAACTGCCACGTACTGAGCCAGTCGATGAAATCAGCGCGGAACAAGCCGCAGCCGCGCAGCCACGCGATCTCCGCGGTGTTGAAGCGTGCCTGCTCGAGCCAGTCGAGCGTTGACTCCAGGCCGCACGCCATGAGGAATCCGCGGTGCGGCGGCAGCTTGCGCACGAACAACTCGAACACCGCAGGCGCGCTCATGCGCTGCTCGCGATACCCCTGCAGCATCGTGAGCTGATACAGATCGGTGAGCAGCGGGCTGGTAAGCGGATCGAGCGCCATGCGCGGCACCGTCGATGTGGGGGTCGACGTGGACGGAGATGGAATGGGCGGATTGTGGGTGCGCAGTGGTGCATGCGATTGAGGCACGTCAACCGCCGCGAGCCGGCTGCCGAGCTTTGACTTGCGTCAACGTGTGCTCGGCAAGCGCTCCTACGATGTATTGCTATGGAAACCATCCTTCTCGCCGTCGACGGCTCCGCGCACGCCGGGCGCGCCGTTCAATACGCCGCAAGGCTTGGGAGTCTGTTACGCGACATCGAAGTGGTGGTTCTCAACGTGCAGCCATCGATCCACGACTGGCAGATGCACGGCGTGACGCGCGAACACATTGCCAAGCATCACGCCGACGCGGCGCGGCAGACGCTCGATCAGGCCGTGGCGCCGTTGCAGGCGGCGGGAATCCGCGCGCAACGCGAAGTCCGCCATGCCGAGGATCCGGGCGCAATGATCGTGCAGGTTGCCAGGGAAAAAGGCGCCACGATGATCGTCATGGGTTCGCGCGGCATGGGCGCCATCGCCAGCCTTGCGCTCGGATCGGCTGCACAGAAGGTGATTCACCTGAGCACGGTTCCGGTTCTGATCATCAAGTAGGAACAGAGCCGACTGCCCGACGCTACTTCACGGCGCGCAGCGCATCGACGAGAACAGGGTCCTTCTCAACCGGCACACCGGTCTGGGTACGCCCCCACATGCGCAGTTCGTGGAACTGAAGCACCGGCGCGCGGGCACTCTGCAACCGCTCGGCTAGAGCCGGCGACACCAGCCACCACTCGTAGATCTCGGACTCGCTCGTCACCAACTCCGGACGGGCGATCAGCCCGGCCCCGACGAGCGCACTGACCACCTGCCCGCAGCGGCAATAGACGTGTGCGTGTTTGTTCATGACCCGTTCGCGACATGCATTCCTGCGCCAGTATCGTGAGGATCCAGTGTGATCATTTGCGCCGGATCAAAACCATGCCGATCACATGCTCATAGCATTCGAGCGTTGTTGCACATCGCGAAGATGAGCACCACAAGATGAGTCTCTCCGGCCGCGGCCTTCCGTCATCCCGGTGGCGATCAGACCCTGCCTGTCTGCAATCCCGTTGCAGGCGCATAGGGGAGACTCTTCCTGTGGGGCTCAATCGTCCCCATGGAACGCGCTGCCATGTTCGATTCCCCCCTGCACTTCTGTGATTCATGCCGACACTTCGTCGCGCTCGACGAAGGATTCGACGAATGCCGGCGGCTGCACGGATGCCACGCGGCAACTTGTCCGGTGGCGCGATTGTTCGAGCGGCCGCAGACTGAATTGACATCCGACCCGCGTACGCCTGAAGCTATCGCCCTGGCTGTCCTGGTGCCATAGCGCCGCTGCCGGTCGCGCTAGCGATCGCGCCGTCCATTACTCTCGTTCGCCAGGAAGAAACGTTGCGCCGCACGGCGTAGCGTATTCGCGCGCGCGAACTCCGCGGCGGCACGATCCGTCGACGGTGCTCCGGACCCCGCAAACTCCTCGACAGAACGTTTAGCGCCGTCACCTGGTTCGCGCTCCATCGGGATCGGCTCACCGATCGTGACCTCAATTACGCCGCGCCGCGGCAGCCATCGATGCGCGCCAAGGATCGAGCGCGTCCCGGAGATCGCCACCGGCACGATCGGTAGATCGGCGCGCGCGGCGATGAGAAACGCACCCAGGCGTAACGGTTGCAGCGTCGTGACGCGCGTGAACGTTCCTTCCGGGAACAGCGCCAACGGTGTGCCGCGCCGTGCCACCTCGACCAGCCGTTCGGTGTCGCGCACGCCCTCGGCCGCCGCGAAGCGCTCGACGAGCTGTACGCCGAGTGCCCGCAGAAATACCCGCGGCATCCACCGCGCCTCGAACTCGCGCTTGGCGACGAACACGAGCGGCATGTCGATCGCCGCCGCCAGCACGCCCCCGTCGAGATAGCTCGAATGATTGGCCACGAGTACGAAGCCGCCACGCGGCAGTCGCTCGGTGCCGCTGACGTGCAATCGCATACCGGTGAGTCGAAGCAGCAGGCGCATCGCGGCCCGCACAGCTGCGAAGCCCGACTCGACGCCGGACGAGGCCGCCACTCGCGCCCAACACACCACGGCGATCGGCACGAACACCGCCCAGACGTAGCCGCCGTAGAGCCAATCGAACGCGGCACCGACCCAGCGCTGCAACAACGTGCGTGCGGCGTAGCCGAGCAACGTGGCACGACTGGCTGCTCTGCGCGCGCTGCGCGGCGCACCAGCGGACGGTTCCGCGACTTCGCGATGCACTGATCCGGCCTCGAGCGCCGCTCGTGTAGCAGCACGGCGCACTTTGCCGCTCGAGGTCTTGAGTACGGCATGCGGTTCGGCGAGAACGATTTCGTCGGCCGGCTCGCCGATGGCCTCGACCACGGCCTGCCCGATCGCCGCGCGCAAACGCGTGCGCGCCGGCGAATCAGTGAGCCGCGTCTCGGCCACGACGACCAGGCGCTCGGTTGCGGCAACGACGTCTGCCCGACCAAATGCCGCTACGCACCCGCGGCGCACGCCTTCGACCTCACCGACGGCGGCCTCGATCTCATGGGGGTAGAGATTGCGTCCAGCGCGGATGATGATGTCCTTCACGCGACCGGTGACGAACAACTCACCTTGTGCGAGATAGCCTCGATCGCCGGTATCGAGCCAGCCGTCACGAATCAGGCGCGCGCTGGCCGCCGGATTGTGGAAGTAGCCGCGCGTGGCCGATGGTCCGCGGAATTCGATACGACCCTCGGCGCGCTCCGGCAGCACAACCCCATCTTCATCGACGACACGCAGCGCGTGGCCCGGCAGCACACGCCCGCTCGACACGAATTCGAGCGCGTGCGGATCATCCGCAGCCGGTTGCGCACGCTGTTCGTGCGCGAACAGATCACGATCGACGCGGTCGATCCAGGGCCCGCGCTCGAGCGGCGGAAAGGCCAGTCCCACCGAAGACTCGGCCAGCCCGTACACAGGCGTGAGCGCCTCGCGGCGCAACCCGAACGGTGCGAACCGCTCGGCGAAGCGCCGCAAGGTTTGCGGCAAGACCGCTTCCGCGCCATTGAACGCCAGGCGCCATCGGCTCAGATCGACGCCCGCCAGTTCGGCATCGTCGATGCGACGCACACACAGCTCGTAGGCGAAGTTGGGCGCGGCGGAGATGGTGCCGCGGTGCAGGTGCATGGCCTGGAGCCAGCGCGCCGGCCGCGACAGGAACGCGAGCGGCGACATCACCACCAGCGGCATCGCGTGCAGCATCGAGCCGAACCATGCACCGATGAGCCCCATGTCGTGGTAGAGCGGCAACCAGCTCACGAACACGTCGTCGGGGCGCGGCTGCACCAGCGTGCCCATCGCGCGCAGATTGGCAAGCAGATTGCGATGGGTCAGCACCACGCCCTTCGGATCGCCGGTGCTCCCGGAGGTGTACTGGATGAAGGCGATGTCGTCGGGAGCGATCGCGACCGGCTGCGGTGTGCGCGACCGCGAAGTGAGCTCATCCGGACTCAACACGAATCGCACCGTGCGTGCATGGGCGCGCAGCAGTTGCGCGGCGAAGCGCGTCTGCCGATCGGCGATGAGCACCGCCGCCCGCGCATTGGTGAGGATGCCGGCGTGACGCCGCACGTGCTCCACCAGTTGCGCCGCTCGCGTCGGCGGATAGATCGGCACCGGAATGCCCCCGGCAAGCAGGATGCCAAGGAACACCTGGAAGTACGCCGGCCCGGTCGCCAGCATGATGCTCGCCGTCTCTCCAGGCTCGAATCCGCGAGCCTGCAGATTGCCGGCGATGGCTTCGGCAGCCTGCCACAACGCGCGATGCGTGATCGTCGTCGCCGCGCCTTCCGCGACGGTGCGAATATGTTCGTGCTCGGGCTGCGTGTTGCTCAGCCAGCGAAACGCGTCGACGAGCGTGACGATCGATTCCGGGACGGGTGCGCGGCCGGCCGTGCCTGCGCGGGGCGCATCGAGAGCATCGAACGGCGCAGCGGGTCGTGTCGCGATGCTCGAGGCTGTCGGACGAGTCCGCTTCCCTGTCTCACCACCCGCCGTATCGAGCGCAGCAGTAATTTCCGCAACGAGATCGCGCAACGACTCCGCGCGCGCGAGCAGATCTTCAGGAAGATCGACGGCGAATGTCCGCTCCAGCCGAACCAGCAGTTCGGCGCGCGACAGACTGTCAAGGCGCAGCTCACGCTCGAACGAACTGTCGAGCCCGACCGCCGCGTCAGCCGGTTCGGTACCGTGAATCTCGGCGAGCAATCTGCGCGCGACCTCGAGCACACGCGCGGTAATCGCGGCGCGATCGGGCAGACCATCAGCTGAGCGAGCCGCGGCGTTGTCCATGGCGCATGGTGCGGATCGGAAATTCCCCTACTTTGACTATTCGCAATCGTCCTTTCGCAGGCGCATGGTGTAGTGATCGAGCCGCAACTCGTGATGACACCACCATGAAGATCCTGATTCCGTTCGATGGTTCGGCGCACGCTGAGCATGCCCTGGCGCACACCCTGAAGGCTTACCCCAATGCGGGCGAGAAGGATCTGCTGCTGCTCAACGTACAGCATCCGATCGTCTATGGCGAAGTGGCGATCTACATCCAGGCCGACAAGCTCGAAGAGATGGCGCGCGATGCCGCGACGCGTGCGCTCGATGTGGCCAAACCGATCCTGGAGCGCGCGGGCCGTCAGGCTACGCGGTTGATGGAGATCGGCGACATCGGCGAGACCATCGCGGCGATCGCCAAGCGGCAGCAGGTCGATGCGATCGTCATGGGCACGCGCGGCATGGGGGCAATTGGCACGTTCATTATCGGATCGGTCGCGAGCAAGGTCGTGCACCTGGTGGATGTGCCGGTGACGCTGGTGAAGTAGCGAGCGCACGGCGGCTCGCGCGAGGGCGCTTGGCTTGATAAGCTGGTGGAAGGTCCTGCCAAGCCGGCAGTGGGCCCTCCAGCAGGGGAGGTGAGTCGTGTCGAACGAGTCGCCGCAGTCGCATCCCCTGGTTGAACTTCCCCTGGCCGCGTTGCATCGGCGGCATGGCGCGCGCATGGCGCCCTTCGCCGGCTATGCGATGCCGATTCACTATCCGCAAGGCATCCTGGCCGAGCATCAGCACACGCGCACGCGCGCCGGCCTGTTCGACGTGTCGCACATGGGGGCCATCTCGGTCGTCGGTGCACAGGCGGCTGAGGCGCTCGAAGCGCTGTTGCCCACCGATCTGCGCGACCTCCCGATCGGCCGACAGCGCTACACGTTCTTCACCAACGATGCCGGCGGCGTGCTCGACGATCTGATGATCGCGCGGCTGGACCCGCAGCGCTTCTGGCTGATCGTCAACGCCTCGCGCAAGCACGACGATCTGGAATGGCTGCAAACCCGCCTCGGCGGCCGCGGCCTGCAGATCACCGCGCACGAGGATCGCGCACTGCTCGCGTTGCAAGGCCCCGCAGCGGCGGGCGTGCTCGCTCCCATTCTGCCGCCGGTTGCACCGATGCGATTCATGGACGTACTGCGTCTTCCGTTCGAAGGCGCCGAATGCGTGCTCTCGCGATCGGGCTATACCGGCGAGGACGGCTACGAGATCTCGGTGCCGAATGATCGGGCCGCAGCGTTGGCCGAGCGGTTGCTCGCCGAGCCCGATGTCGCGTTGGCCGGGCTGGGGGCGCGCGATTCGCTGCGCCTCGAAGCGGGCCTGTGCCTCTACGGCAACGATCTGGACGCATCCATCTCGCCGACCGAAGCCGGGCTGGCCTGGGCCATTCCGAAAGCGCGACGATCAGGCGGTGCGCGCGCCGGCGACTATCCAGGCAGCGAACGTCTGGCGCGCGAATTGGCCGAAGGCTGCGCACGCCAGCGCGTCGGCCTGCGACCCGAAGGTCGTGCGCCGCTGCGTGCCGGGCAAGCCCTGACCGGCGCTCACGGACAACCCGCTGGCCACATCTCCAGCGGCGGCTTCGGTGCCACGATCGACGGCCCGATCGCGCTCGCGTACGTCGATCGCACTCACGCCAGCCCCGACTCCATTCTCCATGCACGCGTACGCGAACAAGACCGCGCGTGCCGCGTCGTCCCCCTGCCCTTCGTGCCGCACCGCTACGTCCGGGAGAGCAAACCATGACCGTTCGATTCACCAATGATCACGAGTGGATCCGCCTTGAAAGCGGCGACGTCGGCGTGGTCGGCATCACCGCGTTCGCGCAGGAACAACTCGGCGACATCGTCTTCGTCGAGCTGCCCAAGATCGGCCGCAAGGTCAAACAGGGCGAAGAGGTCGCGGTGATCGAATCGGTGAAGGCCGCGGCCGATTGCAAGGCCCCGGCCGGCGGTACGGT
>CADEDU010000018.1:39965-80588 GCA_902826155.1 uncultured beta proteobacterium
GATCCGGCCACCGTGAACCGCGATGCACTGGGCACCGGCTGGTTCTTCAAGCTCAAACTCGATCAGCCCGAACAGGTGCAAAGCCTGCTCGACGAGACCGCGTATCAGGCGATCGCCAAACCAGCATGAACACCGCCGCCTTGCTGCCGCTGGCCGCGCTGGAAGATCACGACGCCTTCGTCGCGCGCCATCTGGGGCCTCGCGCGAACGATCGCGACGAGATGCTGGCCGCGCTCGGTTATCCGGGCATGGAGGCGTTCATCGACGCGGTGGTGCCCCCGGCGCTGCGACGCACGCAATCGTTCGAGCTGCCGGCCGCACGCACCGAGCCCGAAGCGCTTGCCGCGCTGCGCGCGATCGCCGCGCGCAATCACACACTTCGCTCGTTCATCGGCATGGGGTACGCCAACTGCCACACGCCCTCGGTGATCCTGCGCAACGTGCTGGAGAACCCGGGCTGGTACACCTCGTACACGCCCTATCAACCGGAAATCTCGCAGGGGCGGCTGGAAGCGCTGCTCAACTTCCAGACGATGATCGGCGATCTCACCGGTTTGCCGATCGCCAACGCATCGATGCTCGACGAGCCCACCGCGGCGGCTGAAGCCATGACGCTGGCGCAGCGGGTGAGCGATTCGCCGCACCAGCGCTTCTTCGTGGCGGCAGACAGCCATCCGCAGACGATTGCGGTAGTGCATACGCGCGCGCAGGCACTGGGCATCGAACTGGTAGTGGGCGATCCGTTCCGCGATCTGGAGCAGGCGCAGGTGTTCGGCGTGCTGCTGCAGTATCCGGGCACTACCGGCGCGATTCATGACTATCGCGCGCTGATTGCAGCGGCACGCGAGCGCGGCGTGATCGTCGCGATGGCGGCCGATCTGCTCGCGCTGTGCCTGCTCACCTCGCCGGGCGAACTCGGCGCGGAGATCGCAGTCGGCTCGGCGCAACGCTTCGGGGTGCCGCCGGGGTTCGGTGGTCCGCATGCCGGTTATCTGGCCACGGTCGATGCGCACAAGCGCGCCATGCCAGGGCGACTGGTCGGCGTATCAGTCGATGCGGCCGGTCAACCGGCGCTGCGCCTGGCGCTGCAAACGCGCGAGCAGCACATCCGGCGCGAGAAGGCCACGAGCAACATCTGTACTTCGGAGGTGTTGCTCGCGGTGATGGCGGCGATGTACGCGGTCTATCACGGGCCGCACGGACTCGCGCGGATCGCGCAGCGCGTGCATCGGTTCGCCGCGATCTTCGCTGCCGGACTGTCGCGTCTGGGCTATCGGCTGAAGACCGATGCCTTCTTCGATACCGTCAGCATCGATACCGGAGCACGCACCGACACGTTGCTGGCGAGTGCGCTCGCAGCGGGCATCAATCTGCGGCGCATCGACGATCACGCGCTCGCCATCGCCTTCGACGAGACCACGTCGCGCGACGACCTGATCACGCTGTGGCGCTGCTTCGGCGGCGATGTGCGCATCCCGCTGGAGGTCGACGCACTCGACCATGAAACCGCCGACCGGCTGCCGGCGGCGCTGCTACGCACCAGTGCTTTCCTCACGCATCCGGTGTTCAACACGCATCACTCCGAGACGCAGATGCTGCGCTATCTGCGCACGCTGGCCGATCGCGATCTGGCGCTCGATCGCACCATGATTCCGCTCGGGTCGTGCACGATGAAGCTCAATGCAGCGAC
Organism: uncultured beta proteobacterium; assembly: GCA_902826155.1. The sequence goes on from CADEDU010000018.1 coordinate 41,656, forward strand.
CGAGATGCTGCCGATCACCTGGCCCCAGTTCGCTGCGCTGCATCCGTTCGCACCGGCCGATCAGGCGCAGGGCTACCACCAACTGATCGGTGATCTGGAGCGCTGGTTGTGCGCGATCACCGGATACGACGCGGTGTCGCTGCAACCGAATTCAGGCGCGCAGGGCGAACTCGCCGGTCTGCTCGCGATCCGTGCCTGGCACGCAGCGCGCGATCAGGGCGATCGCGACGTGTGCCTGATCCCCAGCTCGGCGCACGGCACCAATCCCGCGTCGGCGCACATGGCCGGCCTGCAGGTGGTGGTGGTCGATTGCGACGCGCACGGCAACGTCGATCTCGATGATCTGCTGCGCAAGTGCGTCGAGCATCAGGACGCGCTTGCGGCGATCATGATCACCTACCCGTCGACGCACGGCGTGTTCGAGGCCTCGGTGCGCGAGATCTGCGCCATGGTCCATCACCACGGCGGACAGGTGTACTGCGACGGCGCGAATCTCAACGCGTTGATCGGCTTGGTGTCGCTGCCCGAGTGCGGTGCCGATGCCTCGCATCTGAATCTGCACAAGACGTTCTGCATTCCGCACGGCGGCGGCGGACCGGGCGTGGGGCCGCTCGCCGTGCGCGCGCATCTGGCGCCGTTTCTGCCCGATCGCTCGTTGCCGCCGCGCCTCGATGCGGCGGTGGGCCGCGTCAACGGTGCCCCGTACGGCAGCGCCGGCATCCTGCCGATCAGCTGGAGCTACATCGCGATGATGGGCGCCGCGGGTCTGATGGAAGCGACCAAGGTGGCGCTGCTGAACGCGAACTACATCGCCGCACGGCTCGCGCCGCACTACCCGGTGCTCTATACCGGCCCGAACGGGCGTGTCGCGCACGAGTGCATCATCGATCTGCGCCCGTTCAAGGCGAGTGCCGGCGTGAGCGTCGACGATGTCGCCAAGCGGCTGGTCGATTTCGGCATCCACGCGCCGACGATGTCGTTTCCGGTGATGGGCACGCTGATGATCGAGCCGACCGAATCCGAGCCGAAGCACACGCTCGACCGGTTCTGCGAGGCGATGATCGCGATTCGCGACGAGATCCGGCAGATCGAATCGGGCGCGCTCGATCGCGAGGACAACCCGCTCAAGCACGCGCCGCACACGGGCACAGCACTGCTGGCCGAGCCGTGGCCGCACGTCTATCCGCGCGAGCGCGCTGCGTTTCCGCTTCCGTGGGTGCGCGCCCAGAAGTACTGGCCGCCGGTGGCGCGGATCGATCAGGTCTACGGTGATCGCCACATCGTGTGTGCCTGCCCGCCGATCGACGCGTATCGGTAGTGATCGGAGACCATCCGACTTGCGTCTGGTCAAGGCTCCCGCAGCAGCGCGGGCCGACACTGATTCAGTGACAGGAAACCGGGGAGCGAATGTGATGGGTATACGTGCGATCGTGATACGTGCGGCGATGGCCATGGCCGCCTTGAGCCTGATCACAGCAGCGGCTCCCGCACTCGCCGCCGAGCCGGCATCGATCGTCACCTACACCAAGGCGGCCCGGTTCGAAGACGTGCGCGACGATCTGAAAGCGGCGATCGAGGGGCGCGGGCTGGTGATCGACTACACCGCGTTCATCGGACGCATGCTGGAACGCACCGGCAAGGATGTGGGCTCCGGGCGTTCGCTCTATCAAGACGCCATGGCGTTCGTATTCTGCAGCGCGACGCTCTCGCGCAAAACCATGGAGGCCGATCCCGCCAATCTGGCGATGTGCCCGTACAGCGTCGTCGTGTACACGACCGCCGCCGAACCGGCCAAGGTGAGTGTCTCGTATCGACGTGTCGCGCGCGCGGATGGGTCGAGCGCCTCGAAGGCCGCGCTCGGCGACGTCAACGCCCTGCTCGATAGCGTCGCACGGGAAGCGGTCGGCCTGAAAAAATAGGCCTGCGCTTCAGCTGCGCGCGCCGAATCGATAGCGTCCGTTGTCTTCGGGCTTGGTGGCCGAAGCGGGCGTAGAACTTGGATTGAGCGCCTGCGTGGCCGCCTTCAGCAGACCGAACTTGTCGTGCAGCGTGAGGGCCAGCACGACGAGCGCTTCGTTCTCCGAATCTTCCGCCAGCGCCAGGATCTGGCGCGCGTAGCCGGTGTCGCTCACGAACTGCTCGAAGTCGACCGCGACGCCTTTGTCGCGCTTGAGCATGATGCGGAACTGCGCCAGTTGCCTGAGCGTTTCGTTATCCATGTGACCTCCACAGTCCAGGTGTCCTCCCTGCGCTCGGTGGCCGTCGATCCGGCGCCTGCGAAACGGCCACCCGAAGCGACCTGCCTGGAACCGGGTGCGCCTCGTCGTTCAGCCTCCTGATCGAGATACATACGCGATCCTCTGTCGTTGTGGTGGACAGGACACGGTTAAGTGTTGTGATAGCAGCGGTGCGAACGACGCAGCGGCAACCCTTGTTCATGTGACAGCACCTCGGCACAATCCGCCCGCGCGCCGGCCATTCGAGCCAGTCGCCCGTTCCCAGAACTTGCACCAGAGGAGAGCACGATGTCGTTCACCGTCAACGGCCGGGAAGTCCTGGTCGATATTCCATCGGATACGCCGCTGCTGTGGGCAGTGCGCGATTACCTCGGGCTCACCGGGACGAAGTTCGGCTGCGGCCTGGCGCAATGCGGCGCCTGCACGGTGCACGTCAACGGACAGCCGACGCGCTCGTGCATCACGCCGGTTGCCGCGGTGCGCGGGAAAGCCGTCACCACGATCGAGGGGCTGGCGCCCAATGCCGACCATCCGCTGCAGAAAGCCTGGGTGGCCGAGCAGGTACCGCAGTGCGGCTACTGCCAGTCGGGGCAGATCATGCAGGCCGCCGCGCTGCTGGCCCGCAACAAGAAGCCCTCGCGCGAGCAGATCGTGCAGCACATGAACGGCAACATCTGCCGTTGCGGCACCTATAACCGTATCGTGCGTGCAATCGAGCGCGCCGCGAAGGAGGCCTAGCCATGCACGGCATCGAACGCGTCGAACTCGAACTGCTCGACTTCAACGTCAGCCGGCGGGCCTTTCTCGGTGGTGCGGCGGGCCTGTCGTTCGGCTTCAGCCTCGGACTGGCCGGGCCTGGCAGCGTGCGCGAGGCGCAGGCGCAGACCCCGCGCAGCGCGCTGAACGCCTATGTCGCGGTGTCGCCCGACGGCACCATCACCATCCAGGCACCGGCCGCTGAAATGGGACAGGGCATCATGACCGGCCTGCCGCTGATCGTCGCCGAGGAACTCGATGCCGACTGGAGCCGCGTGGTGGTCGAGCAGTCGCCGGTCGCCCCGGCCTATCACCACCCGATCTTCAAGGCGCAGTACGTCGTGGCGAGCATCTCGACGCTGGGGTACTGGACGCCGCTGCGCGTCGCGGGCGCTCAAGCACGCCGGGTACTGCTCGACGCCGTGGCCACCCGCTGGAATGTGCCGGTGAGCGAATTGCGGACCGAGCCGAGCATGGTCGTGCACGCCGCGTCGGGCCGCAAGATCAGCTATGGCGAAGTCGCCGCGTTCGCGACCGTGCCCGCGACCTTGCCCTCGATCGATCCGGCCAAGGATCTGAAGCCGGCGAACCAGTATCGGCTGCTGGGCAAAGGCGCCCCGCGCGTCGACGTGCCGGCAAAGTCCACCGGCACCGCACGCTACGGCATCGACGCGCGCGTGCCCGGCATGGCGTACGCGACGATCGTGCGCTCGCCGGTGCGCGGGAGCGGCCCCGCTTCGACCAACGCCGACGCGTTGCGCAAGCTGCCCGAGATCATCAACGTCGTGTCGCTGCCGCATGGCGTGGCGATCGTGGGCGATTCGTACCACGCGGTGCAGAAAGCGCGTAAGCAACTCAAGGTCGACTGGCGCGGCGGCCAACCCGGCGAGGCCATCGACACCGAGCGCGACCTGCAGTCGTACCTGGGCGACGGTCGCGATCTCAAACGCGCGGCGATCGAGTGGAAGTCGAAGGGCGACGCGGGCAAAGCGCTGCAGGGCGCGGCCAAGACGTTCAGCCGCGAGTACCTGAGCGATCACGTCTATCACGCGCAGATGGAGCCGATGAACGCCACCGCCGACGTGAGCGCCGATCGCGCCGAGATCTGGGCCGGCACCCAGGCCCCGACGCGCACGCAGCTCGATGTCGGCAAGGCATTGGGCATCGCGCCCGAGCGCGTCACCGTGCATCAGCAGTTTCTCGGCGGCGGCTTCGGCCGGCGCGCAACGGTGGAAGCCTCGGTCGACGCCGCGCTGATTTCCAAGGCGGTGAACCGTCCGGTGAAATTGGTGCTGAGCCGCGAAGACGACCTGTTGGCCGGCACGTTCCGGCCGATGACGACGCAACGCATCGAAGCCGGCCTCGATGCGGGCGGCAAGCTGATCGGATGGCGCCATCGCGTGGTCGGCGAACCGGTGGGCGATTTCGTCTACCACCCGGGCTATCTGAAGGCGCAGAAGGATCGCGACGTCATCTTCATGATGGGCGCCGAGTTGCCCTACTACAACAAGGTCGACCACTGGCGCGCCGAGCACGTGCCCGAGCCCGAGCGTGCGCGCGTGGCAGCCTGGCGTGGCATCGGCTCGGGCTACACCAAGTTCGCGGTCGAATCGATGATCGACGAGCTGGCGCACACGAACAAGGTCGATCCGCTGCAGTACCGGCTCTCACTCACCGATGATCCGCGCGCGCGCCGCGTGCTGGAAAAGGCGGCGGAGATGGCCGGCTGGGGCCGCAAGACCGCGGGGCGCGCGCTCGGCATCGCGTTCGCCGAGTACGGCGCGTTCGCACCGAAAGTCGGCTCGCTAGTGGCTGCGGTGGCGGAGATCTCGTTGAACGAGCGCACCGGTCAAATCCGCGTGCATCGCTACTGGGTCGCTGCCGATCCGGGGCTGGCGCTCAATCCTGAGGTCGTGAAGGCGCAGGTCGAGAGCGCGGTGGTGTGGGGGCTCTCCTGCACGCTCAAGGAGCGCGTCACGATGGTCAAGGGCGTGGTGCAGCAGTCGAACTTCCACGAGTACGAAGTGCTGCGGATGAGCGAGGTGCCGGAGATCAACGTCGAAGTGGTGTCGGGCAGCCCGTTGCCGACGATGGTGGGTGAACTCGGTGTGCCGTGCACGGCCCCGGCGGTGGCCAATGCTTTCTTCGCGCTGACGGGCAAACGCCTCTACCACATGCCATTTACCCCGCAGCGCGTGCTGGCAGCGCTCAAGGCGTAGCGCGTCGGGAACGCACCCATTCGCCGGGCAATCACCTGCCCGGCGGGTGGCGACACCCTCAGGGCTTCACGAATTTCAGCACGAACTCGTCGACACGCACCGGCGACTTGAACACCAGCGTGTCGCGCCTGTCTTCGGCATTGCGCAGGAAGTCCGCGGCAGCCACGAATCGGAATCCCGCAGCCTCGAGCTCGCGGCGCACCACCGACTCCTCGATGCGGTGCAGGGACTTCGACACGCCCACGCCCGCGCCGGTCTGCGCCGCATGATCTGCCACGATCAGCATGCCGCCGGGCTTGAGTGCGTTGAACAGCGCGCGATTCATGCGCGCGCGATCGGTGCCGATCCATGGCGTATCGTGATAGATGAAGAACGCGATCACCCGGTCGAGGTCGCGAACGTCGGCCGGGATCGGATCGTCGAATTCGCGCACGACCTTGACCACGTTGCCCATTGCCTGGCGCCGCATGCGCTCGTCGAAACGCCCGCGCACGAACTGGTCGAGAAACATCTGCGAGTTGTGGCCGTACACGCGTCCACCCGGGCCAACCGCGCGGGCAAGCAATTCGGTGCTGTAGCCGGCGCCAGCCCCCAGGTCGAACACCCGCATACCCGGACGCGCGTCAGCGAAAGTCAGCAGCAGCACGGGATTGCGCCGCTGATCGGTCTTGAGATCGGTCTCGAGGCGATCGGGGGCCGCCACGAGCGCCCGGTAGTCGGGCGCCGCCGCCTCCGGACCGACGCTGCCGCAGCCGGCTGCAAGAATCGCGCTGCCACAGACCAACCATGCGACCAGCCTCGAGCTGATTTGATCGAGCATCTCCACTCCTTTTGTTGGCTTCGCCGAACCGGTGGCGACATGGCTCCGGACAGTGCCATGTCGCCCGGTTGCACATGGTAATCTTCGCGCCCCGCCGGCGCGCCGAGATCACCGAACGCGCGCGCCGCAGCCGCCGGATCGACCGGCCCGCACGGCACCAGCTTTCAATGGGAGAGCACCACGATGGACGTTTCGAAGCGCACCTGGATCACTCGCACGCTTGCAGCCCTTGCCGCGATCGGCCTGGCTGGAAGCCTTGGCCTAGCCCACGCGCAGCAGCCGATCAAGGTCGGCATCGGCATCGCGCAGACCGGCCCGCTCGGCGGTGGCGGCAAGGCGGCACTGATCGCCCTGCAGATGTGGGGCGATGAAGTCAACGCCAAAGGCGGTCTGCTCGGGCGCAAAGTGCAGATCATCGCTTATGACGATCAGTCCAATCCCGCCACCACGCCGGGCATCTATACCAAGCTGCTCGACGTGGACAAAGTCGATCTGCTGATCGCGCCGTACGGCACCAATCCGACCGCGCCGATCATGCCGCTGGTCAAGCAGCGCGACCTGCTGCTGATGGGCAACTTCTCGTTCGACGTGAACGCCCAGATCAAGCACGACAAGTGGTTCAACAACGCGCCATGGGGCGCGGGCGCGGTGGCCTGGGGCGGCACGTTCCTCGAGTCAGCACGCACGATGGGCCTCAAGACCATTGCGTTCCTGGCGGCCGATGCCGAGTTCGCTCAGAACCTCGCCACCGGCTCGCGCGCGATCGCCAAGGCAATGGGCTTCCAGACCGTCTACGACCAGAACTATCCGCCGAACACGGTCGACTACAGCTCGATGATCCGCGCAATCCGCAATGCCAAGCCCGACATCGTGTTCATCGCCTCGTACCCGTCGGAATCGGCGGCGATCGTACGCAGCGTCAATGAACTGGGCGTCGGCCCCTCGGTGAAGCTGATCGGCGGCGGCATGGTGGGCCTGCAGTTCGCGCCGATCATGGAAGCCCTTGGCCCGATGCTGAATGGCTTCGTCAATTACAACAGCTTCGTGCCGGAGAAGTCGCTCGACAACCCCGGCATGCGTGCGTTCCTCGATCGCTACAAGCCGCGCGCCGTGGCCGAAAAAGTCGATCCGCTCGGCTTCTACCTGCCGCCCTACAACTACGCGATCGGCCAGATGCTCGAGCAGGCCGTCACCGCCACCAAGAGCCTCGACCACAAGGTGCTGGCCGAGTACATCCTCAAGAACGAGATGAAGACGATCCTCGGCAACATCCAGTACGGCGCGCTCGGCGAGTGGGCCACCTCGAAACTGGTGATGGCGCAGTTCCGCGGCGTCAAGGGCAAGGACCTGGAGCAGTTCCGCCAACCCGGCAAGCAGGTGATCATCGGGCCGGCGGCACTGAAAACCGGTGAGCTGCTGCCGTTCGACAAGGCACGCAAGTAACGATTGCCACGCAAAGCACGACCGGCCGCCTGCGGTGGCCCGGTCGCGCCGACCGGGCGGCATCGCTCCGATGCCGGCCCCGGCCATCCAGGACTGATTCGTGGATTTCCAACTCCTGCTCGAGGCGCTCGTCTCGGGCGTGCTGCTCGGTTGTTTCTATGCCGCGGTGAGCCTCGGGCTCTCGGTGTCGTTCGGGCTGCTCGACGTGCCGCACATCGCGCACCCGGCATTCCTGGTGCTCGGCGCGTTCGGCGCCTATCTGCTCGGCCAGTACGGAATCGATCCGCTGGTTGCCGGATTCCTGCTGATGCCGGTGTTCTTCGTATTCGGCCTGGCCGTGTACCAGTTCTACTACGCCACGTTCGAGAAGCGCGGAACCGACCAGGGCCTGCGCGGCATCGCGTTCTTCTTCGGCGTGGCCTTCATCGTCGAGATCGTGCTGGTCATGCTGTTCGGCGTCGATCAGCGGCTGGTCGAAGCGCCCTACATCGGCGAGAGCTTGGAACTGGGCGAGATCCGGATCCCGTATCGCATGCTGGTGGCATTCGGGGTCGCAGTGCTGTTGATGATCTCGCTCACGCTGTACCTCAAGCGCACGTTCACAGGACGCGCGATCCAGGCGGTGGCGCAGGACGAAGGCGCGCTGCGGCTGATGGGCGCAGATCCGGTCCGCATCAAGCGCCTGGCGTTCGGCATCGCCACCGGCGTGACCGCGCTGGCCGGTGCGTTGCTGATCATCGTCGGCCCGGTCGAGCCCGGTCTGGGACGGCTCTACATCGGGCGCACCTTCTGCGTCGTCGTGCTCGCCGGTCTGGGCAGCATCCCCGGCACGCTGGTCGCCGGTCTGATCCTGGGCATCGCCGAATCCCTGGTACTCACCACCGCCGGTGCAGCCTGGGCGCCCGCTGTGGCGTTCGGCATTCTGCTGGTAATGCTGGCGGTGCGGCCAGCCGGACTGTTCGGACGCTGACCATGGCGACGCTTCGCCCTACCAATCGCTGGTTCTATCTCGGCGCGGCCATCATTCTCGCGCTCACCTACGCCCTCACCCGCGCGGTTCACACCGAGTACGTATTCTTCGCCAGCTACGTCGTCGTGCAATTCATCGTGCTGGCTACCGCCTGGAACATCCTCGGCGGCTACGCGGGCTACGTGAACTTCGGCTCCGGGGCGTTCTTCGCCGTCGGCGCGTATACCGGGGTGTTCCTGTTCAAGTGGCTCGGTGCTCCGATCGTGGTGCAGATCGTCGCCGGGGCGATCGTCGCCGGGTTGCTGGGCCTCGCCGTCGGCGCGATGAGCCTGCGCCTGCGCGGTATCTACTTCTCGATCGCCACCATCGCCATCGCCATCATCCTCGAGACGGCCATCGTCAACTGGCCGTATGTCGGCGGCGCCAAGGGGCTGCCGATCGATCCGGCGCTGCGTCCGCCGCCGCCGGCGCTGTTCCAGACCAATCTGGAATGGGTGTTCTTCCTGATGGTGGTGCTGGCGCTGATCGCGGTATTCATCGCGCGCTATGTCGAAACCTCCTGGATCGGCCGCGGCCTGCGCGCGATTCGCGACAACGAAGAGGCCGCCGAATGCACCGGCGTACCGACGCTGCGGTTGAAGCTGTTCGCCGCCACGCTGTCGGGCGCGCTCATGGGCGCGGCCGGTGCGCCCTTCGCGCAATACCTGTCGTTCATCGAACCGACCTCGGTGTTCAACCTGAACTACGCGGTGTCGGCGCTGGCGATGCCGATCATCGGCGGCATGCAGCACTGGCTCGGACCGGTCATCGGCGCGATCCTGCTCGGCACGGTGCAGCAGGTCGTCACGGTCACGATCTCCTCCGAGCTGAACGTGCTGGTCGTCGGTGTGCTGCTGGTGCTGTTCGTCGTCGCCGCACCCGAAGGGATCATCGGACTGGTGGCCAGGTTGCGCGGCAAGCGGGGGCGCTCATGAGCGGCGCAATCCTGGAGGCGACGAACATCGTCAAGCGCTTCGGCGGATTCACGGCGTTGTCCGAAGTGAACGTGTCGATCCGTGCCGGCGAACGCTTCGGCTTGATCGGCCCAAACGGATCGGGCAAGACGACGCTCATCAACTGCATCTCCGGCGCGCTGCGCAACGACGCCGGTTCGATCGTGTTTCAGGGCGCGGAAATCTCCAAACTGCCGGCGTACAAGCGCACCCGCCTGGGGATCGCGCGCAGTTTCCAGATCCCGCGCCCGTTCCGCAGCATGTCGGTGCTGGAAAATCTGATCGTCCCGCTGGAGTACGTGGTGCATCGCGGCTCGCTCCACACCGCCGACACCGAAGGCGAAGCGCGCGAGATCCTGCGCCAGATGGGCCTGGCCGACAAAGCCGATGCGCCCACCGCGCAGCTCTCACAGGTCGAGTTGCGCAAGATGGAACTCGCGCGCGCGATGGCCGCCCGTCCGAAGCTGCTGATCTCCGATGAAGCGATGGCCGGCCTGTCGGGCTCGGAGATCGACGAGGTGCTGGCGATCCTGTTCAAGCTGAACGAATCGGGCATCACCATCATCATGATCGAGCACATCATGCAGGCGGTGATGCGTTTCTCCGAGCGCGTGGTGTGCCTGGACGCGGGCAGGATCATCTGCGAAGGCTCGCCCAAGGACGTCGTGGCCAATCCCGACGTGCAACGCGCCTATCTGGGCGTCTGACCATGGCGATCAAACTCACCATCAGCAACGTCGAAGCCGGCTATGGCGCGGTGCGCGCACTGCTCGGCGTATCGCTCGACATCAACCAGGGCGAAACCGTCGCGTTGCTCGGTACCAATGGCAACGGCAAGAGCACGCTGATGAAGTGCCTGATGGGGATGGTGCGCCCCACCAAAGGCTCGATTCGCTTGGAAATCGACGGGCAATCGCACGAGCTCGTCGGCATGCCCACCGAGGCGATCGTCAATCTGGGCGTGGCGATCGTGCCCGAAGGCCGGCGGCTGTTTCCGAAGCTCACGGTGGAGGAGAACCTGCTGCTGGGCGCGTTCCGGCCGCTCGCCCGCGCCGAGATCAGCCGCAATCTCGAGTTCTGCTACACCAGCTTCCCGGTGCTCAAGGAACGCCGCACGCAGCTGGCCGGCAGCATGTCCGGCGGCCAGCAGCAGATGCTCGCGATCGCACGCGCCCTCATGTCCGCACCGAAGCTGCTGCTGGTCGATGAGCCCTCGGTGGGGCTCTCGCCACTGCTGGTGAGTCAGACCGTCACGCAGATCGGCGAGCTGAAGAAGACCGCCGGCCTGACCGTGCTCATGGCTGAGCAGAACTTCCAGCAGGCGATCCGCATCGCCGATCGCGGCTACATCATCGTGCACGGCGAGATCGTGTTCGAGGGCAAGAACGTCGATGCGCTCCGCAACAACGATCTGGTGAAAAGCTACTATCTCGGCGCCTGACGCCCCCCGGGCGCCGGTCAAACCCCGGAGACTCCGATGAGCATCCAAGGCATCGACCGCGTCGTCTTTGGCGTCGAAGATCCGCAACGCTGCCGCCAGTTCTATCTCGACTGGGGCCTCAAGCTCGTACGCGAGCAAGGCGATGCGATCGACTTCGAGTCGCTCAACGGTTGCGAAGTGCTGGTGCGCCGCCATGACGATGCGCAACTGCCACCGGCGATCGAGCCGGGCTCGACGGTGCGCAGCGTGACCTGGGGCGTCGACGCCGCAGCCGATCTCGACCGGCTGCGCCAGTCGCTTGGCGCCGATGGCCAGTTCGATGGTTCCAATCAGGTCCTGCGCACCACCGACCCCAACGGTCTGGCGCTCGAATTCCGCGTGAGCCGCAAACGTGCGGTCGACATGGTCGGCGTGCCGGTCAACGTGTGGGGCAAGGTCGGCCGCGCGATCAATCAGCGCAGTACCGTGTACGAGCGCGCGGAGCCGATGGAGATCGGGCACGTCGTGTTCTTCACCGACAATCTCGCGGCGATGGAGCGCTTCTACGTCGAGCGCCTCGGCTTCAGCGTGTCCGATCGCTATCCGGGTCGCGGCCTCTTCCTGCGCTGCTCGGCACGCGGCGGTCATCACGACCTGTTCTTCCTGCAACTGCCGCAGCCCAAGCGCGGAGTGAATCACGTCGCGTTCGCTGTGCGTGACATCCACGAGGTATTCGGCGGTGGCCTGCACATCAGCCGGCGCGGCTGGGAAACCGAGATCGGCCCTGGTCGCCATCCGATCTCGTCGGCCTACTTCTGGTACGTGAAGAACCCGGCGGGCGGATTGGCCGAGTACTACGCCGACGAAGACGAGCTCGACGCGAGCTGGACACCACGTGAATTCCAGCCGTCACCGGAGATGTTCGCGGAATGGGCAGTGGTCGGCGGCATCGACGGCAACTCGCGCCGTGTCAAGGCCTCCGGCGGCTGAGCATTGCACCGAGTCGAGCGGGACGCATCCGGAGGAGCATCCTTGAACCGCATCGTCATCATCGGCGCAGGACAGGCCGGCGGCTGGGTCGCCAAGACGCTGCGCGCTGAAGGCTTCACCGGCGAGATCGCCTTGATCGGCGACGAACCGCATCCGCCGCACGAGCGTCCGCCGCTGTCCAAATCAGTCCTGATGGGCGAGCAGCCGGCGAGCAGTTGCCATCTGTTCCCTGAGGATTTCGTCGCCACTGAACGCATCGACCATCACCAGGGCGTGTCGGCAGTGCGCATCGACCGAGCCGCACGCACGGTCGAATGCGGCAACGGCGCCACCCTCGCTTACGACAAGCTCGTCCTCGCCACAGGCGCGCGCGTGCGCAAGCTCACACTGCCCGGCGCCGAGCACGCGCTGTATCTGCGCAGCATCGCCGACAGCGCCGACCTCAAGGACCGGTTCAGCCGCGCGCAGCACGTCACGATCGTCGGCGCCGGATGGATCGGGCTCGAAGTCGCCGCCGCCGCACGCAAGCTCGGACTCGCCGCGACCGTGCTCGAAGCACTCCCGCGGGTCTGCGCGCGAAGCGTGCCGGCTGAAGTCAGCGACCTGCTCGCCGGCCTACATCGGGAGCATGGCGTCGATCTGCGCCTGGAGTGCGGTATTTCAGGCATCGCGTCCGATGGATCACGCCTGAGCGTCCAGCCGGCAACGGGCGCGGCGTTCGCGACCGACGTCGTGGTCGCGGGTATCGGCGTGCTGCCCAACGTCGAGCTCGCACAGGCCGCTGGCCTTGCCATCGACAACGGCATCGTGGTCGACGAACACGGGCGCACCAGCGACCCGAGCATCTCCGCGGCAGGTGACGTCACGCTGCACCCGAACCGTCTGCTCGGTCGCACGCTGCGACTGGAATCGTGGGCGAACGCGCAGAACCAGGCGATCGTCGTCGCGAAGGCGCTCATGGACAAGTCGGAAGGCTATGCAGAGTTGCCCTGGTTCTGGAGCGACCAGTACGACGTCAATCTGCAGATTCTTGGTCAGCCGCAGCGCTGGACGCAGCCCGTTGTGCGTGGCGATCTGGCCACGCGGCGCGCCAGCCTGTTCTATCTGAGCGAAGGCAAGATCGAAGCCGTCATCGCGATCAACGCCGCGCGCGATCTGAGCATCGCCCGTCGACTGATCCAACGCGGCATCAGTGTGAGCGCCGAGCGGCTGGCCGATCCCGCGACGAAACTCGACGCGCTACTCAAGGCGGGCTGAGCGTCGAGCTGCGACAGCTCCCGCGTCGCGGGAACTCGCGAGCGCGAGTACATCACCGCCATCCGCGCGTCGATCGAGCAATTTCAATCGCCTGGTTTCAATCGCGCGCGTAGACGCATTCGCCGAGCAGATGGGTGCGCGCGATCGCGCGATCGTCACCCAGCATCATCAGCGCGAACAATTGCTCGGGCAGCGACTCGCAGCGCTCGATGCGCCGCGCCAGCAGCGGCGTGGCGCGTAGATCAATCGCGATGAAATCGGCCTCCTTGCCCGGCTCGAAGTTGCCGATGTACCGATCCAGATCGAGCGCGGCGGCCCCGCCGAGCGTCGCGAGGTAGAACGCGCGCAGCGGCGCAAGGCGCGGCCCCGTGAGCGCCACGACCTTGTACGCCTCGCTGAGCGTGCGCAGCATGCTGAAACTGGTGCCACCGCCAACGTCGGTGCCGATGCCCACCCGCGTGTTGTGTCGACGCGCCGCTTCGAGATCGAACAGGCCGCTGCCCAGGAACAGATTCGATGTCGGACAGAACGCCATCGCGCTGCCGGTGTCGCCCATGCGCGCCCGATCGGCGTCATCCAGATACAGGCAATGCGCATAGACGCTGCGTGCGCCGAGCAGCTTGAAACGCTCATAGACATCGAGGTAGCTGCGGCAGCTGGGGAACAAGCTCGATACCCACGCCACTTCGTCGCGGTTCTCGGCCAGGTGCGAGTGCATGTACACGCCGGGATGATCGGCGAACAACTCCCCGGCGCGCTCGAGCTGCTCGATCGATGATGTCGGCGCGAATCGCGGCGTCACGGCATAGGCGAGCCGATCGCGGCCGTGCCAGCGCTTGATCAACGCTTCGCTGTCGCGATGGCCACCCGCTGCGGTATCGCGCAGGAACTCCGGCGCGTTGCGATCCATCATCACCTTGCCGGCGATCAGGCGCATGTGTCGCGCCTGGGCCCGCTCGAACAGCGCGTTCACCGACTCCGGATGAATCGTCGCGAACGTGCAGGCGGTGGTGGTGCCGTTGCGCAGCAGCTCGTCGATGAAGAACGCCGCCACTTCGCCCGCGTGCTGCGCGTCGGCAAAGCGCTGTTCAGCGGGAAAGGCGTAACGCTCGAGCCAGTCGAGCAACTGCTCGCCGTAGGAGGCGATGATGTCGGTCTGCGGATAGTGCACATGCACGTCGACGAAGCCCGGCAGCAGCAGTCGATCGCGATAGTCGATGACGCTGGTGCCGGCGGGCAGCGCAGGCAGCAGTTGTGCCGCCTCGCCGACGCGCTCCACCTTGCCGTCACGCACCAGCAGGAGGCCGTCGGCGAAGTACTCGTAGGCGTGCGACGCATCGGCAACCGTCGCCGGATCTCGCTTGAAATGCAGGATCGCGCCGCGATACGCGCGCACCGTCGCACCCTGGGTCACGCTGCAACCGGCGTACGTACGTTCTCGATGGCGGCACGACGCTCACGTTCGGCCAGCAACTGCGCCGCGATGGCAACGGCAATGGTTCCGGGCTCCTTGCTCGACAAGCCGGCGATGCCGACCGGGCAGGTCAGCCGCGCGAGCCGGGCGGGATCGAGACCTTTCTTCGCGCAGCCCTGCTCGAAGCTGCGCCGCTTGGTGGACGATCCGATCATGCCGCAGAAAGCGAAATCGTCACGCGCGAGCACGCGCTCGATCACCTCGAAGTCGAGCGCATGGCTGTGCGTCATGGTGATGAAGTAACTGCCGGCCGGGGCCGCCGCGATGATGGTGCCCGGCTGATCGCTCAACACCGCGCGCACGTTGTCGGGTCCCTCGGCCGGAAACTGCTTGGGGCGAGAGTCCACCCAGGTGACTTCGCACGAGACCACGCCCAGCACGCGTGCCAGCGCCTGGCCGACGTGCCCCGCCCCGAACAGCACCACCCGCATGTCGGTGGGCCGGACCGGATCGAGCAACACGCGATAGTCGCGGTCGAGCCGCGCGAGCTCAGCCGGACGCGCACGCTCGGCGAGCATTGCGCGTGCCGCGTCGATCGCCTTCTGCTCGAGCACGGCGTTGTCGAGCACACCGAAGCTGCCCGTAGCACTCACGACCATTCGGCCACTGAGGGTGTTGTCGGCAGGCGTCACGATCACACAGCCCTCGCCGGCCTCATGCCAGCGGGCGAGCGCCTGCACCCAATCCGCCTGCGGCGCGACACGCTCGAAGAACACGTTGGCGGCCCCGCCGCACACCTGCCCCAGATCATGGCCCAGTGCGAAGCGCTGCACGCGGCGCTCGTTGGTTGCATCAAGCATGTCGCGCGCGATGCCGATCGCCTGGAACTCGAGCTCGCCACCACCGATCGTGCCGGCCACGCCATCGTGATCGACCACCATCTTCACGCCCGCATCGCGCGGCGTGGAGCCCTTGCCCGCTGCGATCATCACCAGGATCGCGTCGCGCCCGCGCTCGCTCGCTCGCTGCAAGGCATGCAGCCATTCATTCATGTTCGTGGACTCCGTTGCACCGACGGCGACTCGATCAAGCGTCGCTCAATCCGCGCTGATGTTGGCCGCGCGCACGATTGCGCCCCAGCGTTCCAGTTCCTCGCGCACCAGTGCGATCAGGTACTCGGGCTTGCGCCGCTCCGGGGTGGCGATCTCCAGACCGAGTTCCTCCAGACGCTTGCGGATCGCCGGATTGTCTAGCATGTCGTTCATCGCCTTGTTCATGCGCCGCACGATCGGCTCGGGCGTGCCCTTCGGGAAAAAGAAGCCGTTCCATACGCTCGCCTCCAAGCCCGTGGCGCCCTGCTCGCCCGTGGTAGCCAGCTCGGCGATGATCGACACCCGACGCGGCGCCATCACCGCGATGCCCTTGACCATGCCCTTCTTGGCCTGCGCCGCACCGGTCTGGATGGTGTCGCACATGAAGTCGATGCGCCCGCCGATCAGGTCTTGCATGGCCGGCCCCGCCCCGCGATACGGTACGTGCGTGATGTCGACGCCGATCGCCCGCGTGAGCAGCACGCAAGGCAGATGCGTGCCCGCGCCGACACCCGCCGAGCCGAATTGCATCTTCGCCTGATTGGCCTTGGCGTAGGCGATGAATTCCTGCAGGTTGCCGACCGGCAGATCCTTGCGCGCGATCAGGATGCGCGGGGAGTCGGTGGCCAGTCCGATCGGAACGAAGTCGGTGATCGAGTTGTAGAGCAGTTTCTTGTAGACGAGCTGGGTGTAGACGTGCGTGCCTGAATTGCCGACCAGCACGGTGTAGCCGTCGGGTTCGGCGCGCGCCACCTTCTGCGTGCCCACCTGACCGGCGGCCGCGCCGATGTTCTCGACGACGATCGTTTGGCCGAGCAACTCGCCCATCGCCTGCGCCTGGATGCGCGCGCTGGCATCGACACCGCCGCCGGGCGCGAACGGCACGATCAACGTGATCGGCTTGGCTGGCCAGTTCTGCTGTGCCTGCGCGGATCCGGCCGACGTCGCAGCGATGAACGTCGCAGCGCTGATCAGCGCAGCCAGCGCGACGGCCAACCGCCCGCCAGCCTGGTGTCGCGGCCATGGAAGTACGAGCATCGTCCGAGGCCCTCCTGGCGCTGATCGTGACAACGAGCGCGGAACCGCGACGCCGGTTACGCCGTAGCCGCGATATCGAGCGTGGTGACGCGTCGCAGTTCGCGCTTGTGCTGCTTGTCGTCGAACGGCCGGCCGCGGTGCATGGTGGATCGGTTGTCCCACATCACCAGATCGCCGGCGCGCCACTTGTGCGCGTAGACGAACTGCGGCTGCGTGGCGTGCTCGGTGAGATCGCGCAGGAACAATCGCCCTTCGGGCACCGGCCAATCGAGGATGCGCGAAGCGTGCGAGGCCAGGTACAGCGAGCGCCGGCCGGTGCGTGGATTGACCCGCACCAGCGGATGAATCGCGCCCTGCAGCTTGTCGAGCTCGGCCTGCGAGTACTCGAAGCCGAGCGTCTGGCGCGAGTAGGCGATCGAGTGATGCACGCGCAGCCCGTCGAGCGAACGCCGCGTCGGTTCGTCGAGCTGATCGTAGGCTGCACACATGTCGGCGAACTCGGTGTCGGCCCCCGCGGGCGGCACGATGCGCGCGTGCAGCATCGAGAAGCGGCCGGGCGGATCCTGAAACGAAGCATCGGTATGCCACAGCCGGTTGCCCAGACCGTACTGGCGGCGACGATCCGCCGAACCCAATACTTCGCCGCTCTCATCGAGATTGGAGATATCGGTGAGCGCCTCGTTGCCAAGGCGGCTCTTGCCGATGGCGGCGGCTCCGGTCTTGGCGTGCAGTTCGCCGTCAAGACGTTGTGCGAACGCGAGTTGCCCGGCGTCGGTCAGCCGTTGGTCACGGAACGCCAGCACGCCGTACCGATTGATGCCATCGCGGATCGCATCGAGCGCGGCACGATCCTCAAGGGTTTCCAGGTCGACCGCGCTCACTTCGGCGGCGAACAACGGATGGAGCTTGGTGAAGGTCAGCGCCATGACTGCCTCGGAAGGACGATCGGAGTGAGACGGCAGCGTAGCATGGTGCCGAGCACGACGTCACCGTGCACTGTGGACGTGCAGGCTCGCGCGGTTGCTGCCGAATCCACCATAATCGAAACGTGCGGTGGCAAGACCATGACGGGACCACCGTACCGGAACCACCGCTACGTGAATCCGATCGTCGATCGTAAGGGCGCACATGGGCAACATCGCGGGCAGCAAACCGAACCAGTCAGACCGATCCCCCGGCGCTCAGCCACCACGGCGGGTCGATGCGATCATCGTCGGCGCCGGCTTCGGTGGCATGTACATGCTCTACAAGCTGCGCGAGCTCGGACTCACCGCGCGCGTGCTCGAAGCCGGCAGCGGCGTGGGCGGCACCTGGTACTGGAACCGCTACCCCGGCGCGCGTTGCGACATCGAAAGCGTCCAGTACTCCTACAGCTTCTCCAAGGCGCTCGAGCAGGAATGGAGCTGGAGCGAGCGGTACGCGACGCAGCCGGAGATCCTGCGCTACGCCAATCATGTCGCCGACCGGTTCGATCTGCGCCGCGACATGCAGTTCGACACCCGCGTGACGTCAGCCCACTTCGACGACGGGACCAAGCGCTGGCTCGTGACCACCGAGCGCGGTGAACGCTTCGATGCGCAGTTCTGCATCATGGCGCTGGGCTGCCTGTCGGCCGCAAACAAACCCAAGCTCGCCGGACTGGACAGCTTCAGCGGGCCCGTCTACCACACAGGCGAATGGCCGCACGAGGGCGTGGATTTCACCGGCCAGCGCGTGGGCATCGTCGGCACCGGCTCCTCGGCGATCCAGTCGATCCCGGTCATCGCCGAGCAGGCCGCGCAGCTGTACGTGTTCCAGCGCACGCCCAACTACGCGGTGCCGGCGCACAACCAGCCGCTCACGCCCGAGTACCAGAAAAAGGTGAAGGCAGACTACGCGCAGATGCGGGCGCACGCGCAGCAGTCGTTCACCGGCGTGGTGTTCGTCTTCAATCAGCAATCGGCGCTGGAAGTCACGCCGCAAGAGCGCGAGCGCGAGTTCGAGGCACGCTGGGCCTATGGCGGATTACCGTTCATGGGCGCGTTCAAGGATCTGCTCTTCAATCTCGAAGCGAACAAGACCGGCGGCGATTTCGTGCGCACCAAGATCCGCAGCATCGTGCGTGATCCGCAGTTGGCGCAATTGCTCTCGCCCACCAACGTGTTCGGCTGCAAGCGGCTGTGCGTCGACACCGGCTACTACGCCACGTTCAACCGTCCCAACGTAACGCTGGTGGACGTGAGCGGCGCACCGATCGAGCGGATCACGCCCAAGGGGCTGCGCACTGCAGGCAAGGAATACGAGTTCGACGCCCTGGTGCTGGCCACCGGATTCGATGCGATGACCGGCTCCTTCTCGCGCATCGACGTTCGCGGCCGCGGCGGCGAACGACTCAAGGATCTGTGGGAGGCCGGCCCGCGCACCTACCTCGGCCTGATGACTGCCGGGTTGCCGAACTTCTTCATGATCACAGGACCGGGCAGCCCCTCGGTGCTCGCCAACATGATCCTGGCGATCGAGCAGCACGGCAACTGGATCGCCGAGTGCATCGCGAACATGCGAACGCACGGCAAGACGCACGTCGAACCGAAACTCGAAGCCCAGGATCGCTGGGTCGAGCACGTCAATGAAGTCGCCGGCGGCAATCTGCGCTCGACCTGTAGTTCGTGGTACGTCGGCGCCAACGTGCCGGGCAAGCCGCGCGTGTTCATGCCCTACATCGGCGGCTATCCCACGTACGCGGAGAAGTGCCGTGAGGTGGTCGAGGCCGGCTACGAAGGGTTCGCGTTCGCCTGAGCGGGGGTCGCTTGGGTCATCGACCTGCGACGCTCTGAACTTTTTTGAACCGATCGGGCCTCGCCGCGCAACACAGGTCCGACGGCGGTCCGGCTCCGCGCTCACTGCGGCTGTTCGGACGACGCGCCTGAGCCGACCCACCAACGGAGGTAAGTCATGCACGCGATCCGAAAGATCACCCTCGCCTGCGCACTGCTCGCGTCGAGCACGTCAGCATTCGCCTATCGATACGTATGGGTCAACGGCGAGCGCATGGGTCCGGCGCAGCTCGCGCAGATGGACCGCGCCCATTGCGGCATCGTCGCCAATGGCAACTACTGGTACAACCATCGCAACGGCATCTGGGGATATCGCGGCGATCCGCGTCCGCGCGGTCATATCTCCGACAACTGCCGGCGCGCATCGGCCGGCGGCTCGGGAGATGTCCTGCGGCGCGGACCGTTCGGCACGTACATGAGTGACGGCCAGTGCTCATTCGTCAACGGCGTCCCGGTCGGACGTTGCTGATCAGCGGGTCGAACGACGCAGTGAGCGCCTCACCGGCACCCCGGCGCGACCGAGCGGAACCCGCTACGGCACTCGATTACCAGCGCGAAGCGCTGCTGCGCTGCCCGCGCTGTGGCGCGCCGGCCTGGAGTCGCGTCGTCGCAAACCACGACACGAGTCCGTTCGCCCCACGACGACTGGTCTGCGGTGCATGCGCATACGTCGCGAACTGGGCCGAGCAGTCGATTCGGCGCGCGGACGGCGCGTGCGCCATCGACGACTACTTCCGCCTGCCGTTGTACTTGCAGACGCCTTGCTGCGGCGACGTGCTCTGGGCGTACAACCCGGTCCATCTGGATGCGCTAGGCGAATGGCTGCGCGCGTACCAGCGCGAACGCCGTCGCTACCCACGTCGCGGCTGGTCGAATCAGAGCTTCTGGTCGCGCCTGCCGCGCTGGATCAAGCAAGCCGGTCATCGAGACGACGTGCAGGCCGCGCTCGACCGACTGGACGCGCTGGCCGCGCCATTGCGCTAACGCCGCGCTCGTCCCGATCCGCCTTCGCTCATCGATCGCTTGACCTTGTCGATGATCTCCGCGCGCACGTCGGTGATTTCCCTGGCGCGCGTCGCGGGCACCGTATCGCAGCGATCGGTGCGCGGACAATGCGAGCTGCGCGGGCAGATGATGCGTGCCGACCGGTTGAGCGCCTCGGGTACCCAGGCGATGTTCAGCACCTTGCCCACACCGCGGATCGCCTCGGCGGCCTCCTCGGGAATCCGCGCCTGACCACGGTGCTGCAGGCACGCCGTTGCGATGGTGTCGACCAGTTGCTGCGCACGCGCGGTGTGTGAGCGCAACGCCGGCATCAGATCGACGCCGACCGAAAGCACGTGCGGATTGCCGGCCATGTCGTCGGTGCGGCGCGAGTGGCAGCAATAGAGCACGAACTGCGTGCCGTCGTGCAGGACCGACAGCTGCGAGCCCGCTTCCGGCCCGCGCGTATCGCCCAGCATGCGGAACACCGCCCAGTGCGGACACGGATCGGTCACCTGTGCCATGTTGCCCCACGGCAGCGGAATGCCGTTGCCGCGATAGACCGCGCGCAGGTAGCCCGGTGGATACGCATCGAAGAAATGCCAGTACGGGTACGGCGACACCTTGGTCATGCGGCGCATGATCACCGCCGGCGTGAGCTGGATCTTCTCGCCCGCCTCGACCCGATACGACTCGCGCGTGAGAAACCGGCGGAACGGCACCTTCGGGCACAGCAGCGCACCGGCGAAGAAGCTGCACTCGAAATCACGCCAGGCGTGCAGCACGTCCTGCGGACTGAGCCCCGCATTCGCGCCGGCGCCGCCCTCGGGGCTGCCGCCCATCTCGCCGCCGGTGGCGTGCGCCGACTTCATGCCGTCGCCGCCGTGCAGAACCATATGGGCAAGATGCGAGGCGAGATCGAACTTGAGCCGCGCCGGATCGGCCTGCAGCGCGCGATTCAGGTACACGATGCGCGGCGCTTCGAAGAACGAACGCACCACGCTGCTGACCGCGGTGTCGCGATCGCGCGCGAGCACCGGCTTGTGGTCGAACCAGTGCAGCGTCATGCCGTGACGCTTGCAAAGCGCGAGCAGATCGTCGGCATCGAGCGGAAAGCGCCGTTCGCCGATGCTTTCGGCCGCGCGCTCGAGGTCCGGAAAATCGTTGCGCGACATCTCCTGGTGCGAACGGATCAGCAGGTGCGCGAACTGCCGGCCGGTGGTACCGGTCTGCGCCAGCAATTCTGGAATCGCCGCCTGCAACAGTTCCCTGGAAAACAGGAACGCCGGCTCCAGTGGCACCGTGGCCGCACCGCCCGCCCGCTCCTTGGGCATCGGCGCCTCGATGTCTGCATTGCCATCGAGGAACCAATCCGGCTCGCGCTGGAACAGGGAGGCGAGCAGCGCCAGCAGATCGTCGGAGGGCACGCGCTTGCCGCTCTCGATCATCGACAGGTACGACACCGACGGCGCGAGCTTCGAATCGAGCTGGATGCAACGCGCCGAGAGCTCTTCGAGCGTGAGCCCGTTGCTCTTGCGCAGCGCGCGCAGCTTGGTGCCGAGGAAGTGGCTGTTGCGGATGTGCTGGCTCATGGGATCTTGTGAAATTCACATTGTGAAATTTCCGATGTGAAATTTACAGGAAATTCGAGTGAATAATCCAGGTGTGGCTGGCAGCAACGATGCATTCTTCCGCGCAGCCGACGCAGTACCGACGCAGCACCGATCCACCTTGCAGCCCCGGAGGCAGTCTCGACATGAAGCGATCCAGCATCCTCATCCTCGGCGCCTCATACGGCTCGCTGCTCGCCACCAAGCTGCTGATGGCAGGCCATCGCGTTTCGCTGGTCTGCACCCGCGGGACGGCTGATCTGATCAATCGCGACGGCACGTTGGTACGTTTTCCGGTTCGCGGCCGCACCGAACTCGTCGAGGTGGCCTCCACCGCGCTGCCCGGCGCGTTGCACGCAGCGACCCCGGCGGAGGTCGATCCGCAGGCGTTCGATCTGGTGGTCCTGGGGATGCAGGAGGCGCAGTACAGCGCGCCCGACGTGCGCCAGCTCATGGAACGCATCGGGCATGCGCGCAAGCCGTGCCTGGCGATCATGAACATGCCGCCGCTGCCCTACCTCAAGCGCATTCCCGGTCTGCAGACCGAAGCACTGACTGCGGCGTACGCCGATCCGAGCGTGTGGGAGGCTTTCGACCCCGCGCTGATGTCGCTCGCCAGCCCCGATCCGCAGGCGTTCCGCCCGGCCGATCAACCGAAGAACGTGCTGCAGGTGGGCCTGCCCACCAACTTCAAGGCGGCGCGGTTCGACGCCGAGGCGCCCAATGCGCTGCTGCGTCAACTGGAAGACGACATCGAGCGCGCCCGCTTCATGCTCGATGGCGAACCGATCGAACTCCCGGTCAAACTCAAAGTCCACGACTCGGTGTTCGTGCCGCTCGCCAAATGGCCGATGCTGATCACCGGCAACTACCGCTGCATCCGCGCCACCGAGATGATCCCGATCAAGCAGGCCGTGCACGGCAACGCGGACCTGTCGCGGCGGATCTACCAGTGGGTGGGCGAGCTGTGCGGCCGGCTGGGCGCGGTGCCCGACGATCTCGTGCCTTTCGACAAGTACGCGCAGGCCGCGGCCTCACTGGCCAAACCGTCGTCGGCGGCGCGCGCGCTGTTCGGTGGCGCGCGTCACATCGAACGCGTCGATCATCTGGTGTGGCTGATCGCCCAGCAACTCGGCATGGAACACGCGTCGCTGCAGGAGGTGGTCACGCTGGTGGACGACCATCTCGCCGCCAATCGGCGCGCGGCGGAGCGGGTGGCAGCCTAGTCTTCGGCCCGGTAGCGTGGCGGATTGGCGCCCCGTCACACCGTCAGGTGCGCGCGCTTGATCTCGGGGTTCGCTTCCAGCTCCGCGAACGTCCCGGCGAAACTGATCTGACCGGTGTCGATCACGTAGACGCGATCGCACAGGGCGGTCGCGAAGCTCAGGTTCTGCTCGCATAACAATAGGGTCAGGCCTTCGCCCTTGAGCCGCGCGATCTGCTGCCGGAGCAAGCTCACCACGCGCGGCGCAAGACCCTCTGACGGTTCGTCGAGCAACAGCAGCCGCGGATTGCCCATCAGCGTGCGGGCGATCGACAGCATCTGCTGCTCGCCGCCGCTCAGCAATCCGCCGGCGCGGCGCTGCATCGGCGCGAGCGCCGGAAACAGCGTGAACACCCGATCGAGCGTCCAGGTTCCGGCTCGACCTTGCCCTGTTGCATCGTTCGCCGTCTTGACAGCGGCCTCCAGGTTTTCGCGCACCGACAGCTCAGGAAACACGCGCCGGTCTTCGGGCACGTAACCCAGGCCGAGCCGGCTTCGCTCGAATGTGCGCATGCCCGCCAGATCGCGATCGAGAAAGCTGACGCGCCCGCCCGACAGCGGCACCAGGCCCATGATCGTCTTGAGCGTCGTGCTTTTGCCCGCGCCGTTGCGGCCGAGCAAGCCCACTGCTTCGCCCGGCTTGATCGACAGCGAGATGCCGTAGAGCGCGTGACCCTCGCCGTATCCAGCCACGACGTCGCGCAGTTCAAGCATCGTGCGCCTCGCCGAGATAGATCTCCTGCACTCGCTCGTTGGCCTGGATCTCCTGCGGCGTGCCTTCGGCGACCACCGCGCCCTGATGCATGACGGTGATCACGTTGGCCATCGAGAACACCATGTCCATGTCGTGCTCGATCAGGATCGCGGTGACGCCCTTCTCGCGCGCGATGCGTTGGATCAACTGCACCATGCCGGGTTTGTCGGGCAGCGACATGCCCGCGGTCGGCTCATCGAGCAGCAGCAGCGTCGGTTCACAAGCCAGCGCGAGCGCGACCTCGAGCCGGCGACGATCGCCGTACGCCAGCGCCGAACCGAGCTTGCCCGCGCGATCGGCCAACCCGAGCAACTCGAGCAGCGCATGCGCTTCGCGCACCAACAACTTGTCGGCGGTCGCGCTCATGTTCCAGATGCGGCGCTGGTGAGCGAGCAGCGCGATCTGCACGTTCTGCAGCACCGTCGAGTTCTGGAAGATGCTGTTGATCTGAAACGTGCGGCCCAGTCCGAGCCGCGTGCGCGCATGCGGCGGCAAGGCAGTGACGTCTGCGCCGTTGAACACCACCCGGCCGGAGTTGCTGCGTATCAAGCCGGTGAGCAGATTGAACAACGTGCTTTTGCCCGCGCCGTTGGGGCCGATCACCGCGCGCAGTTGGCCACGCGGCACGCTGAACGTCACGTTGTTCACCGCACTCACGCCACCGAAATTGCGCGAGAGGTTCTCGACGATCAGGACCGGATCGCTGATCGACGCGCCGCTCATTGACCCGCCCCCGATCTCAGACCGACCTCTTCGTTGCGCACGCCGGCCCCTCTAGGCCGCAGGAAGCTGAGCAACCCGGCCGGGCGCAGCATCGCGATCACCAGGATCACGATGCCCAGAAAGAACATCCAGTACTCGGTCAGCCGTGGCAGCGCGAGCGACACGAGCTTGAGCAGCACCGCACCGACGATCGGGCCGGCGAAGTAGCTGGCGCCGCCCAGACAAACGGCGATGAACCCATCGGCCGACAGCAGCCAATGCGCCGAGCCCGGGAACATGCCGCGGTGATAGAACGCCTGCAGCACGCCGGCGACGCCCGCGAACGTACCCGCAACCACGAACGCCGCCAGTTGCACCCGACGCACATGAATGCCCAGGAACGCCGCGCGCCGCGCGTTGTCCTTGATGGCCAGCAACGCATGACCGAACGGCGAGCGTCCGATGCGGTACAGCGCAGTGCCGGCAAGCAGCACGATCACCAGCACGAAGTAGTAGTACGCGTTCGGTGCCATGAGTACCGCATGCGGCGCGATGCCGGTCAGGCCGTCGTCACCCCCGGTGGCGCTCTGCCATTTCCAGATGACGGTGAACACGAGCTGACCGAACGCGAGCGACAACATGATGAAGTAGGCGTAGCTCAGTCGCACGCAGAAAAAGCCGATTGCCAGCGCCGCGAGCGCGGCAACGATCGGCCCGGCAATCATGGCCGGCAGCATTGCCACCCCCAGATGTTTCACCAGCAGGCCCGCGGTGTAGCCGCCGATGGCGAAGAACGCGGCATGACCGAGCGAGAGCATGCCGGCGTAGCCCACCAGCAGATTCAGGCTGAGCGCGAACAGCGTGAAGATCAGGATGTCGGTGCTCTGCACGATCACCACTTCGGGCGTGAGCACCGGCAGCAGCGCGAGAACGACGATCAGGGCGACGACCCCGATGCGGGTGGTGTTCGTCATCGGCTGATCGATTCCCTGCGGCCGAGCAGCCCGGTCGGCCGCACGATCAGCACCAGCGCCATGAGCGCGAACACGAACGCCATCGCGAACTGCGGCACGATCAGAATGCCGAACGAGCGCACCATGCCGATCAGCAGCGCTGCGAGCAGCGCACCCGGAATGCTGCCCAGCCCGCCCACCACGACCACCACGAACGCATCGATGATCGCGTCGAGATCGCTACCGAGTGCTGCACCGGAGAGCGGCGCGGAGAGCACGCCGGCCATGCCCGCCAACCAGGCAGCCAGCGCAAACACGCCGGTGTAGATCGCGCGCTCGTTGATCCCCAACGCAGCGCTCATGTCGCGGTCTTGCGCGATCGCGCGGACCAGCGTGCCCCAGCGGGTGCGATAGACCAGCCACCACAGCCCCAGTCCGATCAGCACGCCGGCGATGACGATGACGGCGTAGTAGCTCGGAAACGTGACGCCGAAGATCGACACGGCGCCCGGCAGTCCGCTCGGGAACGGCACGGTCTTGCTCTCCAGTCCCCAGATGAAGCGGATCACGTCGGCGACGATGAACGAGAGCGCGATCGTCGGCAGCAGTTGCACCAGGTGATCGGCGTGGTACAGCTTGCGAAACAGCGCGATCTCCATCAGCGCGCCCAGCCCGGCGAGCACCAGCGGCGCGATGATCAGCGTGAGCCAGAAGCTCGCCCCCGACTCCGCCAGCAGCAACGTGCCGGAGTACGCGAGATAGGCCGCAAGCATGAAGAACGCGCCGTGCGCCAGTTGCAGCACTCCGCATACGCCGAAGATCAGCGACAGGCCGGATGCGAGCAGGAACAGGATCGCGGCCGACACCAGGCCGCTCACGATCTGCAGGCCAAGCAGCATCGGTGCGGCCTACTTCTTGGTGCGCAGTTTTTCGATCTCGGCTTTGCTCGGCAGGAACGGCTCGGCCTTGAGCAACGTGGCGTTGCGCATCCCGGCGCGCTTGTGCGTTTCGTCCCAGGTGAGATAGCCCATCCACCAGCCGGTGTTGGCCTGGTGATCGAACTCACGCACGGTGATCTCGCCCATGATCGGGTGGTCGATGCTCAGGCCCTTGGCCGCGTCGATCATCGCTTCGCGATCGATCTTGCCGGCCTTCTCGAGCGCCTTCTTGATGAAGCGCAGCGTCGTGTGCGCATTGACCGACTGCTCGGCGGGCAGCTGGTTCCAACGTTTGCGGTAGGCGTCGTAGATCGCCTTGCTGGCGGGCGTGTCGAGCGGCGGGTAGAGATAGTCGGTGCCGGTGAAGATGCCCTCCGGAATGTCGGCCTTGTTGGTGAACCCGGCGCTGTTGATGACCATGCCGATGCTCGGGTGCACCCCGATCGCGCTCTTGAACAAACCGAACGCGGTGCCCTGCCTGACGAATGCGGGCGCGCCTGCGGCGACCAGTCCGCCGAACATGACCGCCTGCGGGCGCTTGGACAGGATCGCGGTCAGGTTCGGGGTGAAGTCGGTGGTGCCAAGCGGCACCCAGAACTCGCAGCCGGACATGACTTCGACCTCAGGCTTCAATTCCTTCAGGCGCGCCATGACGACCTTGGTGATGTCGCGGCCGTAGGCGTAGTCGTAGCCGATGGTGCAGTACTTGGTGTGCGGCTGCTTGGCCAGCGCTTCGGCGATGCCAGCCCCCAGCACACGATCGTTGGTGATCAAGCGAAAGAAGTAGCGATGCCCGGCCTCCTCCGACAGGAAGCGCGAGTACCCGATCATCGTGAAGAACGGGATCTTCAGTTCGCGCGCCAATGCCGTCATGGCGGCGGAGGTACCGCTGCCGGTCGAACCGATGATGATCTGCGCGCCCTGTGCGGCGAGTTCACGAAAGTGCTTGCTCGCCTCTTCGGGCTGCGACTTGTCGTCGCGGGTGATCAGTTCGATCTGCTGGCCGAGGATGCCGCCGGCCTTGTTGATTTCCTCGACCGCCATGACCGCGCCCTGCCGGCCAGGCACGCCGCCGATGGCGAGCGGCCCGCTCATCGAGCTGATGTCACCGATCAGGATCTTGTTCTGCGCCAGCGCCGGGGTCGGGGCCAGCACCGCCGCGCCCGCCAACACCAAGCCAACGCAAACACCCAGCAGCGCTCTCACGCTCGTTGTCATGCTCGTCTCCTCCTTCGGTAGCCATTCTTGCCGCGCGACCGGGCGGGTGTCCCGCCGTTGTCTGATGCTCCCGATCGGTACGCGCGAGGGATGCGGCTCGATGGTATGTCGCGGCCCCGCGCACCGACAAGCTCCCAATTGAAGGGACAGCGAACGAAGGGACAGCGGACGTGGCAAGGACAGCCGCGCCGATCAGCGCAATGCAGCATTCACCCTTGGCAACACCTGTTCGGCCATCAGCGCCATCGAGCGCCGCGCCAGACCGGCGTCGGCCCAATCGATGCCGGTGTAGTAGAGCGTGCCGAACGATCCGACCTGCTCGCGCAATGCGAGGAGTTGATCGACCACGCTGCTCACGGTGCCGGCGATCACCTGCGTTGCCAGCGACTGCTCGAGCGTGATCTGCGCTTCGGGCTGATCGGGATGCGCCGCGAACAGCGCGAGCCGGCCGCCGCGCGCGATCTTGCGCATCAGGTTCGAGAAGTAGAAGCCGTACGGCCCCTCGACGCTGCGGGCGTAGCGGCGCGCGGTCGCTTCGTCATCGGCGACGAAGATGCACTTGGCGACATGCCAGCCGCCGGTGTCCTCGATCAGCCCGGCGTTGCGCCGACCTTCGAGATACTTGGGTCGATGCGTGGCGATCCAGTGCGCCTGCACGTACTGACACGAGATCACGTCCCAGCCGCGCTGCGCCGCCATCGCGATGCCGTGCGAATGCGGCGCGAGTGCCGTCACCCGCACCGGCGGATGCGGGCGCTGCAGCGGCTTGGGCGCGATCCCCTGGCCGATCTCCGGATAGAACGTGCGCACCGTCGAGACATCGAAGAATTCGCCTCGGATCGCATACGGCGCCTCACCCCACCAGATGTGCTGGATCTGATCGAACACCTCGACCATCTTGCGATTGCGGTCGACCTTGGCGTTGCCGAACACCTCGATGTCGGAGGCTTGCCCGCCCGGACCGATGCCCCACACCAGCCGGCCGTCGGTGAGGTGATCCATCATCGCGATGTGCCCGGCAAGCATCGCCGGGTGATACACGGGCAGATTGACCACGCCCGGGCCGAGACGGATGCGCTTCGTTTCCGGCACCAGCCGCGCGATGAACATCAGCGCCGAGGTGATCGGCTCGGCCAGATCGGTGAAATGCTCGCCGACCAGCGCCTCCTCGTAGCCCAGCCGATCGGCGAGCACGATCGCATCGATGTTCTCGCGCAACACCGTGCGGTAGTCGCGATCGAGCGGATGCACCGGCTGGGTGAAATAGGCGAGCTTCATGCGGATCGACTATGGAATGTCATGGGGACGCTTCTCGTGGTGATATCGCGTTCGAAGCGCCAGCGCAAGCAGGCCAAGCGCAGCGCCCAGCAGCGCGAACGACCACGCGAACGCGCGCGCACCCAGATGCTGCTGCAGCCAGGCGTACAGTGCACTGATCAGCGCTGCACCGAGCACGAGCCCCACCAGTCGGGTAACGTTCATCAGGCTGCCGGCAACGCCGCGCTCGGCGATCGGCAGATGACTCGTGGTTGCATCGGCCTGACCCAGTTGAAACACGCCGAGTCCTACACCGACGACGAACAGCGCGGCCGCGATCCCCACAAGGGACGCTTCGTAGCTGATCGCCACACCGATCGACAGCAGACCGAGGCCACTCAAGGCCACGCCAAGCCGCACGAGCCGGCGCGCTGCGAGATGTCGCATGACCGATCCCGCCAGCCCATTGGCCACGATCGAGCCGATCGGGAACAGCGCGAGCAACGCCCCTGATCCCACCGTGGAGTAGTCGCTGCGATCGGCCAGCCAGTACGGCAGCAGCAGCATGATCGCGAAACAGCACAGGTTGATCAGCACCGCCGCGAACTGCAGCGACGCGAACGCGGGCGTCAGAAACGCGCGAACCGGCAGGATCGGCTCCGGGTACGCGGCCTCATGCCGGACGAACAGCGTGAACGCGACGGCGCCAGCGACGGACAAACCAATCGCGACAAGCGCGTGGCGTTCGGCGAAGCTCAGCAACAGCGCCAGGCACGTCAGCGTCGTCACCAGCAACGCTGCACCAAGCCAGTCGATGCGCGGGGCCGCCGCGCGCTGCAAGTGCGTGTGCGGAATCGCCGCCGAGAGCACCAACGCGAGCAGCGCGAGCGGCACGCGGAACCAGAACACGCCCGGCCAGTCGGTCCAGGGCAGCAGCAGGCCGCCCGCGATCGGCCCGATCGCAACGCCGACGCTGAACAGCATCAGGTAGATCGCCAGCACGCGGCGTTTGTGCGTCTCGGGAAACAGCAACGTAGCCAGCGCAGGCGCGCACGCCATCGCAATGCCCACCGCGAGACCTTGCACCATGCGCAGCACGATCAGCGCCGAGTAGGTCGGCGCGAATCCGCATGCCAGATGCGCCAGGGCACAAGTGGCCAGACCGAGCTGGAAGATGCGCCGATGACCGTACAGATCGCCCAGCTTGCCGAACACGATCGACAGGCTCGACTGCGCGATCACGAAACCGATGATGATCCAGCGGATGTCACCGAGTGCGATATCGAACGCGCGCGTGATCGCCGGGAACGCCACGTTGACCGAACTATCGAGCGGCCCGAGCAGGCTGCCCAGACAGACGATCGCCAGCCCGATGCGGGCACTACGCAGCGGTTCGATTGCAGCGATGCGGGATGCAGTCATCGACGCTCGGTGGACCAGAATCGGCGCGGAGTGTGACGTACGCCGCGAGGCAAGGCGAGCACAGCGTCGGGCACGGCGATGCGCTACCGACAATACCGACCGCAAGCCGCGAGCGCGCTCGAGCTGGTACAGCGGTGTCGCTGCGGCTGGTACAGCGGTGTCGCTGCGGCTGGTACAGCGGCGTCGCTGCACCCGTCACCCCACATGACCACCCACCGCAAAATCTCCAACTCCAGTCGCCTGGCCGGCGGCTGCGTGGCCGTGTTCGCGCTGCCGTTCGCCGCCGTCGGCCTCTTGCTGCTGGGCCTGGCGATCTCGGACGTCTGGGAGTCGATCCGCATGCGCAGTTGGGTCGAAACACCTGCCCGCGTGCTGGAGACACGCCTGTCCGAAACGCGCGGAGACTCGACCACCTACCGCGTCGAGGCGCAGTACGAGTACTCGTTCCAGGGCAATCGCTACGTCGGCACGCGCGTGGCGATCAACTCGACCAGTGACAACGTCGGCTCGTTTCACCAGGATGCGTACGCCGAGTTGCGCCGCGCGCGCGACCAGAATCTGCGCGTTCCCGCGTTCGTCAATCCGGCACAACCGCACCAGGCCGTGCTGTACCGGCAGATGCGTTGGGGATTGTTCGCGATGAAGCTGCTCGGCGGCGCCGTATTCGGGGGTGCGGGACTGTGGCTGCTCATCGGTGCGCAGATCGGCAAGCGCCGCCATCGCGAGGAGGAGAACCGGCGCCTGATGCATCCCGACCAGCCCTGGCGCTGGCGCGAGGAATGGCGCGACGGACGCATTCCGGGCAGCGCGAGCCGCGGCGCGATGCTGTTCGTATGGATGTTCGCGGGCATCTGGAACGCGATCAGCGCGCCGCTGCCGTTTCTGATCGCAGGCGATGTCGCCCGAGGCAACAAGGCCGCGCTCATCGGTTGGCTCTTTCCGGTCGTTGGCGCGGGGTTGTTGGTGTGGGCGATCCGCTCCACCCTGCGCTGGCGCCGCTTCGGTCGCTCGGCGCTGGTGATGCAGCGCGTGCCGGCGAAACTCGGCGGCGAAGTACGCGTTGCGGTCGAAACGCGTGCGCCGATCGATGCACCGCAGGGCATCACCGTCAGCCTGAGCTGCATCGAACGCGTCACCGCCAGGCGTCGCGGCGAAGACAACAGCTCGGAGCGCATCCTCTACCAGGATCGCAAACAACTCCCCGCCAGCGAAGTTGTCGCCAGCACTAACGGCTGGCGTCTGCCGCTCCGATTCATGCTGCCGGTCGATCAGCCGCAGACCGATCTCAGCACGGGCGATCGCCAGGTGGTGTGGCGCATCGACGTCGACGCCGCGATGCCTGGCGTCGACTTCCACGACCAGTTCGAGATTCCGGTGTTCGGGCACGCCCATCCGAGCCAGTCGAAAGCCGACGCGCCGCCCTCACGCAAAACCAAGCCAGCAATCGCGGAGATGCAAGCGCTGCTGAGCGCGCAAGGGATCGAGCTCGGTACCGCTTCCGATGGCGCGCCGACGTTGCATCTGCGCCGCGCGCGACATCGCGGTGTCACGCTGGGTGCCGGCGCGTTCACGCTGATCTGGTTCGGCGCCATCGCGTTCATGCTCATGCACGGCGCCCCGCTGTGGTTCAGCGCGATCTTCATGCTGTTCGGTCTGCTCATCGCCTACATCACCCTCGACCTGCTGCTCGATCGGGCGACGATCACGTTGCAGCCCGATGCGATCGAACTGCGGCGCGGCTGGTTCGGTGCGGGCAAGCTGCGCAGGTTCGAGCGCGGATCGATACGATCGTTGCAGATCACGCGCGGCATGCAGGCCGGCAACCGGCTCTACCACGACATCAAGATCGAGATGATCGGATCGCGTCCAGTCGCACTCGCCCGCGCTGTCGGCGATCTCGAAACCGCGGAGCGCATCAAGGGGTGGCTCGAGCAACCGCGTTGATCCGTTCACCCTGGAGGCGCGAACCTGGGTGAGAATCGCCCCAGAATCGCGTCCTCAACGAAACGCCTCGGAGTCCCGCCATGCTGCGCCGCCTCGCCGTCCGCACCGTCTCAGCGCTCGCGCTCGTCACACTCGTAGCGCCTGCCCTCGCACAGAGCGAGTTTCCCAATCGGCCGGTTCGCATCGTCGTACCGTTCCCGGCCGGCGGGAGCGCCGATGCAATGCCGCGCCTGTTGAGCGCACGCCTGGCGGAGAAGTGGGGCCAGCCGGTGGTGGTCGAGAATCGCGCCGGCGCCGCCGGCAACATCGGCGCGGAGTTCGTCGCCAAGGCCGATCCCGATGGCCACACGCTGCTCGCCTCGGCGCCCGGCCCGATCGCGATCCATCAGGCGCTCTACGCCAAGCTCGCGTTCGATCCCGAAGCTTTCGTGCCGGTGACGATCATGTCGATCGTGCCCAACGTGCTCGTGGTGCATCCGAAGGTCGCGGCCAACACCATCCAGGAACTGGTCGCATTCGCCAAGGCAAACCCCGACAAACTGAACTACGCCTCGCAGGGCAGCGGCGGCACGGCGCATCTGTCGGCTGAACTGTTCAAGTCGATGGCCGGCGTGAAGCTCGTGCACATTCCGTACAAGGGCGCAGCGCCAGCGGTGGCTGATCTGCTCGCCGGTCAGGTCGACATGATGTTCGAGAACATCGCCTCCGCCCTGCCGCACGTGCGCGCCGGCAAGATGAAGATGCTCGGCGTGGGCACCGAAAAGCGCATCGACATGGTCGCCAACGTGCCGGCAATCGCCGAGGTATTACCGGGCTATCAGGCGGTGGCTTGGTTCGGCGTGGTGGCACCGCCGAAAACGCCGGCAGCCGTCGCGGCGAAGATCTCAACCGACATGGCGGCAGTGCTCAAGGAGCCCGAGATCGTCAAGCGTCTGACCGACCGCTCGGCCACGCCCGTCGGCGGCACGCCTGAGCAGACCGCGCAGTTCATCAAGGCTGAAGCGCAGCGCTGGAGCAAGGTCGTTCGCGAGGCGGGCGTCAAAGTGGACTAGGGCGCTCTCCCTCCACCCGCCTGTCTGGGCGCTCTCCCGCCCCCCGCCCTCCCCCTCTCGCGCCACTCACGTGGCTAGAGTAGGAGGGAGCCGAGTTTGCGGCGCAGCTTGTGCGCCGATTGAAGTTGGGCGCTCTCCCTGTGTTCTCGCAATCTGCGGCTTGCTTTTCCCCTTGCGCGCTACTTCACCTCCCACAAATCCAGCACGGTCACGCGCTTGTCCTTCACCGACTGGATCACCACCACCTTGCCGGCCTCGTTGTTCTTGTTGAACGTCGCGGGCTTACCCAGCAGGCCGGTGAACTTCACCTTCTGTAGCGCATCGCGCACCTTCACAGGGTCGTCACTCTTCGCATCGCGCACCGCCTGCGCGAGCACGCGTAACGAGTCGTAGCCCGCCCAAGCCTGCAGCGTGGCGCGGATCTTGTGGCGCACCGCGAATTTCTGCGCGAATTGCTTGTTGAGCGGATTGTCGACGTCGGGCGAGTAGGTCCAGGCCGACACCGAGCCGTCCATGCCGCCCTGCTGGATCAGATCGAGCATCAGCCCGGCCAGCTCCGCGCGGCCGGTATAGGGAATCTTCAAACCCATCTGCATGCCGTTGCGCGTCATGTTGAGCTGATCGGCGCCGAGCATGAACACCGCGATCGCATCGGGCTTGCGTTGTGCGATGCGCGTGAGCACCGGCGTGAAATCAGGCGTGCTCTGCGCGGCGAAATCGGTCGACACGATTTTCATGCCGGCCTTTTCCGCCAGCGGCCGGAACGCTGCCGCCCCGCCACGGCCGAAGTCGGAATCCTCGGCCAGGATCGCAACGTTGGTGAACAGCTTCTTCGCACCGAGATACTCGGTGAGCGCCGCGGCCATCATCTGATCGTCGGGATTGATGCGGAACATGTAGTCGTTGCCGCCTGCGCCGGACAACTCACCGATGCGCGGGCTGGACGACACGCCGGTCACCATCGGGATCTTCGCATCCTTGATGATCGGCATCATCGCCAGCGTTGCACTCGAGCAGTGCCCGCCGATGATCGCGCTCACCTTGTCCTGCACCAGCCGGCGCGCGGTGTTCGCGCCCTCAGTGGGGTTGCAGCGGTTGTCGAGCGTAATGATCTCGACCTTGCGCCCGAGCAATCCGCCCGCGGCGTTGATTTCCTCCAGCGCGATCTCCACGCCCCATTTCTCCCACTGCGACGCGAGCGCGGCCGGACCGGTGGTCGGGGTGGAAAAACCGATGCGGATCGGTTGTTGCGCGAGAGCTGATGCGCTGACGCCCGCCGCGAGCGCAATACCGGCGATCGACTGCATCAGTGTGGTGCGGATCGGTTTCATGCGGTGCTCCCCTGTCGTGGCATGGCGAATGGCAAAGGCGGTCGATGCGGTCGGTCGATCATAGGGAGGCGCCGCGGGGCGTGCAAGCGACACGAGTTGGCGGCTGCCGCACGCAAGTGCTCTGTCATAATCGATCGCGCTTCACGTGCCTGCGCATCATCGGCGTGTATCCCATTCCATGTTGCCTTTCCATAGCACCCTTCGGCCCGCCCTTCCGTCTCGATTGTTCTGTTCCGCGTTTCTCCTCGCACCACGCCGATGCAAGTCGACCCGCTCTATCTGCTGCAGCTCACGCTGAACGGATTGATGCTCGGACTGATCTACGCGCTCATCGCCGCGGGGCTGGCGCTGATCTTCGGTGTACTCGAGATCATCAACTTCGCGCACGGCGAGTTGCTGATGGTCGGCGCGTACATCATGGTGTTCGCGTTGCCGCTGTTCGGCGGTCTGTACTTCCCTGCGCTTGCCGTGGTCGCGCTCGCCAGTGCGATCGTCGGCTGGCTGCTGTACGAGCTGCTGCTGTCGCGTTTGCGCGATAAGGACTTCGAGCGCTCGATCCTGATCACCATCGGCATCTCGATGGTGCTGCTGTACGGGTTTCAATATCTGTTCACGGCGACGCCGAAGGTCGTCGACACGCAGTTCAAATTCGACGGCGTGACGATCGGCGCGATCCGCATCACCTGGACTCGCATCATCGCCTCCGTCGTCGCACTGGGCGCGTTCGCCGGCTTGTACGCCATCCTCAATCACACCCAGTTCGGTCGCGCGATGCGGGCGATCGCGATCAATCGCGAGGCGGCGTTGATGGTGGGCGTCAAACCGCGGACCGTCGCGCGCAACGCGGTGATCGTCGCCACGATCCTGTGCGGCATCGGTGGCGCAGCGCTCGCGCCGGTACACGTGGTGCAGCCGATCATGGGGCAGTTCCTGATCTTCAAGGCGTTCGCGCTCGTGATCATCGGCGGGCTGGGCAGCATTCCCGGCGCGATCCTCGCCGCGCTCGGCCTGGGCGTGCTGGAGAGCTGGATCGGCGGATTCTTCGAGGCGATCTGGCAGGAGACCGCCGTGTTCATCGTGATGATCGCAATGCTGCTGGTGCGGCCGCACGGTCTGCTCGGCCAGCGCAGCGTGCGGGTCGGATAGCCGAGCCCATGGCGCGCACCCTCCCCACCTGGCCGCTCGTTGCGGGGGTGTCTATTGCGCTGGTCGTGCTGGGCGCGATGCCACTCGTCGTCTCCGATTACGTCACCGGGGTGGGCGTGAGCGCTTTCCTGTTCACCGTCGCGGCGGCTTCGCTCAATCTCATCTACGGTTACGCCGGATTGCTCTCGTTCGCGCAGCTTGCGTTCTGGGGCATCGGCGGCTACTGCACTGCGCTGACAGTGATGACCTTCGGCGGCAGCTTCTGGGCCGGACTCGCCTACGCGGCGGTGCTGAACGCCGCGCTCGCAGTCGCAATCGGCTTTCCGGCGCTGCGACTGGCGCGCGATTCGTTCGTGATCGTCACCTTGTCGTTCTCGCTGCTCGCGTTCCTGATCGCGCGCGACTGGGTCAGTCTCACGCGTGGTCCGCTCGGCATTCCGGGCCTGCCGGCGCCGCACTTCTTCGGCTGGGAGATCAGCAATGCATTCGCCTATTACTACTTCGCGCTGGTGTTCATGGTGCTCGCGCTCGGCGTGCTGTACGCGATCGTCACTTCGCGCATCGGCCGCACGCTGCTTGCGATCAAGCAGAACGAGCCGCTCGCGCTCGCCCAGGGCATTGCACCGACGCCCTATCGGCTGTTCGCCTTCGCAGTGAGCGCGGCACTCACCGGTATGGCGGGCGGCATCCTGGTGTTCTTTCTGAAGATCGTCGATCCGCTGATCTTCGATTTCTACTATCTGCAGGCGTTCCTGATCATGGTGATCATCGGCGGTCCGGGCACGTTCTGGGGCGTGGTGATTGCCGGGCTGCTGATGTCGGCGCTGCCCGAGGTGCTGCGCGTGTCGAACGAGTTGCGCATGGTGATCTACGGCGCGATCCTGGTCGCGGTGGTACTGGCAATGCCGCAAGGGGTCGCGGGCTGGCTGCGCGAACGGCGCATCGCCAGGTTGCGCGAGAGCTTGGCGCCCGATCCGACCGAAGCGCGACCGCTCGGGCCGATCACGCAGGGTGAGCCACCATGAGCGCCCTGCTCGAAGTGCGCGGTCTATCGAAGGCCTACCACGGCGTGCGCGCGCTCGATGACGTGAGCTTCAGTGTCGAGTCCGGCCAGATCGTCGGCGTGATCGGCCCCAACGGTTCGGGCAAGAGCACGATGATCGATTGCATCAGCAGCTTCCAGCGTGCCGATCGCGGCACCGTGACACTCGCCGGGCAGTCGCTCCTCGGCCTGCCGCCGCAAAGAATCGCGCTGGCCGGATTGATGCGCACGTTCCAGAACGTGCGCGTCTACGAGCATCTCAGCGTGATGGAAACGCTGCTGAACGCGATGGTGCCGTTCGACCCCGCCAATTGGGTGGATGCCCTGTTGCGCACCAAGCGGCTTCGAACTGCAGAAGCCGACGCACGCGGCCGCGCCGATGAGCTGATCACGCTGGTCGGCCTGCAGCGTTATCGCGACGCGCCCAGCGGCATCCTCTCCTATGGGCAGAAGAAACTCGTAGCGTTGATCGCCGCGTTGATGCCGCGCCCGAAGCTCGTGGTGCTCGATGAACCGGTCGCCGGCGTCAATCCGAGCCGGATCCGCGAGATCGAGCAGGCGATTGCGCGGCTGCGTGCGGCGGGCGAGACGTTCCTCATCGTCGAGCACAACACCGAGTTCATCATGAACCTGTGCGACGCGGTGATCGTGTTCGACCAGGGCCGCAAGCTCACCGAGGGCCCGCCGCAGGTGGTGCATGCCGATCCTCGCGTCCTGGAGGCGTACCTTGGCGTGCGTGCTTGAGATCGACGCGCTCACCGCGGGCTATGGCGAGTTGCCGGTGGTGCGCGAGTTCTCGTGCGCGCTCAATGCCGGCACCATCACCACGCTGGTGGGCGGCAACGGCGCGGGCAAATCGACGCTGATGCGCGCGATCTACGGCACCTGCCGGCACTTCACCGGCAGCATTCGTATGCATGGCACGGCCATCGAGCACCTGCCGCCCTGGCAGCGATTGGCCCTGGGCATCGGCTTCGTGCCGCAAGGGCGCTGCAACTTCGCCACGATGAGCGTCGCCGAGAATCTGAAGATGGCCTGCTACACCTTGCCACGCACGGCACACGATGCCGCGGTCGAGCGGGTGCTCGCGCTCTTCCCAATGCTGCGCGACCGGCTGCAGGTGAATGCCGGCAACCTCTCGGGCGGCGAGCAGCAGATGCTCGAAACCGCGATGGTGATGGTGCTGCAACCGAAGCTGCTGCTGCTGGACGAGCCCTCGCTCGGACTGTCGCCGAAGATGCAGCGCGAAGTGTTCGACATGGCGCGCGCGGTCGCCCGCACCGGCGTGACGGTGCTGATGGTCGAACAGAACGTGCACGGCGCGCTCGCCATCTCCGATACCGCCATCGTGATGGAACTCGGCCGCACGTTCCTCGAAGGGCCCGCTCGCGCGGTGCTCGACAATCCCCGTATCCGCCACGCCTACCTCGGCGGCAATGTTCGCAAGGAAAACACCCTATGACCGCACGCCTGGCCATCGACATCGGCGGCACGTTCACCGACGTCGCACTGGAGCTTGGACCGGTCCGCCACAGCACCAAGGTGCTCACCACCTCACGCGCGCCGGAAGAAGGAGTGCTCCAAGGTGTGCGCGCCATTCTGAGCAAAGCCGGCGTCGAGCCTGCGGCGGTGAGCATGATCATCCACGGCACCACGCTCGCCACCAACGCGATCATCGAACGGCGCGGCGCGAAGACCGCGCTGCTGGTCACCGAGGGGTTCCGCGACTCGGTCGAGATGGCGTACGAAAACCGCTTCGAGCAGTACGACATCTTCATGGACAAGCCCGCGCCGCTGGTGCCGCGCACGCTGCGTCTGCCGGTGCCAGAGCGCATCGATGCGCGCGGCAACGTGGT
>CADEDU010000018.1:80688-93758 GCA_902826155.1 uncultured beta proteobacterium
CTGTCGTTCGACATGGGCGGCACCACCGCGAAGATCTGCCTGATCGACGATGGCGAGCCGCAGTATTCACGCACGTTCGAAGTGGCGCGCGAATACCGGTTCCTGAAGGGAAGCGGATTGCCGCTGCGCATCCCGGTGGTGGAGATGGTCGAGATCGGCGCAGGTGG
Organism: uncultured beta proteobacterium; assembly: GCA_902826155.1. The sequence goes on from CADEDU010000018.1 coordinate 80,856, forward strand.
CGGCTCGATTGCGTCTGTCGATGCAATGCGACGCATCCAGGTCGGCCCGGAGAGCGCCGGCTCGGAGCCTGGTCCGGCGTGCTACGGACGCGGCGGCGCGCGCCCCACGGTGACCGACGCCGACGTCGCGCTCGGAGCGATCGACCCTGGTCGCTTCGCCGGCGGCTCGATCCAGCTCGACACGGCGGCGTCCGCGCGCGCGATCGAACGCGACATCGGCGCTCCGCTCGGCTTCCCGCCGGAGCATGCCGCCTTCGGGATCGTCGAAGTAGTCGAGGAGAACATGGCCAACGCCGCGCGCGTGCATGCGGTGGAGCGCGGCAAGGAACTCGCCGGCCGCACGCTGATCGCTTTCGGCGGAGCGGCACCGTTGCACGCGGCGCGACTGGCCGACAAGCTGGCCATCGATCAGGTGGTGATTCCCACCGGCGCAGGCGTGGGCTCGGCGGTGGGGTTCCTGCTCGCGCCGGTGGCCTACGAGACCGTTCGCACGCGCCACACACCGCTCGATGCCGGGTTCGATTCAGGCGCCGTGAATGCGATGCGCGACGAGATGCGGCGCGAAGCCGAGCACGTGGTGCGCATGGGCGCACCCGAGGGCGCCCTGACCGCCGCGTGGACCGCCGACATGCGCTATCAAGGCCAGGGACACGATCTCACCGTCGCGATTCCCGACAACGAGTTCGACGCATCGGGCGCGACCGTGCTCGCCGCACGCTTCGCCGCCGAGTACGAGCGCATCTTCGGCATCACCATTCCCGGCATGCCGGTGGAGGTGATGAGCTGGGCGCTGCGGCTGGCGGCGCCGACGCCGCCGCTTGCCGCTGATCGATCGACACTGCAAACGACGCAGGCACGGCCGGTCGACGAACGCGCCGTATTCGACCCGCGCGCTGGACGTACCGAAGCCGTGCCGATCTACTGGCGCTTCGATCTGCCGCCCGGCGCGACGTTGACCGGCCCGGCCATCATCGCCGAGGATGAGACCTCGACCCTGGTGACGCGTGGCTTTGTGGCGAGCATCGACGCACAGGGGTACATCGTGCTACAGAGACACTGAAAACAGCACCGCAGCCCGGCATGCATGCGCAAGCCGTGCGTGATAGCTTCGCTTCCCCCAACGAGGAGACACATCCATGAAGAACCAGCTCGCCCTGGCCGCGCTCGCCCTGACGGTAGCCCAGGCTTACGCGCAGGCTCCCGCCTGGCATCAAGGCAAACCCCCCGCGATGGGCGAATCGAAGCTCGCTCCCGTGGCAGGCAAGATGACCGAGACGCCAGCAGCGGAGATCCCCATCGACCGCCTCAAACTCCCGCCGGGATTCAAGGCCGAGATCTGGGCCACCGGCCTGGTAGGCGGCCGCGCGATGGCCTTCAGCGATTCGCAACAGAAGCTGTGGGTCGGCACACGCGCCATCGGCCGGGTCTACGAAGTGGCCGACTACGGCGATCGTCGCAACGTGCGCGTGCTGGTGGACAAGCTCACGCAGCCGGCCGGGGTCGCGTTCTCCAAGGGCTCGCTATACGTCTTCGCCATCGACAAGGTGCTTCGCTACGACAACATCGAGAGCAACTACGGTACGTCGGCCGCCGATATCACCGCCGCCTTCAATCTGCCCAAGGAGCAGCATCACAATTGGAAGTACGTGCGCTTCGGGCCCGATGGCAAGCTTTACGTGCCCTTCGGCGCACCATGCAACATCTGCGAGCCGCCCACCAAGGAGTACGCGCAGATCCGCCGCTACAACCCGGACGGCTCGGGCATGCAGGTGATCGCCACCGGCGTGCGCAACTCGGTGGGCTTCGACTGGCACCCGCAGACCAAACAGTTGTGGTTCACCGACCACGGTCGCGACTGGATGGGCGACGCAGGCCCCGAGGATGAACTCAACCGCGTCTCCAAGCCGGGTCAGTTTTTCGGCTTCCCGTACTGCCACGCCAACGGCATACCCGACCCCGACGTGAAGCGGGCCGACGCCTGCAAGGGTGTCACCATGCCCGTGGTCACCACCGGACCGCACGCCGCGACGATGGGCATTCACTTCTACACGGGCAAGATGTTCCCCGCCGAGTATCGAGGCGTCGCGTTCGTGGCCCGCAAGGGCTCGTGGAACCGGACCAAGAAGTTCGGCTACGACGTGGTCACGGTCCGGGCGAACGCGGACGGCACCGGCGCGAAGATCACGCCGTTCATGATCGGATTCATGAACCCGGCGGATGATTCGTTCTGGGGTCGGCCCGCGTACATCGTGCAGATGAAAGACGGCTCGCTCCTGGTGTCCGACGAGCAGTTGGGCGCGATCTATCGGATCAGCTACAAGAAGTAGTGACTATCCCGCACGTTGCACGGTGGGCCGCGGCGCTCACCGCTGCTTTTGTTTGGGCCGGTGCCCCGGCGCAGGACGCCGCGCGCCTTGCCACCTGCGGTGGCTGCCACGGCGCTGACGGCAACTCGGTGATCGCGGGCACGCCTTCGCTCGCCGGGCAGCCGCGCGTGTTCCTGGAGCACTACCTCGTCATGACGCGAGAGGGCCTGCGCGGCAGCGACGTGATGCGCGATCTCCTCAAGGGCGTGACCGACGCCGAGATCGCGGCGCTGGCGAAACACTTTTCCGCACTGCCTGCACGCCCACCCGAGGCCGCAAAGGATGAAGCGCTGTTTCGCGCCGGCGAGATGCTCGCCGCCAAGCATCATTGTGGCAGCTGCCACCTACCGAACTACCACGGGCAGGAGCAGATGCCGCGACTTGCAGGCCAGCGCGAGGAGTTTCTGCTCGAAGCGATGTTGCAATACCGGGCGAACCGCCGCCCCGGCGGCGATACGATGATGGCTGCGGCGCTGCATGGCATTCCCGAAGAGGGGATCCGAGCGCTGGCGCATTTTCTCTCGCGCCTTCCGTAGCCGCGCGGCGCCGGTCCGGCCCTTAGGAGCCAATCATGGAAGCTCGTACCGCCACCTCGCTCACGCCCGCATCACTCTCCCAGATCCGCATGCAGGTCATGTGGGATCGGCTCATCGCCGTCGCCGAGGAACAAGCCCTCACCCTGATGCGCACCGGCTTTTCGACCTCCACCCGCGAGGCGGGTGACGTCTCGGCCGGCGCGTTCGACACCACCGGCAACATGCTCGCGCAGGCGGTCACCGGCACGCCGGGGCACGTCAACGCGATGGCGCGCGCGGTGCGCCACTTTCTGGCCAGATATCCGATCGAGACCATGGTCGACGGCGACGTGTTCTTCACCAACGATCCATGGAAGGGCACCGGCCACCTGCACGACTTCACCTTCGTCACGCCGACCTTCCGCCACGGCAAGCCGGTCGGCCTGTTCGCCTCCACCAGCCACATGGTCGACGTGGGCGGGCGCGGCATGGGTCCCGACTCACGCCAGGTCTACGAAGAAGGCATCTACATCCCGCTGATGCGCTTCGCCCGCGCCGGACAGGTCGACGAGGCGGTGATCGAGATCATCCGCGCCAATGTGCGCGAGTCGGCGCAGGTGATTGGCGATCTGTACTCACTCGCGGCGTGCAACAAGGTCGGCGGGCGACGGCTGGTGCAGATGATGGACGAGTTCGAGATCGACACGCTCGATGCGCTGGCCGCGCACATCCTGGAGCGCTCCAGGGAAGCCACGCTCGCTGCGATCGGCAAGATCAAGCCCGGCGTCTACAAGCACGAACTCACCGCCGACGGCTACGACAAGCCGGTGAAACTGGTAGCCACGATGACCATCGGCGCCAGCGGCATCGACGTCGCGTTCGACGGCACCTCGGGCGTCTCGTCCTACGGCATCAACGTGCCGATGTGCTACACCGAGGCGTACTCGAGCTTCGGCGTGAAGTGCATCGTCGCACCCAAAGTGCCCAACAACGAAGGCTCACTCTCATGCATCCGCGTGACCGCACCGGTGGGCACGATCCTCAATGCGGTTCATCCGGCGCCGGTGGCCACGCGCCACATCACCGGACAGCTGCTGCCCGATCTGATGTTCGGCTGCCTGCATCAGGCGCTGAACGGCGGCGTACCGGCCGAGGGCACCTCCTGCCTGTGGAATCTATTCGCCATGGGCGGTGACTCGCGCATCGAAGCCGACGTCGAAGCGATCGCCAAGACCAAAGCGTTCAACGTGATGAGCTTTCATTCCGGCGGCACCGGTGCCCGCCCGGGCAAGGACGGCCTGTCGGCTACCGCCTTCCCCAGCGGCGTGCGCAACGTACCGATCGAGATCACCGAAGCGCTCTCGCCGCTGCTGGTCACGCGCAAGGAGTACCGCGTCGATTCGGGCGGGCCGGGCAGGAATCGCGGCGGCCTCGGCCAGGTGATGGAAGCGGTGCATCTGGACAACGTGCCGTACATGATCAGCGCCAACTACGATCGCGTGCATTTCCCGCCGCGCGGGCGCAATGGCGGCCATGACGGCGCGCTCGGCGTGGTGCGCCGTGGCGACGGCGAACGCCTGCGCGGCAAGGGCCAGCAGACGATCCCGGCGGGCAAGAGCTTCATCATCGAGATGCCGGGCGGCGGGGGTCTGGGCCGCCCACAGGAGCGCGATGCGGCGCTGGTGGCCAACGACGTGCGCGACGGTCTGGTCTCGCGCGAAGCCGCGCTGCGCGACTACGGCGTCGTACTGAACGAGCAAGGCGAGGTGGATGTCGCGGCAACCCAAACGAGGAGAACTGCATGCGAGTAAGCGCCGGACTACCCACCGGGATGGAGGGCCTCACCTACCCCATCCCGTTCTCCGATCCGGAAAACGTCGCCAGGATCGCGCTTGCCGCCGAGCGCCTGGGCTACGACTCGGTGTGGGGCAACGATCACATGACCACGCAGCACTACGTGCGCGAGGAGTTCCCGGTGCCGCCGCGCTTCTGGGAGCCGCTGGTCACCTACGCATACCTCGCGGGCATCACCAAGACGCTACGCTTCGGCACCGGCGTGCTGGTGCTGCCGATGCGCCGCGACATCGTCGCCACCGCCAAGCAGATCTGCACGCTCGACCACTTCTCGGGCGGCCGGCTCGAGATCGGCGTGGGCATCGGTGCATATCGCGAGGAGTTCGATGCGGTGCAGCCCGATTCCCCGCTGCAGCGCGGTGACATCGTGAGCGAAGGGTTGGAGGCGATGAAGAAGCTCTTCAGCGACCGCGTCGCCTCGTTCGAGGGCAAGTTCTACCGTTATCGCGACGTCGAGTTCTTTCCCAAGCCGAAGCAGAAGAACATCCCGATCCTGGTCGGCGGCAACAATTTCAACAACATCCGCCGCGCGGTGAAGTCCGCCGACGGCTGGCTGCCCGCGGGCATCCACGTCACCAAGGTGCGCGAGGGCGTCACGCTGATGAAGCAGCTCGCAGAGCAGGCCGGCCGCGACTTCTCGAAGATGGAAGTGGCCCCGCAGTTCATCGTCCGCGTGGGCAAAACCACCGCCGAAGCGGTACGCGATTTCCAGGCGAGCCAGATGTACAAACACGTCGTGTCACTGCGCAAATCGACGCTCAAGGAGCAAGGCAGCCTGACGATGGAGGAATGCAATCTCATCGGCACGCCGAGCGAAGTGGTGGAAAAGGCGCTCGCGCTGCGCGAAGCCGGCGTCACGCATCTGCTCGGCCTGTACTTCGCGGCGAACTCGGTGTCCGATCTGATCGATCAGATGGAAGTGTTCGCCGCCGAGGTGATCCCGAAGGTGAAGTGATCAGGCTCAAGCCGGCGACGGCGGTTTGCGCCGCACCGCAGTCTCGGTCGATCGAATACGCGCCGACGGCAGCTGCTGTGGTTTGCGCAGTCGTGCGATCGTTCCCATGAAGTCGACGAACGCACGCACGCGCGCCGGCAGATTTCTCTGGCTCAGGTAGATCGCGTTGATGGGTTCGGGCCGGGTGCGTAGCGCGGGCAGCAGTTCGATCAGCTCGCCGTTCGCAATCGCATCTACGACCATGTTGTCGGGGACCTGCGCAATACCCAAACCGGCTTGCGCCGCGGCCACCAACGCTTCGCCATCGTCGATCAGCATGCTCGCGCGAGGGTGATGTTCGACGGTCTTGCCTTCGACCAGGAACCGCCAGGGTCGCTCCCGCCGCGACGCCAGTCCGCGGAATACCAGCGCCGGATACCGATCGATATCCTCGACGGTACGCACCTCGGTGATTCGCGCCAGCTTGGGCGATGCGATCGTGACGATGCCCTGCACGCCGATCGGTCGCGCGACCAGTGTCGAGTCATTCAAGGTTCCGATACGGATCGCAATGTCGACGTTGTCTTCGACCAGATTGATGAAGCGATCGGAGAAGCTCAGCTCCAGTCGAACCTCGGGATAACGTTCGAGGAATTCGCCCAGATGGGGAACGATCAGACGTTTGCCGATCGTCATCGGCATGTTCACGCGCAGCCGGCCGCGCGGCGCGATCGAACGGTGCGAGAGCTGATTGCGTGCGGACTCCAGATCCTCGATCAGCTGCCGGCACTGGCCGAAGAAGAGCGCCCCCTCATCGGTCAGCGAGATGCGCCGCGTCGTTCGGTGCAGCAGGCGCACACCCAGATCAGCTTCCAGACGCGCGATGCTCTTGCCGACGCCCGAAGGCGTAATGCCGAGCACGTGAGCCGCGCGCGTGAATCCGCCCAACTCCGCGGCGCGCACGAAAGCGAGGATGCCGTTGAAGTGCTCCATGACGTGATCCGGTTGCAACCGATTCGTGACCGATTGCGGACCAATGGTCCGCAATGTTCTTCCCGGCAGCCAGTTTATCCAGATCGATCGCTGCGTTGAAATGCACGCCATGCCGATCGCAATGACGCGCCGGCAACCAGCGAATCACCCACCAACCGAATCACCGCACCAGGAAACTCTCATGACCGTTTATGCCAACACCGCGTTGACCCCGAACATCCTTCCCGGACTCGCCCACAGCACACTCGCCGGCGCCGAACATGGTTTGCGCCAGCTGGCCGTGTGGTCACAATCGATCGATGCCGGGGCCGGCTCCCCGCCTCATCGTCACGACTGCGAGGAAGTCATCCTCATCCTGGAAGGAAGCGGCGCGCTGTCGATCGACGGCGCCGAACTGCCCTTCACCCAAGGACAGACGCTCGTGATACCGCCCAACAAACCTCACCAGATCTTCAACACGGGCGAGCGCGCGCTCCGGTTGATCGCCGCACTCAGCGCCGCACCGGTGCGCGTGGAATTTCCCGACGGTACCGAGATCGATCTGCCCTGGCAGACGGCCGGCTCGGCTCGCCGCGATTGATCGGCCCGACAAGGCTCGGCGCGTCAGTGATCCAGCGCGCCGAGCACCCGCAACAGATCCGCGTTGGTGTCCACGCCGCCGATGATGACCTCATCGGCGCCGAGCGCGCCGTACTGGGCATAACGCGCCTTGACCTGTTCCGCCGTGCCTGCGGCGGCATGCGCGCGCACCACCGTATCGGTCACCAGCCGTTCGACGCCGCGCCAGTCCTCCGCCGCGTACGCATCCCACAACGCTTTCTGATCGAGGCCACTGCCGCCCAGCGCGACGTTGCGCGCGTGATGCGGTCCGCGCAGGATGAAACCCATCGTGCGGCGGATGCTGTCGATGGCCGCGCGCTCGTCGTCCGCCGCCCGGGTGTACACGATTACGTGGCGTTTGCAGCGGCCGGGCCTGGTGCGCCGCGCCTCACCCTTGGCAACTGTACTGAACGTTTCCGCTACGAACGGCGCGCAGGTAGCCGCGGAGATGATCACCCCGTCGGCCTGCTCACCCGCCAGCTCCAGCATCTGCGGCCCTGAGGCCGCCAGCACAATCGGCACGCGCGGCGCGGGGTTCGGGAGACGCCGCCCCTGCATCCGATAGATCTCTCCGGCGTGGTCGAGGGTCTTGCCGGCAAGCAGATCACGGCAGATCGCGATGGTCTCGCGCAGCGTGGCGAGTGGTTTCGTTGCGCTCAGGCCTGCTGCCGCAAGATCGCCCGGTGCGCCTGCACCCAGGCACAGCACCACGCGACCGGGATACAACTCGTCGAGCGCGGCGGCGGCCATGGCGATGAACGCCGGATTGGTGAGATACGGGCTCATCGCCATCAGTGCGACCTTGATGCGCTGCGTCGCCGCGAGCGCGGCGTTCGCCATCGTGATCGGATCGCGCAGGAACAGATGGCTCGCCATCCACAGCGTTGCGGCGCCGCTCGCGTCGGCGGCGCGCGCCTGCGCGATCACATCCGACAGCGGCGCGCGGCCGTCAAAGGCCACACCCAGATCAGCGCGCATCAAAGCCATAGTGGTCCTTGAGGCAGCGCGTGAGCGCCGCGAGATCACCATCGACGAACGGGGTGCTGTCGGCCGCACCGGCGCGCACATCCTTCAGCCCGCCGGCAGTGGCCAGCGCCACCACCACGTCGCCGGGCGCGATGGTCCCTGCGGCGCGCAGCTTGTCGATCACCGGAAACGTGGCGGCTGCGGACAGCTCGAGAAACACACCCTCCTGCTGCGCCACGCGCGCGCGCCAGGTCAGCATGTCTTCGTCATCGACGACCATAGACATGCCATGCGACGCTCGTAGCGCCGCAACCGCCTGGTACGTGCCTTGCGGCGCGGCGATCGAGCCGGCCACGCTGTTCATCGCGCGCGGTGCCGGCATCTCCGCGCCGAGTGCCATCGCCTCGGTGAGCGACCCGGACACTTCCGCTGCCACAAGTCGCGGCACACGATCGGTCCAGCCCAACCGCACCATGTCTTCGAAGCCCTTCCACATGCCGTAGAGCGCATCGCCGTAGCACACCGGCAGCACGCACCACTCGGGCACGCGCCAGTCGAGCGCTTCGGCGATCTCGTAGGCGATCGTCTTGTAGCCCTCGATGCCGAACGGATTGCTGCCCACCGCCGGTCCGTAATACACCGACGCGGGATACCACCCGTACGCTTCGACTGCCGCAGAGAGCAGACGCCAGCGATCCGCGCTGGTCGGCACCGTCACCAGCTTCGCGCCGTAGCTCTGCATCTGCGCCACCATCGGACCGCTCGCACCGCGATAGGTGACGATCACGCAGGGCAGCCCTGCCCGGCTCGCATAAGCGGCAATCGCCGCGCCCGCGTTCCCCGACGAGCTGGAGCAGATCACGCGCGCGCCGAGTTGCTGCGCCATGGTGACTGCGCTGCTCGCCAGCCGGTCCTTGAACGACCAGGTCGGATTGCGCGTCTCGTCCTTGAGCAGCAACCGGCCGAGCTGCAGGCGCTCGAGCGAAACCAGTGGTGTGCCGCCTTCGCCCAGCGTGACTGCCTGCGCTGCGGGAGCCGGCAGCAACGCGCCGTAGCGCCACATCGATCGCGCGCCGGCGGGCAGCTGATCGCGGTGCAGCGTGCGCCGCGCCGCATAGTCGACCGTCAGATTGGCCGCCACGTCTTCGGCGGCACAGTGCGGACAGCCGCGCGCGTACGCGTGCAAAGCGAAGGTCCGCGCGCAGCGAATGCAAAGTAATCCGGATGCGTTGCTCACGATGTCACTCTCGGCGGCTGGATATCAGAAGCACTTGCGCAACCCTCGGCGAAAGACTCATGTCACGGTCGCACGATGCGAAAAGCGCGGCTCGCGCCACTGCTCGCCCGCCAGCACGTCGCGCAGGTGCTCGACGGCATCCCACACATCGACGTACCGGGTGTAGAGCGGCGCGAAACCGAAGCGCAGCAGGTCGCGCGAATCGGCATCGTCGGGCGCGCGTTCCTGCACAGCGTGAAGGGCGCCGGTGAGCCCGGCGCGGAAATCGCCAATCACACCACGCTCGATCAGCGCCTGCATCACCGCGTAACCGTTCTCGTCATGGCTGAAGCTGACCTGGCTGCCGCGTCGCTCGGCCTCGCGCGGGGAACGCAGCTGCAACCCGAATGTGTTGCAACGCGCTTCCACCAGATCGATGAACAGACTGGTCAGCGCGACCGACTTTTGTCGCAGCGCCGCCATGCCACCGAGCGGTCCGGCCGCATGCAATGTCTTGACTCCCTCTTCCAGAGCGGCCAGCGCCAGGATCGCGGGTGTGCCGCACAGATAGCGTCCGATGCCGGCTGCGGGCCGGTAGCTGTCGCTGAAGGCGAACGGTGTTGCATGACCGAGCCAGCCGCTCAACGGCTGCTCGAAGCGATCGGCGTAGCGTGGATGCACCCAGACGAACGCAGGCGCGCCGGGTCCGCCGTTCAGATATTTGTAGCCGCAACCGATCGCGAAGTCGGCATCGGCCCCGCGCACGTCAACGGGCAGCGCCCCGGCCGAATGCGCCAGATCCCAGATCGCCAGCGCGCCGACGCGATGCGCGGCGGCCGTGAGCGTCGCCATGTCGTGCAGCGCACCGCTGCGATAGTTGACTTGCGTCAGCAGCAGCACGCTCACCGATTCATCGAGCGCATCGAGCAGCTGCTCCGCGCTGACCAGCCGCAGCGCGCAATCGAACTGCCGCGCGAGGCTCTGCGCGATGTAGAGATCGGTAGGGAAGTTGCTGCGCTCGGACACGATCACCCGCTTGCCTGGAGTGCGGGCGCGCTGCAGGCTCAACGCAGCGCTCAGCACCTTGTACAGATTTGCCGAGGTCGAGTCGGCTGCGACGACTTCGTTCGCACCGGCACCGATCAATGGTGCGATCAGATCACCGACGCGTCGCGGCGCATCGATCCAGCCTGCGCTGTTCCAGCTGCGGATCAGGCCGTGCCCCCACTCCTCGTCGATGACCGCACGCAGCCGGCCCGCAACGCTGCGCGGCTTGGCGCCAAGCGAATTACCGTCGAGGTAGATCGCGCCCTCGGGTAACTCGAACTGCTCACGTAACGACGCCAGCGCATCGGCGGCATCGCGTGCGGCACAGTCGGCCCGGGTGAACATGCAGTCGCTGGAAGAGAGGTGGCGTGGTGCGGAACGCGTCGCGAAAACTGTAGCACAGCGTTCGTGCCGCTCCGACTCCTTCGGGCGGTGCACGATGGCAAGAAAGTGCTTGGCGCTATACTGCCTCGTCGTGTTTTTCCATCCGGCATTACGCTCGATTCATCCATCCACTCGCATCACACCAGGGAGCGCATCCATGCCCAAAGCCTTCTGGGTCGGCACCTACCGATCGATCTCCAACGCCGACAAGCTCGCCGCGTACGCCAAGCTTGCCGGCCCCGCGATCCAGGGGGGCGGCGGACGGTTCCTGGCGCGCGGCAATCCGGCGCAGGTCTACGAAGCAGGCATCCAGCAACGCGTGGTCGTGATCGAGTTCGATAGCGTTGCGCAAGCCACCGCCGCGCACGACAGTCCTGGCTATCAGGCAGCGCTCAAGGAGCTCGGTGACGGCGCAGTGCGCGATATCCGCATCGTCGAAGGGCTGTAGCGCCGGATAAGCCCATGCCCCGAGTCCGCGAGATCACCGATGCAGGCGGCAACGCCGATCTGCAGAACATCTTCGCCAAGGAGCGCGAGCTCTACGGCGATCTGCTCAACCCATCGAAAGTCATGGCGCACTGCCCGCCTATCCTGCGGGCAGCGAAGCTGTTGAGCGCCTCGATCGACCAGTCGGGCACGTTGCCCAAATCATTGCCGTCGCTCGTCTACTTCCGGGTGGCGAGCATCAACGGCTGTCCGTTCTGAATCGACATCAACGCCATCCGTGTGATGGAAAGCGAAGGCGGGGCGGACAAGCTCGCCGAATCAGCCCAATGGCGCCAGAGCACGCGCTTCAGCCCGGCCGAGCGCGTCGCGCTGGAATACGCCGAGCGCGTCACCTACACCGACCAGAAGGTCGATGACGAGCTGATCGCGCGGCTGAAGCAGCACTTCGACGATGCGCAGCTCGTCGAGCTCACCGCCGCGATCGCGCTGGAAAATTTCCGCAGCAAGTTCAACCCTTCGCTCGGCGTGGAGTCGCAGGGGTTCTGCATGGTCGGCAAGAAGTAGCCACGGCAGCGCTCGAAGCGAACCGCCGCCCGCACCGGGCGGCGGTGCCGGGAGGCTGAGGAGGCGAAGGAGGCACAAACGCCATGAGCGATCTGTTCGGCTTGAATCAGCAGGAGCTCGAATCGTTGACGCGCGGCGCGCTCGTGCGCAGCTTCCCTCGCAACGCCGTGGTGCTCAACGAAGGCGATCGCACCGACTCGCTCTACGTGATCCTGTCGGGCCGGGTGAAGGTGTACCTGGCCGACGACGAAGGCAAGGAAGTCACGCTCTCGACGCAGGGCCCGGGCGAGTACTTCGGCGAGCTGGTGCTCGACGCGGGTCCGCGCTCGGCTTCGGTAATGACCCTGGAGCCCTCGCGTTTCGCGGTCGTGACCAAGGAGCAGTTCACCGAGTTCCTCGCGACGCATCCGGAATTCACCGCACGGCTCATCGGCAAGCTGATCCGGTTGGCGCGCACCCTCACCAGCAACGTGCGCGGTCTGGCTCTGCTCGACGTGTACGGACGGGTCGCGCGGCTGCTGCTCGAACTGGCGGAGGAGCGCGACGGCAAACGCGTGGTGCGCGAGAAGCTCACCCAGCAGGAGATCGCGAACCGGGTGGGCGCCTCGCGCGAGATGATCAGCCTGATCCTCAAGGACCTGACGCTTGGCGGATACCTGTCGATCGCCGATCGCGTCATCACCATCAACAAGGAACCGCCGCGGCACTGGTGAAGGCACCGCGGCGGCAGATCGGGCACCTGGCGGCGCCCGGTTGAAACGAACTGTTCTGACGCGGCTGCGCTTACAGCGGGCTGAAATCGGTCACGAACTGGTAGTTGCGCGCCGCGGCGGCCGGCTGCACTTCGTACGTCGTGACCTCGGCAGGCTTCTTGAACCAACCGAACTCGAGCCGTTTGGGTTGCAGTTCAGGCTGTGCTTCGTCGCCGAAGCTCGGGGCGGTGAAACCGATGAGAACGATGCTGGTCAGCACGACAGAGATTGCGCGTTGCATGATGAACTCCTTGGACAGAGGGTT
>CADEDU010000018.1:93858-100999 GCA_902826155.1 uncultured beta proteobacterium
CATCGGGAGAGATCATGGAGATGGCCGGACAAGTCGAGTGCATCGCGCTGAACGAGGGCACGCTGCTGATCGCCTCGGCCGATGGCCGAAGCTGGCTGACCTCGATCGGCACCAGCACAACGGTCGCCCTGCCGCGCTCCGAGGTCGCACGCAAGCGCGCGAGCATTGCGGCTGCGGCGATCGAGGGTGCGATCTATGCCGGGCTCACAAATCCCGGCGACATGAATTCGGGAATCACCGATCAGCAATCTGCCGCGCACGGAGTCCGCCGATCGTCACAACGAACGTCACCCTCGCGCGAACCGGCATCCGCGCGACACACGCTGCTGCGCTACGTGAAATGGCTGGCTGGCAACGCCGTGTTCGCGGCGCAGACGCCAGGGCTGTTCCGCGAAGCAGCCTGTCGCTTCGACCGCGATGGAAGAGCCGACCTCGCCCGATTCGCGAGCCAGAAAGCCACCGAGGAAGACGGTCACGCCGCGCTCGCTCTGGCCGACCTTGCCGCGCTCGGGTGGCCCGAGGGTGTAGTGGATGCGCTGCGGCCACCGAGTGCCGACGCGTTCGCGCAGCGCTTCGCCGAACTGGTGCGCTCCGACAGCCCGGTCGCGCTGTTCGGCTTCAGCTACTGCCTGGAGCGCATGGCGCTCGGGCGCGACGCCGGTTTCGTCCGCACGGTCGCAAGCGCGTTGCCCGCCAACGTTCGCGCGCAACGCTTCCTGGATGTCCATAGCGCGCTCGGCAACGACCACGCACACGTAGAAGAGCAGCTCGCGTTGTTCGAAGCGATGACGTCGGCCGACTTGTGCGCGGTGATGGGAGCTGCGTTCGACACCGCACGGTTGCTGGCGGCCCAACAAGAGATCGATCGCGAGCTCAACATCGATGAGCTTGCGCAAGAACTTGAGCACGCGGAGACCAAGGTCGACAGTGCGCCTTTGTCGATCCGAGAGCAGAGCAATCCGAACACCATCCGTTCGAGCAACATCCTGTAGGTCTGTGTCCCAAAACCTTGGAGGGCGAAAACATGACTACTTTCGACTACAACCCGGAGAGCGGGCGTATCAAGACTAACCACGAGTTCATTACCAAGCTTTGGGCGGAAAGCGGCGGCGCAGAACTGCGTGAATCTCTCTTCCAGCAAAAGAACCTCGAGGCCCTGCGAGAAATCCTCAGGCCGCACGGGTTCGAGTTCCCCCCTGACGTGCAAATGATCCTTGTCGATGTCGAGGGTGGACGCACGCGGAATTATCCTGACCCGATCGACAAGAATCAACGCTGGTACGTAATGGTCTTGGCACCCAAGCCAATCAGATCGGAGGACCCGCACTACCGGGACCAGATCGCATGGCTGGAAGCCACCTTCCACGCCTCCAACGACGGCTACGGCATGTGACGAGGCAACCAGTCGAATTGTGAGGAGTCGCGGTGGGTGACGTTACGGACTGGCTGCGATCGCTCGGCCTGGAACGCTATGCGCCGCAGTTCGCCGAGCAGGAGATCGATCTCGCCACGCTGCCGCTGCTGACCGACGCACATCTGGCACAGCTCGGGCTGCCGATCGGCCCGCGCGCGCGGGTGCTTGCAGCGATCGAATCGTTGCGAGCTCAACCGGCTACCGTCACCACCGCCGACGCGCCGCTCGACGACGCGCAGGTCATCGACCCCGCAGAAGGTGAGCGCCGGCGCATCACCATCCTGTTCGCCGATCTGGCCGATTCCACCAAGCTCGCCGCACGCCTCGATCCGGAGGATCTGCGCACGCTGATGCAGCAATACCAGCAGGCGTGCGCGCAGGTGATCGAACACCACACCGGCCACATCGCGCAGTACATGGGCGACGGCATCATGGCCTACTTCGGCTGGCCAAGCGCGCACGAGGATGCAGCCGAGCGTGCAGTGCGCGCGGGGCTCGATCTCGTCGCGGCCGTGAAGGCGCTGCGCAGTGCCGAGCCGCTCACCGTGCGCGTGGGCATCAACACCGGCACGGTCGTCATCAGCGACACCGGCCATGGCGATCCGTCGATTCCGCAAGCGGCCGTGGGCGTGACGCCGCACATCGCCGCACGTCTGCAGTCGCTCGCTCCTCCCAATGCGGTGCTGATCTCCGTAAGCACCAGCCAGCTGGTCGGCGGCTTGTGCGAGCAGGAGGCGCTCGGTCCGCAGCAGTTGAAAGGCGTGGGCGAGCCGGTGCCGGTGTTTCGCGTCACGCAGATGCACAACCGGCGCTTCCTGTCCGCGCGTGCACGTGGCCTCACCCCGTTCGTGGGACGGCAGGCCGAACTGGCGCTGCTTCAGCAACGCTGGCGCGACGCCCAGGACGGCGAAGGGCAGCTCGTCTACGTGTCTGGCGTGCCGGGCATCGGTAAGTCGCGCATCGTGCATGAGCTCGAGCAACGCATCGCCGAAACCGCGCAGTTCCGGCTGAAGTTCCAGTGCGCACCCCATGACGCACAAAGCCCGCTGCGCCCGATCATTCGCGGTCTGGCCTGGGCGGCCGAGCTGCGCGATGACGATACCAACGCGGTCAAACTCACCAAGATCCGCCGATTGCTGGAGCTCTCGACCGAACGCATCGAAGCGGCGATGCCGCCATGGGCCGACCTGTTCACGATCCCGCTTGCGCGGGATCACGGTACCGCCGGCACGTCGTGGAATGCACTGAGCGCACAGCAGAAGAAGGACCAGACGCTGTTCCTGCTCGCCGCCGTACTGGCGGGCCTGTCGCGACGGGGTACGGTCTTGTGCGTGCTCGAAGATGCGCAATGGATCGATCCGTCGACGCAGGAGCTGCTCGAACTGCTTCCGGCTCATCTCGAGCGCGCGGGTGTGTTGTTCGTGGTCACGCATCGCCCTGACTATCAGCCGCGCCTTGGCGAACGCGGCAAGGTCAGTACCTTGGCGATTGCGCGGCTGAGTCGGCGCGACATGCTGGCGCTGGCCCGGCAGGCACTGCAGGCGCATGCCGCCGGCGACGACATCGTGCAACGGATCGTCGAGCAGTCTGATGCCGTTCCGTTGTTCGCGGAGGAACTGGCACGCAATACTGTCGAATCGATCAGTGCGCGCACCAGTGCGCTGCCGAGCAAAGCGCGCGAGACGGACAACTCCGCGGTGCCCGACGCGCTGCGCGACGGCCTGGTGGCGCGCCTCGATCGCGTGCCGCAGGGCCGCCACATCGCGCAAGCCGCCGCGGTGATCGGCCGCGAGTTCTCGCACTCGCTGTTGCGCCGGATCACGCAACTGGACGAGTCCGCGCTCGACACCGCACTCGCGCAGTTGATCCGCAGTCAGATCCTGGTGATGACCGAGCGCGAGCCGGTCGCCCGTTACGGTTTTACCCACGCACTGCTGCGCGACGTGGCTTATGAGTCGCTGCTGCGCTCGACCCGGCGCGAGTTGCACGCGCGGATCGCCCAGGCACTGCAGGCCGATGCGCCCGACATTGCGCGCCATCAACCCGAGCTGCTCGCGTATCACCTGCGCGAGGCGGGCGATACGATCGCGGCGGTCAGGTACTGGATCGCCGGCGCTCGACAGGCGCGTGCACGATGGGCCAACCGCGAAGCGATCGACCAGTTGCGAAGCGCCCGGCTCACCCTGTCGCAGGCGCTTGAGACTGCCGAGCGCGATCACCTCGAACTCGAAATCACGCTGCTGCTTGGTCTGTGTCTGATTACGGTAGAGGGCTACTCGTCGCCCGGCGCGCGCGAGGCTTTCGAGCGCGCCCGCGAGCTGAGCGAGCGACGTGCCGATCCGCAGCGGAGCATGCAAGCCCTGTTCGGACTATGGGGCCATCACTGGATGGGTGCGCGGCACGATCAGGCGCTCGCGCTCGGTCGCGCGCTGATGGCGCAGGCGCACACGCTCGGCACGGTCGATGCGCTCACTGTCGCGCATCGTGCACTGGGCAGCACGCTCTTCACTGCGGGCGAGTTCATCGACGCCCGCGAGCATCTCACCCGGGCTATCGTGCTTGCAGGTCAGACCGTAACGACATCAACGACCAGCGGCTTTGCGGTCGACCCGCGCATCGCGGCGCAGTTGCTGCTCGCCTGGGATCTGTGGATCCTCGGTCATCCCGATCAGGCGCTCGCGCGGGTCAACGAGGCGCTCGACTGGTCGCTCGCCAGTGACGACCCGTACAGCAGCGCCTTCGCTCACTACGTCACCTCGGCAGTGAATCAGCTGCGCGGCGAAGCTCGTACAGCACTCGAACACGCCGAGCGCAGCAACGCCATCTCGACCGAGCATCGCATCGGCCTGTACGCGCTCTATTCGCAGTTCGGGCGCGGTTGCGCGCGCGCATTGCTCGACCGCGAAGGCAGGCACGACGACCCAGCCGGCCCCGCCGCGCTCGACGACATTCGCGCCGGGATCAAGGCCGCGCAGGCAAGCGAACTGGGCTACCTGCGAGCGTTCATGCTCGGTTCGCTGGCGCAAGTGCTGATGGATCGCGGCGATTTCGACAGCGCCCGGACCGCCCTGGACGAAGCCCAGACGCACGTCGACGATGTCGCCGGCCGCGCCTGGGAGGCCGAGATCCTGCGGCTTCGGGGCGACCTCGCGCGCGCTACCGCCGCCGACAGCGATGCGATCGCGCGGTGCTACATCGCGGCGATCGACGTGGCGCATCGCCAGCAGGCGCGCGCCCTCGAGCTGCGCGCGGCGACATCGCTCGCGCAATGGCATATTGCACGCGGCGCCGCGGCCGCCGCCCGTTCGCTGCTCGCCCCCATCACCTTGACATTCGACGAAGGGCTGGACACTGCCGACGTGCGCGCCGCACGCGCCGTGCTCGCATCGCTGCATTGAGCGCCTACAATTGCGGGCTGAACAAGATCCGCATCCTGGCCCCCGCTCAATGAAACCCATCGTCATCGACGTCCACGCGCACTACATGCCGCCGAGCCTGTATTCCAGGTTCAGCGCACACCAGTCGAAGTTCCCCAACGTCAAGCTCCTGGTCGACGACAAGGGCAAGCGCCTGCAGTTTCCCGGCCTGGAACCGACGCGGCCGATCATGCCGAAGCTGTCGGAACTGACCGAGCGCAGCAAGTGGATGGACGCCAATGGCATCGATCATCAGCTCGTGGGGCTGTGGACCGACGCCGAGGGCTACGAGCTGAGCGCGGGCGAGGGTCTGGCCTGGTCGCGCTACATCAACGATTGCATGTGGGCCGATCTGCGCGATCAGCCGCGCTTCACCGCGCTCGCGTCGCTGCCGATGCAGGATGGCAAACTCGCCGCGCAGGTGCTGCGCGAGGCGATCGAGCGCGGTTTCGGCGGCGTGATGATCGGCACGTTGCCCAAAGGCGCGAGCGGCACGTTGGTCGATCCCGATCTCGACCCGTTCTGGCAGGCGGCCTCCGATCTGCATGCCGGCATCTTCCTGCATCCGATGTTCCTGTCGGCCGACCCGCGCATCAACGACACCGACATGGTCAACACCATCGGCCGCGTCGCCGAGACCACGAGCGCCGTCACCCAGTTGCTGTATTCGGGCCATCTCCTCAAGTACCCCGGCGTGCGGCTGGTGATCGCGCACGGCGGCGCCGCCCTGCCCTATGCGCTGGGGCGTCTGGCGCGCACCCACGAACTCAATCCGCAGAAATACAGCGATCCGCGCAAAGGGTTCGCCGCGCTCTACTTCGATTCGTGCGTGTACGACGCCAACGCCTTCGAGCATCTGGTGAAGCAGGCGGCGCCCGATCGCGTGATGCTGGGCTCCGACTGCCCGATGCCGATCGCCGATCCCGCGCCCACCAAGGTCGTCGAGGCGGTGTTCGGACGTGGCGGGCTCACCGATGGCCTGCGGCGCGCCATCCTCGGCGAGACGGCGCAGCGCGTGTTCCGCGTGCGCGCCGACTGCTGGTGTCCGCAATGACGCGTGCCGCTGCAACTCGCATGGCCCTGATCACGCTCTACCAAGCATTGACCCGTTGATGAGCGCCGCCGACCGACGCAACTACCTGCTGCTGATGACGGTGTGCGGCGTGATGATCTCGCTGTGCATGGGGCTGCGACAGAGCCTGGGCCTGTTCATGCGACCGATCACGCTCGACATCGGCGTGTCGGCGGCGATGTTCGGCTTCGGCATCGCGCTGCAGAACATCGTGTGGGGTCTGACCCAGCCGATCGTCGGAGCGTTCGCCGACAAACACGGTCCGCGGCCGGTCCTGATCGTCACCGGGATCGCCTTCGTGACGGGTCTGATCGTGATGGGACAGGCCCAAGGCGGGCTCGGCCTGAACATCGCGGGCTTTCTGATCGGCCTGGGCATCGCCGGCACCGGCTTCGGCGTGATGATCGGCGTGGTCACCCGCGCCACACCGCCGGAGAAGCGCAGTCAGACGGTCGGTGCGGTGGCGGCGCTCGGATCGCTCGGGACCTTGCTGCTCGCCCCGATCGGGCAAGTGCTGATCGACAGCTTCAGCTGGCGCATCGCGTTGTTCGGCTTCGCTGCGGTCGCGCTGTTCATGACCCTGCTCGGTCTGATGGTGCGCGAGCAACCGATCGCCGCGACGCAGGCCAATCCGGCCAGCGAACGCAAGTCGCTGGGTGAAGTGTTGCGCGAAGCGGCGAGCCATCGCGGCTTCATCGCCATGACGCTCGCTTACTTCGCATGCGGCTTCCAGCTCATCTTCATCCTCACGCATCTGCCGCAGTACCTTGCGCTGTGCGGTGTACCCCCGGGCCTCAGCGCCACCGCGCTCGGCCTCATCGGCCTGTTCAACACGATCGGCACCTACGTGTTCGGCCTGCTTGGGGCGCGCTACAGCCAGAAGCATCTGCTCGCGCTGATCTACCTGCTGCGCACCGCGATCATCGTCGCTTTTCTACTGTTGCCGATCAGCGCGACCACCACCGTCATCTTCGCCTCGGCAATGGGCTTTCTCTGGCTGGGCGTCGCGCCGCTCGTCACCGGCCTGGTGAGCCGCATCTTCGGCGTGGGCAACTTCAACCTACTGTTCGGGATCTCGTTTCTTTCGCACCAGCTCGGCTCATTCGCCGGCGCCTGGATGGGCGGCCTGGTGTTCGATTTCACCGGTTCGTATTTCTGGGGCTGGGCCGGCCTGATCGCCATCGGCACACTCGCGTTCACCCTGCAATGGACGATGGACGATCGGCCGGTTGCGCCGAA
>CADEDU010000019.1:0-22080 GCA_902826155.1 uncultured beta proteobacterium
CGGTGATCTCCTCGGGGATCAGCGGATAGGTGACGTTCAGGCAATAGATCGGAATTTTGGATGCGCCGAAGGCGTCGGCCAGCCCAAGCTGCTGCAGCGAGCGCATGGTCACGTTGTACATGCCGCCCTGGGTAATGATGCCGACGTCGTCGTGCGTGCCGGGGAACACCTCGTTCAGCTGCTGCTCGCGCACGAACTTCTTCGCGGCCGGCCAGCGCACATCGATCTTGAGCTTCTCCTGCAGATAGGAGGAAGGCGGCAGCACGATCTTGTTGTAGTCGAACGAAGGATCTTCGAGTGCGTGGTTGCGCGAGATGCGCGGTTCGCGGTTGCTTTGCGCGGTGAACGAGCCGTGCACGTGGCAGGCGCGGATGCGCAGCTCGAGCATGACCGGCGTGTTAGAGATCTCCGAGAGCTCGAAGCCTTTCTCGACCATGCGCACGATCGTGGGCAGATTCGGCCGCGGATCGAGCAGCCAGATCTGCGACTTCATCGCGAAGGCGTGGGTGCGCTCCTGCATGATCGAGGAGCCTTCGCCGTAGTCTTCGCCGATGACGATCAGTGCGCCGCCGGTGACGCCGGCGGACGCCAGATTGGCGAGCGCGTCGGAGGCGACGTTGGTGCCGACCGTCGATTTCCACGCCACCGCGCCGCGGATCGGATAGTTGATCGATGCGCCCAGCATCGCCGCGGCAGCCGCCTCCGAGGCGTTCGTTTCCAGGTGAACGCCCAACTCGTCGAGCAGATCCTTGGCGTCGGACAGCACGTCAACCAGATGCGAGATCGGCGCGCCCTGATAGCCGCCGACGTACGACACCCCCGATTGCAGCAGCGCTTTGGTGACGGCGAGGATGCCCTCGCCATGAAACTCCTCGCCCTCACGCAGGCGCAGCGACTTCACTTCTTCCTTGAACGAACGTTCCACCTGCGATCCTCCGAACAGCTGCGGGGCGGGCGCCTGGGCGGGCAGAGCGAGTCTGTGCCCGTTCGGCAGGCAGCACGCCGATCGGTGCCATCGCGCGTCCAACCGTCGGATTGACCAGAACATACGCGAGGCGCAGCGAGCCTAGGTCGAGCGGTCTAGCGTGTCAATTACAGCGGTAATCCGGTGCGTCCGCGCACGCTGTGGAGTTTGTCGCGAAAGTAGTGTGCCGGGATACGCACTGGCACGTTAGCGGTGCGAAACGATGCTGAACTTGGTGTGATGTTTGCGTGAACAGACCAGCGCAGGCTCGCATCTCGGTCCGCAGTAGCGATCCCCACCCATATCGAAAGCGTCAAGCAGCGCGGCAGTGTCAGCGGAGGCGGTCATGGTCCACATTACCCAGCCCGAAGCACTCGAAGTCCTCACCCAGCTCGAGGGGACACGCTGGCGTCGCTCGCAGGAAGCGCGACCGGACGCGCCATACGGGTTCTACTTCTGGCTGCGCGCGTGGAACGCCAAACTCGAAGCCGGCTTGCAGGATGAGCCGGTGCCGCTGTGCCAGTTCGGCGCTCGCGCCACGCGCGCTCCGATCCTGTACGGCGACGAGGGCTATCGGCGCTATTACGTGCAATCGAACGGTCAGCTGTCGCTGATGACCGATTCCGCTCTGCCGGGCTTCGTCGCAAAAGCACTCGAACTGGGCATTCCCACCCTCTGAGGCTGAATCCGGCGATTGGCGTCTGTCTAGAGCGGCACGATCACGCCGTCGCGCACTACTGGCACAAGATCTAGTGACGACAGCCGCGTCGCGTACGCCACTTCTTCGCGCAAGCCGCGACTGTCCATCATTCGACCGACCCGACAGTTAATCAACGTATCGAACGGCTGACCTGATCGATACAGCGCGCGCGCCGCTCGCGCGCCATCCGAGAGGTCGGCGTCAACCGGGAAGGCGGGTGCGAGCAGTTCCACCAGATAACCGGCACCGTAGAAGTCTTCGAGGTTGAAGTTACCCATCGAGCCCGAGCACACGATGACGATCGGGCTGCCTCGATGCCGGCTGAGCACGAGCTCCGCCAGCGCCTTGCCGTTCAGCAGTGAGCCGACGTACAGATGTTCGGCACCGGCGGCTTCCTTGACCGCGACCGTGCCGTTGGTCGTGGCGTGAATCAGTTTCTTGTCCCGTACGCCATGTCGCAACAGCGCGAGCGGCGTGGTCGGTGCGAACCCGTCGAATACCTCCGAGTACAGCTCGCCGCACAGCACGTGCGAATCCGGGGCGTGGCGGGTGCCTTCATCGCGCGCCGAAGCCTCGTCCATCGTCGGGATGACGAGTGCGGCGCCGTCGGCCAGGGCGGCGGTCATCGTCGTGGTGGCGAACAGGATGTCGAGCACGATCACCACCTTGCCGCTCAGGTCGACCGTGTACAGGTCTTCTTTGCGGCCAAGCACGTGCAGTTTGTGATCGAGAACGACGTGTGCGTGTGCCATCAGCTTTGCCCTGTCGGTGCCGCGCATGTCATCGTCAGGCCTCACGTCGCTTCATGATCGACAACCCGGTCATCTCGAACACCTTCTCGTCGCGTTGATTGAAGGCTTCCCAGCACTGCGTGACCACGCCCCGATCGGGCTTGGAGCGTGACGGCGTGGCCTCGGTCACGGTGACACGCAGTCGGATCGTATCGCCCACACGCACCGGCGCGATCCATTTGAGTTCGCGCATGCCAGGCGAGCCGAGATTCGCGGTTTCGAGCAGGTAGTCGTCGCACACCAGCCGCAGGCAGACGCACGCGGTGTGAAACCCACTGGCGATCAGCCCGCCGTACAGCGACTCCTTCGCGCGGACCGGGTCAGTATGAAAAAACTGCGGATCGAACTGGGTGGCGAATCCAATGATCGCTTCTTCGGTCAGCGTCGGACCCTGGATTTCGCGCACGTTGCCGAGCGGGAAATCCTCGTAGTAGTACTTGGGCAAGGTCGAGTCTCGTGAATCGGATGCGGGAAGATTCAGGCGGGCTTCGGTTCGGGTTTCATCTGCAACGATTTCAGCTCCAGGAATTCTTCCAGCCCGAACTTGCCCAGTTCGCGCCCATGCCCGGACTGCTTGAAGCCGCCGAACGGCGCGAACATGTTGAAGGTGCCGCCGTTGATGTCGATCTGCCCGGCTCGAATCCGGCGCGCGACGCGTTGTGCGTGCACGTCGTCGCCGGACCACACGCCACCTGCCAGTCCGTACACCGTGTCGTTGGCGATGCGCACGGCTTCGTCTTCGTCCTTGTAGGTGATGATCGACAGCACCGGGCCGAAGATTTCCTCCTGCGCGATGGTCGATTTCGGGTTCACCTTGCCGAACACCGTCGGCTGCACGTAGTAGCCCTTGCTCATCCCGGTCGGTGCGGTGGGGCCGCCGGCCAACAGTTCGGCGCCCTCGTCGATGCCTTTCTGGATGAATCCACGCACGCGCTCGCGCTGTGTAGCTGACACCAGTGGCCCCAGGCGGGTCGCCTCATCGAACGGATCACCGACGGCGTATTTCTTCGCCTCGTCGGCGGCGAGCTTGGCGGCCTCGGCGTACTTCGACTCGGGAACGAGCATGCGCGTGTGCGCACTGCACGTCTGACCGGAGTTGAGGAAGCACGCGGACACCGTCCCTTTGACCGCCGCAGCGAGATCGGCATCGTCGAGAATCACTGCGGCCGATTTGCCGCCGAGTTCCAGCGCGACCCGCTTCACTGTCTGCGAGCCGAGTTCCGAGACTCGCTTGCCCGCGCGCGTCGAGCCGGTGAACGAAACCATATCCACGTCAGGATGGCGCGCCAGCGTCTCACCCACCACCGGTCCGTAACCCGTCACCAGATTGAATACGCCTTTGGGCAACCCGACCGAATCGATGATCTCCGCGAGGATGTACGCATTGAGCGGCGCGACTTCCGAAGGTTTGAGCACCACGGTGCAACCGGCGGCCAGGGCCGGTGCGACCTTCGCGGCGATCTGGTGCAACGGGTAGTTCCACGGCGTGATGGCCACCACCACGCCCACGGGTTCGCGCACGACGATCGAGTTGCCGACCTTCTCCTCGAACTGATAATTGCCCAGCATCTTGGCGTACATGCCGAAGGTGAACGTGGGTGAGCCGGCCTGAATGCGTGTCGCCAGCTTCACCGGCATGCCGACTTCCTGCGCGATGGTCTTACCGATCTCCTCGCTGCGCGCCTTCATGCCTTCATGGATTTTCTGCAGGTACTCGGCGCGCTTGGCCGGTGGTACCGCCGCCCAGCCGTCGAACGCGGCGCGCGCGGCGGTAATCGCGTTCTGCGCGTCAGCCTCGTCGCACTCGGGGATGCGCGCGATGACTTCCTCGGTCGAAGCGCTGTGCACGTCGATCATGCCTTTGCCGTGCGCGGCCACCCAGGCGCCGTTGACGTAGATCTTGTCGCGAATTTGCATGATGGGTTTCCTCGATGGAATCGTTGCGTAGGAGACGATGCTTGGAAAACGATGTGCGCGACGTGCGCGATGAGGTCGTGCGCTTCGTGCGGGAGGCGTTGTGCGCCGAATTATCCCCCGGAGCCGCGCCGTGCGCCCGCTGCCCGTGGGTACTCGCCCGCTATGTGCCCTCGGGCCGGGTGCGTTCGTAGGCAAGGATCGTGTCCTTGAATGCCTGCGGCCACGGCGCGGATTTTTTGGTCTTCAGATCCGTGTTCACGTACACCAGCTCGCCGCTGGTGGTGTGCTCGGCGCCCTTCCAGATGCCGAGGTTGAACACCATGGACGTACGTCCGAAGCGGCCCACGCGACAGCCGACGTCGATCTCGTCCTCGTACGTCGCTGAGCCGTGGAACTCGGCGGTGGCCTTGACCGCGAATATGTCGGACTGGTACGTGTCCACATAGCCCTTCGGGTAGGGGATGCCGACTGCGCGCCAGTACTCGGCGATCGCGACATCGAAATACAGAAAGTAGTTGCCGTTGAATACGACGTCCTGCCGGTCGACTTCGGCCCAGCGTACGCGCAACCTATGGCTGAACGTAAAATCCTCGCGCTTCACACGTGCTCCAGAATCTGTTCGGTCTCGAGGTGATTGTCGCGAAGAATAGCCCGTTTGTGCGGCGATTCGGTTTGTGCGGCGTTTCGTCGTGGCCATCTACCATCGCGCCTTGTCGCACACGCTCTCGCTGACCGCCTCTCAACGATCCCGACCGACGCAACCGAACCTCATGGACGACATCGTCCGTCGCGCGATGGCGCGCTGGCCCAATGTGCCGGCGGTGTTCGGCTGGCTGGCCCTCGACCGACGCGGCGAGTGGCGCATCCGGCTGAGCGAAGCGAATCCAGCGAGCGAAGCGAATCCAACGATCGAAGCGGATCCAATGAGTGAAGCGGATCCCCTGACCGAAGCCGACCTGAATGCGTTCGAGCGGATCACCAGCCCCGCGCTGATCGAGTTCATCGCCCGCAACTACGACGTCGATTCGCGCGGACGGTACTTCTTTCAAAACGGACCGCAGCGCGTCTTCGTCACGCTCGACTACACACCGTGGGTGTTGCGGGTGAGCGACGATGGCTCGCACTTGGTCACGCACACCGCAGCCAGGGTGCGGCAGCCGCAAGCTGCATGGCTGGACGAGAACGGCGCGCTGCTGGTTTCGTTCGAGCTCGGCGTGGGTGAGGTGCTCGATCGCGACCTCGATCTGCTGACCGAAGCGATTCGCGATGCGACGGGCGCCGCGATCGATGGGGAATGGCTGGTCGAGCGCGTGGCCAGCGGCGATCGCATCGAGATCCGCATGCTCGACGTGCCGATGTTCATGGCTCGCATTGCGGTACGCGACGTACCACGCCGGTTCCGGTTCGAGCCTCAGCCCGCGAGCTGATTGCTGGCGAGCAACGTGTCGATCTGCGCGCCGCGTGCGAATTCGAGCACGCCGGCTGCCGGCATCGGCGGCCCGAACAAGTACCCCTGGAACTGCTCACAGCCGTGCGCACGCAGGAAATCGAGCTGACCACGATTTTCGACCCCTTCGGCGATCACCCCGATCTTCATGCTGCGGCCCATGCCGATCAACGCATCGGTGATCGCGGCATTGTCCGAATCGGTGGTGATGTCGCGCACGAACGACTGATCGATCTTGAGCTGATCGATCGGAAAGCGCTTCAAGTGGCTGAGCGAGGAGTAGCCAGTGCCGAAATCGTCGATCGACAGTCGCAGCCCTTCGCTTTTGAGCGCGCGCAGCGTGCGTTCCACCGAGGCAACGTCGCGCATGATGGTGCTCTCGGTGAGCTCGAGCGTGATGCTGTCGGCTGCGACCGAGGTTTCACCGAGGATCTGACGAATGTTGCTGACCGCATCGCGATGCATGAACTGCAACGCCGACATGTTCACCGCGACATGCAGCCCGGGCAGTCCGGCGCGCTGCCACTGCGCCGCCTGATGGCAGGCGGTGCGAAGCACCCACTGTCCGATACGCAGGATCAGGTTGGAGGCTTCGGCGATGCCGATGAACTGCGCCGGTCCCACCATGCCTGCGCCAGGGCGGTTCCAGCGCAGCAGCGCCTCCACGCCTATGACCCTGCCGTCGGACACCGACACCTGCGGCTGGTAGAGCAGAACCAGTTCGTCGCGTTCGATCGCGTGATGCAACTGCTGCTCGGTGCGCAGGTGTGCGCGAGTCCAGCGGGTCTCGTCCGAGGAATAGAACTCGATGCGATTGCCCCCGGCCTGCTTGGCCCGGCGCAATGCCGCCTGCGCTTGATTCAGCAGCAGCGCGGCGGTGTCGCCGTCGTTGGGGTAGGCCGCCGCGCCGACGCTGGCGCTGATGTGCAGGTCATCGCCGTGCACATCGAACGGCGGCTCCAGCGCGCCGCGAAACGTCTCGAGCAAAGTCACTGAGGCCCCCAGCGGCGCACCCCCCGGCAGCAGGATCGCGAATTCGTCGTCGCCCCAGCGCGCGATCGTGTCGGCCTCGCCCTTCAGTGCGACCAGCCGCTCGGCCGCCAGCCGCAACACCGCATCGCCCACATCGTGACCGAGCGAATCGTTGACGCGGGACAGGCCATCCAACTCCACCAGCGCAACCAGGGGCGTCCGATCACTGCGCGATGCCGTGACGATCGCCTGCTGCAGACGATCGACCAACAGGGTGCGGTTGGGTAACCCGGTGAGCGCATCGTGGGTGGACAGATGCTCCATCTGCGCCCGCAGCGCCCACGTTTTGGTGACATCACTGATCGTGATCACTGCGTGCGCGCGCCGCCCGCGACGATGTTTCAGTGGCGCAGCGGACAGTCGCACGACGCGCTCGACCCCTCGAACATCGCGCAGCGTGAGCGGTTCGGGCAGCCGGATCGCGTTGCGCCGGGTCAGGCAGGTACGGACGAGTTGCTGCAGGGTATCGGCGAGCCCGGATTGATCGGCGGTGAACAGATCGCTCAACGTCGTACGCGACTGATCATCGACGGCGTTCGAGCCCAGTAGTGCGGCAGCAGCCGGATTGATCTGCAGGATCACGCCGTTTCCATCGATGGCGATGACGGCATCCTCGACCGAATGCACCATCGCACCGATGCGTTCGCCTTCGCGCGCGGAGGAGTCCGACAGGCGCTCGTCGTACCACAGCCAGATGGTCACCAGCGCGACGAGCATGGCAAGGCTTGGCAGCGGCGAGAGCCATGCGTTTCCGCCATGCAGCAGCGCCCAGCTCGCTCCCAGCGCTGCAAGCGCCAAGCCGATTCCGCACGCGATTACGTAGCGCGCGCGCCGCACTCGCATCCACAGCAAACCGCACAACAACGCGGTAAACGCGACGGCAATCAGCCGGGCGTGCGCTGCAAGTGGCTCGATGATGCGCTGCGTGCGGAGCGCATCGAGCACGTTGGCGTGGAATTCGGTTCCGGCCATCGGATTGCCAAGGCCCGAAAGCGGCGTGAGCAAGCGGTCGTGCAGTCCGAACGCCGTGGCGCCAACCAGCACGATCTTGTCGCGCAACGCGGCCGCGACTGCTTCGTTGCGCAGTACTTCGGCGTACGAAACCTGGCGGAAGTGTCCGGGCGCTCCCGCGAAGCCGATGCGTACGAGCCGGTCGCGCACCCACGGTCCGCTGTGTGGAACGGGTAATGTGGTGTTGTCAGAGGCGGAGCGCGGGACTGCCGCGGCCCGGCTGGTGTTGGCAACGGCCAGCAACGACAGACCGAGCGCAGCGTGCACCGGAGTATTGATGCCTGCGCGCAGCGGCACTGCACGCGATACGCCGTCGCCGTCCACATGCGCTTCGACGTGGCCCAATGCCCGGGCCGCCTGCGCGATCGGCCCGATCGGGCTCAATGCGCGTGCGGTGCCGCTCCGATCTGCCTCGTACCCGATGGCGAGTACCGTGCGTCCATTGGCGAGCAAGGCATCGGCGAAGTGTTGATCGGCGCTGGCGTCCTGGCTCTCCGGCTCGGCGAACAGCACGTTGAAGCCGATGGCGTCGACGCCGAATCGCGTGAGTCGCTCGACCAGTTGCGCGTGCACATGGCGCGACCATGGCCAGCGCCCCAGCCTGGCGATGCTTTCCTGATCGATCGCGACCAACACGATGTCATCGGGCGGCGGGCGGGAGCTGAGCTGAAGCAGCCGGTCGTATAGCGCATCATCGACGCGCGAAGGCGCGACACCGACCACCAGCGCTGCGCCAAGCAGCGCCGTCGCGAGCGTGACTAACACGGTACTGCGCATCACGAGCCGGATGGAGGGGCTAGACCTACGAATCTACGTTGCGGACGCTGACCAGCCAGGACGGCGGCGACAAGGATCGGTATTAAGGCTGGTTGTCCACGGCACTCGCGATCCTGCCTTTGATCGGCGCGTGAAACGTGCGAAGGTGACCGGCAATAGTGCGGAAGTGCACGAATACGGGAGATGTGCGGCGCGTACGAACCGACCGGGAACCCGCGATAATCCGGGGGTCGCAAGCGGAGCAGACGAGCAGGACATGAGACTTCCAGGCTTGGTGATGGGCATTGGCGCGCTGCTGGCGATCGCATTCGCGGTCGTGGCGCCCAATTTGATCTGGTTCGATCGGTCTTCGGTCGACATTCGCAATCACACCGAAGTCCCGTTGACCGACGTCGAACTGCGCTATTGCGGCTCGTCGCTGCGCATTCAGGAGTTGGGTGCCGGTCAGACGCGCTTGCTGTTCCTGCCGAAATGCCAGGCCGCTGTGCTGATCGTGAGCGCCGGGACCGGCGCCGGTGCCTTCGAGGCGTGCAAGCGCGAGGTTGAATCAAGCATGGCCCACGTCGAAATCACCGTCACCGGACCGAAGACGGCCGCCTGCGAAATGGGTTCGCCCCCGTACACGCCGTTGCTGCTGGAAAAGGCCATACGCTCGGTGCTCTGAGCGACTAGTGCCCTCGCATTGTCGATTCCGCGCTGCTCCCGCGGCAGATTCTCGAGCGGCTCCGCCCAACCGGGCCGCTCTGCCTGCCGTGACGTGGTCCACGCCCGGCCGATGACCGGCAGAAATTCTTTGCTTTTCCTGTCAACGCGTTAGCGACCTCGTTCGCTAAGATGGCCTGCGGTCTGCGTGCGGCAAAAATGCGGGCCGCGCGGCGACGACGAGGATCATTCGGGACATCATGAAGAAGACGATATCGGGCGCGGTTTTGTCCGCGCTGTTGTTTGGGGGCTCGCAGTTCGTTTCGGTCGCCGATGTTCAGGCGCAGTCCGCCCGCCGCGAGGCGGCGCACTTTGTACCGCGCGCGCCGGGGTTGGCGGGGTGTCCGGCTGGTTTGGCCACCGACGCCCGCAGCGCGGAGTGGCTGACCGGGGCCGCGCGCATGCTCGCCGGCTTCGAGATCGATCCGGCCGGCCCGCTTGCCTCCGTCGCCGCGCGCGCGAGCGCCAAGGAGCACCGCGAAAAGTTCGCGAGCGAATGGGGAAGCTTCGAAGGCAAGCGGCTGCGGCCCATCGCGCAGTTCCATTCCCGTGAACTGGGCACCGTGGAGCCCTCGAGCGGACCGCTGTTCTATCCGTTCAGCGGCCCCGATGTGGCCTACGCCATGGCGTTTTTTCCGGCGGCCACCAGCATCGTCATGACCGGGCTGGAGCCGATCGGCGACGTGCCCGACATATCGCAACTCGATGAAGTCACGCTCGATGCCAGCCTCGACCAGCTGCGCAGTTCGCTGCGATCGATCCTAGCGCTCAGCTTTTTCGTGACGCGCGAGATGGACAGCGATCTGCGTCGCACGAAGCTCTCGGGCGTCACGCCGATCATGATGCTGTTCCTGGCACGGCACGGTTTCCAGATCAACGCGGTCCAGCCGCTGATCCTCGATGCGGAGGATCGACTCTGTCCGGTGAACGCAGCGAGCGTGAATGAGCTCAAGTCCAAGGACGCGCGTATTCCCGGTGTGCTGATCCGATTCCAGAAACCGGGTGAAACCACGGTTCGCAGCGCGTACTACTTGAGGACCGATCTGTCGGATGCCGGCCTGTCGCGGCGCTCGCACTACCTGCGCTTCGTCGAATCGTTCAAACCCAAGGCGACGTTGGTGAAGTCAGCCTCGTATCTGCTGCACTTCAAGGAATTCTCGATGCTGCGCGATCACATCCTGCGCCATTCGCCGATCGTGCTGCAGGATGACAGCGGCGTGCCGCTCAAGTACTACGGCGAAGGCTGGGAGCAGCGACTGTATGGCCGCTATGTCGGCCCGATCCCGGTGTTCAGGCATCGCTATCAGCGCGAGATGAACGATGCGTACGATCGCGCCGCACTGCCGCTGGGCTTCGGCATCGGCTACCGCTACGAAAGCCATCAGAGCAACCTGCAGTTGTTCATCCGGCGCGCGCCGGAAGTGGTGGCGGACGGCACGCGAAGCTGACCGCGCCGATTGTGCGCGAGTAGGTATAAACGGGCGGTATGATCACCGCCCGTTTTTCATTGCGTTCCCGCGCGAGTTTGGCGTTTCTGCTCGAGCCCCCGAACGGTCCGGCCGTTCCTGATCCGCGATCTTCCGGACCTGGGATCGGCAGGCTGGGCTGGCCGGGTTCGGCTGGCACTTCATGATGCGATCATCGATCCGAACATTGCTGGTCGGCGTGCTGACGACGTGCGCACTGCTGCTCGCGCACTCGCTGCGCGCCGAACTGCACGTGGCCACCTGGAACGTCGCCTGGCTGCGCAGCGCCCCGTTGTCCGATGCCGACTATGAGCGCTGCAAGCGGCTCACCTTCGAGCAGCGCGCGCGGCTCGATGACCGCCATCCGATGCGTTGGATCTGCCGCAACGCTACGCACTACACCCAGCTTGCGGCAATCGCCGCGCGCGTGCAGGCCGACGTGTTCGCTTTTCAGGAGGTGGAAAGCGTCGAGGCATTGACCCGCGTACTGCCGCGCGAGCAGTTCGATTTCTTCATCACCGACAGCCCTTGGATCCAGCGCGTCGGCTTTGCCGTGCGCCGGGCGCGCGCGCAAGCGGTGCGATTCGAAGGCTACGTGCCGTTGGGCGCGGTGATGGCCGAGCGACCGCGCTGGGGCGCCGATCTGACGCTGCGCGCCGACGGTGTGACCGTGCGGCTGCTCGCGGTGCATCTGAAATCGGCCTGCCATTCACGGCCGCTCACCGACGAGTCGCGATCGCCGCGCAGCCTGCCCGACGAACCTCCCGCGTGTCTGCAGCTCGCCCAGCAGGTCAAGCCGCTCGAGAACTGGATCGATGCGCGCGTGCGCGAGAAGACGCCGTTCATCGTGCTCGGCGATTTCAACCGGCGCTTCGACTCGCCCGCCGAGCGTGAGTTGCCGGCGCGCGATGCGCGCGGCCGGCCGCAATCGATCTGGCGCGAGCTCGACGACAACGATCCGCCAGGGGCGCGGCTGGTGCGCCTTACCGAAGGCCGTACCCAGGCAAGATCGTGCCGTGCCGGCGATCCGAAACTGTCCGAAGAAGAGCGCGCGATGTACATCGATCACATCATCGTGAGCGAATCGCTGTCGCCGGCGTTCGTCGAGCGGTCGCTGTGGCAGTGGCCGCTGGTCGAGGGTCGGATCACCCGCGAGAACCGCGCGTTCGTGCGCGAACTTTCCGATCACTGCCCGCTGTCGGCGCGGTTCCGCCTGCGCTGAGCTGCGCCACACGCGCGTGTGATCGCGCCTGCACGCCGGCTCGCGGTTCCGTCGTTCGCACTGAGCGCGGTATCATCCGCGCCGTTGCATGCCCCGCTGCATACCCGAGTCCCCGGGCCACCTGCCCAGCGCACCCGCGGGGCCCATACGAGTGGATTCGCACGATCGCCCCAAGACGCGCGTTCGCGTTCGGTCGCGCTTCGCGGCGACGCCCGGCACCATCGATCTGATTCCAGCCATCCTGTTCGACTGATTCGATTCTTCCCTAGGCCAGCACACCATGACGCCCGGAAAGCACTCCCGACTCGAAGATCAGCGCTTCATCACCGGCCAAGGCCGTTACACGTCCGACCTGAACCTGCCGCGCCAGGCCCATGCGTACTTTCTGCGTTCAGATCGCGCGCACGCCGAGATCCGTGCGATCGACACCAAGGCCGCGCTCGCCCGACCGGGCGTGATCGCGATCCTCACCAGCGCCGACACGATCGCCGCCGGATTCAAGCCGATGCCGGTCGCCATGCCGTTCAAGGGCGTGGGCGGCAGCGACGTCAACCGTCCGCCGCGCGTGGCACTGGCCGAGGGCAAGGTGCGTTTCGTCGGTGATGCGGTCGCGCTGGTCATCGCCGAGTCGGCCGCCGCCGCACAGGACGCAGCCGAGCACATCGCGGTCGACTACAACGATCTGAAAGCCGTCACGATGCCTGCCGAGGCGATCAAGCCCGGCGCGCCGCAACTGTTCGATTCGATCCCCAACAACACGATTTTCGAGTTCGATATCGGCGATGCGGCCAAGGTCGATGCCGCGTTCAAGGTTGCGGCCAAGACGGCGCGCATCTCGCTGCACAACACTCGCGTCGTGGCGAGTCCGATGGAGCCGCGGGCCTGCATCGCCGAGTACGACACCGCCAAGGACAAGTACACGTTCTATTCGGTGACGCAGGGTGTGGCCGGCCTGCGCGGGCAGATCGCCGCGTCGATGGGTATTGCCGATGACAAGATCGACGTGGTCGCCTGGGACGTGGGCGGCGGATTCGGGGTTCGCTTCAACGCCTATCCCGAATACATGGCGCTGCTGCTTGCGTCGAAGAAGATCGGCCGTCCGGTGAAATGGGTGAGCTCGCGCACCGAGGCGTTCCTGTCCGACGAGAATTCGCGCGGCGTCGATTCGGTCAGCGAAGTCGCCCTCGATGCCAACGGCAAGTTCCTGGCGATGCGCTTCAGCTTCCTCGCCGACATCGGCGCGTTCTGCGTGCCGGTCGGGGCGTTCATCAACACCGGTGGAATAGTCGGGCAGCTCACCAGCGTGTACGACCTGCCGGCGGTGTACGCGTACTCGCGCCTGGCGATCACCAACACCGCGCCGATCGGCGCCTACCGCGGGGCAGGCCGACCGGTGATGTCGTACGCGATGGAACGTCTGGTCGACGAAGCCGCGCGCGTCACCGGCATCGATCGCATCGAGATCCGTCGCCGCAATCTCGTGCCGACCAACAAGTTTCCGTACAAGGCGTTCCACGGCAAGACCTGGGACTGCGGCGATTTCGTCGGTCTGCTCGAGCATGCAGTGAAGGCTGCCGACTGGAACGGCTTCGACGCACGCAAGGCCGAGAGTGCCAAACGCGGCAAGCTGCGCGGGCGCGGGCTGGGCTGCTACATCGAGGAAACCGGCGGTGGCTTCGCGCCGCACGACGAAGCCGAGCTCAAGTTCGGTTCCAACAACGAGCTCACGCTCTACGCGGTGTCGCACAACCACGGGCAGGGGCATGAGACCGCGTTCGCGCAGATCATCGCCAAGGTGATGGGCATCTCCGAGCAGACCATCAGGCTCAAGAACGGCGCACCGGAGCAGGCGCGACTCGTCGGCAACGCCACGGGCGGCTCGCGCACGCTGCACGGCATGGGCAGCGTGATGCAGAAGGCGGCGTTCGAGATCGTCGAGAAGGGCAAGCAACTCGCCGCTGACCGGCTCGAAGCCGCGGTGGGCGACATCGAATTCGCCGACGGCACGTATCGCATCAAGGGCACCGATCGCAAGGTCACCATGCGCGAGCTGATCGACGCGCACAAGGGTCAGGACCCGCATCCGCTCAACGTGCGCACCAATCTGAAGGTCGGCTCGACCTATCCGAACGGCTGCCACGTTGTCGAGGTCGAGATCGATCCGGACACCGGTGTGACCGAGGTGGTGAAGTATGTCGCGATGGACGACATCGGCAACATCATCAACCACCAACTGGTCGAAGGGCAGCTGCATGGTGGTATCGCGCAGGGTGTCGGACAGATTCTGGGCGAGCACGCCCGCTACGACCCCGACAGCGGCCAGCCGTTGACCGGCAGCTTCCTCGACTACTACATGCCGCGCGCGGTGGTGATGAAAAACGTCGAGGTGGTCGAGCATCCGGTGCCCACCGCATCGAACCCGCTCGGCGCCAAAGGTGCCGGCGAGGGCGGCAATACCGGCGCGCTGCCGGCCACGATGAGCGCAGTGCTCGACGCGCTGAGTCAGGCCGGGGTGCGCCATTTCGAGATGCCGGCGTCACCGGCGCGGGTGTGGGGCGCGATCCAGGCGGCGAAAGCGGGCAAGCCCGCCGCTTTTGCACCGGCGCAAAGCTGATCCCACGTGCCTGCTGTATCCCGCCGCGAAGACCACCGTCTGCTTACCGGCCACGGTCGCTACACGGCTGATTGGAATCTGTCCGATCAGCTGCATGCGTACGTGGTGCGGTCCGATCGCGCCCATGCGCTGATCGAGACGCTTGACGTGACCGATGCGTCACGAGCGCCGGGTGTGGTGGCGGTGCTTACTCAATCCGACATCGAGGCGGCGGGCGTGAAGCCGCTGCCAGGCGGCGTGTCGTTCACCGGTATCGGCGGGCAGGCGATGAAAAAGCCCGAGTGGCCGGTGCTGGCGAAACATCTCGTTCACTTTGCGGGACAGCCGATGGCGGTGGTCATCGCCGAGTCGCTGCATGCCGCGCAGGACGCAGCCGAGCGCGTACGCATCGTCTACCGCGATCTGCCGGCGGTGACGACCTGCGTCGAGGCAACTCGGCCCGGTGCGCCGCAATTGCACGAGTCGGTGCCGGGCAATGTCGCGTTCGAGTACGACAACGGCGATGCCGCCGCAGTCGCTACCGCATTCGCTCGCGCGGCGCTCACCAGCCGGCTCACGGTCACTAGCCAGCGATTGGTGGGCAGTCCGATGGAGCCGCGCGCCTGTGCCGTTGCCTACGACGCGCGGACCGACAGCTTCACCGTGTACACGCCCACGCAGGGCATGACCGGCATTCGCAACGCGCTGGCGCAGATTGCCGGCGTGGCGAACGAGAAGATCCGCATTGTCGCGCAGGACGTGGGCGGCAGCTTCGGCATTCGCAGCCCGGCCTACAGCGAGCATCTGGTGCTGATGGTCGCGGCGAAACGCTGCGGTCGGCCGGTGAAGTGGGTCGGCTCGCGCACCGAGTCGTTTCTGTCCGACAACCAGGGGCGCGGTCTGGCGCTCACCGGTGAGCTGGCGCTGGACGAGCAGGGCAGGTTCCTCGCCATCCGCTTCGACGACATCGCCAACATCGGTGCTTACGCGACCGGCTTCGGTGCCTGGATCGCCACGCGCAATCTGTCGATCACGATGGGTGGGGTGTATCGCATCCCGGCGATGTACGCGCGCGCCCGCTGCGTGTACACCAACACCACGCCCGTGTCGGCATACCGCGGCGCGGGCCGACCCGACATCGCCTTCGCGATCGAGCGGCTGGTCGATCACGCCGCCGCCGAACACGGGTTCGATCCGGTCGAACTGCGTCGTCGCAATCTGGTGCCTGCCAGCGCAATGCCGTACAAGACCGCGAACGGCACCGTGTACGACTGCGGCGATTTCGCGGCCGTGCTCGACGAGGCGATTGGCCGCGCTGACTGCAGCGGATTCGCCGCGCGTCGTGCGCGAACCGAGCAGCGCGGCAAGCTGCGCGGCTTGGGCATGGCCACTTATCTCGAGGCGAGCGGCGGCGGCGGTGCGCCGAAAGACCAGGTCGAAGCACGCTGGGATCGCGCCGGCAACGTCACCGTGTTCACGCTCGCCCATTCGTCAGGGCAGGGGCACGAAACGACGTTCGCCGAGATCGTCGCCGAAGGGCTCGGGCTGCCGATCGAGCGCGTCACGGTGCGCGAAGGCGACCCCGATGTGCCGATCGTAGGCAATGGCACCGGTGGTTCACGCTCGCTGCTGGGCGCGGGCAGCGCCTGCAAGGTGCTGGTGGAGAACATCGTGGCCGCGGCTCGCCCGCATGCCGCGCGTCTGCTCGAAGCGAGCGAGAGCGAGTTGGTTTTCGACAAGGGCCGCTTCTTCGCCCACGGTCATGCGCTCAGCATCGGCGAGCTGTCGCTACGCCTGGCCGGGCGCATTCCGAACCCCTTGAACGGCATGGGCGAAGGCACGTTCGGCGTCACCTTTCCCAATGGCTGCCACGTCGCCGAGGTGGAGGTCGACCCCGATACCGGCGCGATCGAAGTTGTTGCGCATACGATCGTCGACGACGCCGGCAATATCGTCTCGCCGCTGCTGGTCGAAGGGCAGATCCACGGCGGCGTCGTGCAGGGTGCCGGACAAGTGCTTGGCGAGCACGCGATATACGATCGCGCCAGCGGCCAGCTGCTCACGGCGTCGTTCATGGACTACCCGATGCCGCGGGCCGGAATTGTCCGTAACATTGCGGTTCACGAGCATCCGGTGCCGACCAAGACCAACGCACTGGGTGCCAAAGGAGTGGGAGAGGCCGGCACCAGCGGCTCGATTCCCGCGATTACCAACGCCATCCTCGATGCGGTGCGTCCGCTCGGCGTGAAGCAATTGGAGCTGCCGGTGACGCCCGCCAGGTTGTGGCAAGCGATTCAGAGTGCACACGCAACCGCCAGGGGGCGATCCCTTGGGCGCGCCATCGATCATCAACCCAGCATTTGAGCCTCATCACTTCGTCCGATACGACTACGCCGGTTGTGCCTGCCTGAGCGATCGGCCAATTCTTGATTTCTTGATTTAATCGAGTCCTCCATCGAGTTCGCGAAAGGAACCCACCCGTGTATGCCCTGACCTACGCCAAGGCCCAGTCCCTCGCCGATGCGCAGAAGTTGTTGGCTGCGCACCCCGAAGCCAAGCTGATGTCCGGTGGCATGACGCTGCTGCCGACGCTCAAGCAGCGCCTGGCCAGTCCGTCGCACGTGATCGATATCGGCGGGCTGGGCGAATTGCGCGGCATCGAAGTGAAGGGCGATCGGCTGGTGATCGGCGCGGGCGCCAAGCACCACGAGGTGGCGAGTTCCGACGTGGTCAAGAAGGCCATTCCCGCGCTCGCGTATCTGGCCAGCCGCATCGGCGATCAGCAGGTGCGCAACATGGGCACGATGGGCGGCTCGGTGGCCAACAACGATCCGGCGGCCGATTACCCGTCGGCGGTGCTGGCGCTCAACGCGACGGTCGTCACCAGCAAGCGCGAGATCGCTGCCGACAACTACTTCAAGGGCGTGTTCGAGACCGCACTGGAGCCCGGTGAGATCGTGCTGCGGCTGTCGTTCCCGATTCCGAAGCGCGCGGCGTACGCGAAGTTCGCGCACCCGGCCTCGGGCTACGCGATGACTGGCGTGTTCGTCGCCGACTTGGGCAACGGCAACGTGCGCGTCGGCGTTACCGGTGCCGGCCCGGGCGTGTTCCGTTGGAAAGACGCGGAAGCCGCACTTGCCAAGAACTTCTCGAAGGCTGCGGTATCAGCGCTGTCGATGAAAGCCGACGGCTTGAACGAAGACATCCACGCGCCTGCCGCGTATCGCGCCAACCTGGTGAAGGTGATGTGCGAGCGCGCGGTGCAGTCGCTGGCAGGCTGAAGCCGCGCACGACGATGGCACAGGCGTTCAAGGGGCGGCGCGAAGATCAGCGTCTGGTCACCGGCCAGGGCCGCTATACCGCCGACTGGAGCTTTCCCGGCCAGCTCTACGCGCATTTCGTGCGGGCTGATCGTGCGCACGCCGTGATCCGCGCGGTCGACACGCAGGCGGCGCGCAAGTACCCCGGCGTCGTCGCGGTCTATGCCGGGGCCGATGTCGCTGGTGCGGGCTTCAAGGCGCCGGGCACGCTGGTCACCTATCCTGGGCGCGGTGGGTCGCAGATCAAGGTGCCGCCACGACCGGTGCTCGCGCGCGATCGGGTGCGGTTCGTCGGCGAGGAAGTTGCGTTGGTCATCGCGGAGACGCTCAGCGCCGCGCAAGATGCAGCCGAGCTGATCGGTATCGACTACGACGATTTGCCGGTGGTGGCGCATCCGGAGGATGCCGACAAGGCTGGCGCCGTCCAGCTCTATGCCGACATCCCGGGCAACTGCTGCTTCGATTTCGAGTACGGCAACGAAGCCGCGACCGAGGCCGCGTTCGCCAAGGCTCATCACGTCACGCGTCTCAAGCACGAGAGTCAGCGCGTGTGCGGCGTGCCGATGGAGCCGCGCGGCTGCGTGGTGCATTACGACGCGAGCGTTGATCGTTACGATGTCTACACGTCGCATCAGGGCTCGCCGATGATCAAGCCGGGGCTGGCGTTCATCGGCAACATTGCGCCGGAGAAAATCCGCGTTATGCCGCTCGACATCGGCGGCGGGTTCGGCCTGCGCAGTGGTGCGTTTCCCGAGCACATCGTGTTGATGTATGCGGCCAAGCAGCTCGGCAAGCCGATCAAGTGGGTAGGCTCGCGCTCCGAGACGTTCGTAACCGATCCGGCCGGACGCGCGATCGTCATCGAAGGCGAACTGGCGATCGATCGCGATGGCAAGTTCATCGCGATCCGCATGCGATGGCTGGCCGATCAGGGTGCGTATCTCACCGCGGCCGGGCCACTCATCAACACCGCGAACGGATCCCTCACGCTGTCGGGCGTGTACGCGATTCCGGTCGGCTATGGCCGGCATCGGCTGATGCTCACCAACACCACGCCCAGCGGTCCGTATCGCGGCGCGGGTCGGCCCGACATGGCCTACATCGTCGAGCGTCTGGTCGATCAGGCAGCCGTGGAGCTTAAAGTTGATCCGATCGAACTGCGTCGGCGCAACTTCATCCCCAAGAACGCGTTTCCCTACAAGAATGCAGCCGGCGTCGACTACGACAGCGGCGATCTCGTCGCGCTGACCGATCGAGTGATCGCTACCGCCGACTGGAACGGTTTTCCGGCCCGCCGCAAGGCGGCCGAGCAACGCGGCAAGCTGCGTGGCCTCGGCGTAGCGGTGTTCATCGAACCTTCCGGGGGCGGCGTTGCGCCGAAGGATCAGGCGATCGTGCGCTTCGAGGAAGGCGACAAGATCCGCTTGTACTCGCTCGCGCAGTCGCACGGGCAAGGTCACGAGACCGCATTTCCCGAGATCGTCGCCGGCGTGTTCGGCTTGCCGGCCGAGCAGATCGAACTCCGAGGACCCGATCCGGTGGTCACCGCCGGCATGATGGGCAACGGCGTCGTCGGATCTCGCTCGGCGATGCAGTACGGCTCGGCGTTCAAGCTCGCTGCGGACGATTCGGTGCGCAAAGGCCTCGATCTGGCGGCGAAGAAGCTCGAGGCAGCGCCCGACGACATCGAGTTCAAGGCTGGGCGCTACACGATCAAGGGCACCAATCGCAGCGTGGGGTTGCTCGATCTTGCGCGGGAGCACAAGAGCGATTCACCCAATCCGCTCAACGGCGCGGGCGAATGGACGTTATCGCGCGCGTTTCCGAGCGGGGCGCATGTCGCCGAAGTCGAGATCGACCCCGACACAGGCGAAATTGAACTGGTGCAATACACCGCGGTCGACGATTGCGGCGCGATCATCAACCACACACTGGTCGAAGGTCAGCTGCATGGCTCGGTGCTGCAAGGCGTGGGGCAGGTGCTGGGGGAGATCGGCGCCTACGATCGGAGCAACGGCCAGTTCGTGACCGGCACGTTCATGGATTACTTCATGCCGCGTGCCGGGCTGGTGCCCAACATCAAAGGCGAAGAGCACAACACGCCCAGTCCGACCAATCCGCTCGGCGTCAAAGGCGTGGGCGAGGCCGGCACGACCGGTTCGCTGCCCACCATGGTCAATGCGATTCTCGATGCGCTGCGTCCGTTGGGCATCACGCACATCGACATGCCGTGCACGGCGGCAAGGGTGTGGGCGGCGATACAGTCGGCACCAAGGGCTGCACCGAGGGCGGCAGCACAGGCGGTGAAGCGCTGATGAGTCGATACGAATGGCAAGCCATGCGAACGGCATGCCGCAGATTTCGCAGATGTCCGTAAATGGATTTCAGGAGTTTGGTTGGTGCGTGGACGCGTCGCGATTCCGAGCAAGTAGTCTGCGGCTAATTGGGTCTTCGGTTTCAGGAGAGAAATGAGATGGCCAAAGTAGAAATGACGGTGAACGGCAAGAAGATGTCGGGTGAAGCCGAAGGGCGCACGCTGCTCGCGGATTTCATCCGCGACACGCTCGGGCTCACCGGCACGCACATCGGTTGCGATACCAGCCAGTGCGGCTGCTGCACGATTCACCTGAACGGACGCGCGGTGAAGTCGTGCACGATGCTCGCGCAGCAGGCAGCCGGCGCCGACATCGTCACCATCGAAGGGATGGCCAAGGGTGACAAGCTGCATCCGGTGCAGCAGGCGTTCACCGAGTGCCATGCGCTGCAGTGCGGGTTCTGCACGCCGGGCATGATCATGGCCGTGGCCGGCCTGTTGAAAGACACGCCCAAGCCCACCGACGACGAGATCACGCACGGGCTGGAAGGCAATCTGTGCCGCTGCACCGGCTACATCAACATCGTCAAGGCGGTGAAGCGCGCTTCCGAACTGATGGCCGGGTAAGCGTCGCATCCGACCGCGGCCGGTAATACTGGCGGGCATCGGCCGCGGCAATCTACGGCTTCGTCACGGCGTTGCGTTGAACTCCTCTGCGGCTGCGCCGGGCCTGTCCACCGGCCTCACGATCGTCCTGTTCGCGACGATCTTCTCCTGCGCCTCGACGATCCACTATCAGACGCCGATGATCGCGCTGATGGCCGCCGAGTTCGGCGCCTCGCCGGCGCAGATCGGCTGGCTGCCGACGCTGGCGCAAGTCGGCTTCGCCTCGGGCATCGCGTTCCTCACGCCGCTTGGCGATCGCATCGACAAGAAAAAACTCATCCTCGCGCGCATTGCCGGGTGTGCGGTGATGTCGGTCGTGTTCGCCACGGCCGATTCACTCGCCGTATTGCTGTTCGCAGGGCTGTTCATGGGCGTGTTTGCCAGCACCTCGCAGGACATCGTCCCGCTGGTCGCGCAGCTCGCGCATCCTGCGGAGCGCGGCAAACTGGTGGGCACCGTGCTGAGCGGGCTGATGCTGGGCATTCTGTTCGGCCGCCTGGCGGGCGGTTTCATCGCTGCGAGCTTCGGGTGGCGCGCCGCCTACTGGGCGCTGCTTTGCCTGCTGCTGGTGATCTTCGCGTTCTTCGTCTGGCGCGTGCCGAGCGTCAAGTCGCACTCCACGCTTTCGTACGTCGCGCTGATGCGCTCGCTTGCGACGCTGGTGCGCGAATATCCGGAGTTGCGTCGTGCATCGCTGGTGCAGGGCCTGCTGGGTGTGGCGTACGGATCGTTCTGGGCGACGCTCGCGTTGATGATGGCCGATCTGCACGGGCTCGGTGCCGCGGCCACCGGTTTGATCGCGATACCGGGCGCTGCTGGCGTTCTGATCGCGCAACCGGTCGGCCGCTGGGTCGATCGGCGCGGTCCGCGTCCGGCGGTGCTGTTGGGCATCGTGCTGGTGCTCGCGGCCTACCTAGTGTTCGGTCTCGCGGCGTTCGCCGTCGCGTTCGTGGCGATAGGCGCGCTGCTGCTCGATGGCGGCATCCGCGCAACCTCGGTCTCGAACCAGGCCTATCTGACCGGCATCGACGCACAGGCGCGCAGCCGCATCAACACGGTATTCATCCTGCACATGTTCGGGGGCAACGCGATCGGCGCCTTCGTCGGCAGCGTCGCACTAAGCAACGGTGGGTGGCTGGCGGTGTGCGCCAGTGCCCT
>CADEDU010000019.1:22180-38362 GCA_902826155.1 uncultured beta proteobacterium
GCCGACTCGTGGAAGATCGCGCTCTACCTCGAAGAGAAGTACGCCGATCGCCCCAGCCTGTTCGGACACGAGGCAGCGGTGGGCACGTCGCTGTTCGTGCGGCAGTGGACCGATCGCGTGCTGCATCTGGCGATCCTGCCGATCGTGCTGCTCGACATCTACCAGTTGCTCGACGAACCGAACCAAGCGTACTTCCGCGCCTCGCGCGAGAAGCGCTTCGGCATGACGCTGGAAGCGTACTGCGCCAACAGGGACGAGCACGTTGCGAAGCTTCGCAACACGATCGCGCCGCTGCGCGCAGTGCTTGCCGAGCAGGCGTTCATCGGCGGAGCCAGAGCGACCTTTGCTGACTACACGGTCTTCGGCGCATTCCAGTGGGCACGCTGCGTCTCAGCGACCAGACTGTTGGCCGAGGACGATGCGGTGCATGCGTGGCGGGGGCGAATGCTGGGCTTGTTCGATGGACTGGCTGGCGGGGCGAAGGGATACCCGGCGTAACGCCTCCCACCACACCGGCGCACACGCTGCGCCGCAAATTTGGCTCCCTCCCTTTGTAACGACGACAGTCGTGCGAGAGAGGGAGGGCGGGGGGCGGGAGAGCGACTTCACCCCCTCACCAATTTCGCCCCTGGCCACAGCTTCGCCGCTCCGCGCTCGTACTGCGGCGGGTACTTCATCTCTGCACCGAGTTTCTCGGCGGCGTGCCAACCCCAGCGCGGGTCGTCGAGGATCGCACGCGCCATCGCCACCATGTCGGCCTGACCTTTGGCGACGATGTCTTCGGCCTGCTTCGGATCGGCGATCATGCCGACCGCGCGCGTGACGATTCCGGTGGCGCGCTTGACCTGTTCGGCGAACGGCACCTGATAGTTCGGGCCGACGACCACCTTCACATCCGGTCGGATGCCACCGCTCGACACGCAGACGAAATCCAGCCCGGTCTGCTTGAGCGCCTTGGTGTAGGTAATCGCGTCCTCCACGGTGCTGCCGCCCTCGTACCAGTCCTGACCGGTGATGCGCATGCCCAACGCCACGCTGGGGGGGACGACGGCACGTACCGCGCGCGTGACTTCGAGCGGAAAGCGCATGCGGTTCTCGAGTGAGCCGCCGTACTCGTCATTGCGTCGATTGCTGATAGGCGAAAAGAACTGATGCAGCAGGTAGCCGTGCGCACCGTGCAATTCGATCGAGTCCATACCGACGCGCACTGCGCGCTGCGCCGCCTGAACGAATGCGTCGCGAACGCGGTCCATGCCTGCGCGATCAAGTGCCACGGGCACGTGCCAGCCATCACCGAACGGCAACGCGGACGCTGACACGGTCTGCCATGGATCCTCGTTCGCGCCGAGTGCTTTGCCGCCGCGCCAGGGGATCTGCGACGAAGCCTTGCGACCAGCGTGGCCCAGTTGAATGCCGAACTTGGCCCCAGGCATGGCGACGCGGCGCGCGGCGGCCAGTGTGCGTGCGACGCCCGCTTCGGCTTCGTCGGAGTACAGCCCCAGGCAGCCATGCGTGATCCGGCCGTGGCGCTCCACGCCGGTGGCTTCGATCACGAACAGGCCCGCGCCGGACATCGCCATCGTCATCCAGTGCATCGTGTGCCAGTCGGTCGGCGCGCCATCAGCCGCGGAGTATTGGCACATCGGTGCGATGGCGATGCGGTTGGGCAATTCGATCGGGCCGAGGCGGAGCGGGGTGAACAGTGCGGATGCCATGAGAGTCGAAATCCTTGCGGGGTTGCGGGCGATGCGTCCAGGGCAGACCGCGATCGAAACGCAAGCTGGATTCCTTCCGGCAGCGGCGTTCGCGTCGATCAGCGGGGCCGCAATGATAGCTGCGCGATGAATCCCACACCTGTCTTACGGAAGGTGATCGCGGGTGCGCCACGCGGCTCGGTTGCTTTGGGGTATGCCCTTTATAATCAGGC
Source organism: uncultured beta proteobacterium (assembly GCA_902826155.1). The sequence goes on from CADEDU010000019.1 coordinate 24,108, forward strand.
GCATGCAATTGTTCGCCCTCGGCCTCAACCACACCACCGCGCCGCTGCCGTTGCGCGAACGCATCGCGTTCACGCCCGAGTCGCTGCGCGTGGCGTTGAGCGAGGTGTCGCAGGTGCGACCGGCCGACGAGATCGCGATCATCTCCACCTGCAATCGCACCGAGCTGTACTGCGCCGGTGGCGACCCGGGTCGCGCGCTCGACTGGCTGGCGGGGTTTCATACCGTCCAGTCGCACGAACTGCAGCCGCACCTGTACACGTTGCCGCGTGACGACGCGGTCCGGCATGCGTTCCGGGTGGCCTCCGGGCTCGATTCGATGGTGCTGGGCGAGACGCAGATCCTCGGCCAGATGAAAGACGCGGTGCGCTCGGCCGAGGCAGTCGGGTCGCTCGGCACGACGCTGCACAAGCTGTTCCAGCGTTCGTTCGCCGTGGCCAAGGAAGTGCGCACCAACACCAAGGTCGGCGCCAACGTGGTGTCGATGGCCGCGGCGGTGATCCGGTTGGCGTTACGAATTTTCCCGACGCTCAGCGACCGGCGCGTGCTGCTGATCGGCGCGGGCGAAATGATGGAACTGGTCGCCACGCATCTGGCCGGCCAGCACCCCAAGTCGATGACGGTGGCCAATCGCACGCTCGCACGTGCGCAGGCGCTGGCGCGGCGTTACACCGGCGAAGCAATCGAGCTGCGTGCCTTGCCCGAGCAGCTTCACAAGTTCGACGTGGTGGTGTCGTGCACCGCCAGCTCGCTGCCGATCGTCGGCAAGGGGATCATGGAGCGGGTGGTCAAACAGCGGCGCCATCAGCCGGTGGTGATGATCGATCTGGCAGTGCCGCGCGACGTGGAGCCCGAGGTGGGTGAACTCGACGACGTATTCCTCTACACCGTCGATGATCTCGCCTCGCTGGTCAATGCCGGACTCGAGGAGCGACGTTCGGCCGTGTCGCAGGCCGAAGCGATCATCGAGGTGCAGGTCTCGCAGTTCATGCACTGGATGGACGCGCGCGGCGCGGTGCCCCTGATCCGCGAGCTGCGCGCCGGTGCCGAGCAGACCCGGCAGGCCGAGCTGGAGCGTGCATTGAAGATGCTCGCGCGTGGCGATGATCCGCAGGCCGTGCTGCAGGCACTGTCGCAAAGCCTGACCAACAAGCTGATGCATGCGCCGACGCAGGCGCTGAACAGTGCCGGTGCCGACGACGCGCGTGCGGTGCAGGATCTCATCGGCCGCATCTACACGCTGCGCGACCGCCATTAGGCGGGCTACGCGGCGCTTCGCTCATCCATGCCGTATCCGTTCGCGCGTTTGCATCTCGTTTCCACTCCTCGCCCGTACTCGCCACACCCGTGAAATCCAGCATCGCCAGCAAACTCGATCAGCTCACCGTCAGACTCGAAGAGGTGAACGCGTTTCTCTCGTCCGAGTCGGCCACGCGCGATCTCGATCAGTTCCGCAAGCTCTCGCGCGAGCATGCCGAGCTCTCACCGGTGGTCGATCTGTACAAGCAGTTCAAGCGAAGCGAGCAGGACCTCGCGGCGGCGAATGAAATGCTTGCCGATCCGCAGATGAAGGCGTTCGCCGAGGACGAGGTCAAACAGGCCAAGGTCCGATTGGACGAATTCGAGGTGGAGCTGCAGCGCCTGCTTTTGCCCCGGGATCCCAACGATGAACGCAACCTGTTTCTCGAGGTCCGTGCCGGGACCGGTGGTGACGAATCCGCGCTGTTCGCCGGCGATCTGATCCGCATGTACATGCGCTACGCCGAGCGCAACCGCTGGGACATCGAGCTGATCTCCGAGAGCTCGGCCGAACTCGGCGGCTACAAGGAGATCGTGGTGCGTGTGGTCGGTCAGGGCGCGTATTCGAAGCTCAAGTTCGAGTCGGGCGGCCATCGCGTGCAGCGCGTGCCCGAGACGGAGTCGCAGGGGCGCATCCACACATCGGCCTGTACGGTGGCGGTGCTGCCAGAAGTCGACGAAGTGGCCGACGTAGTGATCAATCCGGCCGAGTTGCGTATCGACGTGTACCGCGCCTCTGGTGCCGGCGGCCAGCACGTCAACAAGACCGAGTCGGCGGTGCGGATCACCCATCTGCCCACCGGACTGGTGGTCGAATGCCAGGACGGTCGCTCGCAGCACAAGAACAAGGACAAGGCGATGGCGGTGCTCGCCGCGCGGCTGAAGGACAAGCAGGTGCGCGAGCAGCAGCAGGCCACCGCCAGCACGCGCAAGAGCCTGATCGGTTCGGGCGACCGATCGGAACGCATCCGCACCTACAATTTTCCGCAGGGCAGGGTGACCGACCATCGCATCAATCTCACGCTCTACAAGATCGCCGACATCATGGACGGCGATCTGAACGAACTGGTGTCTTCGCTCAGTGCCGAGCATCAAGCCGAGCAGCTCGCCGCGCTGGCCGACGCCGAGAATGCGTGATTGAGCGCTCGATCGCCGCGCTGATCGATGCTGGCGGCTTGCCGCGACTCGAAGCGCGGCTGTTGCTGGAGCACACCGCCGGGCTGTCGGCCGCTGCCATCGTCGCGTATCCCGAGCGGGAACTCCCGACGGAACAAGCGCAGCGCTACCTCGATCTGTGTGCGCGTCGCCGCGCCGGTGAGCCGATCGCCTACATCGTCGGTGCGCGAGAGTTCTACGGACTGATGCTTGCCGTTACGCCTGACGTCTTGATTCCCCGACCGGAAACCGAGTTGCTGGTCGAACTGGCCCTGACGATCATCCGTGCCGGTGCGCGACGCGTGCTCGATCTGGGCACCGGGTCGGGAGCGATCGCCATTGCGATTGCCAGGCATGCGCCCGAGGCATCGGTCGAAGCCAGCGATGTTTCATCCGCCGCATTGCAACTCGCGCAGCGCAATGCTGCCTGTCATGGCGTTGCGATTCGTTTGCGTCAGAGCGACTGGTTCAATGCCTTCGCTGCGCACGAGCGGTTCGATCTGATCCTCGGCAATCCGCCGTACATTGCACGAGACGATCCGCATTTGCGCGAGGGTGACGTGCGCTTCGAGCCGCGCAGCGCTCTGGTCTCGGGCATCGATGGGCTCGACGCGATCCGTGCGATTGCCGCCGGCGCCCCGCGTCATCTGAACGAACACGGGACGTTGCTGCTCGAGCATGGCTACGATCAAGCGATGCGTGTGCGAGAGATCCTCGCCGCGGCAGGACTGCGCGACGCTCAGAGCTGGCGCGACCTGGCGGCAATCGAGCGAGTCAGCGGGGCGCGTCGGTGATCGAGGGCATCAAGCCGCATTGCGCGGCGTGCGCAGCAGATTGCGCCGCAGCTGCGCGATATCGGCGCTGACCGAGCGCGTCGCGCGCGCCTGGATGCGTCGATACGCGGCAAGCACGCGCGCACCCAGTGGCGTGAGCACTGCGCCACCGCCGGTGCGCCCACCCTTGGCGGCAGCGACCAGCGGCGTGCGAAAACACGCGTTCATGGTGTCGATCAATTCCCAGGCGCGCTTGTAGCTCATTCCCAGCTCACGACCGGCCGCTGCGATGGAGCCTGTGCGCGCAACGCCCTCGAGCAGATTCGCCTTGCCCGGTCCGAGCGCGATCTCCGGGCCGAGGTGAATACGCAGATGGATGCTGGTCAGCGTGGCGCGTGCCCGCTTGGGAGGGGCCTTGGCTGTGGCTTTCATTTGCGCTCTGTAGCCTGAATCGCAGATGAGGGGGGCGGCGTTGCGACGCTGCGCGACGAACTGCGTAAACTCACGAGCGCGCGGGCGTGACACTGCCGGCCATGGGCGAGGGTCGAGCGCAATGCGTCGTCTCCCGGGAGGTATCGAGTAACCGCAGCTTGCGTGGCAAGGTCGCAGTGTATGCGGCAGCTAACAGCGGCGGCCTGTCGCGCCCTGATAGAATGCCCGACAATTTTTGTAGGAAATACCCGGTGTGCGGTAGGGGCAGACTTGTTTTGTCACGCGCGCGCCGGCACATTCCGCGGTCAGGCGGGTCGATGCGCGGTGAAGTCGCCTCGGCACGCGTTTTCCTCTCGAAGGTGATCTCATGAGTGTCCAGCAAAAAATCCAGCAGCAGGTTTCGTCGAATGCGGTCGTGCTCTACATGAAGGGCACGCCGCATTTCCCGCAGTGCGGCTTCAGCGCCACCGCGATCAAGATCCTGGAGGCGTGCGGCGTCGATGAGCCTTTCACGGTCAACGTTCTCGAAGATCCCGAGATTCGCCAGGGCATCAAGGAGTTTTCCAACTGGCCCACCGTTCCGCAGCTCTATGTGAATGGTGAGTTCGTCGGCGGTTCCGACATCATGCGCGAGATGTACCAGTCGGGCGAACTGCAGAAACTGCTCGAACCGGCGTAGCAGCGTCGCCCGGCGCGATCGGGCGTGAGGAATGCCTGATCGCTGCGCACAGGCGAGCGACTCAGCTGTCGATGAACGTCGTGAACGCTGCAACAGGCGCGCGTCCGGGCTGCAGCCTGTTGGCAGTGGCGGACGGATCGGCATGGCCCATCGACATGCCGCAGATCAGCTGTTCGTGTTCGGTCGCGCCGATGTGCGGCATGACTATCGTGTGGTAGCGACAGAACGCCTGCTGCGGGCAGGTGTCCAGCCCGCGGCCGCGCGCGGCGACCATGATGTTCTGCAGAAACATGCCGTAGTCGATCCAGCTGCCCAGCTCCAGTCGCCGGTCGAGCGTAAACATCAATCCCACCGGCGCGCCGAAGAAAGAGAAATTGCGACCGTGCTGGGCGTGTGATTTTTCGAAATCACCCTTGCCGATGCCAAGCAGGCTGTAGAGCGCCCAGCCCAGCTCGCGACGCCGGCTGATGTAGGGCTCGAACCACTGACGCGGGTAGTACTGGTACTCCTGCTGGTACTGCGCATCAGCGCCGTCGCGTACCGCATCGTGCGCGGCGAGCAGCTTTTGCGTCAGCGACGCCTTCGATGCACCCGTCAGCACGTAGACGCGCCAAGGCTGGATGTTGGAGCCTGAGGGCGCAAAACGCGCAACGCTCAAGATGTCCTCGATCGTCTGGCGCGCGATCGGTGTGTTCAGGAACGCGCGCACCGAGCGCCGCGATGTGACGGCCTCGTCGACGATACCGCTTGCCTCGCCGCTGACCCCGCCGCTCGTGTCGTTCATGCCTGCCCCATCGCCGCGCGAGCCCGGGCGATCTGCGCACGCACCTGTTCGGGCGCGGTGCCGCCGATGTGGCGACGGCTGGCGGCCGAGCCGCGCGGATCGAGCACGCCGAACACGTCTGCCTCGATCAATTTCGAGAACCCGCGCAGCTCGTCCAGACTCAACGCTTCGAGCGCGCAGCCGCGATCTTCCGCAGCACGAACCGCGCGAGCCACGGCCTCATGCGCGTCGCGGAACGGCAAGCCGCGCTTGACCAGATAGTCCGCCAGGTCGGTGGCCGTGGCGAAACCTTCGTGCAGGGCCCGCGCCATCGCTGCTTCGTTCACCTCGATGCCCGCGATCATCTCGGCGAAGATCGCCAGCGTGTCGACCACGGTGTCGATGGTGTCGAACAGCGGCTCCTTGTCTTCCTGGTTGTCCTTGTTGTACGCGAGCGGCTGGCCCTTCATCAGCGTCAGCAGCCCCATCAGATGACCGAACGTCCGCCCCGTCTTGCCGCGTGCGAGTTCGGGGACGTCGGGATTCTTCTTCTGCGGCATGATCGAGGAGCCGGTGCAGAACCGGTCGGGCAGTCGAATGAATCCGAAGCGCGGGTTCATCCACAAGATCAATTCCTCGGACAGCCGCGACAAGTGCATCATCGCGATCGACGCCGCGGCACAGAACTCGATACCGAAATCGCGATCCGACACCGCATCGAGCGAGTTGTCGCACACGCCGTCGAAGCCCAGTTCGCGTGCCACCCGCTCGCGATCGATGGCGAACGACGTGCCGGCCAGCGCCGCCGCTCCCAGCGGCAGCCGGTTCATGCGCTTGCGGCAGTCGGCGAATCGCGCATCGTCACGCGCCAGCATTTCGTAGTACGCCATCAGGTGGTGCCCGAACGTCACCGGCTGGGCGACCTGCAGATGCGTGAACCCAGGCATCAGTGTGGCGCTGTGCCGATCGGCCTGATCGAGCAGCGCGCGCTGTGCGCCACGGATGAGCACGCGAATCTCGTCGATCGCCCCGCGCAGATAGAGGCGGATATCGGTGGCGACCTGATCGTTGCGCGAGCGCGCGGTGTGCAGGCGCTTGCCGGCATCGCCTACCAGCGCGGTGAGCCGGCGTTCGATGTTCAGGTGCACGTCTTCGGCATCCAGCGACCATTCGAACCGACCCGCTTCGATCTCGGCGCGAATCGTCGCCATGCCTTGCTCGATCGCACGCAGATCGTCGGCCGACAGGATCGAGCAGGCATTGAGCATGCGGGCGTGGGCGAGCGAACCTTCGATGTCGGCCATCGCCAACCGGCGATCGAACTGGACCGAAGCGGTGTAGCGCTTCACGCGCTCGGCGACGGGTTCGGCGAAACGACCCGACCAACCGGCCTGGGCGGAAGCGGTGTGGGGATTTTCCGGATGTGCGGCCATGGCGCCTTGAAAACGGGGACACTGCGTTCGACAATGCGGGCCGTCGCGCAGCATCACCCCTGCGATGCCGGAGACTCGCTGCAGGCCCCGGCATGCAAACACGTCGTCAGGCCCTCGGCGCAAGCGATACGGCGGGGCGCCGCGTGGACCGCGTCGCGCGATGCGCCGGAAATGCCTGGATAGCGGACCTTAGTCGCGATCGAAATGCCGTTCAACCAAGCATTCTAGCGCCAACTCCGGCACGCTCCGCCCTCAGCGCACCTCAACCACAAGACAGCCCTCGCGGGGCTGTCCCGAGTCTTTCACGCTTGCTCAGTACATGGTCAACCAAGACGGCGAACCGATCGACAGCCTGCCCGACTTTCGCAATGTCGGCGTGATCGCTCGCATCCTGGTCATCGTCAATATCGCGATGCTGTTCGCGGTGGCGTTGTCTGTCGACTCCGATGCCGAGCTGGTGCCGTCCGCGCTGGCCAAGGCCACGATCGTCGAGCCGATCCTGATCGCCTGCTTGGTCGGGCTGTATCTGGGCTATACGCGTCTGGCGCCATTGCGCTACGAGTTCGCGGTCGTGCTGGTGACGATATTCGTGGTGCTCGTCACGTCGTTCATCTACGGCGCGGTGTCGGTGTTCGATGCCAGCGCGAGTCGTTTCGGTCTGGCCCGTGCGCTGTTGATGGCTGCGATCGGCGCGCTGCTGCTGCTCGAATATTTTCGGATGCGCAATCGCGCACTCTCGCCGGCGCTGGTCGAGGCGCGTCTGCAGGCGTTGCAGGCGCGTATCCGCCCGCACTTCCTGTTCAACTCGATCAATGCGGTGTTATCGCTGATCCGCTCCGATCCGCGTCGCGCCGAGGCGGTCATCGAGGACATGGCGGATCTCTTTCGGACGCTTATGGCCGACAGTCGGCAACTCGTGACCCTCGAGGACGAGATTAAACTAGTGCGGGGCTACTTGGACATCGAGCAACTTCGGCTCGGTGATCGACTGAACGTGCAGTGGCGCATCGACGGCGCGCCCAAGCACGCCATGGTTCCACCACTGTTTCTGCAGCCGCTCGTCGAGAATGCGGTGTATCACGGGGTGGAACCGGGGACCGGACCGGGGACTATCGAAATCGACATCGTCCGGCGCGACGACCGCCTGGTGATGCGCTTGGCGAATCCCTACCACCCGCAGCACCAACACCGTCAGGGGAATCGAATCGCGTTGGCGAACATCAAGGAGCGGCTCGCGCTGCATTTCGATGCCGAGGCGACGCTCACGAGCGGGGCAATCGGTGATCGATACGAGATTCACGTCGATCTGCCCTACCGTCGATCCAGGAAGGAGTCCCAGGAATCATGACCACCAGTTCGAGCCGTGTACCGACCCGCGTGTTCATCATCGATGATGAACAGCCTGCTCGCACGCGCATGAAAGAGATCTTGGGCGATCTCGCCCCTGAGTTCGCCACCACGGTCGTCGGCGAAGCCACCAACGGCCAGGAAGCGCTGATCATGCTGGCCACCACGCCGGCCGATGTCGCGCTGGTAGACGTGCAGATGCCCGAAATGAACGGCCTGGAGTTCGCGCGCCACGCGATTCAGCTCGAACGTCCGCCGGCCATCATCTTCACCACCGCGCATGATCAGTACGCGGTGGCCGCGTTCGAAGTCAACGCGTTGGACTATCTGCTCAAGCCGGTGCGTGCCTCGCGCCTGCAGGCCGCGATGCAGAAGGCAGTGGCCAGTGGTCCGGCGCAGCGCGAAGCCCTCGAAAAAGCCTCGACCGCCCCGCGTCACTACCTGTCGGTCTCCGAGCGTGGACGGATCACGCTGGTGCCGATCATGGACATCATCTATCTGCGTGCCGAGTTGAAGTACGTGACGGTGCGCACCAAGGAGCGTGAGTTCCTGGTCGAAGAATCGCTCACACAGCTGGAACAGGAATTCGGCGGCGTGTTCGTACGCATCCATCGCTCCTGCCTGGTTGCGCGGCGCCTCATCAAAGGCTTCGAGCGCGCCACCGATCCCGATGGCGAAAGCGCCGGTTGGGCGGTGCTGCTGCACGGGGTCGAAGAGCGTTTGCCGGTCAGCCGCCGGCAATGGTCGTCGGTGAAGAGCCTGGTGACGACTTGATCCTGCCGCGTCAGCGCGGCTGTCGAATGGTGCGGTCTCGAGCGGTGATGAGCCGCTCCTCGAGATACGCGCCGTAGAAATCCTCGCTCGCCATCCCGAGGATCGGCTCGGCAAGCTCGTCGCCGCGCGCATCGAAAAAAACCACCACCGGCGTGAAACGCACGCCGCGCGCGCGGGCGAATGCGCGATGGCTTATCGATTTGCCGGCGAAATCAGTCAGGCGTTCGTCCGACTCGATGTCGATCTCACGCGCCAGAATTTTCAACTCCGCGGTGGGCTTGTTGAGCGGCGCGAGATAGTTGCGCCGCACCTTCACGCACCATGAGCAGTCTGGTGCGCCGAACAGGATCACATACACCTTTCCGTCCACGGCAGCCTGCCTGGCCTCCGCCGACAAGTCCCGGGCCAAAGGCAACTCCGCCGCGCCCGCGATGCGGGCGGTGATCCCAAGCGCTGCCGCGAACATCAACACGACGAACCATCCGCATGTCGACCGGCGGAATTCGAACCACCCGCACGATGACCGGCGCGATTGCGCACTGAAGGGTGTGGCGCGTTTCACTGGACGAAGGTGGCGGTTCGTTACAATCGGCGCGATGGTCGTGGGTCCGCGAAACGTCGTACCCAGCAAAGTTTCCGGCCACCACTCTACGTCCAATACGGCGATCACCACCAGCCCAGCCCGTCGCTCTCACCCCATGCCAGCGCCAAAACGGATCGTCATCGCCACGCGTCAGAGCCGGCTCGCGCTCTGGCAGGCGGAGCATGTCAAGCAACTGCTGGAGCGCGCGCACCCTGGCTGCGACGTGGCGCTGTTGCCGCTGTCGACGCGCGGCGACGAGGTGCTCGATCGCTCGCTCGCCAAGATCGGCGGCAAGGGTCTGTTCGTGAAGGAGCTGGAACTGGCGATCGAGACGGGTCGCGCGGATCTCGCCGTGCATTCGGCCAAGGACGTGCCGATGAACCTGCCGCCCGGGTTCATGATCGCCGCGATCCTCGCCCGGGAAGATCCGCGCGATGCCTTCATCTCCAATCGCTTCGGCGCCTTGGCCGATTTGCCCGCCGACGCGGTGGTGGGCACCTCCAGCCTGCGTCGCGAGGCGCAGTTCCGCGAGCGCTCGCCATTGCTGCGGTTCAAGCCGTTGCGGGGCAATCTCGATACCCGGCTTGCCAAGCTCGACAACGGCGAGTGCGATGCTGCGGTTCTTGCGCTGGCCGGATTGCGCCGTCTCGGACTGGAGCAGCGCGTCCGTTCAGTGATGAGCGTGGAAGACAGTCTGCCGGCGCCGGGGCAGGGTGCGCTGGCCATCGAAGCCCGCAGCGATGCCGGCGAGTTGCTGGCGAGCGTAGCGCCGCTCGCGGATCCTGCGACGACTGCATGCGTGACCGCCGAGCGCGCAGTGAGCCGCGCCTTGGGAGGCAGCTGCCAGGTGCCGCTTGCGGCCTACGCCACGCTCGACGCGGGCCGGCTGCGTTTGCGTGGCCTGATCGCGATGCCCGATGCGAGTCGCGTAATTCGCGCCGAAGTGAGCGGAGCGCCCGCTGCTGCCGAAGCGCTGGGTGAGCAACTCGCCAACGAACTGCGCGCGCGCGGCGCAGGTCCCATTCTTGCCGCGCTGGCCGACCGATGACCACCGGGCCGCTCGCCGGCCGCGCGATCCTGGTGACGCGACCCGACGGGCAGGCCGCTCCGATCGCATCGATGCTGAGCGCGCACGGCGCCGAGCCGATCCTCTTTCCGACCATCGCGATCGAGCCGCAGATCGATCGTGAACCGGCGCGAAGCATCGTCGCCCGGCTGGACGAGTTCGATGCCGCGATCTTCGTGAGCGTCAACGCGGTCGAGCAGGGCTTGGCGTGCGTGGCCGCGCACGGACGCTGGCCCGCGCGGCTGCCGGCGATCGCGGTCGGTCCGAGCACCGCGCAAGCGCTGCGGTCGGCAGGTTTGGGTCACGTAGTCGTGCCTGCCACGCGCTATGACAGCGAGGGCGTGGCGGAGCTGCCGGAGCTGGCGACGGGAACGGGTCGTCGCTATGTGATCTTCCGCGGCGTCGGCGGGCGCGAATGGCTGGCCGAGGTGCTGCGGCAACGCGGGGCGATCGTGGAGATGGCCGAGGTCTACGGCCGCGCCATTCCCGCAACCGATCCGTCCGAGCTGGTCGCGCGGTGGATCCGCGGCGGCATCGACGCAGTGATCGTCGCCTCGAGCGAAGCGTTGGCCAACTTGTCCACGATGATCGGCGCGGCCGGCCAGCAGCACCTGCAATGCACGCCGACGGTCGCCACGCATCCTCGAATCGCCGCATCCGCGCGCGGCCTTGGCCTGACGAAAGTGCTCGAATCACCTACAGGCGACGAGGAAATCGTGCGGGTACTGGTGACCTTTTTTGCTAAAGTACCGCCCGGTTCGAGCCACGACGAACGGCCATAGATGTCGGACAACGGTCCGCAGCCCCATCCCAGCGCTTCTCCCGCGTCGCCACTACCTCCAGCGTCCCCGGCATTCGATGCAGGTGCCGCTGCACCGCAAGCCGCATCGCCCGCAGCGTCACCCGCTCCCGCAGCGATCCCGGCCGATGCGGTGGTCGTCGCGAAGTCGGTGTTCAGGTCGCAGCTGCTCGCGATCGGGCTCGGCGTCGTGCTCGTCCTGGTGGGCCTGCTCTGGTATCACACCAACGTCGAACTCAATCGAGTGCGCGACGACGTCGCGCGCCGCGTGCAGCAGGCCGATCTCGAATTGCGCGAGAACCGGTTGGTGTCGCGCGAGGCGCAGGAGTCTTCGCGCGAAGCGCAGTCGCGCGTGGGCCAGCTCGAGAATCGCGTCAACGAGTCGCAGAGCCAGCAGCTCGCGTTGGAGCAGCTCTATCACGAACTCTCACGCGGCCGCGACGAATGGCTGCTGGCCGAAGTCGAGCAGACGATCGCGCTTGCGTCGCAGCAGTTGCAACTCGCAGGCAACGTACAAGGCGCGTTGATCGCACTGCAGATCGCCGATGCGCGGCTGGGCCGGTCCGATCGGCCGCAGCACATTCCGCTGCGCAAGCTGATCAGCCGCGACATCGAACGCCTGCGCGCGCTGCCGCCGGTCGACGTGGCTGGCCTGACGCTCAAGCTCGATGAGCTGATCGGCGCCACCGACCAGTTGACGCTGCTCGCCGAGGGTCGTCCGCAGCTCGTGCAGGACGATGCAGGCGAGGGCAGCTCGATGTGGGCGCGGCTCACCGGTCTGGTGTGGACCGAGGTCAAGCAACTGGTGCGAATCCAGCGCCTCGACAGCTCCGATCAGGCGCTGCTCACCCCGGAGCAGAGCTACTTCCTGCGCGAGAACCTCAAGCTGCGCCTGATGCACGCGCGCATCGCGCTGCTCCAGCGCAACGATTCGCTGTATCGCGCCGACATCGCATCGGCACGGCAGTGGCTCGATCGCTATTTCGACGCGCGCCAGCCGCGTGTGAGCGGCGCGTTGGCGGCGTTGAGTGATATTTCGGGCGCCACGCTCGACGTGCAGCTGCCCACCCTGGGTGAGAGCCTCACCATGATCCGCACGCTCAAGTCGAGCGGCGACAAGGGGGAATAGCCATGCGCGGGCTGATCTGGTTCCTGGTGGTGGCCGCGCTTGCCGTGGGGCTGGGCCTGCTCGCGCGCATGAACGAAGGCTACGTGCTGGTCGTCTCGCCGCCGTGGCGCGTCGAGGTATCGCTCGCGCTGGCACTCATCACGCTTGTGGCCCTGTTCGCGCTGGCTTATTCGATCATGCGACTGGTGGTGAACACGTTGCGTCTGCCCTCGTATGTCGCGGCCTTCCGCGCGCGACAGCGCGAAGCCCAGGCCAACGACGCGATGCGCGGTGCCTGGCAGGCCTATCTCGAAGGTCGCTTCGGGCGAGCGCACAAACTTGCCGCGCGCGCCTACGATCTCGATGCCTCGCCTGGGCTGGCGGCGCTGCTGGCGGCTCGCGCTGCGCACTTCATGCGCGACACCGGTCGGCGCGACGTGTGGCTCACTCGCGCCGAAGGCTCGGTCAACGAGCTGCGCAATGCGCGGCTGGCCACGCAGGCCGAACTGCTGCTCGACGAGCGCCGTTTCGAGGAAGCGCGATCGATCCTGCGCGAGCTGCACGGCACCGGGCCGCGTCACGTCTCCACGCTGCGCATGCTGTTGCGCGCCGAACAAGGCTTGCAGAACTGGGATGAGGTGCTGCATCTGGTGCGCCAGCTGGAAAAGCGCGGCGCGCTCACCGCAGAGTCGGCGCGACAGATCACGCTCACCGCCACGGTGGAGAATCTGCGCAAGAAATCGCTCGATGCCGAGAGCATCAAGCACTTCTGGCGCGCGGTCGAGGACGATGAACGGTTCGAGCCGCGCGTCGCGCTCAACGCGTCGCGACTGTTCGCCCGGATGGGTGACGATCGCACCGCGCACACCATCTTGCGCGACGCGATCGAGCAGCAGTGGAATGACGAGCTCGTCCTCGCCTACGGTGAAGGATCGGACGTCGATTCAATGGAGCGCCTCGAGCACGCCGAGCGCTGGCTGATCGATCACCCCGACAACGCCAGCCTGCTGCTCACGCTGGGGCGCCTGTGCATGCAGCGAGAACTGTGGGGCAAGGCGCAGAGCTATTTCGAGGCGAGTCTGTCGGTGGGGCAGTCGAAGACCGCCCACATCGAACTGGCGCGCTTGCTCGAGCGCCTGGGCAAGCAGTCCGATGCCCACGCGCACTACCGCGCGGCGACTGATCCGCAGTTGCCGGCCTGAACGGAAAGCGCAGAGGCTGCGGAGCTGGCAGCCCGCCTCGCTGCGGCAAGCGCTACGCCCACTCGCGCGGACGCAGGAATTCGGTGTAGAGCGCCGCTTCCGGTGAGCCCGGTTCGGGGTGCCAGTCGTAGCGCCACTTCACGAGCGGCGGCATCGACATGAGGATCGATTCGGTGCGACCACCCGATTGCAGCCCGAACAGCGTGCCGCGATCGAACACCAGGTTGAACTCCACGTAGCGGCCGCGACGGTACAGCTGGAAATCTCGTTCGCGCTCGCCGTAGGCCATCCCACGCCGCCGCTCGATGATCGGCAGATACGCGCGCAGAAATCCGTCGCCTATGGCGCGAGTGACCGCGAAGGCGTGCTCGAATCCACCGGCGGCGAAATCGTCGAAGAACACGCCGCCGATGCCGCGCGGCTCATTGCGATGCTTGAGGAAGAAGTACTGATCGCATGCCTGCTTGAACCGCGGGTACAGCGCCGGGTCGAGCGGATCGAGCGCCGAGCGGCAGGTGCGATGAAAATGGCGTGCGTCCTCTTCGAAGCCGTAGTACGGCGTGAGATCCATCCCGCCGCCGAACCACCACACTGAATCGCGATCGTCGGCCTGCGTCGTCGCGAAGCAGCGCACGTTCAGATGCACGGTCGGGCAATACGGATTGCGCGGATGCAGTACCAGCGACACGCCGAGCGCCTCGAAACCGCGGCCAGCCAGTTCCGGACGCGCGGCGCTGGCCGAAGGCGGCAGCCTGTCGCCTTGGACGTGCGAGAAGTTGACCCCACCGCGCTCGAAGAACGCCCCGTCTTCGATCAGCTTGCCGATGCCCTCGCCACGCAGGGC
>CADEDU010000019.1:38462-77976 GCA_902826155.1 uncultured beta proteobacterium
ATATCGCGACGATACTGCATGCCGTCGAAGTGGATGCCCTCCAGCGCCTGATACACGCGCCGCTGCGCGGTTCGCACGCTGTCGCCGAGCGCAGTCACGCACAGCACCCGCCCGCCGTTGGTGTGCACGACGTCGTTCTCGAGCGAAGTACCGGCGTGAAACACCACCAGATCGTCGCTGGCCACGGGTAGCCCGGTGATCGTGTCGCCCTTGCGCGGCGCGTCGGGATAGCCCGATGCCGCGACCACGACACCCAGCGCGGTGCGTCGATCCCAGTTGGCCTCGATCTGGTCGAGCTTGCCCGCCAGGGCACTCGAGAGCAGCTCGATCAGATCGCTCTTGAGCCGGATCAGGATCGGCTGCGTCTCCGGATCGCCCAGGCGGCAGTTGTACTCGAGCACCCGCGGATCACCGTTGGCGTTGATCATCAGCCCGGCGTAGAGGAAGCCGGTGTAGGGCATGCCTTCACTGGCCATGCCGCGGATGGTCGGCATGATGATCTCGCGCTGGATGCGCGCATACAGACTCGGCGTGACCACCGGTGCCGGCGAGTAGGCACCCATGCCTCCGGTGTTCGGGCCTTCGTCGCCGTCGCGCAGGCGTTTGTGGTCCTGACTGGTGGCCAGGGGCAGCACGTGCTGACCGTCGGCGAGGACGATGAAGCTGGCTTCCTCGCCCTCGAGAAACTCCTCGATGACCACGCGCGCGCCCGCCTCACCCATCGACTTGTCGATCAGCATATGGTCGATTGCGGCGTGGGCTTCGTCGGAGGTCATCGCGACGACAACGCCTTTGCCGGCGGCCAGGCCGTCGGCTTTGACCACGATCGGCGCGCCCTCGCGCTCGACGTAGGCGTGGGCCTGGGCCGGATCGGAGAACGTCTCGAACCGCGCGGTCGGGATGTTGTGGCGCTTGAGGAACTGCTTGGCGAAATCCTTGGAGCTTTCGAGCTGCGCGGCGGCCTGCGTCGGCCCGAAGATACGCATTCCGCGCGCCTTGAACAGATCGACGATGCCGGCAGCCAACGGCGCTTCGGGTCCGACCACGGTCAGATCGATCTGCTCACGTGTGGCAAAAGCGGCGAGCGTGCGCGGATCGGCGATCGGCACGTTCACCACGTAGCGCTCGCGCGCGGTACCGGCGTTGCCGGGTGCGACGAACACCTTCTTGACGTTGGGGCTCTGCGCGATCTTCCAGGCAAGCGCGTGTTCGCGGCCGCCTCCGCCGATGATGAGTACCTTCATACCTCGGTGATAGCTTTCAGCTCGGTGGCGCTCAATGTCGAAAATGGCGGATGCCGGTGAACACCATCGCCAGACCATGTTCGTTGGCCGCGGCGATCACCTCGTCGTCGCGGACACTGCCGCCGGGCTGGATCACGGCCTTGGCTCCGGCCTGCGCGAGGGCGTCGACGCCGTCGCGGAACGGAAAGAATGCATCTGAGGCGACGACCGATCCTGCCAGTGACAGGCCCGCGCCTTGCGCTTTCATCGCGGCGATCCGGGTGCTGTCGATGCGGCTCATCTGTCCGGCACCGACACCGAGTGTGCGCTGCGAACCGCAGAACACGATCGCATTCGATTTCACGAATTTCGCCACGCGCCAGGCGAACAGGAGGTCACGTTGCTCCGCTTCGGTCGGTGCGCGCTTGGACACCACACGCAAGTCGCCCGGGCCGACATTGCGGCTGTCGGCGGATTGAATCAGCACGCCGCCGCCGACGCGCTTGAAATCGACCCCGGGCAACGCATGGTGCAAGGCGATCTGCAACAGACGCACGTTCTGCTTGGTGGCGAAACGTTCGAGTGCGGCCGAGGTGTATTCGGGTGCGATGACGACTTCGACGAACTGCTTGCCGACGGCCTCGGCGATCGCCTCGTCGACGGCGCGATTGAACGCGATGATGCCGCCGAACGCGGACGTCGGATCGGTCGCGAAGGCGTTGCGATAGGCCGCTAGCGCATCGTCGGCTTCAGCCACACCGCACGGGTTGGCGTGTTTGACGATCACGCAGGCTGGCGCTGCCAGTGTCTTCACGCACTCCCACGCGGCGTCGGCGTCGGCGATGTTGTTGTACGAGAGTTCCTTGCCCTGCAGTTGTCGGGCATGCGCGAGCGTGCCTGCGGGTGCCTGCAGATCGCGATAGAACGCGGCCTGCTGATGCGGATTCTCGCCGTAGCGCAGCTCCTGGACCCTGGCGAACTGAATGTTGTATTGCTCGGGAAAGGCGCCGCGCTCGCCCGACAGCGCCGTGCTCGTCAGATAGTTGCTGATCGCGCCGTCGTAGGCCGCGGTGTGCGAGAACGCCTTGCGCGCCAGGCGAAACCGGGTCGGCAACTCCAGCGTGCAATCGTTCGCGCGTAGTTCTTCGATCAATGCCGTGTAGTCGGCCGGATCGGTGACCACCGCGACCCCGGAAAAATTCTTCGCCGCCGCACGCACCATCGTGGGGCCGCCGATGTCGATGTTCTCGACCGCGTCGGCCAAGGAGCAATCGGGCCGCGCTACCGTCTGACTGAACGGATACAGATTCACCACCACCAGATCGATCGGCTCGGTGCCGGCCTCCTTGATGGCATTCATGTGATCGGCCAGATCACGACGCGCCAGGATCCCGCCGTGCACTTTCGGATGAAGTGTCTTGAGCCGGCCATCGAGCATTTCGGGATAACCGGTGTAGTCGGCCACCTCGGTCGCCGCGATGCCGTGCTCGGCGAGCAGCTTGGCGGTGCCGCCGGTCGACAGGATCGAAACACCCAGGTCGCGCAGCGCGCGCGACAGTTCGACTGCGCCGGATTTATCGGAAACGCTGATCAGGGCCTGGCGGATGCGGAGGCGCATGCGTGGGCAAGACGGGGCTTGGAACAGGATCCGCTATCAACGCCGCGAACAGCGCCGCGATGCGGATGGCGCAAGTCTACCCGCACTCGGTGAGGAGCGCGGGCGTGACGAACGAAGGGTCCCTGGGGCGGTGACGCGTCTTGTGCGCGCTCGCGGTGCTGCGGATTCAGGAAGTCTTGATGCGGTGCTGCTGGATCTTCTTGCGCAGCGTGCCGCGATTGATACCCAGCATTTCGGCTGCGATCGACTGATTCCCCTCGGCGTGATCGAGCACGGTTTCCAGCAATGGCTTCTCCACGTTGCGCAATACCATGTCGTAGATCGCGCACGGTTTGGCCCCATCCAGATCCTTGAAGTAACGCTCGATCGAGCGACGAACGCATTCGCTGATCTCGTTATTCGTCGTGGTTCTCATGCTGCTAGCTTCTCCTCCTCACGGAATAAGCGCCCCACACATTCCTCGTCGTGCTCAAACAACGCCGCGATCGCGCCGAGCTGCTCCTCGGTACTCGCCAGGCGGTTGAACCGCTCGCGAAACGTTTCCGCCCCCACCCATCTTTTTGTATACCAGGCAACGTGCTTGCGCGCGAACCGCACGCCCAGCTCCGGCCCGTAGAAATCGTGCAACGCCTGCACATGCTGCACGAGTACAGCCTCGGTCTCGTCGATTGTCGGTGGCGCCAGGAGAACCCCCGTTGCCAAATAGTGCGAGATGTCGCGAAAGATCCACGGCCTTCCCTGTGCGCCGCGGCCGATCATGATGCCGTCGGCCGCTGTGTGCTTCAGTACGCGTTGCGCCTCTTCGGGCGTTGTGATGTCGCCGTTCGCGATGATCGGAAGCTTCGTTGCCGCCTTCACTTCCGCGATCGAATCATACTCCGCGTGACCGGAGAATCCGCAAGCCCGGGTGCGACCATGCAGTGCAAGCAGGCGGATTCCGCAGTCTTCAGCGATGCGCGCAACGCGCACTGCGTTTTTCGATGCGGCATCCCAGCCGGTGCGGTACTTCAACGTCACCGGAACCGGTACCGCGCGCACCACGGCGCTCAGAATGTCGGCGACGAGTGCTTCGTCGCGCAGCAACGCCGAACCCGCCATGGCGTTGCACACTTTCTTGACCGGGCACCCCATGTTGATGTCGATGATCTGCGCGCCCGCGTCGACGTTGTAGCGCGCGGCATCGGCCATTTGCTGCGGATCGGCGCCGGCGATCTGCACCGAGATCGGCTCGGCTTCGCCACGATGGTCGGTGCGCCGCTGCGTTTTCGCGCTCTTCCACAGCTGCGCGTTCGAGGTGACCATTTCCGACACCGCCAGCGCGGCGCCGAACTGCTTGCACAGGATGCGAAAGGGCCGATCGGTCACACCGGCCATGGGCGCGGCGAACAGATTGCCTTTCAGCACGAAAGTGCCGAGCTGCATGGGTGATCGAGGGGATTGGAGCGGGCGAACAGCGGAGAATTCATTGTAGCTCGATTGACTTCGCGGTCAACGTCGCGACTCGTTCTAATTGTCAGCGAGCGATGCTGTCGCCACGCATTTTTCGACGCGCACCATCATGGCATCGATGAATTGCGTCTTTTTCGTGCGTTGTGCGTGGGTTGGCGCACTCGAATCGTCGCGAATCGGCGTCAATCGCACTGCGACATGCGTGTTGCTGCCTCGCGACAGCGGCCGCACGCGAGGGCGCGAAAGGCTTGTTCAGATACGCCGGATGATGCAGCGGTTGCTCATGGCAGCGCGCGCGCCGAGCATCATGCGCCGTGCAAGAAACACGCGCGCCGGCGCACATGCGTCGAGCAGACCCAGGGCGAGTCCCCGACCCGCCGCCATCAGAGGCTGGTCGTTGCTGAATGCGCGCACGAACAGGTCTGTCGTGGCGATCGTGCTGGCGCGATCGCTCCAGCGCGCCCGCGCGAATCGATCCGCCAGATCCATGGATTGTTCGCGCGTCATCACGGCTGGTGGATTTGCCTGCAGCATCTCCACCAACGCCATCACGTCGCGCAATCCGAGATTCAAACCCTGGCCGGCCACCGGATGAAGCGCCTGTGCGGCGTTGCCGATCGCGATCACCGCGTGATTGACGATCCGACGCGTGCGCTTGAGGGCAAGTGGCACGCAGGAGCGAGGGCCGGGTGCGCTGAAACGTCCGGCACGATCGCCGAATGCCTCCTGCAGCGCCCGACGGAACGCATCGTCGCCGTCGGCCATGCGTTGCTGTGCGATGGCATTCGGCATCGCCCACACGAACGCGTAGCGGTCGCGATAGGGCAGCAGGGCCAGCGGTCCGTGCGGTGTGAATCGCTCCCACGCGCGATGCCCATGCGGGACGCTTGCGACGATGGTGCCCAGCACCGCCGACTGGCCGTAGTCGTGGACGAGCTGGCCTGCGGCCTGGTCCGCGAGCGCGCCACCATCGGCCAGTACCAGCAGCTTCGCGTGGCGCCGGGACTCGTGTGCGGCGCCGCTTTGCCCGGTTTCCCGGGATGCCGGCTCGGTGCGCACGATCACGCCCTCGTCGTCCCCGATCCAGTCGAGCACGCGCTCGTCGAGGAAATGTTCGCCCGCTGCACCAGCGACCGTGCCATGCAGCGCGTCGATGTCGAAGACATATCCGAGCGCGTCCAGGCCGTGCTCGGCGGCGCTCATCACGGTGCGGCCGAACGCGCCACGCTGCGATACGTGGATGGTCCGGATCGGCGTCGCGGCACGATCCAATGCCACATCGAGCCGGCGCAGATACGCGTAGCTGGCCTGCGAGAGCGCGATCGGTCGGGTGACACGCTCGTGCTCGCTCGTTGCGTCGCTTGCGCCGGATTCGCCCGAGGCGCGCCGGCTCGTCGAGGCAGGCGCCGCAATGCGCACGGTGAGTCCGGATCCGCGCAGCGCAAGCGCGAGCGCACAACCCACCGGACCGCCGCCTGCGATGAGGATGTCGTGGCGCGAATCGATCGATCGCTGGCTCATGGCAGGCGACGGCCGCGGGCGTGTTGTCGATCAACCTCGCGTCGCGGCCTCGCGCATCAACGCTTCGACGTCATCGACGCGTTTGGGCGCGAGGGCCGTGATCAGGGTGCAGCCGCTCGCGGTCACCAGTGCATCGTCTTCGATCCGCACGCCGATGTTCCAGAACGGCTCGGGCACGCCGTCGGCCGGACGGATGTAGCACCCCGGTTCCACCGTGAGCACCATTCCGGGCTGCAATTCTCGCCACGCTTCGCCGCTCTTGTATTCACCGACATCGTGCACGTCCATGCCCAGCCAGTGACCGGTGCGGTGCATGTAGAACCTGCGGTAGTCGCCCGATTCGAGCACCGCATCGAGCGTGCCCTGGCACAGCTTCATGTCGATGAAACCCTGCGCGAGCACCTTCACCGCCGCATCGTGCGGCTCGTTCCAGCGCTTGCCTGGCTTCACTTCGGCGGTGGCGGCGATCTGTGACGCGAGCACCAGTTCGTACACATCGCGCTGCGGCCCGTTGAAACGCCCGCTGATCGGATAGGTGCGCGTGATGTCGGCGGCATAGCCGTCGAGTTCGCACCCGGCGTCGATCAGCATCAGATCGCCGTCGGCGAACTGCCGGTTGTTCTCGCGATAGTGCAGCACGCAGGCATTCGGTCCGCTGGCCACGATCGGCCAGTACGCCGGAAACTGCGCACCGTGTCGCCGGAACTCGTGCAGCAACTCGGCTTCGATTTCGTATTCCCAGCCGCCGGCACGCGTGGCGCGCATCGCGCGGATGTGCGCGCCGGCCGAGATGTCGGCGGCGCGCTGCATCGTGCGCACCTCGAACTCGTCCTTGATCAGGCGCATGCCGTCCAGCACCGCGTGCAAATCGTGGATCTCCGTCGGCGCATGTATGCCGGTGCGGGCCTGGGCACGCACCTGATTGAGCCAGCCCATGATGCGTGCATCCCACGCGGCGTCCGCACCGGGGGCGTAGAACAGCGCGGGCTGATTCGCCATCAGCTTGGGCAGATGCTCGTCGAGTGCACCGAACGCGAAAGATTCGTCCAGGCCGAACGTCTCGCGTGCTGCCTCGGGACCGAATCGGTAGCCGTCCCAGATCTCACGCTCGAGATTCTTATCGCGGCAGAACAGGATCGTGCGCGGCGCGCTGCCGGCCACCAGAACGAGCACCGCCTCAGGTTCGCCGAAGCCGGTGAGGTAGTGAAAGTAGCTGTCGAAGCGATACAGATAATCGCTGTCGCGATTGCGCAGACGCTCCGGAGCGGTGGGCACGATGGCGATGCCGCTCCGCATGTGTTCGAGCAGGCGGGCGCGCCGATTGCGATAGGGCGTGGTGTCGATCATGGGAGGGCGTGGAACTCGTTGGAGAAACACTGTGCGACTTCTTGAACGGCGATTCTCCATGGGGCTTGCGCGCCGGGCAACTCGCCGCGAGCAATCCGTCGGACGTTAGCCACGCGCGGAGCCGGGTTGCGTGCCTGTCCGCCCCGTGCCGGTTCGAAGCGCCAGGTCGAGCGCCTGCAGCCGCTCGACAGTGCCCACATCGATCCAGGTGCCGCGGAAATGCTCGCCGCCGAGCCGATTGTGTGCCATCACCGTACGCAGCAGCGGCGCGAGCTTGGCCTTGTGTCCGCGCGCCGTCGCGGCAAACAACTCTGGGCGATAGACCCCGATGCCGGCATAGGTGAGCCGCGGCGCGTCATCGACGACACGACCGGATTCGCGCAAGGCGAAGTCGCCGGCAGGATGATGCACCGGATTGTCGACGAGCACGATGTGCGCCTGATCATCACCGAGCATTCGGGCGCGCGCTGCCAGCGGAGCGAAGTCGAAGTCGCTGAACACGTCGCCATTGACGAGGATGAACGGCTGTTCGCCGAGCAACGGCATGGCGAATGCGATGCCGCCTGCGGTTTCCAGGGCGTCGCCCTCGCTGGAGTACGCGATCGATACACCGAGCGTGCGACCGTCACCGAGCGCGTGCTCGATCCGTGCGCCCAGGTGCGCGTGGTTGATGACCAGATCGGTGATGCCGGCGCGCGCCAGGCGCTCGATCGTCCATACGATCAGCGGCTTGCCGCCCGCTTCGAGCAATGGCTTGGGCGTGTGGTCGGTGAGCGGGCGCATGCGCTCGCCGCGACCGGCCGCGAGGATCATCGCTTTCATCGCACGGGGTGTCGCCGGCTCAGAAGGTGTAGCGCACTTCGGCGTGGCGCTCGGCGAGCGTGTCGAGCAGCTTCGCCAGTTCGGCGAGCTCGTTGTAGCGTGCGCACGCGGCATGCAGGTACTTGAGCACCAACGGCTGGTCGTTCAGATACTGGTTCTTGCCGTCGCGGTAGGACAGGCGCGCGAAGATGCCCACCACCTTGAGCTGGCGCTGCACGCCCATCCACTCGAAGTCGCGATAGAACTCGCCGAAATCGGCCGCCACGGGAATGCCCGCCTTGCGTGCCATGTCCCAGTAGCGCACGCACCAGTCGATCTGCCTGGCTTCGTCCCACTCGATGTACGCGTCGCGCAGCAACGACACCAGGTCGTAGGTGACCGGTCCGTACACCGCGTCCTGGAAGTCGAGAATTCCCGGGTTGGGCGTCGCATGCATCAGATTGCGCGAGTGGTAGTCGCGATGCACGAATACGCACGGCTGCGCGAGATTGTTGGCGAGCAGGCGTTCGAACGCGCGCTGCAGCGCGTTGCGCTGCTCGTCGCTCAGCGTCTTGCCAAGCTGGCGGGCGACGTACCAGTCGGGGAACAGGTTCAGCTCGCGCTCGAGCAGGGCCCGGTCATACGGCGCAAGCACGCCGGGGCGGCTGATTGCCTGGATGCGTACCAGTGCTGCCAGTGCATCGCGATACAACGCATCAGCGTTGCCATCGTCGAGTTCGTCGAGATAGGTTCGGGCACCCAGGTCGCTCAGCAGCAGAAACCCGCGCGGCAGGTCTTGCGCCAGCACGCGCGGCACATTCACCCCGGCCTGGCCGAACAGCTCGGCGACGCGAATGAACGGACGACAGTCTTCGCGTGCGGGCGGGGCGTCCATCACGATCAGGCTGTCGTGGCCGCCGGCGCTGAACGTCACCCGGAAGTAGCGACGAAAACTCGCATCGGCCGACGCAGGCTCGATCGACACGGCGGCGCCGGCAAAGCGCTCGGCGATCCACGCATCGATCAGCGCCCGGCGTTGCGCAGGGGTGCCATCGATGGGTCCTGGAGTCGAGTCTGGGGTCGCGTCAGCGGGCGCGGCGGGCGTGCGGTCTGGCATTGCGAGGCGTCGCCGGGCATTGCGACGTGTGGCTAGGCATTGCTAGGCATTGCGAGGCATTGCGATCAAGCACTGCAAGGCGGCGACGAACGCCATGAGAACGATGAACGCCACGAGAATCAAGCGATTACAATGCGAATCGATTCTAGCATCGCAGTCGCGGCATGCCGCGCGGCCGGTCGAGAACGAGACGATGTGGAAACGCGCCCTTGCAATCGTGCTGATCGCCACTGCGGCCCCCGCAGTGTGCGCTGACGAGCCGGCGCTCAAGCTGCATCGCTCCCTCAGCCTCAGCCCTCCGAACACCGCCGAGCGCTCGACGCTGTTCGTCGCCGGCGATCGATATAGCGGCACGATCGACGACGAGTTGGCGATCGAAGGCAGCGCCGAGCTGCGGCGCCAGGGCATGGCGCTGCGCGCCGACCGGCTGCGCTACTGGCAGGATCTCGATGAGGTCGAAGCCACCGGCGATGTGAGGCTGTGGCTGCAAAGCGATCGGATCACCGGGCCGCGCATGCGGTTGCGGGTGCGCGACTCGGTCGGAATCGTGAACCAGCCCACGTTCAATCTTGCCCCGCGCGCAAGCAAGCTGGGCTCCGCCACCGTCGTCGAGATGCGCGGGGAGGCCGAGACGCTGCGCCTGCAGGGCGAAGACCAGTATCGGTTGATCAACGGTTCGTTCACCTCGTGCAAGCCGGGCGTCGACGACTGGTACGTGAACGCGCGTGAGATGGATCTGGACTTCGCCGACGACGTCGGCGTGGCCCGCGGGGGGCAGCTCACGTTCAAGGGGCTGTCCACGCCGCGGCTGCCCTGGTTCGAGTTCCCGCTGTCGAACGCGCGCAAATCGGGTCTGCTGCCACCGTCGTTCGGCGGTCAAGGCAAGGTCGGCCTCGATCTGCTGTTGCCGTTCTACTGGAACATCGCCCCCAACCGCGACGCCACGATCTCGCCGCGCTACATGAGCCGGCGCGGACTGCAACTGCTCACCGAAGCGCGTTACGTGGAGCCCTCGCAGAACGGGCTGTTCCGCTATGAATACCTGCCCAACGACCAGGTGCTGGGCATCAACCGTTACGCGTTCAACTGGACCCACTCGCTCAACATGCCGGGGTTCCTGACCGGCGCGGCCAACGTCAACAAGATCTCCGACGACGCCTACTTTCGCGACCTGTCGGGTCGGCTGTCGATCGCCACGCAGGTATTCATGCCGCGCGAGGGACTGCTTACCTACGCCACGTCGCCGTGGTGGAACCTGCAGGCGCGCATTCAGCGATTCCAGACGCTGCAGGATCCGAAGAATCCGGTCACGCCGCCCTATGAGCGTGCACCGCAGCTCACCGCCAACTCGCAGCGCCTGGACCTCTACGGTTTCGATTTCACCAACACCGGCGAGTTCGTCGCCTTCGACCATCCGACGCTGCTCACCGGCAGGCGCGCGATCGCCCAGTCGGCGGTGTCCTATCCGATGCTGCTGCCGGGTGCGTACCTGACGCCGAAGGCGACGCTGCATCTGACCCAGTACAGCCTGACCAACCCGGATGCGTCGATGCCGGCCAATCAGAACCGCGCGGTGCCGCTGTTCAGTCTCGACAGCGGACTGTTCTTCGAGCGGCCGGTGCAGATTCGCGGCCAGGAGGTCGTGCAGACGCTCGAGCCGCGCCTGTACTACGTGTACGTGCCGTTCCGGCGTCAGGACACGCTGCCGGTGTTCGATTCGGGCGTGGCTGAACTCAACTACGCGAACATCTTCACCGAGAACTACTACTCCGGCGGCGATCGCATCGGCGATACCAATCAGCTCACCGTGGCGCTCACCTCGCGGCTCATCCGTGCCTCCAACGGTCAGGAGACGCTGCGCGCATTGCTGGCGCAGCGCTTCTACTTCGATCCGCAGCGGGTCACGTTGAGTTCGAGCATTCCGGCGCGTACCGAGCGCTATTCGTCGTACCTGGTCGGCCTGGGTGGCCAGATCCTGCCGCGCACGACCATGGAAGCGGCCGCGCAGCTCAGTTCCGAGCGCTACACCCCCGAGCGGTTCAACGTGGGCGCGCGTTATCAGGCGGCGCGCAACCAGCTGGTGAATCTGAGCTACCGCTACCTCAAGGCCGAACTCAACCCCAACCCCGATCCGCTCAGCGCCGGCGCGACCAACAAGACGATCAGGCAGATCGATGCGTCGGTGTCGTGGCCCATCATGCGCGATGTGTCGTTCATCGGCCGCTACAACTTCTCGCTGGTCAATCGCCAGGCGATCGAGTCGCTGGTGGGGGTTGAATATAATGCCGGGTGCTGGATCGTCCGCGCCGTTTCGCAGCAGTTCGTGACCGCGACCGGCGAACAGACCCGGCTGTTCTTCGTGCAGCTCGAACTCGACGGGTTTTCCCGCATCGGTACCAATCCGCTGGAAGCGTTGCGCCGGAGCGTGCCGGGATACTCCATCGGGACCCAGACACCCAACGGCGCGCGACCGTTCGATCTCTACGACTGATTGCGATGCGATTGCGAGCTACTCGTCGACCCACTCGTCGACAAAATCGTCGACCGGATTGTCGACCTCAGCGCGGGGGCGTGAAATGCGTTGGATGAGTGCACTACTGCTGGTCCTGATCGCGCTCGGCGCCAGCGCGCAGGATCGGCGCGCGCGCGCCACGATGCTCGACCGCATCGTGGCGATCGTCAATAACGAGGTCATCACCCGCAGCGAACTCGACGAACGCATCCGCATTGCCTTGCAGCAGCTGCGCGCCCAACGCGAACAACCGCCTGCCGCCGAGGTCCTCGAGCGCCAGGTCCTCGATCGCCTGATCACCGACCGCGCGCAACTGCAGTTCGCCAAGGAATCCGGCATCACCGTCGAGAACAGTCAGATCGATCGTGCGGTCGAGCGCGTCGCCGCGGCCAACAAGGTGAGCCTCACCGAGTTCCGCCGGGCGCTGGAGCGCGATGGCATCACGATGGAGCAGTTGCGCGACGACCTGCGCGTGGAACTCATGCTGCAGCGGCTGCGCGAACGCGAGGTCGACGCCAAGATCCAGGTGAGTGATATCGACATCGACAACTACCTCGCCGACAGCGCCTCGGTCGAACCGAAAGGTCCGATCGAATGGAATATCGCGCACATCCTGGTGCGCGTGCCCGAGAACGCATCCGCCGAACAGGCCGCTGCGCTGCAAGGCAAGGCGCGTCAGGCGCTCGACCAGGTGCGCGGCGGCGCCGCGTTCGCCAAGGTCGCGGAGACCTTTTCAGATGCCGAGGATGCGAAAGAGGGGGGCGCGATGGGCTGGCGCACGCCCGATCGCACGCCCGAGCTGTTCGCCGAGGCGGTCGAGAAGCTCAGGCGTGGCGAGGTCTCCGACGTGCTGCGCAGCCCCGCGGGGTTTCACATCGTGCAGCTCGTCGATCGTCGCGGCGCACTGGGCGACAAAGCCGAACAGGGCGACGTCGAGCAGACGCGGGTGCGGCACATCCTGGTGCGAGCCAACGAGTCGGTGTCCGAAGGCGAGGCGCGGCGACGGATCGACCGGTTGCGCCAGCGCATCGTGATCGACGGGCAGGCGTTCGAGGAGATCGCGCGCTTCAACTCCGAAGACGCCTCGGCCGCGCGCGGTGGCGAATTGGGTTGGGTGCTGCCCGGCGATACCGTGCCGGAGTTCGAGAGCGCGATGAAAGCGCTCAAGCTCAATGAGCTGAGCGAGCCGGTGCGTTCGCCGTTCGGCTGGCATCTGATCCAGGTGGTGGAGCGGCGTACCGGCGAAGTAGGTGCCGACCGGCGCCGGCTCGAGGCGCGGCGCGTGCTGCGCGAGCGCAAGAGCGACGAGGCCTACGACGAGTGGGTGCGCCAGCTGCGCGATCGCGCGTACGTGGAACTGCGGCTCGACGAGCGCTAGCTGCTCGCGCACAGCGCGGCGGGCCCGCATCGCGTCGGCTCCCGCGCGCCCGACCGTTCCACTGATGGCACACGTCGCCCGTCGCCGCTTCGGTCAGCACTTCCTGCACGACCGCCACGTGATCCGCAGCATCATCGCGGCGATCGATCCGCGGCCCGACCAGACGATCGTGGAGATCGGGCCTGGACTTGGCGCAATCACGGCGCCACTGCTCGAATGCGTGCAGCACCTCACCGTGATCGAGATCGATCGCGACCTGGTCGCCGGGTTGCGCGCCAGCTATCCGCCCGAGCGGCTGACTGCGATCGAATCCGATGTGCTGGCATTCGATTTCGGCAGCCTGCCCGCGAGCCTGCGCGTGGTCGGCAATCTTCCCTACAACATCTCCACGCCGCTGCTGTTTCACCTCGCCGGATTCGCTGCGCGAATTCGCGATGCGCACTTCATGCTGCAGCGTGAGGTAGTCGATCGGATGGTCGCCGCGCCCGACAGCGCCGCATACGGCCGGCTCTCGGTGATGCTGCAGGTGCGGTTCACGCTCGCGCGATTGTTCACCGTGGCCGCCGGTTCGTTTTCGCCGCCCCCGAAGGTCGAATCGGCGATCGTTCGGCTGGTGCCGCGGAGCGATCTCGCGTTGTCTGCCGCCCAGTCCAACGCATTGGCTCGCGTCGTCACGCAGGCGTTCTCGCAGCGACGCAAGACCTTGCGCAACGCCCTGGCCGCGGTGGTCGCGAGCACCGAGTTGGAGGCGCTGGGGATCGATCCTCGCCTGCGGCCGGAGGTGCTCGACGTGTCGCAGTATCTGGCCCTGGCGCAACACGTGGTGCAGCGGGAGTCGGCCGGCGGGTAATCACGATGGATGCGCACGATGGATGCGTCGCGATCATCGGGCCCGATCGAACGAACGATCGAACAGGCGGAGTCGAGTGTGCCTGATCTAGCCGGCACGGGCCCGGTGTAAGCTCGCCCGAATCGATCCCTGGAGAATTCGTCCGTCGTGCCGCCGATGCTCAAGCTCGGTCTGTTCCTGATGCCCGCCACGGCGCCCGAGCGGCGGCTGGCCGACGCGCTCGACTGGAATCTCGAGGTGCTGCGCCACGCCGAACATTGCGGATTCGAGGAGGCGTGGATCGGCCAGCACTTCACCACGCCGTGGGAGCCGATCGTCTCCCCGCAACAGCTGATCGCCAGGGCGCTTGGCGAAACGCGACAGCTGCGGCTGGGCACGGGCGTGGAAGTGCTCTACACGTCGCATCCGGTGCGGCTCGCGCTCGAACTGGCGCAGCTCGATCATCTTGCGCGCGGCCGGTTGATGTTCGGCTTCGGCAGCGGCGGCACACCCACCGACTTTCAGCTCTATGGCGTCGATCCGCGCGCCAACCAGCATCAGGAGATGGCGCGCGAGGCGTTGCAGATCATCCTCGATTGCTGGAAGCCGGGCGGGCCGGATGCATTCGAGGGCCACTTCTGGCAGGTGCGCAAACCGGCGTACACCGATCGGTATCGCTGGCATGTGCAGCCGTATGCGCCGGTCGAGCCGCGTATCGCATTCGCCGGCTTCATGCGCAACTCCGGTTCGATGGCCATTGCCGGCGAGCGCGGCTATATCCCGATGAGCTTTCACGTCGCGCCCGAGCACGTCGGCGTGCACTGGCAGACGGTGGAGCAAGGCGCGGCAAACGCCGGTCGCCGCGCCGATCGCACCTTGTGGCGGCACATTCGCGACGTGTACGTGGCCGACACCGACGAGCAGGCGCGCCGCGGGGCCATCGACGGATTCATGGGCCGTTTCTGGAACGAGCATTTCGCGCTGATCGCCGAGCGGCTCAACATCATCGATCTGTTCCAGCGGGGCAAGCCGCCTGCCGCCGGCGGGCGCGTCGATGCGCGCTACTGCGTGGAGCACGGCACCTGGTTCGTCGGCACGCCCGATCGGGTCGCCGCGCAGATCGTCGAGCAGTACCGCATCACCGGCGGGTTCGGCACGCTACTGCAGATCGGCTACGACTATGCCGATGCCGGCGCGCGCGAAGGCTGGTTGCGCTCGATGGAACTGCTGGCGCGTGAGGTCATGCCGCGGGTGAATGCCGAGCTTGGCCGCCGCTGAGGGGGCTTCGGATCGAGGCAGCAAGGGGAGGGCGCAACGGTGAGTTCACGCGACAAGCTGAGCAACGTGCCGGGGGAGCGCGAACCGGTCCACATTCCTGCGCCGCGGGTCGCAGTGGCGATGATTTCGGGTTGGCGCATCGTGCGCGCGACTGCATCGCTGGGTGCCATGTTCGAGTACCGCCTTGCGGATCTGATCGGCAAGCACATCGAGATGCTGTTCGCCGGTGACGCCGACTGGATGCAATTCATCCAGGCTACAACCGGGTCGGTGGGCGCAACCGGCATGTGGAGCGTGCAGCTGCGCATGGCCAGGCGCAGTGGCGAGCCGTTCCTGTGCCTGTTGCAGGGCACGCCGGTTGCACTCGGTTCGGACTCGACGGAGGCGGTCGTTACGATCACCGATCTCGATTTGATCCATCAGGCTGAGGCGAGGCTGAGCGAAGCGCTGGCCGAGGCGAACGCGATCTTCAACGCCTCGACTGCAGGCACGGCGGTGCTGCGTGATCGGGGCATCGTGCGTATCAATCTGCAGGGGGCGAGGCTGCTCGGCTGGGAGGCGAACGAGCTGATCGGCAAATCGGTGCGCATGCTCTACCGGTCGGAGCAGGAGTATGTGCAGCAGGGCTCGACGATCTACGATGCGGTCTGGCGCGGCGATACGGTGCGCTGGGAGCAACCGGTGCAGCGCAAGGACGGCAGCGTCATCGATATGCTGGTCGAGGAGGTTGCGATCGACCCGCGCCGGCCCGAGGTCGGAGCACTGGTGTCGTTCATCGACATCTCGACGCTCAAGGAACGTGAAGCCAAGCTGCAGCGCCAGGCCGAGCACTTTCGCATGGCGCAGCGCCTGGCCAACATGATCGCGATGGTGTGGCGGGTCGAACCCGATCTGATCGAGTGGACCGACGATCCGGCGCGCGTGCTCGGCCCGCGGCCCGCTTCAGGCAAGTATCCGACCATCCGCGAAATGATCCACCCGGACGATCGCGAGCGCTGGCTCGTGGCGCGCGAAGCGGCGATGGTCGCGGGCGATGAACCGGGCAACGCTTTCCGCCTGGTGCGCACCGACGGCGAGGTGCGGTGGGTGCATTTCGCATCAAAGCTGGTGGCCGGGCCCGATGGCCGTACCTCGGAGGTGCTGGTGGCGATGCACGACATCACCGAGCGCAAGGAGCGCGAAGCGCGCCTGCACGAAAGCGAGGCGCGCTTTCGCAACCTGACCGAGATGTCGAGCGACTGGTATTGGGAGATGGACGAGCATCTGCGCTTCGCGGAGATGGTCGGCAACGTGCCGCCCAGCCGCCGCTACAAGACCAACAGCGATTTCATCGGGCACTTTCGCAAGTCTGCCGGCTTGCGCGCCAATACCCCGGAGCTGGAGGCCGAGCACGACCAGCGCCTGCGCGATCGGCTGCCGTTTCGCGATCGCACCATCTCGCGCGAAGGCATCGACGGCGACATGCTCTACCTGCAGATCAGCGGCGAGCCGATGTTCGATGGGCGCGGCGATTTCAAGGGCTATCGCGGCGTCGGCCGCAATATCACCGACAAGGTGCTGGCCGATCGCGCGCTGGTCCGCGCCAAGGAGGAGGCCGAGGCAGCCAACGCCGCGAAATCGCAATTCCTAGCCAACATGAGCCACGAGATCCGCACGCCGATGAATGGTGTGCTCGGCATGGCCGATCTGCTGATGGAAACCGAACTGTCGCCTGAGCAGCGGCGCTTCGCCGACACGCTCAAGCAGTCGGCGCAGTCGCTGCTGCGCATCATCGACGATCTGCTCGACCTGTCGAAGATCGAAGCGCAGAAGCTCGACCTGCTTGACGAGCCCTACTCGCTGCGCGCGGTCGCCGAGGACGTCGCGTTCTTTCTCTCGCGGCGCGCGGCGGAGAAGCGTCTGGCGCTGGTGTGCGACATCGATCCGGCGCTGCCCGACACGATCCTGGGCGATGCGGGCCGCATGCGGCAGGTACTCACGAATCTGCTGGGCAACGCCATCAAGTTCACCGAGCAGGGCTCGGTGCGTCTGGGCATCGACTGCCGCACCGAGGATTGCCGCACCGAGGATCGCCGGGTCGATCTGTCCGAACCGATGCTGTGCATCACGGTGGCCGACACCGGCATCGGCATGACGGCGAACACCCGAGCGCAACTGTTCCAACCGTTCGCGCGCGGGGAGACGACGCGCCAGTTCGGCGGGACCGGGCTGGGTCTGGCGATCAGCCGGCGCCTGTTGGAGCTGATGGGCGGGCGCATCGAGGCTGCGAGCGAGCCGGGCGAAGGCTCGACCTTCACGGTGTGGCTCCCGCTGCGCGTGCACGAGCCGACGGCGCCGTTGTCGGCCTCGCTGGGCGATTCACTGGCGCATCGCCACCTGCTGCTGGCTGGGCTCGATCCACTGCACGAGGCGGCGCTTACCCGCCAGCTCGAGGCCTGGCGGCTGCGCTTGAGCAGCGCGGGCAATCCCGAGGATGCCGAGATGATCCTTGCGGCCGCCGCGGATTCCTCCCATCCGATCGATGGTGTGATCGTCGAAGGCGTGAGCGCGCTCTCCTCCTGGCGCACTTTCGTGCAACGCTCGCTCGAACAGCTGCGTGGCGAGCGCCCGGTGATCGCCCTGCTGACCAGCGGCCAGTTCGGGGCGCGCGCCATCGCCCAGGAGCGCATCACCACGCTGCCGATGCCGTCGCGTCAGGCCGATCTGCTCGAAGCGCTGGGCGGGCTCATCCCGGGCTGGCGCAGCCGCTACAGCTCGCACTCGCTGGTGCGCACGCAGGCGATCCGACTGGACGCGAGCGTGCTGCTGGTGGAAGACAACAAGGTCAATCAGATCGTCGGCGAAGCCACGCTGAAGTCGCTCGGCTGTTCGGTGGCACTGGCGGGCGACGGACTCGAGGCGCTGCAGGCGATGGCCCATCAACGTTTCGACGTGGTGCTGATGGACTGCCAGATGCCCACGATGGACGGCTTCGAGGCGCTTGCCATCATCCGGCAGCGGGAGGCGGCATCGGCAACGCGAACGCCCGTCGTTGCGGTGACGGCACGCGCCGTCGTCGGCGAACGGGAACGGTGTCTGGCCGCCGGTTTCGACGACTACATCGCCAAACCCTACGGACGCGATCAGCTCGTGCAGGTGATCGTCCGAGTGCGCACGCCCGGTGGCGAAGGGCGCGGCAGCTGAGACTCGTCGCTATCCAGCAAACCACAAGGAGTACAGATGACTCAATCCGCAGGCACACAGCCGCTAGCCGGCCGCGTAGCCATCGTTACCGGGGCCGGCTCCGGAATGGGCAAGGCACATGCCGAACTCCTCGCCGAACGTGGGGCGCACGTGATCGTGCAGGACTTGATCGCCGATCGCACCGCGAGCGTGGCCGAGGGCATTCGCCGCGCCGGCGGCAAGGCCGAGTCGCTCGGCTGCGACGCCTCTGACGTGGCACGAATGCGCGCTGCGCTCGCCGGGTTCGAGCGCCAGCTCGGGCACATCGATATCGTGGTGAACAACGCCGGCATCTCCGGGCACGGGGCCACGTTCGAGGAAATCGACGAGCAGGCCTACGACCGCATGCTGGGCGTGCACGTCAAATCCGCGTTCTTCTGCGCGCAAACCGTGGTGCCCGGCATGAAGGCGCGCCGCCATGGCCGCATCATCAACGTGTCGTCGATGTTCGCGATGAAGGGCAGCCCCAACATGGCGCACTACACCACCGCCAAGGGTGCGCTGCTTGGGCTCACCAAGGCGCTCGCGCTGGAGCTGGCGCCGTGGAACATCACCGTCAATGCGATAGCACCGGGCTTGGTGAAATCGGAGATGACGTTGAAGAGCATGAAGCAGGACCACAGCGAATTCGACCGGCGCGCGGCCGCGAACGTGCCGATGAAGCGGCTGGCCGAGCCACGCGACGTGGCCTACGCAGTGGCGTTCCTCGCCTCCGACGAGGCCGCGATGATCACCGGCGTGACCGTCAGCCCGAGCGGCGGCGAGGTGATCGTCGGCGTGTAGAACCGCCGACGAATTTCTGGGAGCCTGAGAGCCTGGGATTACCTGATCAGCGCTGCAGTGCGCGCTGGGCAGGCCGTATCAGCTGCACTTGTCCGACTGGTGGGAATCGACCAGCACGCGTTTGCCGTTCTCGATGCGGATGATGTACGCGGCGAGTTCGGCATCGCGCTCCTTGTCGAAGCAGATCCGGCCGGTCACTCCTTCGATTTCCACTGCCGCCAGCGCGTCGCGAATTGCCGTGCGCTCGGCCTTGAGCCTGGCCGCATCGCCGCTCACCTTGGCGCGCTTCATCGCGTCGGCGAACACGTAGACGATGTCGTAGGCGGCGGCATCGACGTGATGCGCGCCCGACTTGTTGATGCCGCGCTTGTTGGTCTCGGTCAGGAACTTCTTTTCGAAGGCGCGGGTCTTGTCGTTCAGATCCCACCAGTACCACGACACGAAGATCGCGCCCTCGCCGTCGCTGCCGAGCATCTTGGCGATGTCGGGGTCGGCGAACACCTGCGCGCCGATCAGCAGGCTCTTGTGGTTCTGGCGCCGCACTTCCTTCATCACCTTGGCGGCCCCCTCGGGCAGCCCGGCGAAGGCGAGCACGGCCGGTGAATTGCCCTTGAGCTTGGTGACGTGCGGCGAGAGGTCGGTGGCGTTGGTGGGGAAGCCCTCGGGCGCGATCACCTGTTTCCAGCCGTCGGCTTCGAGCAGCTTTGGCATCCAGCCGGCCAGTGCCTTGCCGACGAATTCGTCGCTCGGGTACATCACCGCGGCGGTCTTCTCCTTGATGAGATTCTTCGCCGCGAGCGACTTGAGCAGCCGGCCGAACTGCTTGCCCTCGTCTTCGGTCATGCGCCAGGCCCACTTCTTGTCCTTGGTGAGGCCGGGCGCCGACGCCGCATTGGGCATCTGCACGATCTCCAGCCGCTCGCCCGCGGCGAACGCCACCTGCGCCTCCTGGCTGGCGAACGGACCGATGACGGCGAGCGCTTTCATGTCTTCGGCAAAGCGCTGCACCGCGACCTGCGCGTTCTTCGCTTCGCTGCCGGTGTCGAACTTCTCGACGCGGATCTTGCGGCCGTTGATGCCGCCCGCCGCGTTGATCTCCGCGACCGCGATATCGACGGCGACCTCGCCGGGTGCGCTCAGGCTGGCGTAGCGCCCCGTCTTGGCGTACGACAGGCCGAGCACGATGTCTTGTGCCAACGCCGGCAGCGCGAATCCGACCGCGCCGCAGATGATCGCGACGCCTTTCACGACGGCTCCGAATTGCATGATCCTCTCCTGTTCGATGTTCAACGTTCGATCCGACTCGCCGGTATTGCTCAGCTGCACTTGTTCGACGGATGCGAATCGATCAGATAGCGCGTTCCGCCTTTGAGGCCGATCACGTAAGCGGGCAGCTCGGCATCACGCTCCTTGTCGAAGCAGATCTGGCCGGTCACCCCTTGCAGATTGGTCGCGGGCAGCGCGGCGCGAATCGCTTCGCGCTCGGCCTTGAGCTTGGCCGGGTCGCCGGTCACCTTCGCGCGGCGCATCGCGTCGGCATAGACGTACACGATGTCGTAGGCCGACGCGTCCACATGATGCGCGCCGCTCTTGGTGATGCCGCGCTTCTTCGCTTCGTCGAGGAACTTGCGCTCGAAGCCGCGCGTGCGGTCATTGGCGTCCCACCAGTACCACGACACGAACACCGCGCCTTCGCCGTCGGCGCCGAGCAACTTGCCGATGTCGGGGTCGGCGAAGATCTGCGAGCCGATCAACACGCTCGCATGGCCCTGGCGGCGCACCTCCTTCATCACTTTCGCCGCGCCCTCGACCAGTCCAGCGAAAGCGACCACCGCCGGTGAATTGCCGCGCAGCTTGGTGATGTGCGGCGACAGGTCGGTGGCGGCCGTGGGAAAGCCTTCGGGCGGAATCACCAGCTTCCAGCCGTTGGCTTCCATCAGCTTGGGCATCCAGGCGGACAGCGCCTTGCCGACGAACTCGTCGCTCGGGTAGAGCACCGCGCCGGTCTTCTCCTTGATGACCTGCTTGTCGGCAAGCGTCTTGAGCAGGCGCGAGAACTGCGTGCCTTCATCCTCGATCATCCGGAAGGCCCAGTTCTTGCCCTTGTTCAACCCCGGCGCGGTCGCCGAGTTGGACATCTGCACGATCTCCAGGCGCTCGCCCGCGGCGAACCCGACCTGTGATTCCTGGCTCGAGAACGGGCCGATGACGGCGAGCGCCTTCACGTCCTCGGCCATGCGCTGGGCGGCGATCTGCGCGTTTTTGGCTTCGCTGCCGGTGTCGAATTTCTCGACACGGAGCTTGCGGCCGTTCACGCCGCCGGCGGCGTTGATTTCCGCCACGGCGATATCGACGGCGACTTCGTTGGGCGCGCTCACGCTGGAATAGCGGCCGGTCTTGGCGAACGACATGCCGAGCACCAGATCCTGCGCGAACGCCGGCAATGTCGCGGTGGCAAGCGGTACGGCTAGCGCGATCGCGGCGAGCGATCGGACGTTGACGCGCGGGGTCATGGTCACATCCTCCTGGGCGAATGAAGCGCGGATTCTATCGACTTGCCCGTACGGGCTGGCGTACTTCGGCTGGCGAGCGTCGAGGTGCCAGGACGGTTCAGGCGCCGAGATAGGCGGCCGACAGGCGCGGGTCGCGTGCGAGCTCGGCCGTGGCGCCTGCGAGCACGGTTCTGCCCAGTTCGAGCACGTAGCCGCGGTGTGCACTGGCCAGGGCCATGCTGGTGTTCTGCTCCACCAGCAGGATCGCCAGGCCGTCGCGGTTCAGATCGCCGATCAGCGCGAACAGCCGCTGCACCAGGATCGGCGAGAGCCCGAGCGAGGGTTCATCGAGCATCATCAGTTTCGGCTTGGCGAGCAGCGCGCGCCCGATCGCGAGCATCTGCTGTTCGCCGCCGGAGAGCACCGAAGCGAGCATGTCACGGCGCTGCGCGAGATTGGGGAAGCGCGTGTAGATCGCATCGATCTCGCGCGCCACGTCTTGCGTTCGGGTGTAGGCGCCCATCAACAGGTTGTCGTGCACCGTCAGACTCACGAAGATCTGGCGACCTTCGGGCACGAGCACGAGGCCCTGGGCGACGCGTCGTGGCGCGCTGAGATGCGTGATGTCCTGGCCGTCGAATCGCACGCTGCCCGCGGCCGGCCGCACCGTTCCGGCGATCGCCTTCAGCAGCGAACTCTTGCCGGCACCGTTGGCGCCCAGCACGGTGACGATCTCGCCTGCGCCCAGCGTCAGCGACATCGTCTTCACCGCGTGGGTGCGGCCGTAGCGGACATCCAGCGCTTCGATCTCGAGCATGGTCAGTGTGCTGCCTTGTCGGCCTGCTGCGAACCGAGATACGCCTCTAGCACACCGGGATCGCGATGCACTTCTTCGGGCGTGCCTTCGAAGATCTTGCGGCCGAAGTTGAGCACCACCACCTCGTCGCACAGCGTGCGCACGAAGTGCATGTCGTGTTCCACCACCAGCAGCGTGATGCCGCGCGCCTGCACTTTCTGCAGCAGCGCACGCAGTTCGGCCGTCTCGGCGGTGTTCAGGCCTGCCGCCGGCTCGTCGAGCAGCAGCAGCTTGGGCTCGGCGATCAGCGCACGCACCACCTCGATGCGCTTCTGAATGCCGTAGGGCAGATTCGCCACCACCATGCCCGGGTAGGTATCGAGGCCGGCATCGGCCAGTGCCGCTTCGGCACGCGCGGTCGCGCGTCGCCCGCGCGTGAGCGACCACGGCGTACGGCGCCAATGCTCGCCCAGCATCACGTTCTCCACGGTCGACAGGTGCGGCATCAACCGGATGTTCTGGAACGAGCGCGAGATGCCGCGGGTGATGCGCTGGCGCGCCGGCATTGCGTGGACCGGCGCACCTTCCATCGTGATCGCGCCTTGATCGATCGGATAGATCCCGCACACCAGGTTGAAGATGGTCGTCTTACCCGCGCCGTTCGGGCCGATCAACGCGGTGCGGCTGCCGCGGCGCACGCTGAAGCTCACCTCGTCGATGACGGTCAGGCCACCGAAGCGCTTGGTGACGTTGTCGAGCGTGAGGATCGCCGCGTCGCTCATGCGCGCGCCTTGCCGGGCTCGGTGCGACGGAACCAGCCGTAGAAGCGCTCCATCATCGTGCGCGTCACCAGCCCTTCGGGGCGAAGCATCATGATCAACACCACCGCCACGCCGAACACGATGTAGCGCGCGCCTTCCAGGAACTTGAGCGACGGATCGATCTCGGAGACGCGCCGCAGGATCTCGGGCACCAGCGTGAAGAACAGCGCCCCGGCGATCGGCCCCCACGTGGTCTGAGTGCCCCCCATGAGCACGTAGAGCAGCACGTAGATGCTGAACAGCACGCCGGTGGTCTGCACGTCGATGAAATTGAACTGGTGCACCAGCAGCGCCCCGCCGATGCCGCCCAGCGCGCCGCCGATGGTGAACGCCGCAACCTGCGTGAGCCGCAGATTGACGCCGAACAGCGTGGCGACGTTGTCGTCGTCGTGCACCGCGCGCATCGCCAGCCCGAATCGCGTCGACAGCAGCCACGCCACGAACGCGACCACCAGTACCGTGATCGGCACCACCACCGGCAGCCCGGCGTACGCGGTGACCGAAAGCCCCGAGGCGCCACCGAGCGCATCGATGTTGAGGAAGATGCCGCCGACCACTTCGGCGAACGCGAACGTCGCCAGCACCATGTAGACGCCGCGCGTGCGCAGGATCGGAAACGAAATCAGGAACGCCACTAACCCGGCGATCAAGCCGGCCGCGGGAATCGCCAGCAGCACCGGCCAGCCGAGCATGAGCGTGAGCGCTCCGCCGACGTAGCCGCCGATCAGCACGAACCCCGCCGCGCCGAGATTGAGCAGGCCGGCGGAGGCAGGCAGAAACACCGAGTAGGCCACGACGATGTTGATGGCCAGATTGGCGAGGACGCCGGCGAGGTAGCCGCTCATGCGGCGCCTCGTTGAAAAGGCGTCCCCGAACTTGGGGGATTTACAAGGGGGCGTGCCCTCTTGTTGCACACGATGGCGAGGACGCCGGCGAGGTAGCCGCTCATGCGGCGCAACCACTCATCAGAACTTCCCCTTGCCGATGTTGGTATGGCCGAACAGTCCGGTCGGACGCAGCACCAGCAGCACCAGCAGCAAGCCCCACACCGGGATCTTCTCGATCTCGGCACCGAACGTGCTGATCGCCAGCACCTTCACCATCCCCACCAGTAGGCCACCGACGATCGCGCCCCACACGTTGCCCAGGCCACCCAGCACCATGCCGGCGATCGCATCGGCCGCCACCACGTCGCCGATGTAGGGCGTGACCGTTCCATAGCTCGCCGCATACAGAATGCCCGCCAGCGCCGAGAGCACGCCGGCGATCACGAAGACCACGGGCACGATGCGATTGACCTCCACGCCCATCAAGGTGGCGGCGTCGGGGTTCTCGGCGATCGCGCGCAGCGCGCGGCCGATGCGCGAGCGCTTTAGCAGCATCGACAGCAGCCATACGAGCACGATCGCCAGGATCAGGCTGGTGAGATGGGGCACGCCGATGATCAACCCGCCGACGCGCAGATTGGCGTCCTGGAACGGCAGCTCGAAGCGCTGCGGGTCGGTGCCCCACAGCGTGATCACCAGATGCTCGAACACGATCAGGAAGCCGAGCGAGCTCACCAGCGGCAAGGCGTGCTCGGTGGCATCGCCGTACTTCGCCTTCATGTAGCGATAGGTGAAGCGCTCGATGATCAGTGAGGCCGCCACCGCTGCGATCACCCCGCACACCGCCGCGGGAATCCAGTGCATGCCCACGCCGAACAAGTGAGCGCCGCTCGCGGACAATGCCCAGGTGACCATCGCCGCGAGCATGAACAACGCGGGAATGGTGAAGTTGAGAAAGTTGAGCATGCCGATCGTCAGCGTGAACGCGACCGCGACGAAGGCGAGGATGCCCCCCAGCATCAAACCGTTGACCAGCTGCTGCACGAACTGCATGGCGTTCTGCGTGCTCGTCGCTCAGTCGCGCAGCCGGAACGCGCCGCGATGTGAACCGATGCGATACGCCGATGGCGAAGGAAAATGCGCGGGCAGCAGGATCGTGTCGGTGTCGGCGTAGCGCTCGCAAAGCGCGCGGCGGGTGCGCCCCGATTCGACCGGATCGGCGCAGAACGGCGTGGACAGCAGCGTCGGATCGATCAGCTGCACCGGTGTGTGCAGTACATCGCCGAGGAACACGCCGTGCTGGCCGTTGCTCCTGGCGTGCAGCACGCACGTTCCCGGCGTGTGGCCGTATGCGGCTTCGAGATGCAGGCCGGATGCGATCTCATGATCGCTCTCGACGAACACTGCGCGTCCGGCGTCTACCACCGGCAGCACGCTGTCGCCGAACGAGCCGTGGTTCACCGCTTCGCCGCGCGCCAATCCTTCACGATGTGCGCGCTCCCAATACTCGTACTCGCGTTTGGCGAACAGGTACTTCGCGTTCGGAAAGGTCGGCACCCATTTGCCGTCGACCA
Source organism: uncultured beta proteobacterium (assembly GCA_902826155.1). Next base: position 64,051 of record CADEDU010000019.1, read on the forward strand.
GCCGCGTGTTCCAGCCGACGTGGTCGGCGTGCAGGTGGGTGCAGAGCACCAGATCGATCTGCTCGGGCGTGACGCCGGTGGCGACCATCGTCTGCAGAAAGGGCTTGTTCTGCCGGTGCCAGTCGGGACGGGCAGGGCGCTCCTTGTCGTTGCCAGTGCACGCGTCGATCAGGATCGTGTGCCGGCCGGTGCGCACGATGAAGCTCTGGAAGCACATGTGCACCTTGTTGTCGGCGCTCAGGCAGCGCGGACGCAGCCAGTCGGCGTGCGGCTCGATCATCGCCGCGCTCGCCTTGGGCAGCAGGAAATCGAGTGCGGCGTAGGGGCGCTCGTCTTCCACGACCCGATCGACCTGCAACTCGCCGATCCGAATGGGCGTCATCGTCGTTGATCTCCTCTGTGCCTGCCGCTTGTTGTTGTATCACGGTCGCCGGTGCGGCCGTGTGGGCGCCGTTGCTTCGTGATGCTATTTGCGTTCGATCAACTCGATCCGATAGCCGTCGGGATCTTCCACGAACGCGATCACCGTGGTGCCGAACTTGAGCGGGCCCGCCTCGCGCACGACCTTGCCGCCGCGCTTGCGGATCTCGTCGCAGGCCGCGTAGGCATTGTCGACCGCGAGGGCGATATGCCCGTAGGCAGTGCCCAGCTCGTATTTCTCGACGCCGTAGTTGTAGGTGAGTTCCAGTACGGTGTGCGAATCCTCGTCGCCGTAGCCCACGAACGCGAGCGTGTATTTGCCTTCCGGCGAATCACGCCTGCGCAGCTCTTTCATGCCGAGCACTTCGGTGTAGAACTTGATCGAACGATCCAGGTCGCCGACCCGGAGCATGGTGTGGAGCATGCGCATGTGATTCTCCTGTGGGTGTCGCCACGCTACAGCTCGGGCAGCCGTCGCGACAGCGCGTGGATTTCCTTGCGTACCGCCTGATAGTCGGTGAACACGTTGGCGACGATGCGCCAGAACCGCGGCGAATGATTCATCTCGCGAATGTGCGCGAGTTCGTGCACCACCACGTAGTCGATCAGGCGCTCGGGAAAGTGCAGCAGCCGCCAATGCAGGCAGATGCGCGCCTGACCGTTGCGCCCGACGGTGCAGTGGCCCCACTGGGTCGACGCGTTCGACACGCGCACGTCGGGCCGATTCACGCTGACTCGCGGCGCGAGCGCTTCGGCGCGTTCATTGAACAGCACCAGCGCCAGACGCTTCATCCAGCCGACCACGGCGGCGCGCATGGCGTCGGCGCCGAATTCGGACGCCGGCACCAGCAGACAACCGTCATCGAGGCGCACTCCATCGACCGCGTCGCTCGCATGGATGGTCACATCGCGTCCGAACAAAGGCAGGCTGGCGCCGTGGTTCCAATCCATGCGGGTGCGCACCAGACTCGCCGCTTCGAGCAGCTTGGTGAGCACCCATTGCTCTTTCTCGCGGATGAACGCCTCGACGTCTTCGATCGTGACCCAGCGCGGCGCGGCGGCGAGCAGGCCCTCGCGGCCGACGGTGATGCCGATGGTGCGCCGTGCGGCGCGACGGAACCGATAGGTGACGGTGCGTTTGCCCAGTTGGATCGCGCGCACGCTCTCGCCCTGCGCCGTGCGCAGCACGCGCGGTGCGGGTAGTGGCAGTTCCAGCTGCGTCAGCGGCGTGCCACGAGCTCGGCGACCTGAGTCTCGATCCATTCTTCGACGTGCTTGATCAGTTGATCGGGCGTGCGATCCAGCGATTCTATCGGCGCACCGATGCGCACGGTGACCTTCCCCGGATACTTCACGAACGAATTGCGCGGCCACACCAGACCGGCGTTGTGCGCCACCGGAAGTATGCGGGCGCCGAGTTGCTTGGCGAGGAGCGCCCCGCCCGACCGGTAAGGTTTGCGGGCACCGACGGCCACACGCGTGCCTTCGGGGTACATCATGATGGAAAAGCCTTGCGCGAAGCGTTCGCGGCCCTGCTCGATCACGCGCTTCATCGCCTCTTTGCGATTGCGCCGATCGATGCCGATCGGGCTGAACAGCGCCAGGCCCCAACCCAGGAACGGAATCCAGAACAGCTCGCGCTTGAGCACGTACACGTGCGGCGGAAAGATGCCGCTGTAGGCGATCGTCTCCCAGGCCGACTGGTGTTTGGAGAGCACCACGCACGGTTCGCGCGGAATGTTCTCGCGGCCCTGCACCTCGTATTCGATGCCCAGCAGCAAGCGCGCGAGCCACGTGGCGAAGCGCGGCCACCACGAGATCACCTGCCAGCGCATGCGGCGCGGCAACACCCCGCAGGCGATGACGAGAAAGGAATACGGCGGTGTGACCAGCAGCAGAATCAGCAGGTAAAGCGCCGAGCGGAGCCTGTTCATCATGCGTAGTGCGCTGCGACCGCGCCCAGATCATCGAACACCACCGTGCCGGCAGGAAGCTGTCCGGCCGCCTCGGTCTGCTTGCCCTTGCCGGTGCGAACCAGGATCGGCAGCGCGCCGACCGCAGCGGCCGCCTGCAAGTCGCGCAGCGCGTCGCCCACGGTGGGCAGGTTGCTCAGGCTGGTGTGATAGCGCGAGGCGATCTCGGTGAGCATGCCCGGCTGCGGTTTGCGGCACGAGCAGGTCGAATCGGCCGGATGCGGGCAGTAGAACACCGCATCGATCCGTCCGCCGTGGTGCGCCACCGCGCGATGCATCTTGTCGTGAATGGCATTCAGCGTTGCCATGTCGAACAGACCGCGCCCGATGCCCGACTGGTTGGTTGCCACGACCACCCTGAACCCGGCATGCGTGAAGCGCGCGATCGCCGCGAGGCTGCCTTCGACCGGGCGCCATTCCTCCGGACTCTTGATGAACTGATCGCTGTCGTGATTGATGACTCCGTCGCGATCGAGGATGACCAGTTTCGTGCGCGCGGGCATGGGAGCGTTGAAGTGCGAAGGGTGAGGTGGCGCGACGTGCTCAGCCGGCGAGTTTGGAGATGTCGGCGACCCGATTCATCAACCGGTTCAGCCGCGTCAGCAGTCCGAGCCGATTGGTGCGCACCTGCGGATCTTCGGCATTGACCAGCACCCGATCGAAGAACGCGTCGACGTCGGCCCGCACGCCGGCAAGCGCCTGCAGGGCCTCGGCGTATCGCGCCTGCCGAAGCTGGGATTCCACCGCCGGCTCGAGCCGTTCGACGCCCGCATAGAGCGATCGCTCCTCGGCTTCGACCAGCAGAGCGCTCGAGACCTGCTCGGCCGATCCTGATTTCTTCAGGATGTTGGCGATGCGCTTGTTCGCGCTGGCGAGGCTTTCGGCTTCGGGCAGACGGCGGAATGCACGCACCGCATCCAGGCGCGGCGCGATGCGATCGATGCGGCGCGCGTCGATCGCCACCACCGCTTCGATCTCGTCGGCGGCCGCACCGCGCTCGCGCAGATAGCTGCGCAACCGGTCGATCATGAACTCGAACACGTTGTCGATGACGTTCGGATCGAGCGGCGTGTTGCCGTAGCCATCGCGCGCCAGCCGCAGCAGTTCGTAGACGTCGAGCGGCCGCGCGTGTTCACTCAGGATGCGCAGCACGCCGAGCGCGGCGCGGCGCAGGCCGAACGGATCTTTGTCGCCGGTGGGGCCCAGCCCGATGCCGTAGATGCCGATGATCGTGTCGAGCTTGTCGGCCAGCGCCACGCAATCACCCACCGGCGAGTCCGGCAACCGATCGCCGGCGAAGCGCGGTCGGTAGTGCGCCTCGATCGCATCGGCCACGGCCGGCGATTCGCCGTCGTGACGCGCGTAATACATCCCCATGGTGCCTTGCAGTTCGGGGAACTCGCCGACCATGCCGGAGAGCAGATCGGCCTTGGCCAGATGCGCCGCGCGCCGCGCCGCCTGCGTGTCGGCATCGAGCAGCCCCGCGATCACCTCGGCCAGATGTTCGATGCGCCGCGCGCGATCGGCCTGACTGCCGAGTTTGTTGTGGAACACCACCTGCGCCAGACCGGGCAGCAGTTCTTCGAGCTTGCGCCTGCGGTCCTGGTCGAAGAAGAACTTCGCATCGGACAGCCGTGCGCGCAGCACCCGCTCGTTGCCGCGGACGATGTGCGTGGTGTCGGCGATGGCCATGTTCGACACCACCAGGAAGCGCGGCAGCAGCTTGCCGTTGCCATCGAGCAGCGGGAAGTACTTCTGGTTCGCCTTCATGGTGAGCATGAGGCATTCCTGCGGCACTTCCAGAAACGCTGGATCGAACGAGCCTTCGACGACGGCGGGCAATTCCACCAACGCCGCCACTTCCTCGATCAGGCTCTCGTCGGCAAGCTGCGCCGAGCCGGCTTTGGCGCGCAGCTGGTCGCCGATACTTTGCACGCGCGCGGCGAAGTCGACGATCACCCTGCCGCGCTCGCGCAGTGTGGCCTCGTAACTGTCGGCGTCGGTGATATCGAGCGAGCGTTCGCCGAGGAACCGGTGCCCTTCGGTGCGCCGGCCGCTCTTGCATCCCATGATCTCGCCGGCCAAGATCTGCTTGCCCCACAACATCATCAGCCCGCGCACCGGGCGGGTGAACTGGTAGTCGGTCGCGCCCCAGCGCATCAGCTTGGGCGTGGGCAACGCTTTGATCGCTGCGCCGACTACCGCACCCAGATGCTCGGCGAGTGGCTGCCCTGGCTTGGTGGAGCGGAACACGAAGTACTCGGCCTTGCCGTCGCTCGCGCGTTCCAGCGACTCGATCGGCACGCCGCACGATTTGGCGAATCCGGCGAGCGCAGGCGTGGGCTTGCCGTCCTTGATGCCCGATGCCACCGCCGGACCTTTGCGCTCGATGCGCTGCTCGGGCTGCATCGCCGCGACGTCGGCCAGATGGATCGCGAGCCTGCGTGGCGTGGCGAATGCGCGCATCGGCGCATCGGCGGCAACCAGGCCCAGCTTCACCAGTGCGTCGCGAATGTGCTGCGAAAAAGTGTCGCCGAGATTGCGCAGACCGCGCGCGGGCAGTTCCTCGACTCGCAGCTCGACCAGGAGGCTGGCGCGATCGGTCATGGCGTCGCCCTCGTCGCTGCCGCCGACTTGAGCATCGGGAAGCCCAGTGCCTCACGCGAATCGAAGTACGCCTGCGCCACCAGCCGCGCGAGCGCACGCACGCGGCCGATGTACGCCGCACGTTCGGTCACGGAAATGGCGCCGCGCGCATCGAGCAGGTTGAACGCGTGCGAGCACTTCATGACCATCTCGTAGCCCGGCAGCGCCAGGCCGGCGGCCATCAGCCGCTTGGCTTCGCGTTCGAAATCGTTGAACTGGCCGAGCAGCCACTGCGCGTCGCTGTGGTCGAAGTTGTACTTCGACTGCTCGACTTCGTTCTGATGATAGACATCGCGATAGGTGACCCCGGGCGTCCACACGATATCGAAGATGTCTTCCACGCCTTGCAGATACATTGCCAGGCGCTCCAGGCCGTAGGTGATCTCGCCCAGCACCGGCTTGCAAACCAGGCTGCCGACTTCCTGGAAGTAGGTGAACTGCGTGACCTCCATGCCGTCGAGCCACACCTCCCAGCCCAGGCCCCAGGCGCCGAGCGTCGGTGATTCCCAGTCGTCCTCGACGAAACGAATGTCGTGCTGGCGCGGGTCGATGCCCAGTGCCTGCAGGCTCTGCAGGTACAGCTCCTGAATGTCGGGCGGCGACGGTTTGAGCACCACTTGATACTGATAGTAGTGCTGCAGCCGGTTGGGGTTGTCGCCGTAACGACCGTCTTTGGGGCGGCGCGAGGGCTGGACATACGCGGCGTTCCACGGCTCGGGGCCGATCGCGCGCAGGAACGTCGCCGTATGGAAGGTGCCGGCGCCGACTTCCTGATCGTAGGGCTGCAGCAGTACGCAGCCCTGGCGACTCCAGAACGTCTGCAGCGCGAGGATGATGTCTTGAAACGACTGCACGGGAGCGGGTGCAACAAGCGCGTTGTGAGGCGCGCGATTCTACCGGCTTTCCCCTTGCGTTCGAGCTAGCTGTCGCACCTGATGATGCGCTCGCGCCTTCACTTCGGCGCGTTCTTGCGTGTATCGGCCAGTTCCTTCTCGAGCGCGTCGATCCGGGCCTGCATCGCGGCGATGCGCCCGTTCAACGCACCGACGTTGAAGAACACCTCGTTTTGCACCGGCGCGTTCAGCCGTCCTGCATAACCGAGCCAGGACGAGTCGTACACGCGCACGTTGCGAAAGCCGAGCTTTTCCAGCACCGCGGCGGTCTCGGCCGCGCGCACCCCGCTCTGGCAGTACACGATCGTTTCCTTGTTCGGATCGAGCTTGGCGTAGAGCGCCTGCAGCTCCGCGTCGGGCTTGAGCGACATGCCGCGGTTGTCGGCGACCTGCCGGCGCGCCAGCTTGATCGCGGTGGCGGGGTCGATCCAGTTGTCTTCGTACGGGATGTTGATCGAACCCGGGATGTGTCCGCCACGGATCGCGCGGATGTCGTTGCCGGAGAATTCGCCCACCGTGCGCGCATCGATGATCTGCACGTTGCCGTCCTTGAGGCGGTTGACGATCTCGTCCGTGGTAACGGTGAGGTTAGGCGCGGGGCGCAGCGTGAGCGTGATCGGTGCACGCTTCGCGGCGGCGGTGTCGAGCGGTTCGCCGACCAAGCGCCAGCCGTCGATGCCATCGTGGAACACCAGCGCCTTGGTTGCGCCGAAGTGGCGCAGGGCGAACTGCGCGAAATAAGCGCCGGCATTGCCGCGCGTGGAATAGACGATGATCTCGCGTGCCGGATCGATCCCCGCGTCGCCCCACAGTTTGGCGATGCGCTCGGTGGCGATGAAATCCTCGGTGTTCGGATTGCGCAGCACCTGCCCGGCGTCGCCGATGTTGACCGCGCCGGGGATATGACCCTTCGCGTAGGCGTCGGCCGCGCGCACGTCCCACACGATGACGTCGCGCCGCATGGCCGCTGCAACGTAGGCCGCATCGACGATCGGCGAGGCGAGCGTCGGTTGCGTCAGCGCGGCCATCAGTGCGAGCAGCCCGAGCACGCGGTGCCGGATCAGTGCGCCGTTGCGCAGTCGCTGCATTGCGCTCTTCATGGGTGCTTCCTCCTTCGACGTGTTCATGGGGTTGGGGCTCACAGGATCATGTTTACCGGATCACTGGACGTTACGGTTACCGCGCCGGCTGCCGTTGAAGGCACTCGGCAGCGTGATCAACAACATCACCGCGGCAAGCGCAATGATCCAGTCGCCGTAGCGCACGTAGGGCGTTGCGCCGGAGAAGCCGCGTACCGGCCCCATCAGCACGCCCTCGGTGAACTGCGGCAGCAGGTCCTGCACCCGCCCGCGCTCGTCGATGATCGCGGTCATGCCCGAGTTGGTGGCGCGCAGCATATAGCGACCGGTCTCGATCGAGCGCATCCGCGCCATCTCCAGATGCTGATGCGGCGCGAGCGAATCGCCGAACCACGCGACGTTGCTCGCGTTCACCAGCAGCGTGGCTTGCGGCAGCTGGCGGATGATCTCCGCACCGAACGCGTCCTCGTAGCAGATGTTGACCGCGATCTTTTCGCCCGCCAGCGCGAGCGGCTGCTGGTTGATGTCGCCCGGCGCGAAGTTCGATAGTGGAATGCGCAGGACCCGTTCGATCCAGCCGAAGCCCCACGGGATGAACTCGCCGAACGGCACCAGGTGCGATTTGCTGTACTGCTGCGTGGGCGAGGTGCCGACGCTTTGCATGGTGTTGAAGTACGCCCGGCGCAGGTCGCCGGTGGGCAGTCCGAACAGCACGTCGCCTTCGACGGCCGCAACGTGCTTGCGCAGCATGTCGAAGAACGGGGGCGGCACTTCATCGGGAAAGCGCGGGATCGCCGTTTCCGGCAGCACGATCAGGCGCGCATTGGTCTGTTGCACCAGCTGCGCGTAGGTCGCCAGCGTGCTCTCGAACCGTCCGGGTACGAACTTGAGTTCCTGCGGGATGTTTCCCTGGAGCAACGCGACCTCGAGCCGTGAGCCAGTAGGCGTGGTCCACGTCTGCTCCTTCAGCGTCGAGCCGACCGTGAGCAGGACCGCGATCAACACGATGGCAGCGATGCGGTGCCGCATCGGTCCGCGCACGACGGTCCACCCCAGGACGGCCACGATGGCGACGGCAAGCGACAGGCCGTACACGCCGGCAATCGGTGCATAGCCAGATAGGGGCGTGTCGATGTGCGTATAGCCCAGGTTCAGCCAGGGGAACCCGGTAAACAGCCAGCCGCGCAGCCATTCGAGCAGCACCCATGCACCGGGGAACGCGAGCAGCACGACGCCAGCGCGCTGCATGCCGAGGCGCACGCACAGCCAGCCCAACGCCGCCGGGTACAGTGCCAGCACCAGACAGAACAGTAGCGTGGCGATCGCGGCGAGCGGCGCGGGCATCATGCCGAAGGTGTGCAGGCTGACGTAGACCCAGCTCACCCCGGCGAGAAACTGTCCCAGCCCGAAACTCAGGCCAAGCCACGCACCGCGGCGCGGCTCGGCGCAGCGTGCCCACAGCGCGAGCAGCACCACCAGCGAGAGAAGCGGGGCGGCGAAGTAACCAAACGGGGCAAACCCAAGCACCATGACCGCACCGGCAAGGGCGGCCAGTGCGATGCTGCCGGTCACTGCGATTTGGGCAGGCGCTCGACCTGCAAGGTGTAGACGCGGCGCGAATCGGCACGCAGCACGGTGAATCGCAGGCTGCCGATGATCACCGACTCGCCACGCTTGGGCAGGCGGTCGAAGTGCGCGATCACCAGCCCGCCGATGGTGTCGTAGTCTTCATTGGCCAGCTGCGAGCCGAACAGCTCGTCGAAATCGGCCAGCGTCGTCTGCGCCTTGACGCGGTACGTGCCCGAAGGTTCGCGCACGATGTTGTCGGTGATCTCGTCGAAGTCGTGCTCGTCCTCGATCTCGCCGACGATCTGCTCGAGCACGTCTTCGATCGTGACCAGGCCGGCCACGCCGCCGTACTCGTCCACCACCACCGCCATGTGGTTGCGGCTGGAGCGGAATTCGCGCAGCAGCACGTTGAGCCGTTTGGACTCGGGTATGAACACCGCCGGGCGCAGCATCTCGCGCACGTTGAACTCTTCCTCGCCGGCGTAGTAGCGCAGCAGATCCTTGGCGAGCAGGATGCCGATGACCTTGTCGCGATCGCGATCGATCACCGGAAAGCGCGAGTGCGCCGTGGCGATCACCGACGGGATGAACTTGTCGGGCGTGTCGTTGACGTCGATCACTTCCATCTGCACCCGCGGCACCATGATGTTGCGCACCGTGAGCTCGCTCACCTGCAGCGCGCCTTCCATCATGGCGAGCGCGTCGGCATCGAGCAGGTTGCGCTCGAACGCGGAATGCAGCAGCTGCACGAGCTGCTCGCGATCTTCGGGTTCGCGCAGGATCCAGGCCGACAAGCGCTCGAGCAGCGTCGGCTTGTGACTGGCGGGGTCGTCCATCGGTTCGGGTTAGATTGCCTGGAGGCGCCCTGAGCAGAGCCACCTGCTATGACGCGGCGGATCGGCGGGTTGGATCGAAAGAGGCAGCAGGGTCGGGACGGGATTGTACTGAGTTGTCGAAGGGGGATCTCAGCAGGCACTCGCCCGACGAAGCACCGTCCCTGGTCGGTTCGGCAGGAACGCCCCTGAGCCGCCCGTGCGGAGGCGGCTACACGTACGGGTCGCGGTAGCCGAGTTGGCGCATCAGGTGCGTCTCGAGTCGCTCCATTCGCTGCGCCTCGTCATCACGCTCGTGGGCATGGCCACGCAGGTGGAGTACGCCGTGGACGAGCAAATGAGCGTAGTGAGCGCTTAGTTCTTTGTTCTGGGCCCGCGCCTCGCGTTGCACCACCGGCGCGCACAACACGAGGTCGCCGATGAGCATCGGCGCCGCGCTCTGTGCCCTGCTCGGCGACTCACCATTGCTTGCATAGTCGAAGGTCAGCACGTTGGTGGCGTAATCCTTCGAGCGGAAATCGCGGTTCAGCGCACGGCCTTCCGTTTGCCCGACGAACCGCACCGTGATGCGGGCGCGGATGCGTTGCGGACCCGTCGCCAACGCCGTCTCGAGCCACCGCACGATCGAGCGGCGATGCGGCAGACCGCGGCGCGGGCAGGCGTACTGCACTACGAGTTCGAGACGGGCGGAGGCCATGCTCGGGCGGATGCGGCGCTTCGGGAGGCGGTCAGCGCGCAGCGGGAAAATCAGGCCATCCGCGCCACGTCACCCGCGATCGGGCGAGTCGTCGGACTTGGCGGCGTGCTCGTACGCTTCGTACGCGGTGATGATGCGCTGCACGAGCGGGTGGCGCACCACGTCTTCGGCCTGGAACTGCGTGAACGCGATGCCGCGCACGCCATCCAGAATCCGCTGCGCCTCCACCAGGCCGCTCTTCTGCCCGCGCGCGAGATCGATCTGCGTGACATCGCCGGTGATCACCACCTTCGAACCGAAGCCGGTGCGGGTGAGGAACATCTTCATCTGCTCAGGCGTGGTGTTCTGCGCTTCATCCAGGATGATGAACGCGTGGTTCAAGGTGCGGCCGCGCATGAACGCGAGCGGCGCGATCTCGATCGCGTTGCGCTCGAACATCTTGCCCACCTTGTCGTAGCCCATCAGGTCGTAGAGCGCGTCGTAGAGCGGCCGCAGATACGGATCGACCTTCTGCACCAGATCGCCGGGCAGGAACCCCAGCCGCTCGCCCGCCTCGACCGCCGGGCGCACCAGCACCACGCGCTTGACGGCATCGCGCTCGAGCGCATCGACCGCGCAGGCCACGGCGAGATAGGTCTTGCCGGTGCCGGCCGGGCCGATGCCGAAGGTGATGTCGTGTTCGAGGATGCTGCGCAGATACTCGCGCTGGCGCGGCGTGCGCCCGTGCAGATCGGGCCGGCGCGTGATCAGCGCCGGCAGTTGCGGATCGTCGGTGACGCGCAGAGCTTTGCGTGCGACGGCCGGCTCGTCGGTCGCGACTTCGGTGCGTGCAACGGTGCCTTCGGTCTGGTTCTGGAATTCGACCAGCCCGAGCTGGACGTCGTCGATCGTAAGCGTGCCCTTCGACGTGACGTAGAAATGCTCGATCAACTGCAGGGCGCGAGCCACCTGGCGGGCATCACCCTGCACGACGAAGCGCTCACCGCGCCGCGCGATCGACACGTCGAGGCCGGCTTCGATCTGCCGCAGGTTTTCGTCGAGCGCGCCGCACAGGCTGGCCAGACGCTGGTTGTCGAGCGGGGCGAGCACCAGTTCCTGCGTGCTCGGCCTGGCCTCGGCCGTCGTGGTCTTGCGATGGGAAACGGCAGCGTGTGAAGTGGGCTTCAAAGGCGACTGCGCAGTGGACTACGAGGAGAACTTCGAGGAGAACCTCGAGGTGGACGTGGCACTCGTGGCGACCACGCCGCGCAGCGAATGCGGCAGGGCAGCCTCGATCGACAGCTCGACGAAGTGTCCCACAAGCCGTGCGGGCCCGGGGAAGTTCACCATGCGGTTGTTGTCGGTACGACCGGACAACTCGTTCGGATCCCTCCTGGCCGGGCCTTCGACCAGCACGCGCTGCGTGGTGCCGACCATCGCCTCGTTGATCGCGCGCCCGTTGTGCTCGATGCGCGCCTGCAAGTGCTGCAGCCGCTCAAGCTTGAGGTGCTGCGGGGTGTCGTCGGCGAGATCGGCGGCCGGCGTGCCGGGTCGGCGGCTGTAGACGAAACTGAACGAGGCATCGAAGCCCACGTCGTCCACCAGCCGCATGGTTTGCGCGAAGTCGTCATCGGTCTCGCCAGGAAAGCCGACGATGAAATCCGACGAGATGCACACGTCGGGCCGCGCCTTGCGCAGGCGGCGGATGATCGATTTGTATTCGAGCGTCGTGTAGCCGCGCTTCATCGCCGCCAGCACGCGGTCGGAGCCCGCCTGCACCGGCAGATGCACGTGCGATACCAGCTTGGGCACGCGCTGATACACGTCGATCAGCCGCTGCGTGAATTCCTTCGGGTGCGACGTGGTGTAGCGGATACGCTCGATGCCATCGATCTCGGCGACGTACTCGAGCAACGCGGCGAAATCGCCGTGTGCCTCGCCTTCGATCGGGCCGCGCCAGGCGTTCACGTTCTGCCCGAGCAGGGTGATCTCTTTGACGCCGTTCGAAGCCAGATCGGCGATCTCGGCGATGACGTCATCGAACGGGCGCGAGACCTCATCGCCGCGCGTGTACGGCACCACGCAGAACGAGCAGTACTTGCTGCAGCCTTCCATGATCGACACGAATGCGGTGGCTGCGCTCGTCCGTGGCGCGGGCAGGTGATCGAACTTCTCGATCTCCGGGAACGTGATGTCGACCTGCGGCTGGCCGGTCGCGCGATGAGCGGCGAGCAATTGCGGCAGGCGATGCAGCGTCTGCGGTCCGAAGACGACGTCGACGTAGGGTGCACGCGTGACGATCGCGGCACCTTCCTGGCTGGCGACGCAGCCGCCGACCCCTATCACCAGCTCGGGCCGCCTGTGTTTCAGTTGCCGTACCCGACCCAGATCGGAGAACACCTTCTCCTGCGCCTTGTCGCGCACCGAGCAGGTGTTGAACAGGATCACGTCGGCCTGTTCGGGGTCGTCGGTGGTTTCGAATCCCTCGGCGGCGTGCAGTACGTCGGCCATCTTGTCCGAGTCGTACTCATTCATCTGACAGCCGAAGGTCTTGATGTAGAGCTTCCTGGTCACGCGGCGGGCGGGAGATCGATGCGAGCCCGCAATGCTACCGCCCCGCCGCGGGCGGCGTGACTAGCGGCGCGCTGCTTCCTCGTCGGTGAGGATCCAGACGCGGCTGATATGGCCGTTCGGGTCGACCTGGAATCGGGCCGGCGCATTCGGCGGGATCGCCCCGGGCACGATCGTCAGGTTGTCGCGGCTCATGATGCGAGCGTTGGCGGCGAGCATCGCGGCCTTGCCGTTCACGCGCACGACCGATTCACCGACGTGGGTGATCGAGCCGGCGAACGCATCGGCGGGAATGGTGCGTGCAAGTTGCGCGATGACGTGGCGCGCGGCGCCGAGCAACGTCACGGCGACGAGGAAGCTGAACATGAGAAATCGAAGCGGGCGCAGGGATCGCATCGTGTGACGAACCGCCAGGGAGGGTGACGGCGGCAGGATACGTGCCCGGTGCGACGGACTGGGTGACGAAACCCCTGCGACGACCCACGGCATGCTCAGGGCAGCGACGCGATCGAGCCCGCAAGCGGAAATGTGCACAAGCCTGGTGGTGAAGGAGGGGCTCGAACCCTCGACCTCGGCATTATGAGTGCCGCGCTCTAACCAGCTGAGCTACTTCACCTTTTTCGCACACGCGAAGGGGCCGCGATTATCGGAGTCCGCCTGCGGCAGGTCAAGCCAAGCGACCGGGTGCGCCACAGAGAGCAGGGGACGCGCCACACTTGGAACCGGATCGAGACCAAGCCCCGTCCAGCGGTGGCGCCACCATCGAAGTCCCGGCATCGAAGAAGCAGTGCCACCGGCGCGGCGCCTACAATGCCGGCATGAATTCGCGGTCATTCGAAGTGATCGTCGTCGGCGCGGGACTGGTCGGCGCGTGCTGCGCACTCGCGATGTCTCGCGCGGGGCTGCGCGTGGCACTGGTCGATGCAGAACGTGGCGCCGCGCGCACGGCTGCCGCGGCAGTCGATGCACGATCCGACGCGCACGTTCCTGCCCCCGACGACCGCACGCAGGCGGCACCAGCGGATACCGATTGGGATTCGCGCATCTACGCGATCAGTCCGGCGAGCGTGACGCTGCTCGAGCGGCTCGATGCGTGGCATCGCATCCCGCACGCGCGCGCGGCCGCGTGCACGAATATGCGCATCTTCGGCGACGACCCGCGCGCGCACCTCGATTTCAGCGCGTACGAAGTCGGCGTGCCGGCGCTGGCGACGCTGATGGAGAGCCGCACGCTGGCCCGCGCACTCGATCAGGCGCTCGACCACG
>CADEDU010000019.1:78076-87599 GCA_902826155.1 uncultured beta proteobacterium
GCATGAGCGAGCCGACGCAGCGGGCAACGCGAGTCTGGTGACTCGCATCGACGGCGCGCGCGTCGTGGAACTGGTGCGCGAGCAGAATCGAGCGCTGCTTCGTCTCGATTCGGGCGAGCAGTTGGATTGCGCGTTGGTGGTGGGCGCCGATGGCGTGCATTCCCAGGTGCGGCTTCTGGCCGGGATGTCGGTCACGCGCGACGACTACGGCGAACTCGGTGTCGTGGCCAATTTCGCGGCCATCGAGCCGCATCGCGGCTACGCGTTCCAGTGGTTCCGCGGCGATAGCGTGCTCGCGCTCCTGCCGCTGCCGGGCCGGCGCGTATCGATGGTCTGGTCGACGCCGCGAGCGCATGCCGAATCGCTGCTCGCCATGTCGAACGAAGCGCTCGCCGAGGAGGTCGCACGCGCGAGCGGTCACGTGCTGGGCGCACTCACAACGATCACCAGCGCGCGCGGCTTTCCGCTTGCTAGGCAGCAGGCTTCGCGCATGGTGGCCGATCGCGTCGTGCTGATCGGCGACGCCGCGCACGTGGTGCATCCGCTCGCCGGGCAGGGCTTGAACCTGGGCTTCGGCGACGTCGCGACGCTGCTTGAAACCATTGCCGGGCGTGAACCCTACCGCGATCTGGGCGACATCCGGCTGCTGCGTCGCTACGAACGGGCACGCGCCGAGCCGATAGCCGCGATGCGCATGATGACGCATGGCTTGCACTGGCTTTACGGCCTGCCCGGAGGGATGCCGAAACGCTTGCGAACGTTCGGATTGAACTTGACCAATCGATTGCCGGTCGTAAGATCGGTGCTCGCTCGGCACGCGGTCGGCTAGCCCGTTCGATTCCGTTCAATCTCAGCAGATTTCGTCTTTTCGTCTATCTCCATCTCCTCCGTTCTCGTCCCGCCCGTTCTCGATCCGAACCACGTGCGGCCGACGGTCCGGTCGACCGAAAGATCCTCATGCGAGTTGTCTCCCGAATTTCCCGACTGATCGCAGCCGCGGTGCTTGGCGCCCTGTCGAGCGCAATGTTCGCGTTACCTGCATCGGCGAACGAAGCCGCGGTGCGCCGCGCTTTCGAGCAGCGCGTGCCCAACACCAAGCTGCTCTCAGTCACGAAGACGCCGTATGCGGGGTTGTACGAACTGCGCACCGACGACAACGAGTTGCTCTACACCGACGAGAAGGTCACGTTCCTGTTCGTCGGCTCGATCCTCGACGGTCAGGACCCGCGCCGCAACCTCACCGAGGAGCGGATGCGCAAGCTCACGGCGATCAAGTTCGAGGAATTGCCGCTCGGCCAGGCGTTCAAGATCGTGCGTGGCAGCGGCAAGCGCCAGGTCGCCTACTTCACCGATCCGAACTGCCCCTATTGCCGCAAGCTCGAGCAGGAGCTCACGCAAATCGACGACGTGACCATTCACGTCTTCCTGTACCCGATCCTGTCGCCGGAGTCGGGGCCGAAATCGAAATCGGTGTGGTGTTCGCCCGATCGCGCCAAGGCCTGGCTCGATCTGATGCTCAAGAACGTCCAGCCCAGCGCAGCCGGCACCTGCGATACGCCCGTCGACAAAGTGCTCGCGCTCGGCCGCAAGTACAAGATCGAGAGCGTGCCGACGCTGGTGTTCACCAACGGCGATCGGGTGGCCGGCATGCGTCCGGCGGCGCAACTGACGAAGATGCTGGAGAGCGCGGCGGCAGGAAAGTAGTCTGCTCGCGCACGCATCTACGGCGTGCGAGTGTCGTTCCCCGGTGTGTAGTCGCGCGGCAACAGCACCCACATTCTTCCTTGCTGGCGCATGCGGCCGGCCTCGCGCCCTGCTTCGGGGCCGGATCCCCAATAGAAATCCCCGCGCACCGCGCCGCGGATCGCGCTGCCGGTGTCCTGCGCGACCATGAGCCGCTCCAACGCGCGCGACGTGTTCGGATACGTCGTCGCCAGATAAACCGGCGCACCCAACGGGACCGATCGCGCATCGACTGCCATCGACCGGCCTGCGGTCAACGGTACGCCAAGCGAGCCTTGCGGCCCTGTATCGGGCGGCGCTTCGCTCGTTGGAACTTCGCGGAAGAAGATATAGCTCGGATTCTGGCTGAGCAACTCCGCAACCCGGCCAGGATTGGCGCGCGCCCACGCCTGGATCCCCTGCATCGACGCCTGCTCGGGCAGCAGCTCGCCGCGATCGATGAGCGAGCGGCCGATCGAACGATAGGGATGACCGTTCTGATCGGCGTAGCCCACCCGGACCATCTCGCCTGATTCGAGCCGCACCCGGCCCGAGCCCTGCACGTGCAGGAAGAACAGCTCGATCGGATCGTCGATGAACACCAGCTCCTTGCCTTGCAGCGGCGCCTTGCCCTGATCGATATCGCCGCGCGTGTGATAGGGCACCAGCCGCCGGCCCTCTAGGCGTCCGCGCAATCGCAACCCCGCCACCTCGGGCTGCGAGCCGGCGAGCTCGACGCTGATCAGATCATCGGGGGCCGCATAAACCGGATGGGCGAACGCTCCGCTGCGTTTGCGGCTGCCGCGCAGGATCGGCTCGTAGTAGCCGGTGACCAGGCCCGAGGTCGCGCCGTCGCTGCTCGCCACACGGAACACCTGGAACTGCGATTCGAAGAAAGCCTGCGCGCTGTGTCGATCGACGGCGACATTGGCGGCCTGCGTACAGGCGGATCGCCACGCGGCACGCCGCTCCAGTGCCCTGCAACCGCGCTGGAATGCGACCAGTGCCGCGGCATGATCGTCGTCGCGCCAGTTGGGCAGATCGGTAAAGCTCGCCGGCGTGAGCGTGGCGCTCGCCGCGGGTTGCGGTTTCTGCGCGGAAGGTGGGCACGCAGGGCAGGGCGGACAACCCGAATTGGGCGTGGTATTGCAGGCGGCGCCGCGCTCGGCGACTGACGCGGCGAGGCGCGGCTGCGTGCTGCGATCGTCGGCGCAACCGGCAAGAAGAACGAGGCTCGCGGCGAGCAGTGCCGCGCAACCCGCATCGATCTTCGCGCGAATGCGATCGGCTATCATCGCTGCCGACTTGCTTTCCGCCATTCGCACCGAAGCCCCGCGCACCGAAGCCCCGTCCGTTGCAGCGCGCGTAACGTTGCGCATCCCATCGACTGCTGCCATCGCCTCCTGCGCTCCGCCATGATCGAAAGCGGCCTGTGGATCATCCTGCTCGAGTCGGTACTCGCGCTGGCGTTGCTCGTGTTCATCGTGTGGTGGACCATGCCGCGCTCGAAAAAATCCGCCCGTCCGCAGCCGACCGACGCCGGAGCCGGCGATTCCGGTCGTGATCAATCACGCCGCCCCTGACCCGCGGCGCGCGGAGCACCCGCGATCTCAGTGCAGCACCCGCGGCATCGACAGCGCGAACTCCGGAATCGGCGCATCGAAGCGGGTGCCGTCGCTCGCCACCATCTGATACGTGCCGCGCATGGTGCCGACCGGCGTCTTGATCGAGGCGCCGCTGGTGTATTCGAACGACTCGCCCGGCTTGAGCGTGGGCTGCGCACCGACAACGCCCAGTCCGCGCACCTCCTGCTGCTGGGCATTGGCGTCGCGGATGATCCAGTGGCGGCTCACCAATTGCGCCGTCGCCGTCCCGGTATTGCGGATGGTGATGGTGTAGGCGAACACGTAGTGGTCGGCTTTCTCGTCCGATTGCTCGGCGAGATAGCGCGACTTCGCTGTGACGGTGATCTCGTAGCGTTCGCTCATGATGGGAGGCGGCGTTGCAGGCGGGTCGGCGCAATGGTGCGTCGAGGCGGCGTATTGCACCCCAAAACACGGCGCCGGACAAGGCGAGCGAAGGGAGGCGTCGGCGTAGAATCGCGCCCTTCCCGCTCCGATCATCATGACCGCACGACGCTATCGCATCGCACCGAGCATCCTCTCGGCCGATTTCGCCCGTCTGGGTGAAGAAGTGACGAACGTGGTCGCCGCCGGCGCCGACCTGATCCACTTCGACGTGATGGACAACCATTACGTGCCCAATCTCACGGTCGGTCCGCTGGTGTGCGCGGCAGTGCGCCGCGTGATCACCGCGACGATCGACGTGCACCTGATGGTGCGTCCGGTCGATCGCATCGTCGCCGATTTCGCCAAGGCCGGTGCGAACATCATCAGCTTCCATCCCGAGGCGAGCGACCACGTCGATCGCACCATCAACCTGATCCGCGAATGCGGCTGCAAACCCGGGCTGGTGCTCAATCCGGCCACGCCGCTCGCTTGTCTCGATCACACGCTTGGGCAGCTCGACCTGGTCCTGATCATGTCGGTCAATCCGGGGTTCGGCGGCCAGAAATTCATTCCGTACACGCTCGACAAGATTCGCGAAGTGCGCCGGCGCATCGATGCACTCGGGCGCGATGTGATGCTGGAGGTCGACGGTGGGGTGAAGGTGGACAACATCGCCGGCATCGCCCAGGCGGGGGCCGATACCTTCGTCGCCGGCTCGGCAATCTTCGAGTCGAAAGACTACGCCGCGACCATCGCCGCGATGCGCGCGGAACTCGGTCGAAGTGGGGGCAACGCGCCACGGGGTGAGTCCAGGTCGTCGGCACATGAATGACGCAGCGATGACCAGCGGCGATGCGGCGTGGCCGTCCGCCGCATTGAGTGAACCGGACGCGTTGCTGAACCGGACGATCCGCGCCGCACTGATCGATCTGGATGGCACCCTGCTCGACACCGCGGCGGATCTGGGGCACGCGGTAAACGCGATGCTGGCCGAGCTCGCGATGCCGCAGCGCGATCTGACCACGTTGACCACCTACATCGGCAAAGGCATTCCGAGCCTCGTGCATCGTGCGCTCACCGGCAACATCGATGGTGAAGCGGATGCGGCGCTGTTCGGGCGTGCCTTGCCCATCATGGAACGGCACTACGCGCAGGCATCGGGGGCGAGCGCGCAACCGTATCCGGGTGTGATGGAAGGTCTCGCGCAATTGCGCGAGGCGGGCGTACGGCTCGCCTGTGTCACCAACAAGGCGCAGCGATTCACCGCGGAGCTGCTCGAACGCAAGGGCCTGGCGCCGTTCTTCGATGTGGTGGTTTGCGGCGATACGCTGCCGCGCAAGAAGCCCGATCCGCTGCCGTTCGTGCACGCGTGCGAGCGCCTGGCGATTGCGCCGGCCGACGCGGTGGTCATCGGTGATTCGGCCAACGACATCGTCGCCGGCAAGGCCGCTGGTTGCACCGTGATCGCGGTGACCTACGGCTACAACGAGGGGCGGCATGTGAGTGAAGACGCTCCCCATCACATCGCCGAATCCTTTTCCGCCGTGGTGACACTGATTGCCGCTGCGACCCATGGAGGTAGTGCCCGCATGAACGCGCCGGAGCAAGCCGCGCAGGTCCATCCCATCATCGAACACCTGGCTGGTGTGGTCGGCGCCGAGCATGTGTTGACCGGCGATCGCGATGTCGAGGGTTACGCGATCGACTGGCGCCGCAAGTATTTCGGCAAGCCGCTGGCGGTGGTGCGGCCGAAGTCGACCGAGGAGGTGGCGGCGCTCGTGCGCTTGTGCGCCGAGAACATGATCGCGGTGGTGCCGCAGGGCGGCAATACCGGCCTGTGCGGGGGAGCGACCGCCGACGCGCATCGTGCGCAAGTGGTGTTGAACCTGGGCCGGATGAATCGCGTCCGCGCGGTCGACACCGCCAACAACACGATGACCGTCGAAGCGGGATGCGTCCTGGCCAATGTGCAGCAGGCTGCGCGCGAGGCAGGGCGGCTGTTTCCGCTCAGCCTGGCCTCGGAAGGCACGTGCGTGATCGGCGGCAACCTGTCCACCAATGCCGGTGGCATCGCGGTGTTGCGCTATGGCAATACGCGCGAGCTGGTGCTCGGCGTCGAGGTGGTGTTGCCCAACGGCGAGATCTGGAACGGGCTGCGTGGACTGCGCAAGGACAACACCGGCTACGACCTCAAGCATCTGTTCATCGGCGCCGAGGGCACGTTGGGGATCGTCACCGCTGCCGTGGTGAAGCTGTTTCCGTTACCGGTCGGTACCGCGACCTGGGTGGCGGCGATCGACTCGCCCACCCGTGCGGTGGAATTGCTCAACTTCATGCAATCGCGCTGCGGCGAGCGGTTGACCGGGTTCGAGTTGATCTCCGAGATATGTCTGGCGCTGGTGCTCAAGCACTTTCCGGACACGAGTCCGCCATTTGCCGAGCGCTACTCGCACTACGTCGTTGCCGAACTCGCCGATACGCAATCGGCCGAGGCGGTGCGTACGCTGGCCGAGTCGGCGCTCGAGTCGGCGATGGAGGGGGGCCTGATTCGTGATGCGGTGCTCGCGCAAAGCGCGGCACAGGCCAAGGCGCTCTGGTCGCTGCGCGAATTCGTGTCGGAAGCGCAGGCCAAGGAAGGCCCCAATATCAAGCACGATGTGTCGCTGCCGGCTTCGGCGATCGAGTCGTTCATCCGCGAGACCGATGCCGAGTTGCTGCGCGCCTATCCGGACATTCAGCTCATCACGTTCGGACATCTGGGCGATGGCAACCTGCACTACAACATCAACGCGCCACAGGGCGTGGATGCGGCGCAGTTCGTCGAAGCGGAGCAGGCGCGCGTGAATCAGATCGTGCACGACAGCGTGGCGCGTTTCGAAGGCTCGATCAGCGCCGAGCACGGCCTGGGTCAGCTCAAGCGCGATGAGATCCTGCGCTACAAGTCGGCGGTCGAGATGAAGCTCATGCGCAGAATCAAGGCGGCGATCGATCCGCTTGGCATCATGAACCCGGGCAAGCTGTTGTAGCGATCGAACGCGCTGGGTGGATGCGACCGGTTGCACTCGTTCCGGCACGCGCTATAGACTCCGCCCCGCAATCGCCATGTGCAGTAAGAGGCGAAACGTTTTGGTGGATGCGTCAACTTCGCGCTCTGTCCCAACCGCCTGACGATGAATCGGTTGGGCGCCTCGAGTGCCCCGGCCGGCGACACGAATCAGAAGGATTCAATCGCGTGCTGTATTCCGTCGAGAACTGGTTGAGCTGGAATCGTTGGCGTCGCTGGCGACGCTGACCCCCCACGCTTCAACGGCGCGGCCCTCGGCCGCGACCGAAGTTCTCGATGTCTCCCGCCGCCAAGCGAGATCGCCGCGGCGACTCCCCGGAGCAGCACGATGAATCCCAGTTCGACCGTTCGGTCGGCTCACGCCGATTTCAACAACGTCTCCGCCGCACGCGCCAGCCCGCCGCACTCATTGAAGCGCGAGCCCGCGGGCTCACCCGCTACCGACCAACTGCTTGCGAATCGCGAGCTGTACCCATCTGACCAGGAGGAGGCCCCCGTGACGCCCCAGGAAGCCCTGCAACGCACGATCGAGCATCGCGAAATCTTCCACGACGAGATGCTCGAGCTGATGCGCACCATCATGAGCGGCGAGATGTCGCCCGTGATGATCGCGGCGATCACCGTCGGCCTGCGGGTGAAGAAGGAGACGATCGGCGAGATCGCCGCTGCGGCCCAGGTCATGCGCGAGCTGGCCACCAAGGTCGTGGTGAAGGACACCTCGCGCCTGGTCGACGTGGTGGGCACCGGTGGCGACGGTTCGCACACCTTCAATATCTCGACCGCAGCGAGCTTCGTGTGTGCGGCAGCGGGAGCGCGCGTGGCCAAGCACGGCAACCGTGCCGTCTCGAGTAAATCGGGCAGCGCCGACGTGCTCGAGGCGCTCGGCGCGCACGTCGTACTCAAGCCCGATCAGGTCGCGCAATGCATCGACGAAGTGGGCATCGGCTTCATGTTCGCGCCGGCGCATCATGCGGCGATGAAGCACGCCGCGCCGGTGCGTCGCGAACTTGGCGTGCGCACGATCTTCAACATCCTCGGCCCGCTCACCAATCCGGCGCTGGCGCCGACTCAGCTCATGGGCGTGTTCCATCCCGATCTGGTCGGGATTCAGGTGCGCGTGCTGCAGCGGTTGGGCTCGCAGGGTGCGGTGGTGGTCTACGGCCTGGAAGGACTCGACGAGATCTCGATCAGCGGTCCGACCCTGGTGGGTGAATTGAAAGCCGGTCGCGTGGAGGAGTACGAACTGCACCCTGAGCGATTCAATCTGCCGCTGCACGATCCGCGCAGTCTGCGCGTGGGCACGGTCGACGAATCGCGCGCAATGGTGCTGAACGCGCTCGAGAACAAGCCGGGCGTGGCGCGCGACATCGTCGGCTTGAATGCGGGGGTCGCGATCTACGTGTCCGGTGCGGCGCCCACCATGGAAGACGGGGTCGAGCGCGCGTTCGCGACGATCGCCAGCGGCGCAGCAAGGGAGCGGCTGGCGAAGTTCGTCGAATGCACGCAGCGACTCGGTGGCGCGGCATGAGCGACGTGCTCACCCGCATCCTGCAGGTCAAGGCGCAGGAGATCGCGCAGGCCAGGCGCCTCAAGGATCTGCCGACGCTGCGACGCGAGGCCGAAGGCTGCGGGCCGGCGCGCGACTTCGTCGGTGCGATGCGGGCGCGCATCGCGGCCGGTGAATCCGCGGTGATCGCCGAGATCAAGAAGGCGAGCCCCAGTAAGGGCGTGCTGCGGGACAACTTCGACGTGGCCGCCATCGCGCGTTCATACGCCGAACATGGCGCGGCGTGCCTGTCGGTGCTGACTGACCTGCAGTTCTTTCAAGGCGCGGCCGAGTTCCTCGTGCAGGCGCGCACGGCATGCGCATTGCCGGCGCTGCGCAAGGACTTCATGATCGACCCGTATCAGGTGTACGAGGCGCGCGCCATGGGGGCCGACTGCATCCTGCTCATCGCGGCAGCGCTCGATGACGCACAGATGGCCGAGTTGGAGTCGCTGGCGCAGAGCCTGGGCATGGCGGTGCTGGTCGAGGTGCACGATCGCGCCGAACTCGATCGCGCGCTGGCCCTGTCGACGCCATTGTTGGGCATCAACAACCGCGATCTGCGCACCTTCGAGACGCGACTGGACACCACCATCGGTTTGCTCCCGCATATTTCCGCGGACAAAGTGGTCGTCACCGAGAGCGGCATCCTTGCAGCGCCCGACGTGCAGCGGATGCGGTCGCATGGCGTCGGCGCATTTCTGGTCGGCGAGGCCTTCATGCGCGCGCCCGATCCGGGTCTCGCGCTGCGCTCGCTGTTCTTTTCGTAGGCGTCAGTGGGGTTGTTGCGGCGCCGCAACGTTTAATGGCCGTGAAATCAGCCAGTTGCGTGAGCGTTCGCACATCATGACCTCATCTGACATCTCGATTTCCATGCTTAACTCTCTGAAAATCCGACACATTCGCCTCGTTGCTAGAAAACAACAAAATTGCCTCCACGAGCAATCTTGCAGATGGTTTTCGTTGTCCTGACTTTTCTCTGACGTAAGAATTGCGCCTAGCTTTCCGCAAGCTGTAGGAGAGCGAAAGGTTGCGCAAGGTGCGATGGGTTGGCGCCGGCGTGACCAACCCAAACCGTGAAGAGGAGAGTTTCCATAATGGATAAGAAAGTCATCGCACTGGCGGTCGCAGGTGCGTTTGCCGCTCCCGCGTTTGCGCAGGCGCCGGCGAGCCACGTCACGC
>CADEDU010000019.1:87699-98951 GCA_902826155.1 uncultured beta proteobacterium
TGGCAACACGCCGGCCGCCGGCGCGGCAGCCAAGCGTGACGGCCTCAAGGGCTTGCTCGGCTTCACCTACATGCCTGGCTCGCAGATCACGCTGATCGGCACGCAAATCAAGCGTAACGACACGAACTTCACTGGCGGCGGCGACGTGCGTCAGCGTATGTTCGGCCTCGGTTGGGAGCACACGTTCGGCCCGGTCCAGGTGTTCGCGCAGTACGGCCGTGTAGGCAAGGCGAGCGGTTGCACGACCTCGACGAGCTGTGACGACACCCAGGCGAACGCCTACATGGGTGGCGTACGGTACAACCTGTCGAAGCGCACGGCGGTGTACGCCTCGTACAACGCGGTCAGGAACAAGCAGAACATGGACGTCGACTATCAGGGCGGCTCGATCACCTCGGCTAACCCGATGGCCAACGGCGCCGACCCGCGGATCATCGGGCTGGGCGTGTGGCACCAGTTCTGATCGACGCAAGTCGAGTCTGAACGTGAAACGGGCGCTTCGGCGCCCGTTTTTCTTTGATGGCCGCCCCGCGCGATGGTCTGCACCACGTATTGCCCGGCTGCGGTTGCGTGCTGGTCCTCTGCGGCGTGCTGATTCCATGCGCGCCCGGCATCCCGCTCCCTCCAGCGTCGGCGATGACGAGCGGCGTCCGCTTCGGTATTGTCACGGTGTCTCGATGCAAACGGTGCCACCATGCCGACCCAAGTGAATCTCGAAGCCCTGTTCCCGGTGATCGTTGCAGTGATCGACGCCGACGATGCGGTGCGCGAATCGATCCGCAAGAAGGTCTACAAATACCTGGAGGGCGCTTCATTCAAGCGTGACGTGTCCCCTTCGCCGATCGAGGCGTTGGAAACGTCGTACTTCTCGAACCGCGCGTTCTTGCGCGATGCCGAACTCGATGAGCTGGAACACCACGTCATCGGCTCGGCCGAGGAGTTCATGCGCTGGTTCGGCGTGCACAACTACCCGCTCGAGATCGAGCGCTCGTGGATCAACATCTTCCGCCCGGGCATGCAGGAGATGCAGCACGCGCACGAAGGCAGCGTGCTGTCGTGCTCCTACTACGTGGAGGCGCCCGAGAACTGCGGCGACTTCGTGATCCAAGATCCGATCGGCGCGCGACGCGCTCATCGCGCGTTCACCAACACCTACGTGAACACGCCGCAGACGATGCAGCAGTATTCGTATCCGCCCAAGGCGGGGCGGATGCTCATGTTCGAGTCGTGGCTGCCGCACGCAGTGCTCGGCAACAAGTCGGGCAAGGTGCGCATTTCGATCGCCATGAACCTGCGTCGCAAGGGAACTGGCCGATGAGCCTCGATGCGTTGATCAGCGGGTTCGACCGCGCGCTGCGGACGATCGCCGGGGTTGCGCACGCGGCGCGCCCGAATCCGGCGGGCGATTCGCCCGAGCCGGAGCTCAGTGATGTCGAGCGACGCCACGCGGCGGCGCTGATGCGCATCAACCACTGCGGCGAAGTGTGCGCGCAGGCGTTGTATCAGGGTCAGGCGCTCGCGACGAAGGATCCTGCCGTGCAAGTCGCGCTGGCACGCTCGGCAAGCGAGGAAGAAGATCATCTGGCCTGGTGCCAGACGCGTATCGCGGAGCTTGGCGGGCGCACCAGTGTGCTCAATCCGCTGTGGTACGCCGGGTCACTCGCGATCGGCTTTGCTGCCGGAAAACTCGGCGATCAGTGGAATCTTGGATTTCTGCGGGAGACCGAGCGCCAGGTCGAAACGCACCTGCAAGGTCATCTGGAGCGGCTCAGCCCGCACGACACCAAGACCCGCTCGATCATTGCGACGATGCAGCTCGATGAGATCAATCACGCCCGCACGGCAGAGGCGCTCGGTGCGAGCGAGTTGCCGGCGCCGGTGCGTCTCGCGATGCGGCTCTCGTCGCGCGTGATGACCGGCGTCACGTACTACGTCTGAAGGGTCTCGCGCCACTCGCACGGTTCGCTGCGCTCCACGATTGCTCCGTCGGCATACCGGCACGTATCCGATTCAATCTCCGGAAACCTGACTGGTTGCCGCCGTGGGTTCCTCGATGATCTCGTAGTCGTGCGTGATCTCGGCGGTCTTGCCGAGCATGATCGAGGCAGAGCAGTATTTCTGGTGCGAGAGCTTGATTGCGTGCTCCACCGTCGCTCGCTTCACGTTGCGCCCGCGCACGACGAAATGCATGTGGATCTTCGTGAAGACCTTCGGGTCGGTCGGCGCGCGCTCCGAAGTCAGGCGCACCTGACAGCCCGTGATGTCCTGGCGGCTGCGTTTGAGGATCATCAGCACGTCGATCGCGGTACATCCGCCAGTGCCCGCTAGCACCGTTTCCATCGGACGAGGGCCGACGTTTCTGCCGCCTACATCAGGCGCGGCGTCCATGACGAACGCATGGCCGCTACTGGTTTCAGCCACGAATGCCATGCCGTCGACCCACTTGATCGTGCAATCCATGTCGGCTTCGCTCCTTGCTGTACGGATTCCAATTCTTCTAATAGATTGATTCTATAGGCCAATGACTCATTATTCGCACGATCGATCTATTTGTGGTCGGGTGGTCAGATGAATGTGTCACCTGAAATCGAACGAGCAGACGAAATTCTTGCGATGCACAAAAGAAATCGCTATGATCCGAGTCGTGGCTGGGTGAGTTGCGAGCTGGTGCGCTTGCCCACAAGGTTGTCTCCTCCACCCTCCTCCTTTGGTGGAACTTGACGCGACCCGCAACGGGTCGCGTTTCTTTTTCCGGGCTCGAAAGCCTCGCAAGCCCACAGCAAGGCGCTCCTAGCTCGACGAGGCGATGCTTTGGACACTGGCCGGCCCTCGCTCTCCTCCCCTAGGTCGCCTCCATAACCGCGCTTACATGCCGAGTGTAATTGACGGCCTAGACCCCAGCTCACTAGAATCACGGGTTCGCTCGCGCGCTGCGTTGCGCCACGCTTGTATCCGGCGACAACTTGAATTCGCTCGGTGTGCGAGAGCTGCCGACCGCGGCAGTGAATAGGCCCGCTGATCCGCGGGCGTCAGCAGGCGGTCGGTTCAATCCGCAACGCGTCTCTTCTTCTCTCGAGTCCTCGACTCAAGCCCGGAATTAATTTCAGGTCATGCGTACATTCGTTGCCAAGCCTCACGAGGTCCGACGCGACTGGTTCATTGTCGATGCCACCGACAAGGTTCTCGGCCGCCTCGCCGCAGAAATCGCCCGACGCTTACGCGGCAAGCACAAGCCCGAGTTCACTCCGCATGTGGACACCGGCGACTACATCGTGGTCGTCAATGCCGCGAAGTTGCGCGTCACCGGCGACAAGGCCGAACAGAAGATCTACTACCGGTTCAGTGGGTATCCGGGAGGTTTGAAAGAAACCACGTTCGCCAAGGTGCACGCGCGGTTTCCCGACCGGGTGCTGGAGGTCGCCGTCAAGGGCATGCTTCCGAAGGGTCCGCTCGGCTATGCGATGCTCAAGAAGCTAAAGATCTATGGCGGCACGGAGCATCCGCACACTGCTCAGCAGCCCAAGCCGCTCGAAGTGGCTGCATAAACACGTATCGACGATTTGGAGACAACTAGCATGATCGGGAATCACAACTACGGGACTGGTCGTCGCAAGAGTTCCGTTGCCCGTGTGTTCATCAAGGCAGGTGGCGGGAAGTTTCAGGTGAACGGCAAACCGATCGATGAGTACTTCGGTCGCGAGACGGGGCGCATGATCGTGCGGCAACCCCTGGCCCTGACGAACAACCTGAGCACATTCGATATCCAGGTGAACGTGAACGGCGGCGGTGAGGCCGGGCAGGCAGGAGCAGTGCGTCACGGCCTGACGCGCGCTTTGATCGACTACGATGCAACGCTGAAGCCGGCGCTCTCGCAGGCGGGCCTCGTCACGCGCGATGCACGTGAGGTCGAGCGAAAGAAGGTTGGCCTTCACAAGGCACGTCGCCGCAAGCAGTTCTCGAAGCGCTAGCCGATCCCCGGCGCGCGAGGCCCAGCCCCGCACATCGCGCCTTCCGTGCTTCATCAAAGGGCCGCCCCGAGGCGGCCCTTGTGTTTGCGCGGTTGACACAGTCCGACGTCGGCGCACAATGCCGTCGGATATCTGGGTGCGGCTCGGCGACCAGCGGTTCGATTCGTTCTGAGGCGAATGCGATAAACGCGCGTTGTCGATGCGCACCTCGCAGTCTCGGGAATTCGTGCAGTGCCCGCTCCGCGCCTACAAGCAAACCCTCTCATACGTTCACTTTCCCACCCATGGTGCGTCCAGCGAGCCCGGTTTTCGCGGCGCCTCAGGTCTCAGGGGTGATCTGAACCCCATGCGTTGGACTCCTCGTATGCTGAATCGGCGCGCGCGCGGTTTGGGTTCGCGGCCGGTATCGATCAGGACGCAGTTGCCGTGGTATTGGCGATCGTCGCTCGTTTCCGTGGTCGCCATTGCATTCCTCTTATGCGGATACGGCATGTACGAACTCGGCCGTCGCCTCGGGGGTACCTATAGCGAAGACGGCGAGCGGGAGCGCTCGGAACTGCGCACACGCGTGTCGTCGTTGGAGGCGGAACTCGGGCAACTGCGCTCGCTGGCCTTCTCGAGCGACAGCCGTCTGCAGGTCGAGAAAACGGCGCAATCACAACTCGCCAGCCAGTTGAAGATGGTCGAGGAAGAGAATGCGCGCATGAAGGAAGAGCTCGCGTTCTTCGAAAACATCGTGCCCGGCGGCAAAGACGACCGGCTGACGATTCATCGATTCCGAGTCGAACCGAACGGCGTTCCGGGTGAATACCGCTATCGCATGCTGGTTCTGGCGGGTGCCGCGCGCGAGGACCGGGAGTTCAATGGCAGTGTTCAACTTGTGCTGAACACGCAGCGCGAAGAACGCAATACCGTGATCACGCTGCCCGAGAACCGGGGCGCGTCCGATCCCAGTTTCCGGCTGCGCTTCAAGCGCATGCATCGGGTCGAGGGGTCGTTCCGCATCGATCCGGGGGTGAAGATCCGCTCGGTACAGATTCGCGTCCTGGAGCAGGGCTCGAACCAGCCGCGGGCAACTGAGAACTACACGCTTTCCTAGGCTGCGCGCATCTGAAATTCTTTGGGCCGTGCACCGGCCCACCTACGGGAGAATGACCATGTTCGGGAAGAAATCCGCAGCGCCGCAGACCAAGATCGACAGCCTGATCGGAGCCGGCACGCGTGTCGACGGCAGCATCTCCTTCACCGGTGGCCTGAGGATCGACGGTACCGTGCATGGCGACGTGATTGGAGCGAGCGGACAGGAGTCCACATTGGTCGTGAGTGAACAGGCCACCGTGGAAGGCGAGATCCGTGTCGGGCACGTGGTCGTGAACGGTGCGGTCAAAGGGCCGATCTACGCGTCGGAAACATTGGAGCTGCAGCCTCGCTGCCGCGTGACCGGCGACGTGCACTACAACTCGCTCGAGATGCATCTCGGCGCGATCGTCGACGGACATCTCATGCACGGCGGGGACTACCAAGAACGTCCCGTCGAACTGCGCGTCGCCGCACGCGGTAACGGATCCTGATCAGGCGTTCGCTGCGCTTCACCGCGGCGTGAAGCGCGCTGACCGAAGTTGAAGCGGCCCTCGATCGGCCATACCTTTGTCCCAGGGGGCGGGTTGAATCTCCCGACGGACAATGCGGGAAAGGCGGTGTGCGCATCGGACCAATCGGAATCTCGTGTTTAATGACCCTTGTGTTTGACCCCTGGACGAGCGCGATGAATAATCGCCGGGTCCCATGGAGGTGCTATGAACGCTGTGACCGAAATGCCGACGCCCTTCGTATTCACCGATGCGGCGGCATCCAAAGTGCGTGATTTGATCGTCGAAGAAGGGAACGACCAGCTCAAGCTGCGTGTGTTCGTGACCGGCGGCGGCTGCTCGGGCTTCCAGTACGGGTTCACGTTCGACGAGGACGTCAGCGAAGAAGACACAGTGCTCGAGAAAGGCGGCGTCACGCTGCTGGTTGACTCGATGAGCTATCAATACCTCGTTGGCGCCGAGATCGACTACACCGAGGGTGTGGAGGGTGCGCAGTTCGTGATCAAAAACCCGAACGCGACGAGCACCTGCGGCTGCGGTTCCTCGTTCTCGGTTTGACGACCCGAAGCGCCTCGCTTCAATGAGGCGAGTCTGGGCGGCACTGCGCCTTCGCGATCACGCCGGGTAGATCGCTCCTAGAATCCGGGGACCGCGGGCACCGGTGACCGATGGCAGGCTCGCAGGCTCGCCTCGCAAGGTGCAGCGCGCCAACCAGGCGAATGCGGCCGCCTCCACCCAGTCCGGATCCAACCCCAACTCGCTGGTCGTCCCAATCTGAGCGGGACGCAGGCAGCGCCTCAGGCGCTCGAGCAGATCTTCGTTATGCGCGCCTCCGCCGCATACGAAGAGCCGACTGGTGTCCGAGTGGTGAAGCGCGATCTGGTCGGCAATCGTTTGCGCCGTCAGTTCCGTCAGCGTTGCCTGTACGTCCGCAGGGTCGTAACGTTCGAGCGCGAATCGCTGCAGCCAGGTTGCATTGAAATCGTCGCGGCCCGTCGACTTGGGTGGCAGCTTCGCGAAATAGGGATCGGCGAGCATCTGTGCGAGCAAGGGCTCAGCGATCGTCCCGGAGCGCGACCAGTCTCCGCGGGCGTCGTATTTCTGTCCGCGATGCCTGCCGATCCAGTAGTCGAGCAGGCAATTGCCAGGGCCGGTATCCCACCCGGTCACTTCCCCATCTGATCGCAATACGGTCACGTTGGCCATTCCGCCGACGTTCACGACCACGCGATCCTCAGTCGTGCTGCCGAACCACATCCGGTGGAACGGAGGCACCAGCGGCGCACCTTGACCGCCGGCGGCGACGTCGCGACTGCGAAAGTCCGCGACCACCGTGATCCCGGTTAGCTCAGCGAGGTGTGCGGCATTGATGAGTTGCACCGTATATCCGGCGCCAGGACGATGCCTTACGGTCTGGCCGTGACAGCCGATCGCCGCTACCGATCCGATTTCACGCGGGTCCAGCAACCCGCCAACAGCTCGCGCGCACAACTCCGCCAGTGCGATGCCGAAACGGGCACTGCGCTCGAGTTCGTCGGGTCCGGGTTGATTGAGCGCCAGCGCCTCGCGCCGCAACGATTCGGGAAAGGGCTCGAAGTGCGTACCCGCCAGCCGCGGCGGATGCTTGGCGAACTCGAGCAACACGGCATCGACTCCGTCGGCGCTCGTACCCGACATCAACCCAACGAACCGCTCGCCAGGCAATCGCATGCTGGGCGCATCAGACATATGGCGCATACCCCTTCCCCGGCATCAGCCGCCTGGTGCGACGCAGTTCCCTGTTGGCGTACTGAAAAGCCGCGCACGCTTGTGGGTAGCATGCGTACGGCTGAACGGAGCGTTGAAGCGTGTGCCGCAAACTCGCGGGTGGCGGAACTCGCGGGGACCGCCCGAGTTTCGCGGGATTACTCGGACGAGGCGAGGACCGTGTTGCGCAGCATGTCGAGCCGCGCCACGAGGGAGGCAGATGTGTTGCGAAACTGGTTGGCAAGATTCGCCGGAATCGGCGTCGAGGAGGGCAGTGCCACGGACAGCGGGTCGACGTGGGCGCCGCGAATCTGATACTCGTAGTGCAGGTGGGGGCCAGTTGCCCAACCGGTTTGGCCCACATAACCGATGACTTCGCCTTGGGCGACGCGCGAACCCTTCTTGAAGTCGCCCGCGAACTGGCTGAGGTGCGCGTACAGAGTGGTCGTCTCGCCCTTATGCTTGATGATCACGACGTTTCCGTAACCGCCCTGTACACCCGCGAAGTCGACCACGCCATCACCGGTTGATCGAACGGGCGTACCTGTAGGTGCCGCGTAGTCGATTCCCTTGTGCTCCTGCCACTGGTTCGTGCCCGGCATGAAGCGCATCTCAAAGCCCGATGTGATGCGCGTGAACTCCAACGGCGAACGCAGGAAGGAGTGACGCAGACTGCGGCCATCGGGACGGAAATATCCGTGCGTGTCACCCGATTCGAACCACACCGCTCGGTAGGCGCGACCGAGGCGGATCACTTCCGCTGCGAGCAGACGTCCTGGGCGAACCACGCGGCCCTGGTAGTTCAACGTCTCGAACACCACGGTGAACCGATCGCCACGGCGGAAATCGCGATGGAAATCGATTTCGGTGCCGAACACTTCGGCGAGCTGACTGGCGATGCTGTCGGGCACCCCGGACGCATCTGCGGTCGCGAAGAACGAACCGCCAATGACACCGGCCCGGGCAACCACGCGCGCTTCCAGCTGCGACGGCTCATCGATCACGGCGAATCCATCGTCCGCCCGTTCCAGGCCGAGGATTCGATCTTTCGCGCCCACGAAACGCAGCCCAGCCAGCACGCCAGATTCATCGACCTGCGCGTCGACCGTTGTTCCCGGCCGCAACTGCGCAAACATCGCGGCCGCGCGCTTGTCTTTGAGGATCGTGGCGACGTCGGCCGAGTTGATGTGCAGGCGCGCCAACAGCGACGCAGTCGTATCTCCGCGATACGAGCGCGCTTCGTAGAAATAGGTCGACGCCCCTTGATCCCCGATCGATAAGGGCGAGAGCACCACGGACTCGGTGACCTGTTGTTGCGCGATCGGTGGTGGCTGGTCGTTGGCAGTGCCGAACGCCGTCA
Source organism: uncultured beta proteobacterium (assembly GCA_902826155.1). The sequence goes on from CADEDU010000019.1 coordinate 96,363, forward strand.
CCACGCCGAAGAATGAAACCGCAATCGCCGCCGGCAGAAAGCGGTGTTTCAGCGCGAAGGTCCCCGTGTGACGCAGTGCCTGGGCTAGAATTAAGGCCTTGTTTTTCAGCATTTTTTGCTCAAGCAGTCAGCCGCAGTCTCACAAAAAAACCTGGGGCTGTCAAATTCCGACCGCTTTTTTGCCTTTTTTTCGCCATTTTTCTTTAAGCATCCGAGGCTTATGACTTCCCTCGACGAGGCACTGACTCTCATCAAACGCGGGGCTGAAGAGCTGCTCGTCGAATCCGAACTCATCAGCAAGTTGAAGAGCGGACGCCGGTTGAACATCAAGCTGGGCATGGACCCGACGGCTCCGGATCTGCACCTCGGGCACACCGTGGTGATCAACAAACTCAGGCACTTCCAGGATCTGGGGCATCACATCCAGTTTCTCATCGGTGATTTCACCGGACTCATCGGCGACCCGACCGGACGCAACGCGACGCGCCCGCCGTTGTCGCGCGAGCAGATCCTCGCCAACGCGGCCACCTATCGCGAGCAGGTGTTCAAGATCCTCGATCCGGACCGCACCGAGATCATGTTCAACTCGACGTGGTCCGATGCGCTGGGTGCGCAGGGCATGATCAAACTGGCCGCGCGCTTCACCGTCAGCCAGATGCTCGCCCGCGACGACTTCGCCAAGCGCTTTCGCAACGAGCAGCCGATCTCGATCCACGAACTGCTCTACCCGATCATGCAAGGCTACGACTCGGTCGCGATGAAAGCCGACGTCGAGCTGGGTGGCACCGACCAGAAGTTCAACCTGCTGGTCGGGCGCGAACTGCAGAAGGACTACGGCCAGGAACCGCAGTGCATCCTGACGACGCCGCTGCTCGAAGGGCTCGATGGCGTGAACAAGATGTCGAAGTCGCTGGGCAACTACGTCGGCATCAACGAACCGGCCGAGACGATCTTCGGCAAGTTGATGTCGATCTCCGACGAGTTGATGTGGCGTTACATCGAACTGCTGTCGTTCGAATCACTCGGGACGATCGGCGGGTGGAAGCGTGAAGTCGATGGCGGCCGCAATCCGCGCGACATCAAGGTGCTGTTCGCCAAGGAAATCGCGGCGCGTTTTCACGATCAGGCGGCGGCCCGCCGCGCCGAGGACGATTTCGAGCGGCGCTTTAGCCAAGGGGCGATGCCCGACGAGATGCCACAGCTCGAATTGACGAGTGGTGGGCAGCCGATGGGCATTGCGCATGTGCTCAAGGCCGCCAACCTTACCGCCAGCACCTCGGAGGCGATGCGGCTGATCGAGCAGGGCGGCATCAAGATCGACGGCGAGCGGGTCGAAGACCGCGCCATGCAACTGGTAAGCGGCCGCTCGTTCGTGTTGCAGGTCGGCAAGCGCAAATTCGCGCGCGTGACGTTGCGCTGATCGTCTTTGCGCTCGGGATCGCTGCATCCCGCACGGTTACTGACGATGTGATCCGCGCTGTCAATTCGCGTCAATCAGCGCGGCGGTGACCGGGCTGTGAACAAGTGCACGTTATGCTGGATTCATTCGAGCAAATGCCGCACTGGTTCTCGCCCGCACTGGTTTCCGCCAATGGACCGATTCGACGCCCCTCTTGCCATGGTGTTCGCGTGCACCGCATGCGCGGAGCAGAGCTGGTCCGCCGCGCTCCTGGAGTTTCTGGCGATGCCGCATGCGTGGATCGCGGTGATCGGTCCGATGTGCGTGTCGTTGGTGTTGTGGTTCAGGGCGTACCGCACGCTCGATCAGTACATCGAACTGCGCCTGGTGTGGTGGCTGTCGTTGCCGCTCATGTACGCCACGGCGCATTGGCGTGAGACCGAGCATGCCGTGTCGCTCCACATCCTGGCGTGGTTCTCGATGGCATGCGTGTACTTCGCGTGGCGCCGCAAACCCGTTACGCCCGCGCTGGCCTATTCGTTCACGTTCTTTTCGTTGTTCTGGGTCGATCTGGCGCACGCGCTGGCCCATGCGCTGCGGTCCAACACACCCGTCAGCGCCTTCTACCAAGGTGTGGGGGGCGCGGGCTGGTACGACGGCCTGTTCCTGTTCCCGCCGATCGCGGCCGGGGCGATCGCGTACGCGCAGTGGCGCCACGCCAATCCGGATTTCTACGTCGCTCTGTGGCGACGCGTTTCGATCGCGCGTTAGAGCTGCTAAGTCGGCGCTTCCATGCCGCGCGTGGCCCAGCCGGTCATGCGTTTTTCCAGCGCCGCGAAGAAGTAGTACATCACCACGGCCATCACGCTGATCACCAGCAGCCCGGCGAACACCAGGCCCATGCGCATCGACGATCCGGCCGACATCATCAGATAACCAATACCGTCGTTCGATGCGGAAATCTCGGACACGACCGTTCCGACGAACGCCAGCGTGATCGCCACCTTGAGCGAGGCGAAGAAATACGGCAACGAGCGCGGCAAGCCGACCTTGATGAGCACATCCAGGCGCGTGGCCCCGAGCGAACGCAACACGTCCTCGAGTTCGGGCTCGAGGGTCGCCAGACCGGTCGCGACGTTCACCACGATCGGGAAGAAGCAGATCAGGAACGCGGTGATGATCGCCGGCAC
>CADEDU010000020.1:0-2003 GCA_902826155.1 uncultured beta proteobacterium
GCGCCTCAACGCTTCCACGCGAATCGCGTCTCGACCCAGCGGCCGAGATAGACGACAGGAATGAACAGGATCAAATAGGCGATCGCACCCAGCGTGAGCGGGGATGGGTTGTATGAAAACGAGTACGCCGATTGCGCCTGGTACAGGATCTCGCCCACCGCCACCACCGCGCCCAACGCCGTGCCCTTGGTGATGGCGATCGTGCGATTGGTGAGCGGCGGAATGGTCAGTCGCACCGCCTGCGGCATCACCACGTTGGTGAGCGTCTGCACGTAGGAAAGGCCGGTGGAACGCGCCGCCTCCCATTGGCCTTTGGGCACGGCGAGGATGCCGGCCCAGAAGATCTCCTCGGCGAACGCCGCGAGCACCGCCGCGAGCGCGAGCCAGGTGGCAACGAAGCCGGAGAATTTGATGCCCACCGATGGCAGCGCGAAATACAGCAGGATGATCAGCACCAGCGGCGGCAACGCGCGCATCACGTCGACGAACGCGATGATGAAGAAGTTGACGAGCCGCAGACGAAACGAGCGCACCAGCGCCAGCAGCAGCCCCGCGACGATGCCGGTGATCACCACCGCAATCGCGAGCTGCACGGTGAGGAAGAATCCCTCCACGATCTTGGGCAGGTACTGGCCCATGACCTGGAAGTTGAAGAACGTGTCGATCAGACGATCGAGCATGCGTGGCGACGACGGGTGAAGCCCGAGAAGAGTGAGGGATGAGGAGTTGAAGAGGCGGAAGACCTCAGGCGCGCAGCCTTAAGGACTGCCCCGCAGCATCCCCCGCGCTCGCTGGCGACCAGCCGAAATCACGCAAGTCGAGATAATCGGGACTCAACTCGCTGATGCGATTCACGCCCAGCAGCGCGAGATCCTTGTCGATCTCGTTCTGTAGCAGCCGGATCGCATGCGCCACACCGTCTTCGCCACCGGCAGCCGCGCCGAACAGCATGGCGCGTCCGCACATCACGAAATCGGCGCCGAGCGCGAGCGCCTTGACGATGTCGGTGCCGCGTCGAAAGCCGCTGTCGCAGACGAGCTTCAGCTTGTCTCCCACTGCCGCGCGAATCTCGGGCAGCGCCTCGATCGGCGAGATCGAGCCGTCGAGCTGGCGCCCGCCATGATTGGAGACGACCACGCCATCGAGACCGAACCGCAAGGCGAGCTGCGCATCGGCCGGATGCAGGATGCCTTTCACCAGCAGCGGCTTCTTCCAATGGTCGCGCACGTGGCGGATCAGATCCCAGCTCACCGTCTCGCGCCCGCCGCGCATGTTGCGCGATGCCGTCGTGGTCGCGAGCATCGACGGACGATTGCCCTGGTCGGTGTTCTCCATGCGCGGCACGCCGCCGTTTAGCAGCGTCTTGCCCAGCACCGACACCAGCCAGCGTGGATGGCTCAGACCGTCGAAGGCGAGTTTCGGCGTGAGCTTGAGCGGCAGCGAGAAACCGGTGCGCAGATTGATCTCGCGATTGGAGTTCACCGCGACATCGGTGGTGACCATGAGGATCTCGTAGCCGGCCGCGTCGGCGCGCTCGACGAACCGACGGGCGTTGTCGCGATCGCCGGTCAGATACGCCTGCAGCCAGCGTGCGTGATCGCCCGACTGCGCCACATCCTCCATCGGCACGGTGGACACGTTACTCAGCGTGAACGGGATTTTCATGCGCGCCGCGCCACGCGCGAGCGCCACATCGGCGCGATAGCTGGCGATGCCGGCAATACCCATCGGGGCAATGCCGAACGGTGCGGCGAACGTGCGGCCGAATATGCTCGTCTCGCTCGAACGCTTGGCGATGTCGATCGGCGAGCGCGGCCGAAAGCGGATCCGCTCGAACACGTCGCGATTGTGGCGCAGGGTCTGATCGTTCTCCACGCCGCCGGCGATGAAGCCGTACACGCCGCGCGGCAGACGGCGCCGGGCGATCTCCTGCAGATCGAAGATGTTGATGGCTTTGCGGTAGTGCATGCGTCCCCCTCAGTGCTTCGACTCGATCACTTCGA
>CADEDU010000020.1:2103-7461 GCA_902826155.1 uncultured beta proteobacterium
CGATTCAATGCGCTTCGATATTTGCAATGAACTCGCGGATGCGCGGGTGCTCCGGTGCGTTGAAGATCCGCTCCGGCGGCCCCTGCTCCAGGATCCTGCCTTCGTCCATGAACACGACGCGATCGGCCGCGGTGCGGGCGAATCGCATCTCGTGCGACACCACCACCATGGTCATGCCGGCTTCGCGCATCTCGCGCATGACCTTGAGCACCGAGCCGACCAGTTCCGGGTCGAGCGCGCTGGTGGGTTCGTCGAACAGCATCACCGACGGTTCGAGCGCGAGCGCGCGCGCGATCGCCACGCGCTGCTGCTGGCCGCCGGAAAGTTCATTGGGAAAGCTCGGCGCCTTCTCGGCCAGTCCGACGCGCGCCAGCGCCGCTTGCGCTGCCGACTCGGCCTGCTCGCGCGATTGGCCGAGCACCTTGCGCAGCGCGAGCGACACGTTGCCCAACGCGCTGAGATGCGGATACAGGTTGAACGACTGGAACACCATGCCGATGCGCCGGCGCACCGCGTTGATGTCAACGCCGCTTGCCATGATGTCCACGCCGTCGACCTTGATCGAGCCGGCGTTCGGCTCTTCGAGCCGGTTGCAGCAGCGCAGCAGCGTGGATTTGCCCGAGCCCGACGGCCCGATCACGAACACCAACTCGCGCGGCATCACTGCCAGATCGATGCCGCGCAGCACTTCGAGCTGCCCGAACGATTTGCGCAGGCCGACGATCTCGAGAATCGGTGCAGTGCGCTCGCCGGGGACCGTTGCCGCGGGAGAGGCAGTCGGGGCCGTCGGTGCGGTCGGCGCGCTCAACGCAGTCGCGCTTGGTCGGCTTTGCGCGTCACTTGCACTGAGGCGTGTGGGTGCTCGCCTCGTGGCCGGGCAAGCCCGGCACACCGTAACCGGCGTAGACCGTTACCGCTGCGGCCTTGGGTTCGGGTGCGATACCGAACCACTTCTCATGCAGCTTGGCGATTGTGCCATCGACCTTCAAGCACTCGATCGCCGCATCGACCGCGTTGCGGGTCTTGACGTCGTCCTTGCGGAACGCAGCCGCCCACACCAGGCCCTGATCGACCTTGAGGCTGGCCAGCTTGATCTGCGCCTTGGCACGCGTCACCGAGTAGGCCGCGACCGTATTGCCCGACATGTGAATATCGGCGCGACCGGAGATGAGCGCCTGCACCGCATCGGCATTGGTGCCGAACGATTCCACCTTGAAGCCGTATTTGGCCGCGTTCTCCTGCGCCCACTTGTCGTAGGCCGAGCCCTTGTTGAGCGAAATGGTCTTGCCTTTGAGCTCGTCCAGCGATTTCACGTCGGGCTTGCCCGCCGGCACGACGAACGCGTAGTAGGTGTTGAGGTAGCCCTCGGTGAACAACAGGTTCTGTGCACGCTCCGGCGTCACGGTCGTGGGAGCACCGACGAAATCGATCTTGCCCGCATTCATCGCCGGGATCAGGCCGGAGAACTCGCCGGCGAAGATCTCGACTTTGCGTTTCATCTTCGCGCCGATCGCGTTGATCAGATCGACGTTGAAGCCTTCGACGCCACCGCCGAGCTTGGCCATCGCGTGCGGGGCAAACGTGCCGTCGACGCCGGCGATCAGCGGCTTGTCTTGCGCGATCGCAGCGCTCGAGAAAGCGAAGACCAGTGCGCTCAGGCTGCCGAGCAACACGCGGCTCAAACGAGCCTGGCAAAAGCGACGGGCGTGGAAACGTTGATCCGAAGCGTTCATCGACGCTCTCCTATCGGGAAATTGCAGGTGTGTTGCGGGTTCGGGGCGATCTGCGAGGGGAGCAATGGTGGGAAAAGCGGCGGGCGAAGCGGCGGGCGACGCGGCATCCCCCCTCGCGGCGCGCGAGGATAGCACGCAGCTTTGCACCGATCAGCGCGATCGGCCCGGCTCTCACTGCAGCGGCGCACGGCCGCCGAATCAGGAGCTTCAACTGAGCATCGAGCACCCGGCCCGATCGCGTGCCCAGTCGGGGCGCCGCTGGGCGAAAGCGTCACGTCCGGGCTGATCGTCGTAGGGCCGACGCAGCACTTCAAGCAGCTCGTGGATGCCCGCGGCATCGCCCGCCTCGGCGCGATCGATCGCCTGTTGCGCGAGGTAGTTGCGCAGGACATAGCGCGGATTGGCGGCGTTCATGCGCGCGCGGCGCGCGGCCGGCTCGAGCCCATCGCGGCGCGCACGCTCGACATAGTGTTGCAGCCATGCGTCGAACTCGGCGCGATCAGCCGCGAGCTTCGCTTCATCGTAGAACGCGTGTTCGAGCGGTGCGAGGCTGGGCGCGGCCACGTCGACCTCGGCCAGCGCGCGAAAGAACAAGGTCATGTCGACCTCGGCATGCTGCAGCAACGCGTACAGCCGATGCATCAACTCGACGTCGTCGTCGCCCGGCTCGACCAGACCAAGCTTGGCACCGATATGCGCGCGATCGGATGCATGGAAGGTATCGACGTAGCGCTGCAGACCGGCGTGCAATGGCTCCTCGCCACCCAGCGGCCCCACCAGTGCACCGGCCAATCGCGTGAGATTCCAGTACGCGATCTGCGGCTGCTGGCCGAAGCGATAGCGGCGTTGTTGCGCGTCGGTGGTGTTGGGCGTCCAGTCGAGATCGAAGTCGTCGATCCAACCATAAGGGCCGTAGTCGACCGTGAGACCGAGGATCGACATGTTGTCGGTGTTCATCACGCCATGCACGAACCCCACGCGCAACCAGTGCGCCATCAACCGCGCGGTGCGTTCGCACACCTGCGCGAACCATTGCGCCTTCACCTCGTTCGTGATCGGCGCGTCAGATCCACTCAGCAGTTCTGGATAGTCACGACGGATGGTGAAGGCGATCAACCGTTCGAGCAATTCGTGCTCGCCACGCGAAGCCGGCAGCTCGAAGTTGCCGAAGCGCAGAAACGACGGCGCGACACGGCACACGATCGCACCGGGCTCGGGCTTTGCACGGCCGTCGTAGAACATGTCGCGCACGACCTGTTCGCCGGTGCCGACGAGACTCAGCGCGCGCGTGGTCGGCACGCCGAGATGATGCATCGCCTCGCTGCACAGGAACTCGCGGACCGAGGAGCGCAGTACGGCGCGGCCATCGGCAGTGCGCGAGTAGGGCGTTGGCCCGGCGCCCTTGAGCTGCAGCTCCCAGCGCGCGCCCGCTGCGTTGACGATCTCGCCCAGCGAAATGGCACGGCCATCGCCGAGTTGTCCGGCCCAGTTGCCGAACTGATGGCCACCGTAGTTCGCGGCGTAAGGCTCCATGCCCGAAGCGAGCGCGTTGCCGCCGAAGATCTGCGCGAATTCGTCACGCTGAATCTCGGCCTCGCTGATGCCGAGCAGCGCCGCCACCTCGCGCGAATGTGCGATCAGCCGCGGCTTGGCAACGGCCGTCGGAGCAATGCGCGAGAACAGCGCGCCATGCACCTGTCGACGGCGCGCGCTGACCTCGGGGTCGCCGGGCAGATCACGGATGAAGCTGTTGTCGAAGCGCAGTGTCTGAAGCATCGATTGCTATTCCATCGGAATATTCGCGTCGCGGATCACCTTCGCCCACTTCTTCATGTCGGTAGCGACGAAGGTATCGAACTCCTCGGGCGTGGAGCCGACGATCTGGTTGCCCAACTCGGCAATGCGCGTGCGCACGTCGGGCAGATTGACGGCCTTGACCGAGTCGGCCTGGATCTTGCGCACCACCGCGCGCGGCGTGGCCGCCGGCACGACGAAGCCGAGATAGGCGACGACATCGAAACCAGGAAAAGTTTCGGCCACCGTCGGAAACTGCTCGAAGCCCGGCGCGCGCTTCTCGCTGCTCACGGCGATCACCTTCATCTTGCCGGCGCGCACGAACGGCATCGCCGAGAACAGCGGATCGGACATGAGCGGCACGCGCCCGCCCATCACGTCGGTCTGCGCTGGTGCACTGCCTTTGTAGGGAACGTGCAGCAGATCGATGCCGGCCAGGCTTTTGAGCAGTTCGATCGCCAGGTGCGAGGTGCCGCCCGCCCCCGGCGTGGCGTACGCGAGCTTGCCCGGATTGGCTTTGGCGTAGGCGATCAGGCCCGGCAGATCGTTGAACGGCGTAGCCGGATGCGCCACCAGTCCGAGCGGAAAGCTGGTCAGCCGCGTGACGCCCGACAGGTCCTTGAGCGTGTCGTATGGCATCGATTTGCGCAGCACCGGATTGATCGAGTAGCTCGACACGACGATGCCGATGGTGTGGCCATCGGGCGCAGACTTGGCGACGTGATCCACGCCGATGACGGTGCCGGCGCCGGGCTTGTACTCCACCACTACCGACTGCGACCAGATCTCCTGAAGCTTCACACTCATGAGCCGCGCGATCGTGTCGGTGGGGCCACCGGCGGTGAACGGCACGATCAGGCGCACGGTCGATTTGGGAAACTCCTGCGCGATCGCCGGCATGACGCAAGCGAGCAGCGCGAACACCAGCGCGCGGATCATGCTCCGCATCGATTCATCGCCACGCATCGATCGACACCGTGCAGTCCTTGAGCCGGGCAGCTTCGTACACGCGCCAGGCGCCCTGCGTCTCGCCGCCGGCGACGACAATGTTGATGTCCTGCGGATTGAACAATTTCAGCTCCTGATCGGGCGCCGCCTTCAGGTAGCTCGCGTACGGTTCGACGCCGGCCACCGCGTGCGGACGAATCAGCGTCTGCACCCACTGGTCGTCCCAGTACTCGCGCGCAGGCAAGCTCGCGTTGTCGGCGATCCACGCGATCAGCTTGTCCTTCGATTCGAAGCCGCGCTCGACGAACAGCCGCGCCACGATCGGATCCATCACCAGCAGCGGCGCGGTGCGACCCGATGTTGCGGCGAACACGCGTTTGAATTTCTCCTGCCAGGTGTCGCGCGGCCCGTAGCCCGACTGGATGTAGCGGCCGCCGCGAAACACCGTGACCGCACTGTCGGTGGGCTTGAAGCCGTAGCGCGTGTGCAGCGGTGCCCACGGGCTGCGCTCTTCGTTTTCCGGAATGGTGACGCTGTAGCTGTTGGAGTTGCCGAGCGTGCCCATGTACGTTTCGCCCGGCACCGAGCCGCCCTGCAGATTCTGCGAGAGCAGATTCCACGCGCGGCCGATCGTCACGTTGGCGTGGTTGTACGGGCCGGTCACGCCGATGCCGGCATTCATGCCGAGCTCGCTGCGGATCGGACCGTTCACCACAGCGAGGCCGGCGAACGACGTGGTGCTGCTGTTGCGCGCGGTGAGGCCGCTCGCGGCCATCGCCAGGATCACCGGCAGATATTCGGGGCGCGCGCCTGCCATCACCGCGTTCACCGCGACCTTCTCGACCGTGAACGCCCACGACTCGCGGAAGTTGGTGGGGCTCAA
>CADEDU010000020.1:7561-17979 GCA_902826155.1 uncultured beta proteobacterium
CCGACCCCCAGGATGGCCGCATCGCCATCGGCCGCGACTTTCGCGCGCATCGCGGGATCGTCGACCCAGCTCTCGCGCGGTTTGATGATCGGCGTCTTCACCGCGGGCAGGTTCTTGCCGAACCAGTCGCGCAACTGCTCCATGAAGACCTCGGAGTTGTCGAACAGGCAATCGACCAGATAGACCGTCTTGCCCTCCAGGCTGCTCAGGCGCGACGCCAGCCGTTTGCCTTTGATCAACGGCGGGTAGCCGCGCGGGTCGAGCACGCTCAGTGGCTCACTCATGAAACGCTCCGATGGATGACGATTCGATTGCAGCAACGCAGGTTACCGGCGCCGCAGGAGCGCGGCAATGCCTGCGTTACAGCAGGTAGCGATGGGCAGCGAATGCAGCGGTGGCACCGTCGCCTGCGGCGGTGATCGCCTGCCCTGCCGACTCGACGCGCACATCACCGGCGGCGAACAACCCTGCCCGCGTCGTGCGCATCGACGCGTCGGTGGGGATGCGGCCGGTTGCATCCAGTGCCAGCAACCCTTCGACCAGTGACGTGTTGGGAACCAGCCCGGTGTAGACGAATACCGCATCGGCAGCGAGTGTTTCGCTCTGGCCCGAACCTGCATCGCGAATTCGCGCGCCGGTCACGGCAGCGTCTCCAAGCACTTCTTCGAGCGTGCTTTGCGGGCGAAACTGAATCGTCGCAACCTCGGCGATGCGATCGCGATAGACGCTTTGCGCAGCCGAGGCCACGCCCTGCTCCAACACCACGATGCTGCGCGCGAACTCGGCGAGTACCAGCGCCTCTTGCATGCCGGAGTCGCCCGCGCCCACCACGATCACCGCCTTGCCGCGCAATAGCGGCCCGTCGCAACTGGCGCAGTGACTCACGCCCTTGCCGGCGAAACGTTCTTCGCCCGGCACGTTGAGCGTGCGCGGGGTCGAACCGGTGGCGATGATGACCGCGCGCGCTTCGATCGGCCCGTCTGTGCATTCCAGCCGCCAGCTTCCCTCGCCTGGCTGCAATGCGGTGACTTCGCCCATCTCGACCGTTGCGCCCGCGGCGACCGCCTGCTCCTGAATGCCGGGCCCGAGGTCGTAGCCGGCCACGCCTTCGGGGAAGCCGGGAAAGTCCTCGATGCGATTGATCGTCGCCAGCTGTCCGCCGGCAATCGGATGCACCAGCACGAGGGTCGAACGGCCCAGGCGCGCAGCGAACAGCGCGGCGGTCAACCCTGCAACGCCGCCGCCGATGATCGCGATGTCGAACGTTCGCATGGGAGTGGCTCAGGTCCGCAACGGCTTACACCGCCGTGACCGCGCTTTGCGTCCAACGGTCGAGCGCCGCATCGAGCTGGTGCGGCTTGACCGGCTTGCCGAGATGATCGTCCATGCCGGCAGCAAAGCACTTTTCGCGATCTTCGACGAGCGCGCCGGCGGTGAGCGCGACGATCGGCGTGCGTGCCGCGCGAGCGCTCGCTTCGCGTGCACGAATCCTGCGCGTGGCTTCGTAGCCGTCGACGTTGGGCATGTGGCAGTCCATGAAGATCAGATCGTAGCGCTGCCGCGATACGGATTCGAGCGCCTCGACCCCATCGGCCGCCACGTCGACGCGGCAGCCGAGCTTCTGCAACATCTGCTGGACGACGATCTGATTGATGCGATTGTCTTCAGCCACCAGGACGCGCGCGCTGTAGCGGCGGCGTCCGCGCGGTTGCTGCTCGATGGTGCTGGCTGCAACCACCGCCGATTTTTCGAGCATCACCTGGAACCAGAACGTCGACCCCCTTCCCTGCTCGCTTTCGACCCCGACCGTCCCGCCCATCAGCTTGACCAGTTCCTGCACGATCGACAGACCCAGACCGCTGCCGCCGAACCGGCGCGTCGTCGACTCGTCGGCCTGCGCGAACCGCTCGAAAATGCGTTCGCGCGCCTCGGGCGCGATGCCGATACCGGTGTCGCGCACCTCGAAGCGGATGTGTGCGCGCCCGACCAGATCGTCCAGCACAGCCACGTTCACGTCGATCGAGCCGCGTTCGGTGAATTTGACCGCGTTGCCCACCAGATTGCTGAGCACCTGCCGCAGCCGCACCGGATCGCCGAGTACGCGGCGCGGCAGCTCGGGCGCGCAATGCAGCGTGAGATGCAGGCCGCGATTCTCGGCGCTCGCACGCATCAACGTCACCGTCTCGCCGATGGTTCCACGCAGGTCGAACTCGGTGCGCTCGAGCGTCATCTTGCCGGCCTCGATGCGCGACAGGTCGAGCACGTCGTTCAGGATCGCGAGCAGCGCGTCGCTCGAGTAGTGCGCCGCGTCGGCGTACTCGCGCTGCTGCGCTGTGAGCGTGGTATCGCGCAGCAGCTCGATCATGCCGAGGATGCCGTTCATCGGCGTGCGGATCTCGTGACTCATCGTCGCCAGAAAACGCGACTTGGCCTGATTGGCGCTCTCGGCCTGCAGCCGGGCGGCCTCCAACTCGCTTGCCTGCGACTGCAACTCCTTGGTCTTCTGATCGAGCGCAACAGCCAGATTGCGCGCCTGCCGCACGGCCTGGCTCGACCGATGACGCAGGAACTCGACCACGAAACCGGTACACGCGATGTACGCGCCGGTCAGGTAGATCGCGACAAACACGGCAAGGCGATCGTCCCAGCCGAACGCGCTCGCACCGAGCATCGCGATCAAGCCGCCGTAAGCCAGATACGCCAGCGCCACGATGTGGTTGAAGTAGAACGCGCGCCGGAAGCCGAACCCGACCTGATCGCCGACGCGTGCCAGCAGGAAGAACGCGAGCAGCATCTGGCTGCCCTCGACGTGGTGCAGCGTGAACAGCCACACGATCACGTCGGTGTGCAGGAAGAACAGCGTGAGATCGAACCGTCCGGTGCGCCCGTAGAAGCGGCGCAGCGCCGCCCAGCTGAGCAGACAGTAGCTGGCGTTCAACGCGGCCAGCGCGAGCAGGTCGCGCACCGGAATGCCTGCCGGCACGAGCAGGTCGTGCGTGAGCGCCACACCGGTGAGCAACGCAAACCCCACCACGCGCAGCAGCGGGATCTGGATCGCATTGACGCGGTACTCGCGCGCGAGCTTGCCGCGGCGTGCCGCCTCCGCGTCGAGCGTGAAGCCGATGTGAGGCTCGACGCTGCGTTTGCCGCGCTCGGTGTTGCCAGGCTTCGCCGGTGGACTCTCTTGTTGGTTCATCACAATTCGGGCGCCACGCGGATCATTGCCCGGCAGATCGCCACGTGGGATCCACCCAACCGGCCAGGTCGTAGTCGCCCATGCAGCGCTCGGCCAGTTGCACGCACGTGTCCAGAATACCGCGCTGCCGGGCGAAGTTCACCGCATCGAGCCGCATCTGTTCGTTATTGCCGGAATAGTTGCGCTCGTAGATCTCGTGCCGGCCGCCGAACTCGGTGCCGATCGCATCCCAGATGAGCTTGAACAGCTTGATGCGCTGCTCGGCCGAACTCGACGACCCGCGGTAGTACTGATCGAGCAGCGGACGCAGCATCGGGTTCTGCAAGTCCTTGTAGCTCGACGGTGTGACGATCGGCGCGCCGCCGAGATAGGTCTCGAAGATCTCCTTCACCCGCGGCCAGGCCATGGTCGAGAACAGCCGCACCGTGGAGGCGTATTCGAGCTTGGGCATCACCGAGTCGCCCGGCCCGGGCTGCGGATCGAGCGCCATGGCCGCGCTCATCGCCCAGGTGAGATTGCGCCAGGCGATCAGCTCGCCGAGTGCCGCTTGCGTACCGCGGAACTGGTCCGTGCCGTTGGCCGCCAGCCCCTTGGCGAGCAGACCGCACATCAGATCGAGCTTCACACCCAGGCGCGTGCCGCCCTGCAGGTTGTAGCGATTCATGAAGCCCGAGGCGGCGTAGATGCGCCTGGCCTTCTCGACATCGCGGTAGACCAGTACGTTCTCCCATGCGATGAACGCGTTGTCGAAAATGATCACCGCGTCGTTCTCATCGAAGCGGCTCGACAGCGGATAGTCGAACGGGCTGTGTGCCGCCTGCTCGTACGAGGGCCGGCAGATCAGCTTGCAACCGGGCGTGTCCATCGGTGCGATGAACACCAGCGCGAAATCCTCCGCCTTGCCTTGCTCCAATTGCGCCGCGCTGTTCTGCGCGACGAACGTGGCGTGCGTGAGCGCCGATCCGGTAGCGAGCATCTTGGCGCCGCTCACGATGATGCCGGCGTCGGTTTCCTTGACCACGTGCACGAACACGTCGCCCACTTCATGCACCGGCTTGTGCCGGTCGACCGGCGGATTGACCAGCACGTGATTGAGGAACAACCCGCGCGTGGCGTAGCGTTTGTACCAGGCCAGCGCGTTGTCGCTGAACGGCGCGTAGAACTCCGGATTGGCCCCGAGCGTGGCCATGAACGCCGCCTTGTAGTCGGGGGTGCGACCCATGAAGCCGTACGACAGGCGCGCCCACGCGGCGATCGCGTCACGTGCGGCGAGCAGTTCCTGCGCGGAGTAGCTGGCGGTGAAGAACCGATGGGTGCGGATGCCGTGCCGATCGACCATCGTCAGGGCGTCGCGCTGGGCCGGATCGTGCAGCGAGTCGTATAACCGCGCGATCGAGCGGGCGGCGTTGCGCGCGCTGGGGTGCGCGGTGATGTCGGCGATGCGCTCGCCGTAGATGTAGACCTCGCGCGCGTCGCGCAGGCTGTCGAGGTACTGCGCGCCGGTCATCAAGGCGTCGGTGGACGCCGCGCTGCCCGAAGCCGTCACGCTGGCTGGCCCCGATGTCGCGCGAGGAAATCGAGCACCGTCGCGTTGAACGCGGCCGGTTTCTCGATGTTGGGCAGATGCGCCGCATCCTCGACGACGACCATCTCGGAGCCGGCGATGGCGTTGTGCAGCACGCGCGCGGCCGAAACTGGCGTGCCCGGATCCTGCTCGCCGACGACGATCAGCGTGGGAACCTTGATCGATGCCAGCAGCGCAGTGTGGTCCATTTTCTTGATCGCGTGCGCGCTACCCACCAGCCCGTCGACGGCGGTGCGCGCGATCATCGTGCCCATCTTCTCCAGCATCTGCGGATTGGCGGCGCGAAAGCCCGGCGTCAACCAGCGCTCGGTCATCGGCTTGATGAAGGCGCTCGTGCCCTTGGCCTGCGCCAGCGCGATGCGATCGTCCCACACCGACTCGGGCGGCAGATGACAGGCGGTGTCGCACAGACTCACCGAGTACAGGCGCTCGCCGTGCTGCGCGGCGAGGCGCTGCGCGATCATCCCGCCCTTGGACAGGCCGAGAAAATGACAACGACGAATGCCGAGCGCATCGAGTAGACCAACCACGTCGGCCACCAGCAATTCCATCGTGTACGGACCAGCAGTGGCTTCGGTGCCGCCGTGCCCGCGCGAGTCGTAGCGCAGCAGCCGGTATTCGCGCGAAAACGCGGCGGCCTGCAGGTCCCACATGCCGTAATCGGTGAGCAGCGAGTTGCTGAGCATCAGCACCGGGGCGCCGGCCGGCCCTTCCAGCCGGTAATTCATCTCGATGCCGTTGGCGCGAATGCGGCTGCTCATGCAAGGTTCCTTTCGTTGGGAGTCGGCGGCGGACGTTCGGGGCAGCAGTGAAGGATAGCGAGCCGCACCGATCGTGGCTATGCTCGGTTCGACCGAGGCGAACGACCCACACGATGACAACCGAACCGACCCAAGCCCTGGCGACATTCGCCGCCCATCTCGATCTGGCTGCGATTCCGCCGCGCACCGTCGCGTGTGCCAAGAACGTCGTTCTGGATGCGCTCGCCTGCGCGCTGGCAGGCCACCAGGGCGAGGAAACGCCGCAGGTCGCAGCGTTCGCACGCGCGCTCGGACAGTCGAACGAATCCTCGATCATCGGCGGCGGGCATCTTTCGCTTGCCGGCGCGACCCTGCTCAACGGCTTCCTGGTAACTGCGGTGACGATGTGCGATACGCATCGCGCCACGCTCACACACATCATGCCGGAGGTGCTGCCGGCGGCCCTTGCGATCGCCGAACGCGATGCGCTGTCAGGGCGCGAACTGCTGGCCGCGATCATCGCCGGCTGCGAAGTCGCAACGCGTGTCGGCCTCGGGCTGGACTATCCGGTGTTCCGCAAGAAGGGTTGGCATGGCCCGGGCGTGCTTGGGCCGTTCGGCGCGGCAGCCACGGTTGGTCGATTGCTGCGATTCGACGACGAGACGATGGCCCGCGCGTTCGGGCTGGCGGGCAGTCAGGCCGCCGGCACATTCGCGGCCTGGGGCACGCCGACGGTCAAGTTCCATCAGTGCCGCGGCGGACTGTCCGGCCTGATGGCCGCGCTGCTCGCGCAACAGAAATTCGTGGCCACACGCGAATTCCTCACTGCGCGCGATGGCGGCCTGTACAACACCTACGCCGAAGGCGGTCGCATCGATCTTGCGCTCGGTGAATTGGGCAAACGCTGGGAACTCGAACAACTCGCGCTGCGGCCGTGGCCGGCGGCAACGAACATCCAGGGCGCGGTGACCGCGGTGTTCGATCTGCTGGAGCAGCACACGATCGCGCCCGCGAAGATCGATCGCGTGCAGCTCACGGTGAGCAAGATCACCTTCGACATGCACGGCGGCTTCGCCACCTACAAAGGCAAGTTCGAGGCGCTGCTGTCGGCGCACTATGCGGTAGCCGCCGCGCTGCACGATCGGGCGCTCACGCTCGCGCAATACGAGCCCGCGCGCTACGACGATCCCACGCTCAAGGCGTTCGCAGGCACGCACGTCAAGATCGACATGAACGCGCAGTTCACTTCGCAGGAAACCATCGCCAACATCGTGCTACGCGACGGCAGCACGCTCACCACGCACTGCAAGCAGCCGCGCGGTGCGCCGGAGAATCCCCTCACTAACGCACAACTGGACGACAAGTTCCGCACTTACGCAGGGGCGCGGCTGCCCGGCTCGCGCATTTCGGCCCTGATCGACATGGTGCGGCACCTGGAAGAGCTGCCCAACGCGCGCACGCTGATCGATGCGCTGCGGACCTGATCGCGACGTGGGTCATCGTTCCCGGGTGTAGCAACCAAAGATCGGTCACCGCAGCCAGCGCTCCACTTCGCCGCGCTGCACCTTGCCGGTGGTGCTGCGCGGAAAATCCTCGAACGCAACGAAGCGGATCTCCTTCGGCCGCTTGTAGCCGGCGAGCTCCTTGCGGCAGCGCTCGATTAGCACCTCAGCCGTGAGCTGCTCGTCGTTGCGAGCGACGAACGCCACCGGCACCTCGCCCCATTGCGCATCGGGCTTGCGCACCACCACGGCTTCGACCACGCGAGCGTCGCCAAGCAGCACGCGCTCGATCTCGGCCGGATAGATGTTCTCGCCGCCGGACTTGATCAGGTACTTCACCCGATCGGCAAAGCTGAGCGTGCCGTCGGCGTTGCGCCGAAAGGCATCGCCCATGTGGAACCAGCCGCCGCGGAAATCCTTGGCGGTAGCCTCAGGCGCGTTCCAGTAGCCGCTGAACAGCGTCGGGCCGCGAATTGCCAGTTCGCCGGGTTCGCCGTCGGCGACGTCGTTGTCGTCGGGATCGACCAGACGCACTTCGCACAAGGTGCTGACCGTTTTCGCGAGGCTCTCGGGCGCACGTCCGATCGGCAGCATGCCGGCCGACGCAGGCGGCAATCCGGTTTCGGTGGCCCCGAACGTGTTGGCGAACGGCGCCTGCAGCAACGCGGTGATCTCGGCGAGCTGCTGCAGCGGCACCAGATCGGCCATCGCACCGACGATCTTCACGCCCTTGGGCCGCATGCCGCGCGCGCGTACTTCGGCGCAGAACCGGTCCACCGTTCCGGGCAGCACGATCAGCCACCACAGCGGATGTTCGGACGCGATCGCGAGGATGCGATCGAGATCGAAGCCGTCGACGACGATGACGTGCGCGCCGGTGCACAGGCAGCCGATCATCTGGTCGCTCGATGCCATGTGGAACATCGGCGGCCAGGCGATGAACACCTCACCCGCGGCGAGCCCGTGCTCTTCACGCAACACGTGCATGCGCGCGATCTCAGCGCGATGGCTGATCAGGGCGCCCTTGGGCAGCCCGGTCGTACCGCTGGTGTAGAGGATCAGCAGACCGTCTTCGGGGTCGACCTCGATCGCCGGTTCGCGTTCGGTCGCACTCGCGAGTGCCGCTTCATAGGGCGCGCCCAACGTGAGCACGTCGCGCACGCCATGATCGATCCGCCCGAGCGCCTCGGCAAACCGCGGCGAGACGATCGCCATGCTGGGCGCCACCAGCCGCACGCAATGCTGCAGTTCCGGATCGGCCAATCGCCAGTTGAGCGCGCAGGCGATGGCCCCGACCTTGGCGCAGGCGAACTCCAGCTCGACGTACTCCAGACGATTTTCCGATAGCACCGCGATGCGCGCGCCGTGCACGACGCCACGAGCGAGCAGTGCCTGGGCGAGCCGATTCACCCGCGCATTGAACTGGCGATAACTGAGCGTGCGCTCGCCCTCGGTCACCGCGGGCGCATCGGGCGTTCGGCCCGCCTGGGCGCGCAGCAGATCGCCGATGGTGAGGCGCCCGGCGCGTAGCACGCTGGCACGCGCCTGATCGGCGATCGCTGCCGCATCGGCGGTGGCGTCGCCAGCACGCGACATCGACCCGTGTTCAGCAGGCGACGCAGTCGTAACAGGGGTCACGGTGGTCACGATCGATTCCTCATGTGTGCGGCACGCGAGAGAGCATAGTGCAGCGCGACGATCATGTAATCTTCAGTCGATTCCACCACGAGGCTCGCACCGCTCATCATGCAGACCAGCGAACATGTCATCGAAGGCGCGCGCCACCTGCGCGGTCGCTACGCGATCGTCGGCGTGGGCGAAACCACTTACACACGCGGCTCGGGGATGACCACCCGCGCGCTCGCTTGCTGGGCGATCCGCAACGCCATGCAGGATGCCGGCCTCACCGCGCGCGACGTCGACGGCATGCTCGCCTACCAGATGGGGGATTCGGTCGCCTCGACGCTGGTAGCGGGCGATCTAGGCATCCGGCCGAACTTCTTCATGGACGTGCACGGCGGCGGATCGAGCACCGAAGCGCTCGTCGGCCTGGCGATCGGCGCGATCGAGGCTGGCATGTGCTCGACGGTGGTGATCTATCGCGCAATGAACGGCTACAGCCAGTCGCGCGTGGGCGGCACCGGGCGCGCCGAAACACCGGTGAGCGGCGACGACCTGCACGATCGCGCTTACGGCTGGCGCTCCCCGGGGCAGTGGTTCGCGCCGACGTTCATGCGGCACATGTACGAGTTCGGCACCACGCCCGAACAGGTGGCAATGGTGCGCGTGGCCCACGCCAAACATGCATCGAACAATCCCAAGGCACTGCATCGCAAGCGCGTGACGGTGCAGGACGTGCTGGCCAGCCGCATGATCTGCACGCCGCTGCATCTGCTCGATTGCTGCGTCGAAACCGACAACGCCACCGCGATCATCGTCACGTCGATCGAACGCGCGCGCAGCCTGCGACATACGCCGGCGGTGATCCTCGGCGTGGTAGGTCGCATGTGCAAGCCGCGCGCCGACATGCATTTCCAGCATGGGCCGATCACCACCGTCGCGGCGAAGTGGGCGGCACCAAGGCTATGGAACGCCGCCGGTGTGGGTCCGGACGATATCGACGTGACCGGCTCCTACGACGCGTTCACCTTCACCACGATGCTGCAACTGGAGGACTACGGATTCTGCAAGAAGGGCGAAGGCGGACAGTACGTATCGAGCGGCATCATCGAGCTGGGCGGACGCCGCCCCAACAACACCTCGGGCGGGCATCTGTGCGAGGGCTACACGCACGGCGTGAGCATGGTGGTGGAGAACGTGCGCCAGCTTCGCCACGACGCCGACGACTCGTGCCCGATCGGCGCCGACGGCCGACGCGCGCACACCTACGATTACCGCGAGGGCGGCTGCCGCCAAGTGCGCAAGGTCGACGTGACGGCGAACTTCGGCTGGGGCACGCCCGCGTACGGCTCGGCGCTGGTCATGGCGCGCGACGCACGCTAGAAATTGAACCCGGAGCACGCAATGACACAGACCGGCACCTATCTCGGCATGACGCTCTCGATCGCCGAGCTCGATCACGAGAATGCAGCGTACTTCCGCTATTGCGCGCAGGGTGAGTTGCGGCTGCAGCGCTGCAAGGCGTGCGCGCTGCTGCGCTATCCGCCCGGACCGGCGTGCCCCTGGTGCTCAGGCAACGCGTTCGATTGGGTGCCGGTGAGCGGCCGTGGCACGGTGTATTCGTACACCGAAGTGCGTCATGCGGTGCAGCCGGCGTTCCACGAGCACCTGCCCTATCTCGCGTTACTGGTGGAACTCGACGAGCAGCGCGGCAAGCCGACCGAACACGAGGCGATCCGCATGATCGGCAACCTCGCCATGCCCGACGGGTCACT
>CADEDU010000020.1:18079-47454 GCA_902826155.1 uncultured beta proteobacterium
CGTTCCTTGAACACGCGCTGCCACTTGGTCGATTCGCGCTTCAGATGCGCGGCCAGCTCGTCGGGGGTGCTGGCGATGACCTCCAGCCCGTTCTTCTGAAACAGCGCGCCGCCCTCTGCTGAGCGCATCGCTTTCTGCACTTGCGCCGCGAGCGTCTCGATCACCGCAGCTGGCGTTCCCTTCGGCGCGAGCATCGCGTGCCAGGTGACGAATTCGTAGCCGGGCAAGCCCGCTTCGTCGAGTGTCGGCAGATCTGGATACGCCGCCGAGCGCTTCAGGCCGGTAACGCCCAGCGCGCGCAGCTTGCCGGCGACGACGTGCTGACCGGCCTCAGAGATGCCCGATACCACCATCTCGACATCGCCTGCCAGCGCGGCGAGCAGCGCCGGTCCGCCGCCCTTGTAATGCACCGCGACGATGTTGGTCTTCCCCAGATAGTTCACCAGCTCGCCGCCGACGTGCGGATTGGTCGCGGGGCCAGCCGTGGCGAAGTTGAGGCTGCCGGGCTTGGCACGCGCCAGGTCGAGAAACTCTTTCAGGGTGCGCGCCGGCACCTTGGGATTGACCACCATCACCGACTGCGAGTGACACAGCAGCGAGATCGGCACGAAGTCGTTGAACGTGTCGTAGTTGAGCTTCGAGTACAGATGGCCGTTGGTGACGAGCGGATTGGTGTTGATGAGCAGGGTGTAGCCATCGGCGCTGGCGCGCGCCGCCTGCTCCATGCCGATATTCCCCGAGGCGCCGCTGCGGTTCTCCACCAGGACCTGCTGGCCGAGCGCGTCGGCGAGGCGCGGTGCGAGCAGGCGCGAGACGGTGTCGACGCTTCCGCCGGGCGGAAACGGCACGATCACGCGGATCGGCTTGTTCGGATAGGCCTGCGCCAGCGCCGCATGCGATCCGCACACGGCCAGGGCGAAGGCGATCACGCGTGCGCCGTGGCGCAGCAATGAATGGCGACTGAGCATGAAATCTCCGGAGTTCTTCTGCGAAAACGCGACTTTAGCGCGCGAAGGCCCGTTGTGGACGAACGCGCTGTGCCGCGCCGAGCGAGGAGCGAACGCAAGCAAGCGCCGAACGCACTTGCGCCGATGGCCAACTTCCAACCCGCACCTGGTCATCGGCCAAGCGATGGCGCCGCGATGCATTCAGCGAGCAGCCGGGTGGGCGACCACGCGCCCTGTTCCGGTCTATCGGGCAGCAATCGCACCGACAGTCGCGAGTGTCCGAGCGCGTTGAACCGATCCGCTGGTTGGCGCCATGCCTCAGGCGGCTGCGCAGGCCCGATCGCGTAGTGCTTGCGCACGCTCGCATTGAGCTGCCACAGGTGGTGCGCTTGCGCCTCGGCCGGATCGAGCACCAGCTCGACGAAACGCTCGCGCGCACGCAGCGGTTCGCCCTCGCACGCGAACAGATGCCCATAGGCGTTCACGTTCGGGGGCGTGCGCGTGCCCGCACCGTATCCCCAGCGCGCGATCCAGTTACGCCGAAACTCGTCCAGAAGCGGACTGAACCACACGCGCTGCAAGTCATCGGGCGAGGCGAGCACGAGAAAATCGAAGTACGTCCACGGCAAGGCATCGTCGCGCGGCGCGACGATCTTCCAGTTGGAGTACTCACCGATGCCTTCGATCGTGTTGAAGAACGGATTGTCCTCAGCCCGCAGCCACTGCTCGTACTCCGGCGTGCGGCCAGCGGGCCCGGGCGTGTAGGTGATGAGCACCATCGCCTGTCGCGTCTGCATGAATCCCCCAAATGCGTCGTGTCGCGCCACAGTATCGCCCAAGCTGCGAGTGCCATCGCGCTTCTGCGGTCCTGCACGACCTCGACGCCGGCGCGCTTATCCTTGCGGGAACCATCGACCCGCCCGAGCGCTGCAACCATGACCGATCCGCTGATTCCACGAGGCCTTGCCGCACTCGAAGCGTGCGTGCGCCGCGACCTTGATCTGATCAAATACCCCGAGCCGCAATGGGTGCCGCCGCGCGCGACCACGAGCGGCGAGCGGGTCTACGACGTGCTGATCGTGGGCGCCGGCCAAGGCGGACAGGCGATCGCGACGCAACTGCTGCGCGAACGGGTCGACAACATCCTGGTGATCGATCGTGCCCCGCGCGGCAGCGAAGGGCCGTGGCGCACGTTCGCCCGCATGCAGACCTTGCGCACCTGGAAGACGGTGACCGGCCCGGATCTCGGCCTGCCCTCGCTTACGTTCCAGTCGTGGTTCGAAGCGCAGCATGGCGTGGCCGCATTCGCCGCGCTCAACAAGATCGCGAAGGAAGACTGGCACGTCTATCTGCTGTGGCTGCGCGATGTGCTGGGGCTGCCGGTGCGCAATGAGGTGACGCTGCAGCGGATCGAGCCGCAATCGCAGACCGGGCTGCTGCGCGCGCACGTCGTCGATCGAGGCGTGACGCGATCGTTCGACGCACGCAAGATCGTGCTGGCGATGGGCATCGAGAAGTCCGGCCGCTGGTGGATGCCGGAACACGTCGCCGCGCTTCCTCCGCGCTTTCGCGCGCACGCCGCCGATACGATCGATTTCGCTGGGCTACGAGGCAAGCGAATCGCGGTGCTGGGCGCCGGCGCTTCCGCTTTCGACAACGCCGCCACCGCGCTCGAATCAGGCGCGAGCGAAGTGCGGCTGTTCTGCCGGCGCGACGAGTTGCAGCGTGTGCAACCGTACAAGGCGATCTCGTTTCCCGGGTTCCTGCGCCATTTCCACGCGCTCGACGACGCGACGCGCTGGCGCTTCATGGTGCATCTGCTCGATCTGCGCGAAGCGCTGCCGCTCGAGACGTGGAATCGGGTCACGCGCCACGCGAATTTTCATCTGCACACGTCAAGCCCTTGGGAGCACGTCGCAGTCGAGGGCGACGCGGTGCGCGTGCACACACCGCGCGGACAGTTCGAGGTCGACTTCCTGATTTGCGGCACCGGTTTCGA
This sequence comes from uncultured beta proteobacterium, assembly GCA_902826155.1. The sequence goes on from CADEDU010000020.1 coordinate 21,026, forward strand.
GATGGATGTGGCGCAACGCGTTGAGCTGGCGGGCCTTGCGCAACACGTTGCCTGTTGGGGCGATCGCTTCACACCACCGACCGATCAGCTGCGACCTCGGCTCGCTCGTTATCCGTACCTGGACAGCGGCTTCGCGTTCACCGAGAAGACGCCGGGTGCCGCGCCATTCCTACGTGACCTCCACTGCTTCGACTTCGGGACGATGGTGAGCGCTGGCCCGAGCGGCTCATCGATCAACGGTATGAAATTCGCCGTGCCGCGCCTGGTCGACCGGATCACGCACGACCTGTTCGCTGCCGACGTCGAGCAGCATTTGGCGAATCTGCTCGCGTATCAGACGCCGGAGTTTCCGCTCGCATTGGCGCGCTAAGAGCGGGCCCCGGCAACATCCCGCACCTGCCACCTTCCGATCGACCTCGCCGTGCACAGGCCTCGCTGTCGGCGGCTCGAGCCGCACCCGCCATGTCGATCCCATCGCGCCTCTGGCGCAACGGGGCCCTCGCCAACGGGGCGGGCACGGCTCATTCCGGTTTGATCCCCGCGGCGGGAATACGCTCCGCCCACATCGCCCGATCCTTATCGAGGTAATCGGCGAACTCCTTCGGCGTGGTGATCAGCATGTACGCCGCGCAGCACGCTTCGAGCTTCTTCGCGAACTCGGGCTTCTTCTGGATTTTCACCACTGCGTCATTCAACCGGCGCACGATTGGCTCGGGCGTACCGGCCGGCGCGAAGATGCCGGTGTACGCGGCCGCATGAAAATTGGGCATACCGGCCTCGGCCATCAGCGGCACGTTGGGCAACGTCGGCAGCCGCGCCGGCGAGGTCGTCGCCAGCACCTTCATGCGTCCTGCCTGCGCCTGCGCCAGCACCGAGAGAATGTCCTGGAACATGAAGGTGAACTGCCCGCTGATCAGATCGGTCACTGCCTGAGGGCTGCTCTTGTAGGGCACGCCGGTAGCGGTGGCGCCGATACGCCTGAGGAATGTGGCGCTGGTGATCTGACTCACTGTCGCGCCCCAACCGTACGAAGCCTTGTTGGGATTGGCCTTCAGCCAGTCGATCAACTCCTGCATCGTGTTGACCGGCATGTCCTTGTGCACGATGAGCAGGTAGTAACCCTCGGTCAGCCCCGCCACCGGTACGAAATCCTTGACCGGGTCGTACGGCAGCTTCTTGAACAGATACGGATTGGTCGAGTGCGTCGTCGTCGCGGTGAGCATGAGCGTGTAGCCATCGGGTGCGGCCCGTGCGACGGCTTCGGCGGCGAGAAAGCCATTGGCGCCGGGTCGGTTCTCCACCAGGAACGTTTCGCCCAGTTCCTGGCGCAGTTCTTCGGCGATGTTGCGCGCCGAGATGTCGGTGCCGCTGCCCGGTCCGAACGGGAGGATGAATTTCACCGGACGCGCCGGGTACTGCTGCGCGGATACGGATTGCATCAGCATGGCTGCCAGGACGACTCCAAGCAGCGCTTTCATGATCCTCATCTTCGCCTCCTTTGGTTTTGAATCATGCCCCGTTCAGGCGGGCGTCGCTCCGCGAATCACGCCCGCCGTCATGAGGCTCGCGATGCGGTCGTCGTCGTAACCGATCTCGCGCAGCACCTCGGCCGAGTGTTCGCCCAGCATTGGCGGGGTGCGGCGCAGGGTGCCGCGCTTACCGTCGTAGCGAACCGGTTGTGCCACCGCGTGCATCGAACCGAAGTGCGGATGCTGATAGTCGAACACCATGCCGCTTTCGCGTGAGTGCGGATGCGCGGCAAGTTCGCCCAGCGTGTGCAGGGGCGAGCATGGAATGCCGGCAACTTCGAGCATCGCCAGCCATTCGTGACGCGGCTTTTCGCGCAACACCGGCTGCACCAGTGCGACGGTCTCGGCCCGATTGCGCACGCGATCGCCGTTGCTGCGAAAGCGCGGATCGTCGACGAACGCCTCCAGTCCGACCAGTTTGCAGAACCCGCGCCACATGGTGTCGTTGGCCACGCCGAGGATCAGCGGCTTGTCGGCTGTGGCGAACGCTTCGTACGGGCACAGCGATTCGTGTCCGACCCCGTAACGCTCCGGCTCGGTGCCGCGTTCCCAGTAGTTCTGCAGCATGTGGCCGAGCAGCCCTGCCGCCGAATCGAACAGCGATACCTCGATCGCCGCACCCGTGCCGGTCGAAGCGCGCGCATGCAACGCCGCGAGAATGCCCACCATGGCGTGCAGACCGGTCACCTGATCCACCGGCGAGTACGGTGTGCGGATCGGCGGTCCGCCTTGTTCTCCGGTGATTGACAGCATGCCGGCAAATGCCTGGGCGATCATGTCGTAGCCTTTGGCGCCGCTCATCGGGCCGACCGAGCCGAAGCCGGAGATGCTGCAATGGATCAGCCGCGGATTCATCTTGCGCGTGGTAATCGCATCGACGCCGAGCCGCGCGGCCACACCCGGCGCGAAACTTTCCATGACGATGTCGGCGCGCTTGACCAGCGTCCACAACACATCGCGACCGGCTGCCGATTTGAGATCGAGTGCGACCGAGCGCTTGTTGCGATTGACGCCGAAGTAGGGCGTGCCCGTCGTCTCGGTGCTATCGAGGCTCGTCTTGAACGGTGGCCAGATGCGCATGTCGTCGCCGTGATCGATCGGTTCGATCTTGATCACGTCAGCGCCCATGTCGCCGAAATACTGTGCTGCCACCGGCCCGGCCAGGACGCGCGTGAGATCGAGGATCTTCAGATCGGCGAGCGGCGTGGTCATCGCGAATGCATCGGTTAGGTGTCGGCCAAGGATGGACTACGAGCCGGCGGCCACGCGAATCAGCCGCTTGCCCATGTTCTCGCCGCGATAGAGGCCGGCGATCGAATCGGGTGCGGCTTCCAGGCCTTCGAGCACGTCTTCGCGATAGCGGATCTTGCCTGCGCGAATCCAGCGGCTCAGTTGCAGCAGCGCCTCGCGCCAGCGGTGCTGGTAGTCGAGCACAACGAAACCCTCGATGCGCGAGCGCGTGACCAGCAAACGCCGCTCGACGCGCGGGCCCTGCGGCGGCGGATCCCACTCGGTGTGCGCGACGGTGCCGCACACCACCACGCGGGCGTGCGTGTTCAGCAGTCCCAGGCACGTATCGGTGATCACGCCGGCGGTGTTGTCGAAATAGACATCGATGCCGTTGGGGCAGGCGCGCTTCAGATCGTCGGCGAGGCGTCCCGCTTTGTAGTCCACGCTCGCGTCGAATCCGAATTCGTTCAGGCACTGTGCGACCTTGGTGGAGCCACCCGAGATCGCAACGGCGCGGCATCCTGCGATCTTGGCGATCTGGCCAACGCACGAGCCCACCGATCCGGCGCCCGCCGAGACGACAACCGTGTTGCCCGGCCGCGGCAGTCCGACATCGAGCAGGCCGAAGTACGCTGTGACGCCGTTCAAGCCGAGCACACCCAGCGCACTCGACATGGGCAGGCCTTCGAAGATCGCGGGTTCGAGTTTTCGGTCGATGGCCGCTCCACCGACCGCAGCCCACTCTTGCCAACCGAACAACCCGGTCACTACATCGCCCGCGCGATAGGCCGGGTGCTTCGATTCAACCACCTTGCCGACCGCAAACGACTTCATGACTGCACCGATAGCTACCGGCTCGGCGTAGTTCGCCGCGGCATTGACCCAGCCGCGCATCGCCGGATCGACCGACAGATAGTGGTTGCGCACCAGCACTTCGCCCGGACCGGGTTCCGGCATCGGCGCGGCGACCAGTTCGAAATGCGACGCCTGCGGAACGCCGACCGGTCGTGACTTCAACCGCACCTGGCGGTTCGCGCGGCCCTCGTTGGTGCTCATGTCGATGCTCCCTTGCTGCGCTCGTGCCGGTCGAACGCCGCGACCACCGAACGCGCATGCGGCAGCATCGCGTAGTCGATCATGGCGCCCTCATAGCGCACCGCGCCGAGGCCATCGCGCTCAGCCTGCGCGAACGCTTCGAGCAAACCTCGGTAGTACGCCGCCTCTTGCTCGGTCGGCGTGTACACGCGATTGGTGATCGCTACGTGCGACGGATGCATGATCGAGCAGCCGGTGAATCCGAGGTCGCGCGTGCGGGTGATGAGCGTTTCCATCGCGGCCAGATCGTCCATCGGCACGCCGAACACCCCAGCGATCGGGTACGGCGCACCGGCCGCGCGGCTGTCGAGCACCAGCTTCGATTGCATGTAGAGCTGCTCGAAGCCCTGCAGCGAGGGACGAAAGCCGAACGCGCGCGCGACATCGGCACCGACCGGCCCGCTGCACGTGCCGACGATCCCTTTCACGCGCGTACTTGCTCGAGCAAGCGATTCCGCGCGTTGCAGGCCTTCGGCCGTTTCGGGCAGCGGCATGATCGCGACCGCACCGTGCGCGAGGCCGCGCCGCCCCTCGTGATAGGAAAGCAGATCGTGCAAGGCGCGCACTTCATCGGCGCTGTCGGCCTTGGGCAGGATCACGCCGGCGAATCCGGGATGCACCGCGGCCTGCACGTCATCGCGCGTGGCATCAGACCACGCATGCACGCGCACGAACGGCGCGATCCCCTCGGCCACGAGCGTCGCTGTGCCCTGCGCCAGATTCGCGCGCGCCGCGGCCTTGTGTTCCGGCGGCACCGAGTCTTCGAGATCGAGCACGACGGCGTCAGGACGCACACGGATCGCCTTGGGCACCAGCTCACTCCGATGCGCAGGCACGAACAGGAATGAACGCAGTGGCCACATGGGGGAGGCTCCGATCCGCAGGAATTGACGAGCCTATCACCGACGCATCGGCTCGCCATCACAGCCCGTCAGGACAGCACGCGATCATCGATCGCGCATCGATGCGGCATCCCTACCGATCCATTTACAAACTGTGGTCCGCCGGACACCACATGTATGCGGGCGACACTACCTGCATCACAGGCGGCGCGGTATCTCTTGCGTAGTCGCGGCCGCGGCGAGGAATCCGCAAGTGCGTCGCCGCCACGTCAACGCAAGGAGGTACCAGGATGTCCACTCGTTACGCACGCAAGCGACACCGCAACGCGCTCTCGCGCCACACGCAATCGGTAGGGAGACGCCTTCGCTGGGAAGTGGTTGCGGCGCTCTTCTTTCTGCTGGTCGTCTCGATCTATCTGATGTCGCCTCATGTGCAGGCGCAGTCGTCGAAGCGACGCGTCGCGTTGCTGGCGTACGAGGTGCATCCCGGCGATACGTTCTCGGGCATCACCGCGCGCTTCACCGGTGATCCGTCGATGTGGCGCAAGTTCTATGACGCCAGGCGCAGCGGCCTGGATGACCCGAACCTGATCTATCCCGGCACCTGGTTCGAGCTGGTACGCGAGCAGGGTCGCCACCCGTATCTGCGCGTGCTTAAGAGTCCCTATCAATCCGCAAAGAGCTTCCTTTCGCAGCCGCGACCTGGGGTGGAACTGGTGGTACGCGTAAAGCCCGCCGCGCCGCTCATCTACCAGCCTCGCCAAGCGACGCGGATCTGACGCAGGCGAATATCCACCCTCCCCCGCTTGCCTGCGGACTTAGCCGAGAACTTTCGCACTACGCCCGGCAATCCCGGCTGGGACTTCGCCCCGCCTGACCGATATCCCTCAGGACCGGCGCCGATCGCGTCGGGCCCTTCTATCCGCCGGCAGGTCCTGAGAAGCATCCATGAACACGCGCAAGCAGGCAGGCGATGCGATCGCCGTCGAAAACGACTGGAGCAGTGGAGCGGAGCGACGTCGCCACGAACGCTACGTCGTCAACTTCTACATTCGCGCGGTCGACCATGCCACCAAGAAGTCGCTGGGCGAGCTCGATGACATCAGCCTGTCGGGGATGAAGGTGACCCGTACCGAGCCGGTCGCGCCCAACTTGGTGTTTCAGTGCATGCTGGAGGCCGCACTCGAGAGCGGCAAACGCATCCGCGTGCCGCTCGTCTGCCGCAGTGTTTGGTGCCGCCGCCAGGAATTCGGGCACAAGTACGACGCCGGCTTCGAGTTCATCGATGCTTCGCGCCAACTCGAAGCGCGGATCCTCGAAATCATCGCCGAGCTGGCATCGCCCTCGTTGCCGCGATAACTGCGACACGGTCCTCACGGACCTTCGTGCGACGACGGTTCTGGTGACCGTCGCAAGCGAGAACTATCGCACACGCTGTGACAGCGCCTGCTGCAAGTTCATTCTGCACGACCGATATGCCTGAGGGCGATCGCGGATTTCAAGATCCCGCGTTGAGCGCTCGGGCACTTCGAGAGAGTCGCGATGAAAAGCAACGAGCAGCTTGGCGATGCAATCGCCGTCGACAACGACTGTGCCGGGACCGAGCGTCGCCGGCACGAACGATACGTCGTCGATTTCTACATCCGCGCCGTCGAGCAAGCTTCACGAAAGCCGCTCGGCGACCTGTGCGACATCAGCCTCTCCGGCATGCAGCTGACCCGCCCCGAGTCGATCGCGCCTAACCAGGTGTTTCACTGCACGCTCGAAGCAGCGCTCGAGAGCGGACGTCGCATCCGCGTGCCGCTCAGCTGCCGCAGCGTGTGGTGCCGGCGCCAGGAATTCGGGAGCAACTACGACGCCGGCTTCGAGTTCATCGAACCGTCGCTGCAGCTCGAAGAGCAGATCCTCGAGATCATCGCGGAATTGGCCTGAATAGGCCTGAATTGGCCTGATTGGCGATTAGCCCACTGTCAGGAGAAGAAGATGGCGTTCTACGATTGGAGTGAACGGTTGTCGGTCGGTGTCGATTCGATCGATCGCCAGCACAGGGTGCTCATCGGCTACATCAACACGCTGGCTGACGGTGTTGCGGACGGCACGATCAACTCGATCGTCGGCAAGGTGCTGAACAATCTGATCACGTACACCAAGAGCCATTTCATGTACGAAGAGATGCTGCTCGAGAACTGCGGCTACAACGAGATCGTCGAGCACAAGCGCCACCACGGCAGTCTCATCGGCAAAGTGGACGACTTCTATGCGCGGTTCAAGCGCGGCGAGACCATCCCCGGGACCGAGCTGCTCGAATTCCTCAAGGACTGGCTCAATCACCACATCCTCAAGGACGACGTCGCCTACGCGAAGACGCTGATTGCCAACGGGGTCAAGTAGGCAGGGCGGGCAAGGACACACGCCCCGAGTCGCCCGCGCGGCGGCGGGAGCAACCAAGATCTGGTGCCGACTATCTGACTCGAACAGATGACCTACCGCTTACAAGGCGGTTGCTCTACCAACTGAGCTAAGCCGGCATTCCTTCAGTACCACGCGGAATTATAGCGACGCGTCGCGCAGGTTCTTTACGTCGGCGCGGCGCCATCACGCGCTCTTGCGCTGCGCCACCGGCACCAGCCGGGCAATCGCCTCGTCAGTGCTCATCACGTCGCCGAAGAACAACGCGCAATTGTTGAGCGAGGCCGCGTGTTCCTCGTCGGTCTGCGCCGCATTGCCGTCGCTCAGCATGATCACCCGGTAATCGAGCAACATCGCGTCGCGTGCGGTGGATTCGCAGCACACGTTGGTGGCAGTGCCCGTGATGATCAGCGACTCGATGCCACGCTGCTTCAGCACGTCATCCAGATTTGAGGAGTGCGGAATCAGCGCGCTGTACTTGATCTTATTCACCCGCAGATCCGCGGGCTGCACTTCCAGCTTCGGATAGAGCTTGAACTCCTCTGCGCTTTCGTCGAGCTGCTCGAGTCTCCGCGTGCGTCGTTCCGCCGTGAGCTGATGCTTGTGGTGATTCGCCCAGTATTCGAGCGCCCCGGTCGCGGTGGTTTGTACCCAGATTACGGTTCCGCCGGCAGCACGAACCGCGCGGGCCATCTTGTTGATGTTCGGCACGATCGCGCGGGATAGCGGCACTGAACTGGCAACGTTCTCGGCGACGAAATAGTTCTGCATGTCGACAACGACCAGCGCTGTCTTCTGCGCGTCGATCGCATCGTGCGCATGCAGGCGGCCCTGGCGCCTGAGCACGCGGTCCTTGACCCACTCGGGCATGGTGTAGGGGTGCATGCGGTTCCTTGAGGTGACGTTTGAACTGCGAGGTTATGCGCGCGCTGGAAAGGCGGTGTCTACTTGACGCGACGCAACCCGGGCTTGCCGCCGATCGGCGTGGGCGGACGTGGCGCAGGGTCGGTTCCGGCGTCGGCCCCGGGTGGCGGCGCTTCGCTCAGTCGCGCGGGCTGCACCGCGCCGCCGTGGCGAGCATCTTCGGGCGCAGCGATCGGCGCGTCGGGCGCGGAGGCCGTGACTTCGAACGACATGCCCTGGCCGTTCTCACGCGCGTAGATCGCCTCGACGGCATACATCGGAATGTACAGCTCGCGCGCCACGCCACCGAATCGGGCAACGAACTCGACGTGATCGTTGGTCATGCGCAGCTTGTCGGTCGCGAGCGCACCGACGTTGAGCACGATCTTGCCGTCGCGCACGTGCTCTTTGGGCACACGCGTCTGCCCATCGACCACCACCAGCAGGTGCGGGGTGAAGCCGTTATCGACGCACCACTCGTACAGCGCGCGCACCAGGTACGGCTTGGTCGAGGTCGGTTGCGACACGTGCGGCTCCGCAGAGTGCGATCTGACCAGCCTACTTGCGCATCACTTTTTCCGACGGCGTGAGCGCGTCGATGAAGGCCGGCCGGCTGAAGATGCGTTCGGCGTACTTCATGAGCGGCGCCGCCTGCTTGCCCATAGCGATGCCGTAGTGGTCCAGGCGCCACAAGAGCGGCGAGATCGCCACATCGAGCATCGAGAACTCATCGCCGAGGATGTGCTTCTGCTTGGAGAACAGCGGCGACAGTTCGGTGAGCCGGTCGGTGATGTGCTGGCGCGCGCGATCCTGCTGCTTCTGGTTGCCGTTTTCGATCGCGTCGATCTGCGAGAACAGTTCGACCTCGAAATTGAACAGGAACAGCCGTGCTCGCGCGCGCATGACCGGGTCGGCTGGCATGAGCTGCGGGTGCGGAAAGCGCTCGTCGATGTACTCGTTGATGATGTTGGCTTCGTACAGGATCAGATCGCGCTCGACCAGCACCGGCAGGCGGTTGTACGGATTCATCACCGCGATGTCTTCGGGCTTGTTGTACATGTCGACGTCGATGATCTGGAAATCCATGCCCTTCTCGTAGAGCACGATGCGGCAGCGCTGGCTGAATGGGCAGGTGGTTCCGGAATAGAGATTCATCATGGCTTACCTCGGTCTCGTAACGAGACGACTGCTGATGCGGGTTGCGTGAGAGTTGCGTAATCGGTCAGCCGGAGAACGAAAGAGCGCAGCGTCGCTGCTGCGCTCTCCCTGTTGGTTCGAGCCCCCCCGATGGTTTGTCGAATCGTGGAGGACTCGTCGTGCCGGCCTGTCAGTACTCGGAGCGGTGCTCAGCCTTTCATTCAGGATGCAAACGGTGGCCGCGCAGTGTCGCGGCCGTGTCAGTGAACATCCTTCCAGAACGCCGCCTTCAGCAGGTAGCTGATCAACATCAGCACGCCGAGCGCCATGAGCACGTAATAGCCCAAGCGCTTGCGATCGAGTGCTGCCGGCTCGGCGGCCCACGACAGGAAGTTCACCAGATCGGAGACGGTCTTGTCGTAGTCGAGCGTGTTCAGCTTTCCGCCGGCGGGGGCATCGAGCTTGAGCACCTTGTGCTCGTGTCCGTGACCGTCTTTCTCGGTCTCCCACTTGCCGTTGCGAATGCCCTGCAGCTCCCATAACACGTGCGGCATCGCCACCGCCGGGAACACGGTGTTGTTCCAGCCGGTTGCGGTTTCAGGGTCGCGGTAGAAGCCGCGCAGATACGTGTAGAGCCAGTCGGCCCCGCGCACGCGCGCGATCACCGTCAGATCCGGAGGAGCGGCACCGAACCAGGTGCGCCCATCGGCGGCGCTCATGCTCGAGACCATCATGCCGCCCACCTTCCCTGCGGTAAACAGCAGGTTCTCTTCGATCTGCTTTTTCGACAGACCGATCTTCTCCAGCTGGTTGTAGCGCAGATGCTGCGCGCCATGACAGCTCAGGCAGTAGTTGACGAACGTGCGTGCGCCGGACTGCAGACTCGTCGCATCGCTCGGGTTGATCGGCGCGTAGTCGAGCTTCACCGCACCACCGGCGGCGAAGACGATGCCGGGCAAGGCGCACAGCAGCGCGAGCAGGAGTCTTCTGAACGTCATCGATTTCATGTCACGCGCTCCGGCACGGGCAGGGTCTTCTCGCGGCTGGTGTACCAGGGCATCAGCACGAAGAACGCGAAGTAGATGACCGTGAAGATCTGCGCCACCAGCGTCGCGACTTCGGTGCCGCCGGAACCATCGGGCGCCACGCCGATCTTGCCCCACAGGTCGGTCGGCTTGGTGCCCAGGTAGCCCAGTATCAGCAGACTCACCACGAACGCGCCGACCCACCACTTCCACGATTTGCCGCGATAGCGCATCGACTTCACCGGGCAACGATCGAGCCAGGGCAGGAGGAAGAACACCATCACCGACAACCCCATCAGCGCCACGCCGGGGAACTGCGACTCGCCCACCGGCGGGACCGCGCGCAGGATCGAATAGAAAGGCGTGAAGTACCACACCGGCGCGATGTGCTCGGGCGTCTGCAACGGGTTGGCCGGAATGAAGTTGTTGTGCTCGAGGAAGTAGCCGCCCATCTCGGGGGCGAAGAACACGATGATCGAGAACACGAACAGGAACACCATCGTGCCGAACAGATCCTTCACCGTGTAGTACGGATGGAACGGAATGCCGTCGCGCGGAATGCCGGTTTTCGGATCGAGGTTCTTCTTGATCTCGACGCCGTCGGGATTGTTGGAGCCGACCTCGTGCAGCGCGAGGATGTGCGCGGCGACCAGACCCAGAATCACCAGCGGCAGCGCGATCACATGAAACGCGAAGAAGCGGTTCAGCGTGGCATCGGAGATGACGTAGTCGCCGCGAATCCACAGCGACAGTTCCTCACCGATTAGTGGCACCGAGCCGAACAGGTTCACGATCACCTGCGCGCCCCAATACGACATCTGGCCCCAGGGGAGCAGATAGCCGAAGAACGCCTCGCCCATCAGCGTGAGGAAGATCAGCACGCCGAAGATCCAGATCAGCTCGCGCGGCTTCTTGTAGGAGCCATAGAGCAGCGCCCGGAACATGTGCAGGTACACCACGATGAAAAACGCCGAGGCGCCGGTGGAATGCAGGTAGCGGATCAGCCAACCCCATGGCACTTCGCGCATGATGTACTCGACCGAGGCGAAGGCGAGGGTCGCATCGGGCTTGTAGTGCATGGTGAGGAAGATGCCGGTGGCGATCTGCATCACCAGTACCAGCAGCGCGAGCGAGCCGAAGAAGTACCAGAAGTTGAAGTTCTTCGGCGCGTAGTACTCCGACAGGTGCTCCTTCCAGGTCGAAGTGAGCGGGAAGCGGTCGTCGACCCACTGGAGCAGGCCGCCGAGCACGCCGCTTGGCCGGGGAGAAGTCGCTTTTGCGTTGGCCACGCTCACGCCTCCTTCTTATCCGACCCGATCAGGATCTTGGAGTCCGAGAGGTACACGTGCGGCGGTACCTCCAGATTAGTCGGCGCAGGCACGCCCTTGTACACGCGCCCGGCCAGATCGAACTTCGAGCCGTGGCACGGGCAGTAAAACTGGTCGATGTCGGGGCGGAACGTCGGCGAACAACCCAGGTGGGTGCAGATGCCCACGGCAACGAAGATGTCGTCCTTCTGGGCGCGCGCCTTCTTGCCTTTGAGATCGACCGGTTGGTTGCTGCCCTTCACTTCCGGATCGGCGACGAGCGCATCCGCCTTCTTGATCGACTCGAGCATCTCGGGCGTGCGCTTGAGGATCCACACGGGCTTGCCACGCCACTCGACCGTAAGCAACTGCCCCGGGCGCAGCCCGGCGATGTCGGCTTCGACCGGCGCGCCCAATGCCTTGGCGCGTTCCGACGGAGTCATGCTTTCCACGAAGGGCCACGCCGCGGCAAGTCCGGCGATGCCGCTTGCTGCAACGGTGCCCACGACGAGATTGCGTCGCGTCTTGTCGACGTTGTTCGGATTGCTCATGAGGCGCTCAAGACTCCTGGCTCTGGGTGCGTGCGCATCGTCGCGGCAACCGGCCGTGACAACTCCGTGGCGAGACTCGGATCGTGGCGTCGAATGGGACGACAGGCAGCGACTGGGTGACGGACGGGTGCGCGGTGCGGGTGTGTTCACCGGATCGAGATGCCGGCGATACGTCGTTGAAGCGCTGCGATTATAGCGAATGGCCTGTGACAAAGCCAAATTTTTCTTCGCAACTCATTGATCAGAAAAGATTATTTCTCTAGGACAGCACAGTGAACGCCGCTCACACCGGATTGGCGATGTCGATGAAGCGGTGCTCCAGGCCGAATCGTTCCGCCAGATGCGCGCCCAACGCCTGCACGCCGAACCGCTCGGTCGCGTGATGCCCTGCAGCGATGAAGCCCACGCCTGTCTCGTGGGCTAGATGGAACTGCGGCTCGGAGACTTCGCCCGTCAGATACGCATCGACACCTGCATCGATCGCCTGCTCGAAGTAGCTCTGCGCGCCGCCCGTGCACCAAGCGATGCGCGCCACCGGCCGCGTCGAATCGCCCAGCACGAGCGCCTGCCGGCCCAGCACGCTCGATACGTGCGCACCCAACTGGGCAAGCGAGGTGACCGTGCTTGGCCGGCCGAACGCGATGATGTCTTGTTCGCCGCCGCGACTGTCCAGCGCAAACCCGAGCCGCTGGGCCAGTTGCGCGTTGTTGCCAAGGTCCGGATGTGCATCAAGCGGCAGGTGGAAGGCGAACAAGCTGAGGTTGGCCGCAAGCAGTCGCGCCACGCGTTCACGCCGGGCGCCGATGAGCCGAGCGTCCTCGCCGCGCCAGAAGTAGCCGTGATGCACCACGATAGCGTCGGCCTGTGCCGCGATCGCCGCATCGATCAAGGCGACGCTCGCGGTCACACCCGTAACGATGCGCCTGACCTCCGCACGACCTTCCACCTGCAAACCGTTTGGGCAATAATCGCGAAAGCGTGAAACTTCAAGCAGTTGATCGAGATAGCGTGCGAGATCAGCACGTTGCATCAGCCCCTCCACTGTCGTTGCACTTGATTCTAGCGACGCACCTCGCCCCAACCGCGCTTTCGCTGCATCCACGCCGCGCGGTAGACGTATCAGCTGAGTACGCCCCACTTAGGCTCGGAAAAGCGCTCCGAATAGAGCGTGCCACCGGCAGCGGCAACTGACCCGCGACCGTCACGCTCAGCGCCAAGCCGACCCGCCTGCCACCTCGCACCCGCTTCAACAAGGACCCATCCCATCGTGCGCCGACTCTGGCTCATCTTCGCGCAGGCAGTGACCGTATCGCTAGCGGCTCTGTTTGTCGTCCAAACGCTGCGACCCGAATGGCTGGCGAGCCAGCCAGCGGCAGCGCCGAGCCCTGCTCCAGCGGTGGTCGTCAACACAACGCCCTCTGTACCGGTGCCACCGGTCGCGGCGGCGAGTTCGGCGCGCGTGGGGTCGTACCACGATGCGGTGCGCAAGGCGACGCCGGGAGTGGTGAACATCTACACCGCCAAGGGCGTGAAGCCGCAGCGCCAGCCGCTGCTCGATGATCCGTTCCTGCGGCGCTTCTTCGGCGACGGTCCCGACTCCGATCAGCGCGCCACCAGTCTCGGCTCGGGCGTGATCGTCTCCGACCAGGGCTACATCGTCACCAACAATCATGTCGTGGAGGCGGCACAGGAGATCGAGGTGGCGCTCTCCGACGGCAAGAAGCTGCGCGCCAAGGTGGTCGGCACCGATCCGGAGACCGACCTGGCCGTGCTCAAGGCCGACGCCGAAAAACTCCCCGCGATCACTTTCGGCCAGTCCGACGAGCTGAAGGTCGGCGACGTGGTGCTCGCCATCGGCAATCCGTTCGGCGTGGGGCAGACCGTGACGATGGGCATCGTCAGCGCGTTGGGCCGCACCCAGTTGGGCATCAACACGTTCGAGAACTTCATTCAGACCGATGCCGCGATCAACCCGGGCAATTCGGGTGGCGCGCTGGTGGATGCCAACGGCAATCTGATCGGCATCAACACGGCCATCTACTCGCGCACCGGCGGATCGCTGGGCATCGGCTTCGCGATTCCAGCGGCAACCGCGCAGCAGGTGATGGAACAACTGATCGAGAAAGGCAGCGTCACGCGCGGCTGGATCGGCGTGGAAGCGCAGGAGGTGAGCGCCGAAATCGCCGAATCGTTCAAGTTGCCCGAGACGCGCGGCGCCCTGATCGCCAACGTCGTGCGCGGCGGCCCGGCCGAGAAAGGCGGCGTGCGCCCTGGCGACGTGCTGCTGTCGATCGGCGGCAAGCCGGTCAGCGATCCGCAGTCGATGCTCAACACGGTGGCAGCGCTCACGCCGGAGAAATCGGTACCGATCAGGGTGTGGCGCGAGCAGAAAGAGATCGATCTCAGTCTCACCGTCGGCCGTCGGCCTGCGCTCCCGCGGCGTCGCTAGTCGAAGCTGGTTTTGGGTTGGCGCAATCCGCGCGCCGCACTACAGCGCCAGGAACGCGCGAATCGCGTCAGCCGCCAGACGGATGCTCACCACGCCGTCGTGGTGACCGTTGCCGCCGTCGATTTCGAACACGTGCACCTCGTTGCCCTGCGCGCGCAGGCGTTCGGCAGCGCTCACTGACATGGCCGGTGCGAACAGACCGTCGCTCTTGGCGGGCACGAACAGCACCTTCGCCTTGATACGCGCAACCTCAGGCTCCAGGTTGTAGAGCTGATACGCGCGCGCCGACCATGCCAGCGCCGAAACGTCGTAGGCAAGCGCATTGCCAATGCCCGAGCGTTTGAGGAACGCATCGATGTTGGGCAGGTTCGGGATGATCTCCGTCGGCGAACGTTCGGCCTGGGTACGAATCAGACCCGGTTCACCGGCGAGTCCACCACGGCCGTAGGTACGCTCCGCCGATGCCAGCCGAGCGAGTTGGTTGAGTGCCGCCGAGGGTGACGCGCCCTCGCTACCGGACTTGGGCGCCGATTCCGACCGGCGCTGCAGCGGACCACGCATCCAAATATCGAAGATGCGCGACAGCGGCTCCTGGATCGCCAACCCCGGGCCGGTGACGTGACCGACGCGCTCCACCAGATCGGGATAGGCCGCCGCCCACTCCATCGACTGAATCGCACCGGCCGAAGCCCCGATCACCAGCTGCAGCCGAGTCACGCCGAGCGCATCGATAAGCGCACGGTGCACGCGGACGAAGTCGCGTGGTCGCAGCAACGGAAAATTCGTGCCGTAGGCCTGGCCCGTGAGGGGATTCACGCTCGATGGGCCGGTGGTGATCGCGCCGGCATTGCGCGTCACGTTCACCAGCGTGTCGGCGCTGATGACGAAGTACCGGCTGGTGTCGATCGCGCGGCCCGGGCCGATGATGGAATCCCAATAGCCGACGCGGCGGTCCTCGGCGCGATAGCGGCCGGCGGCGTGCGAGGTGCCGGTGAAGAAGTGCGCGACGAATACGGCGTTGTCGCCCTGTGCGTTCAGCTTGCCGTATGTCTCGTAGCCGAAGCGCACGTCACGCATCGTCTGCCCGCCGACGGTCGTGTACTCCGGCAGGACGATGAAACGCTTCTGCACCACGCCCACGCCCTCGTCGGCACGCACCGCGATCGCGAGCAACGCGAACACGCACGCCACGATCCGCAGCCGCGCGGGCGCCGTGAGCGGGAATCGCGACCGGGTCGCCACTACGATTCGGGCTTGTTGGAACTGGCAGCCACGTCGGTACCCGCCACGGCCGCATCGGCAGCCGGCACGGCCTTGTGCATGAACCTCGCCAGCAAGATGCCGATCTCGTAGAGGATGCACAGCGGAATCGCCAGCAGCACCTGCGAGAGCACGTCCGGCGGCGTGACGATTGCAGCGATCACGAACGCGGCAACGATGAAGTACGGCCGGAACTGCTTGAGCTGTTCGATGGTCACCAGGCCCATGCGCACCAGCACGATCACCACGATCGGTACCTCGAACGTAATGCCGAACACCAGGAACATGGTGAGCGCGAACGACAGGTATTGCTCGATGTCCGGCGCCACCGTGATCGACTTGGGCGCCCAGCGATACACCACGTCGAACACCGCGCCGAAGACGATGAAGTAGCAGAACGCCATGCCGATGAAGAACAGGATCGTGCTGCTGACCACCAGCGGCAGCATCAGCTTCTTCTCGTGCAGGTACAGCCCCGGTGCGACGAAGGCCCAGGCCTGATAGAGCACGTACGGCAGCGCGACGCAGAACGCGACCAGCATGGTCATCTTGACCGGCACCAGGAACGGCGTGATGACCCCGGTGGCGATCATCTTCGTGCCTTCGGGCAGCACGCGGATCATCGGGTAAGCGAGCAGATCGTAAATCTCGCTCGACCAGTAGAACAGCGCGAAGAACACGATCACGATCGCGCCGACGGCGCGCATCACCCGCTGCCGCAGCTCGACCAGATGCGAGATGAAGGTTTCCTGGGTACTCATTGCGACATCGCTCGAGCGGCGATGATCATGCTTGGTGACCTATGCGGCGCGCTTGGCACCGACGTCGCTTGCGGGTGAGGGTGTAGATGCGGGTGCAGAAGTGGGTGCAGGTGAGGATGCGCCTGCGGTTGCTGCGACCGCCGGATCCGCCGATGGCGCCGCGACTGGAGTCGGAGCCGGGGGAACGCCGGGAGCACCGGTGACGCCGGAGGATGCGCCGGCAAGCAAATCATTCGAGCCGGCAGGCGTTGCGTCTGATGCGCCGGCCGCCAAGGCGCTCTGCTCGGCCGTGACGGGCACTTCGCTGGTCGAGGGCGATGTGCCCGCAAGATCCTGCGCCACCTGATTGAACTCGGTCTCGGTCTTGTGGATCTCTTCGCGTACCGAGCTCTCGAATCCGCGCGCGGTGTCTTCGACCTCCTGCTTGAACTTGCGCAGCTCGTCCAGTTCGATCTCGCGATTGATGTCGGCCTTGACATCGTTCACGTAGCGCTGCAACCGGCCGAGATAGGCACCGACGGTCCTGGCCACACGCGGCAGCTTCTCGGGGCCGATGACGACCAGCGCCACAACCGCGATCACCATCATTTCGCTGAACCCGATATCGAACATTCGGCGAGTCGCGTTACGGTGCGGACGAGGGCTGTTGCGCCATGGGCAGCGAACGGCGCGGTCAGACCTTGGACTTGTCCTTCGTTTCGTTTTCGATCGTCTGTCCGACCTGCCGGCCGACCTCGGCGGCTTTCTCACCGCCTTCTTTCATGCCTTCCTTGAAGCCCTTCACCGCACCACCGAGATCGGTGCCGATATTGCGCAGCTTCTTGGTGCCGAAAATCAACACGATGATCAGCAAGACGATGAGCCAGTGCCAGATGCTGAACGAACCCATGATGGAGCCTCCTGCGGTTCCTGCAATTGCTGCGATTGCTGCGATGTCGAAGCGGGACCGGTGCGCCGTCTGCGCTGGCCCCCTGCTCGCGTTCCCGATTCAATGAGGGGCTACGACTCACCTCTGCGAATCATCGGTCCGAGCGTATTGGGACCGCCGATGATATGTACGTGAAGATGATACACCTCCTGTCTTCCGACCCGACCGGTGTTGATGATGGTACGGAAGCCGTCCGTCGCCCCTTGATCGCGCGCAAGTCGCCCCGCTACCGCCAGGATCTTGCCAAGCGCCGTCTGGTGGCTCGCGTCGGCCTCGTAGAGCGAGGCGATGTGCGTCTTGGGGATGATCAGGAAATGCACCGGCGCCACCGGATGGATGTCGTGGAAGGCGAAGATGTCGTCGTCCTCGTACACCTTCTTCGCCGGAATGCTACCGGCAACGATCTTGCAAAAAATGCAGCTCGGATCGGATGTCATTTGCGCTCCTCATCGGCGCGCTGCGCACGCGCAGCCTGCACGGCCAGCCCTGATATCCCTTCGCGCCGCGCCAGTTCCGCCAGCACGGCGGCGGGCCGCAAACCGTGCTGCGCCAGCATGATCATGCAGTGAAACCACAGATCGGCGGTCTCGTTGACGATCCGGGCCGCGTCACGATCCTTGGCGGCCATGACCGTCTCGGTCGCCTCCTCGCCGATCTTCTTGAGAATCTGATCTTCACCGCGCGCGAACAGCCGCGCGACGTACGACTTGTCGGGATCGGCACCGCGACGACTCTCGATGACGTCGGCGAGCCGTTCGAGCACGTCGTTGCGTTCGGGTGCCTCGCTCATGCGCCGTAGATCTCCTTGGGGTCCTTCAGTACCGGGTCGACCGGCACCCAGCGATCGCCCTCGAGCCGCTGATAGAAGCAGCTGTGCCGACCGGTGTGACAGGCAATACCGCCGACCTGCTCGATCTTCAGCACGATCACGTCGTTGTCGCAATCGAGTCGCACTTCGCGCACGCGTTGCACGTGACCGGATTCCTCGCCCTTTTTCCAGCGCCGCTTGCGGGAGCGCGACCAATAGACCGCTTCGCGCGTGGTGACGGTCTCAGCCAGGGTCTCGCGCGTTGCCCAGGCCAGCATGAGGATGCGCTCGGACCCTTCTTCCTGGGCGATCACCGGCACCAGGCCGTGCTCGTCCCAGTGAATGCGGTCGAGCCAGGGCACGGCCGCAGTTTGCGAAGGAGTCGAGTCGCGCGTCATGGCGGTGACACTACCACCGTACTTCGATGCCGCGTGCCGCCATCAATTCCTTGGCTTGGCGTACGGTCCACTCACCAAAATGGAAGATACTTGCCGCCAGCACCGCATCGGCCTTGCCGAGCAGGATGCCCTCGGCGAGATGTTCGAGCGTACCGACGCCGCCTGAGGCGATGACCGGAATGGTGACCGCTTCGGCGACCGCTCGGGTGAGTTCGAGATCGAATCCGGTCTTGGTGCCGTCACGATCCATGCTGGTGAGCAGGATCTCGCCCGCGCCCAGTGTTTGCATGCGCTGCGCCCAGTCGATGGCATCGAGACCGGTCGGCCGGCGTCCGCCGTGGGTGAAAACCTCCCAACCGCTCGCCGTGGCGGATCGCTTCGCGTCGATGGCCACGACGATGCACTGCGCGCCGTACCTTCCGGCCGCTTCGGCAACCAGTTCGGGCGTCTGCACCGCGGCCGTGTTGATCGAAACCTTGTCGGCGCCCGCGTTCAGCAGCCGGCGCACGTCGGTGACCTTGCGCACGCCGCCCCCTACCGTGAGGGGAATGAATACCTGCGCAGCGACCGCCTCGATCACCGAGACGATGATGTCGCGATCGTCGGAGCTGGCGGTGATGTCGAGGAAGGTGAGCTCGTCGGCGCCCTGCTCGTCGTAGCGGCGTGCGATTTCGACCGGATCGCCGGCATCGCGCAGGTTGACGAAATTGACGCCCTTGACCACGCGGCCGGCGGTCACATCGAGACAGGGGATAACGCGCTTGGCCAGGCCCATGGTTTCCTGAACACGGGGCCGGCGTTCTCGCGCCCCGCTACGTTAGCCGGCGTCGGCCTCGGCCAGCGCCTGCGCCTGTTTGAAATCGAGCGTTCCCTGGTAGATCGCGCGCCCGGTGATCATGCCGATAACGCCGTCTTCTTCCAGCGCACGCACCTTGCGCACATCGTCGAGATTGGCCACGCCACCCGAGGCGATCACGGGAATGCGGATGCTCTGCGCGAGCTTCTGCGTCGCCTCAAGGTTCACACCGGTGAGCATGCCGTCGCGGCCGATATCGGTATAGATGATGGCTTCCACGCCGAGATCCTCGAACTTCCTGGCGAGATCGATGACGTCGTGCCCGGTCATCTTCGACCAGCCCTCCACCGCAACCTTGCCGTCGCGCGCATCGAGGCCGACGATGATGTGTCCGCCGAAGGCCGAGCAGGCATCGTGCAGCAGCCCCGGATTCTTCACCGCGGCGGTGCCGATCACCACGTACGACACGCCGAGGTCGACGTAGCGCTCGATCGTGTCCATATCGCGAATGCCGCCGCCCAACTGCACCACCACATCTTCATCCAGCGCCTCGAGGATGCCGCGGATCACCGGCTCGTTCTTCGGCTTGCCGGCACGCGCACCATTGAGATCGACCAGATGCAGGCGCTTGGCGCCGAGGGTCGCCCAATGTCTGGCCATTGCCACCGGGTCTTCGGAGTACACCGTTTCAGCTGCCATGTCGCCCTGCTGCAGGCGAACACAACGACCATCCTTTACGTCTATGGCGGGGATGATGACCATTGGCAATGCACCGTGGAGCGGAGGGTTGAGACGGGTGAGCCGTGGCTTGAGCGAAATGATGCGAGGTGGTTCGCGAAGTGATTCAAATGGATTCGAAAGACTCGGACCAGGCGTGCAGTCTCGATTCGGCGGGAGGGGTATCGAGTTTGAGCTGCGGGCGCGAACTGGCTGGAGCGGACTCTGCGGGAGCGGACCGGATGGAAAACGGCCCTGACGGAGTGAGCGGTCGCGATTGAGCGCCTGGGTGGATGGATCAGTGCGATCGACGATACACGTACGGGCCGGCTTCAATCATGGATTCCAGGCAACGAAGTTCGCCAGCAACCGCAATCCGTGAGTGTGACTTTTCTCGGGATGGAACTGCACGGCAAAAATGGTATCCCGCGCAATCGCCGCGGTAAAGGGGAGTCCGTACTCGCACCGCCCGGCGGCAATCGAACCATCGTGCGGATCGGCATAGTAGCTGTGCACGAAATAGAAGCGTGCCTGGTCTTCGATCCCCGCCCACAACGGGTGCGCCCGTTGCTGCGCAACCTGATTCCAGCCCATGTGAGGCACCTTGAGACGGGTGCCATCGGGCGCCCGCATCGTGTCCGGAAACCTGCGGACGCTGCCGGGTACCAATGCAAGGCCTGGGGTATCGCCTTCTTCGCTGCGCTCGAACAGCATCTGCAAGCCGATGCAGATGCCCAGGAACGGTTTGTGCGCAGCCGCATCGATGACCGCCCGCCGCAAACCGTACGCGTCGAGCTCGCGCATGCAATCGGGCATCGCGCCCTGACCCGGGAATACGACGCGATCGGCGCGCGCCACAACGTCTGGTGAAGAGGTCACGCTCACCTGCGCCTGTGGCGCGACGTGCTCGAGCGCTTTGGACACCGAGCGCAGATTGCCCATGCCGTAGTCGATGACTGCGATCGTCTTCATACGCTTACTTCATGCTTCAGAGCGAGCCCTTGGTCGATGGCACTGCGCTGCCCACGCGCGGGTCGAGCTCGACCGCGACACGCAAAGCGCGCCCGAACGCCTTGAAGACCGTCTCGCATTGATGATGTGCGTTGTCGCCTCGCAGATTGTCGATATGCAGGGTCATCAACGCGTGATTGACCAGCCCCTGGAAGAACTCATGGACCAGATCGACATCGAACTCGCCGACACGGGCTCGCGAGAAATCGACGTGAAACTCCAAACCCGGCCGGCCCGACAGATCGAGCACCACGCGGCTCAAAGCCTCATCCAGCGGCACGTAGGCATGCCCGTAACGACGTACGCCCTTCTTGTCTCCCAGCGCATTGGCTACTGCCTGGCCAATCGTGATACCGATGTCCTCCACCGTGTGGTGCGCGTCGATATGCAGGTCGCCGGCGGCGCGCACGTCCAGATCGATCAGCCCGTGGCGCGCGATCTGATCGAGCATGTGGTCGAGGAACGGCACCCCGGTAGCGAGTTTCGCTTTTCCGGTGCCGTCGAGATTCACCGTGACGGTGATCTGCGTTTCGTTGGTGTTACGGGTGATCGTCGCTTGACGCATGGCGCTATCGGCTTTCAGGCGGCTGTCAGGCGCGCAGCCCCTCGGCAAAGGCAACAAGGAGCTGCTCGTTTTCTTCCGGCGTACCCACCGTGAGTCGCAGACAGTGGGCGAGCAACGGATGCCCGCCGTGGAAGCTGCGGATCAGGATTTTGCGCTGCTTCAGATGCGCGTCGAGCTTGGGCGCATCGGGTACCCGCACCAGCACGAAGTTGGCCTCGGTGGGAAACGTCTGAACGCCGGGCAACACCGTCAGCCGCGCGATCATTGCGGCGCGCGCGGCTTTGATGCGCTCGGCCTGCGCGTCGAACTCCGCAGCGTAGTGCAATGCGATTTCGCCCGCGACCTGCGTGAGCACGCTGACGTTGTAGGGCGGCCGCACCTTGTCGAGCTGCTCGACCCATTGTGGCGCCGCGGCGGCGTAACCCAAGCGGATGCCCGCCAACCCCACCTTCGAGACGGTGCGCATCACGATCAGGTTCGCAAACTGCGCAAGCCGCGGCAGGAAACTGCGCCCGGCGAAGATGTTATAGGCCTCGTCGAGCACGACCAGACCGGGCGCGGCGCGAATGATCGCTTCGATGTCGGCGTCCGGGTAGCAGTTGCCGGTCGGATTGTTCGGATAGGCGATCCAGATCAGCGCCGGCTTCAGCTCGCCGACCTTGGCCAGAAATCTGTTCGTATCCAGCGTGAGATCGGCGTTGAGCGGCACGCCCGCGAAGCGGATATTCGCGATCTGCGCGTTCATGCGGTACATGGCGAACGTCGGCTCTGGTGCCATGACGACCGCCCCGGGACGACCGACCGCGTGCGTGATGAGCTGGATCAGCTCGTCGGACCCATTGCCCAGGATCAGGCCGGCGCTATCGGGGATCTGCATCACACGACGCAGCATCGCTTTGAGCTCCGGCGCGGTCGGATCGGGATAGCGGTTGATCGGCGCTTCCACCAGCGCGCGCGCCAGTTCGATGCGCGCGGCCTCGGGCAGCCGGTACGGGTTCTCCATCGCATCGAGCTTGACCATGCCCGCGGCGCTGGGCACGTGATAGGCCGACAGCTTGAGGATGTCGTCGCGGATCAGGGTTTCAGGTGTCGCAGTCACGGTCGGGCCACGGCTTCAGATCAAGGTTCGAGGCGCAGTTCAGCGGAACGGGCGTGGGCAGGCAACCCCTCGCCCCGGGCCAGAGTGGCAGCGATGCGTCCGAGCGTCTGCGCGCCGGCCCTGGACACGTTGATCAGGCTCGATCGCTTCTGAAAGTCGTACACACCGAGCGGCGAGGAGAAGCGCGCAGTGCCCGACGTGGGCAGCACGTGATTGGGGCCGGCGCAGTAATCGCCCAACGCTTCGGAGCTGTAACGCCCCATGAAGATCGCGCCGGCGTGCCGGATGTGCTCGATCCATTGCTCGGGCCGTTCGACCGACAATTCCAGATGCTCCGGTGCGATTCGATTCGCGACGTCACACGCTTCGTTCAGATCGCGCGTGTGGATCAACGCACCGCGGCCGCGCAGCGAAGCCATGATGATGTCGCGACGCGGCATCTGGGCCAGCAACGCGGGGATGGCGCGCGCCACCTCGTCGAGAAACGCGCCGTCGGGACTGATCAGGATCGCCTGCGCGATCTCGTCGTGCTCGGCCTGCGAGAACAGGTCCATCGCCACCCAGTCGGCGCGTGTCTTGCCGTCGCAGATCACCAGAATTTCCGAAGGCCCCGCGATCATGTCGATGCCCACCTGACCGAACACCCGCCGCTTCGCCTCGGCCACATACGCATTGCCGGGCCCGACGATCTTGTCCACGCGCCGGATCGATTGCGTGCCGTACGCCAGGGCACCGACTGCCTGCGCACCGCCGATGGTATAGGCGCCATCCACCTGCGCGATCGCGGCTGCGGCGAGCACCAGATCGTTGCGCACGCCGTCGGGCGTCGGCACGACCATGGCCACCTCGCGAACGCCGGCGACCTTGGCTGGAATCGCGTTCATCAGCAGCGACGAGGGGTACGCCGCCTTGCCGCCCGGCACGTACAGGCCGACGCGATCGAGCGCAGTGACCTGCTGGCCAAGCACCGTGCCGTCGGGTTCCTCGTATTGCCATGAGGTGGCCAGTTGCCGCGTGTGGTAGCGGCGGATGCGCTCGGCCGCGGCCTCCAGGGCATCGCGTTCCGCCACGCCGATACGTGCCAACGCCGCATCGAGCACCTCGCGTGTCAGCACGAGCTCGCCGATCGACCTGGCGTTCACGCGATCGAACCGCGCCGTGTGCTCGAGTACCGCCGCGTCGCCGCGCGTTCGCACGTCGGCGAGGATCTTCGCCACTGCCTCACCGACGCCGTGCTCGGTCGAAGCGTCGAACGCTATCAGCGCTCGCAGGCGGTCGTCGAAATCGCCTGCCGCGGTGGAGAGCCGCCGTAGCTCAAGCATGGGCGCTCACCGCCCCGGCGATCGCCTGGATGACCGGCTGCAACGCGTCGCGCTTGAGCTTCAGTGCGGCCTGATTGACGATCAGACGCGCGCTCACCGGCGCGATGTCCTCGACCGCCTTCAGGTGATTGGCCCGCAGCGTGTTGCCGGTGCTCACCAGATCGACGATCACGTCGGCCAAGCCCGACATCGGCGCGAGTTCCATCGACCCGTAGAGCTTGATCAGATCGACGTGCACGCCCTTGCTGGCGAAGTGCTCGCGCGCTGCACGCATGTATTTGGTGGCCACGCGCAGTCGGTTGCCCTGGCGGATCGCGTGCGCATAGTCGAAGCCCTCGGGTACCGCGACCATCAAGCGGCAGCGCGCGATACCCAGGTCGAGCGGTTGGTACAGCCCTTCGCCGCCATGCTCATAGAGGACGTCGCGGCCGGCGATGCCCAGATCGGCCGCGCCGTACTGCACGTAGGTTGGCGCATCGGACGCGCGCACGATCACTAGTCGCACGTCGGCCCGATTGGTCGCGATGATGAGCTTGCGCGAGGCCTCCGGGTCGTCGAGCGGTTCGATGCCCGCGGCGGACAGCAACGGCAGCGTTTCGTCGAAGATGCGGCCCTTCGACAGGGCGATGGTTAGCGTGGACACGACCGGGGGGACGGCTGGAACCGGTTGCCTGGGCGCGAATGGCGCCGGGCCAAAAGACGATGCCGGAGTGAATCGTACGAGGCTGCCTATTGTAGCCGTAGCCGCCGACGCGCAAAGGCCGGTGCTGGCGTCCAGTTGCTGAAGCTACGTCGCTCCAAGCGCCACGGGTAGCTGCGCAGCGCAACCGCGCCGCAAGGGTGTCAGCGTACGCGTTCGATCTTCGCCCCGAGCCGCGCGAGCTTGCGCTCCAACGCTTCGTAGCCGCGGTCGAGGTGGTAGATCCGGTCGACGAGCGTCTCGCCTTCAGCGACCAGGCCGGCGATCACCAGGCTCGCGGAGGCGCGCAGATCGGTCGCCATCACCGTCGCGCCCTGCAGGCGTTCGACGCCGTACACGGTCGCAGTGTGGCCGGTAATTTCGATGCGCGCGCCGAGTCGCTGCAGTTCGAGCGCATGCATGAAGCGGTTCTCGAAGATGGTCTCGGTGATCACCGCCGAGCCGCCAGCGATGCAGTCGAGCGCCATCAGCTGCGCCTGCATGTCGGTCGGGAAAGCCGGATACGGTGCGGTGCTGATGTCGACGGCCCGCGGCCGCGCATTCATGGCCAGGCTGATGCCGCGGGCGTCGGTGCTGATGCGAGCGCCGGCTTCGCGCAACTTGTCGACGACGGCCCCCAGATAGCTCGCGTCGGTGTCGAGCAGCCGCACTTCACCACCGGTTGCTGCAGCGGCGGCGAGGAACGTGCCTGTCTCGATGCGGTCGGGCATGATGCGATGGATCGCGCCCCGCAATGCATCGACGCCTTCGATGATGATCGTATCGGTCCCCGCGCCCTCGATGCGGGCGCCCATCGCGATCAGGCAATTGGCCAGATCGACGACTTCGGGCTCGCGTGCGGCATGCACCAGTTCGGTCGTGCCCTGGGCAAGGCACGCGGCCATCATCAGATTCTCGGTACCAGTCACCGTGACCGGATCGAATTCGATACGTGCACCGTGCAACCGATCGACGTGCGCATTGATGTACCCGTGCTCGACCTGGATCTGCGCGCCCATCGCGGTGAGACCCTTGATATGCAGATCGACCGGACGCTGGCCGATGGCGCAACCGCCGGGCAACGAGACGCGGGCGCGGCCGCAGCGAGCGAGCAGCGGCCCCAGCACCAGGATCGAGGCGCGCATGGTCTTGACCATGTCGTAGGGCGCCTCGGGCGTGTGCAGATCAGCGGCATCGAGCACGACCGCTTCGGGTTCGGGCCGTGCAACGGTCACGCCCATCGGCCGCAACAGGGCGAGCAACGTGTTGATGTCGCGCAGGTCGGGCAGATTGGAGAAGTGCAGCCGCTCTCTGGTCAACAGTGCGGTGCAAAGCAGTGGCAGGGCGGCGTTCTTCGCCCCCGAAATGCGCACTTCACCGTGCAGCGGCACGCCGCCGCGAATCAGGAGTTTGTCCATGCGAGCTACAGTGCGAGATTGTGTGCGCGTGCTCGAGCGTGGCGCGACAGAGTCCGGGTGGGAAGGACAGGAACGAAGGATAGGACCGGAACCCCATGCAACCAAGGCTCCGCGCTACAGACGACCCCTAGACTATCGATGCCGATAATGGCAACAAAAGGGCGAACGCGCGAAGAACTGTGTGCAAGCG
>CADEDU010000020.1:47554-52201 GCA_902826155.1 uncultured beta proteobacterium
AGCTACTGCTGCCGCCACTGCTCCGGAGTCAGCGTCTTCATGCTGAGCGCATGGATCTCGGCTCGCATCCGATCACCCAGCGCCTTGTAGACCAGCTGATGCTGCTGCACGCGGTTCTTGCCGCGAAAAGCGTCGCTGACGATGACGGCCTCGAAGTGCTGACCGTCGCCGGCCACTTCGACGTGCTCACACTGCAGTCCCTGCGCGATGTACGCCTGGACGTCTTCGGGTCGGACCATGAAGCTCTCCCTATTTTCGCGGCTCGCCTTGAGCCCGCGATCGTATCTTCTCTCGCAGCGGCCAAGTCTAGTGGCGCAGTTTGTACCCGGTTCGCAGCATGGCGACGGCCAGCAACGACAGCACGGCCAGCGCCGCGATCACGACGGCGAGGCTGAAGACGGGAGTCACATCGGACGTACCGAAGAATCCGTAGCGAAACCCGTCGATCATGTAGAAGAACGGGTTGAGCATCGAGACGGCTTGCCACTGCGGCGGCAACGCGTGGATCGAATAGAACACGCCCGACAGGAATGTGGCCGGCAGGATGAAGAAATTCTGGAACGCGGCCAACTGGTCGATCTTCTCGGCCCAGATGCCGGCGATGACGCCGAGCGCGCCGAGGATCGTCCCGCCCAGTACGGCAAACACGAGCACCCACAGCGGCTGCGCGAGCGGCACATCGACGAAAAGCATCGCCGCCAGCAGCACGCCCGCGCCGACGATTACGCCGCGCACCACCGATGCCAGCACGTAGGCGCCAAAGAATTCCAGGTACGAAAGCGGCGGCAGCAGCACGAACACGATGTTGCCGGTGACCTTCGACTGCGCAAGGCTCGAAGAGCTGTTGGCGAACGCGTTCTGCAACAGCGACATCATCACCAGACCGGGCACCAGGAACTGCTGATACGAAACGCCGGAATAGGTCTGGGTACGCGCCTCGACGACGTGGGCGAACACCAGCAGGTAGAGCAACGCGGTCAGTACCGGCGCGAACACGGTCTGGAAACTCACCTTCCAGAAGCGCAAGTACTCCTTGTAGAACAGCGCCCAGAAGCCGGTCATGGCGTGCAGCCGATCATCGCGGTCCGCATATGGGAGCGGTCAGGCGGCGGCACGATCGTCGTGCGGTTCGGGATGCCCGCCGCGCATGATTTCGACGAACACCTCTTCCAGATCAGGCTGCAACAGCTCCATCTCGACGATCCGGCAGCCACCCTGGCGCAGCACGCCCAGCACCTGCTCGACCTCGTCGTAGGCGTCGAGCGCGAGAATGTGCGTCGCGCCTTCACCGGCCGAGCGGCGCGCCTGCAACGCGCGCGGCAGCGCGGCGCCGTCGATCCGCACCCGCAGATTGAGGCTGTGATGGCGCTGGATGAGCGCGGCGGTTCGATCGAGCGCGACGATCTTGCCGCGCTTGAGCATAGCGATGCGGCCGCACAGCGATTCGGCCTCTTCGAGATAGTGCGTGGTCAGGACGACGGTGTGCCCGGCCGAATTCAACTCCCCGATGAACCGCCACAGTCCCAATCGCAGCTCGACGTCGACGCCCGCGGTCGGCTCGTCGAGAATGATGACCGGCGGCTTGTGCACCAGCGCCTGCGCCACCAGCACACGGCGCTTCATGCCGCCGGACAGCGCGCGCATGTTGACGTCGGCCTTGGAGGTGAGATCGAGCCTGTGCATCACTTCGTCGATCCAGGCGTCGTTGCGTCGCAGCCCGAAGTAGCCCGACTGGATGCGCAGCGTTTCGCGCACAGAGAAAAACGGATCGAACACCAGTTCCTGCGGCACCACGCCCAGTGCACGCCGCGCCTTGCGATAGTCGCGCACGACGTCGTGGCCGAGGATCGTGGCGCTGCCGCCGTCGGCGCGCGACAGCCCGGCGATGATGGTGATCAGCGTAGTCTTACCGGCACCGTTTGGGCCGAGTAGACCGAAGAACTCGCCCCGCTCGATACGCAGATCGACGCAGTCGAGCGCGAGCAGACTGCCAAAGCGCTTGGTGAGGCCGCGAACCTCGATGGCGGGTGAAACCGGTGCTACCACTTGGGCGGGTCGGGGGCGGGTCGGGCGGCGGATGATTCCGCGCGTTGTCGGCAAAGCCGGCGATTCTACGGGAACATCGCCCGATAAAACGGCAGAAATGCTCGTGCGCTCACGCGCTTGCCGGCGTCACCAGCAGTTCGTCGACGCCGTACAGCCGCGCGAGCTTCAGGAATCCTTCGGGGACGTTGAGCAGGCGTGGCGCATGATCGGCGGCGCGATTCAGTTCGAGCACCAACGCGATTGCCGCGGAGTCGACCTGCGTCACGCCGGCAAGGTCGATGTCCGTCGCACCGCTGCGCACCGCGTTGCGAGCCGCTTCGATCAGGCCGGCTACGGTCGCGTTGGTGAGCGCGCCTTCGAGCAGCAGGCGCTCGTCCTGGTGCCGGATCACTTGCGTTCGTCGAGCTGCTTGTTCTTGTCGGCGAGGGTCTTGATCAAACCGTCGACGCCGTTGGCTCGCACTTCCTGGTTGAAGGTTTCGCGGTAGGTGGTAACCAGGCTGACCCCGCCGATGGCTACGTCGAACACCTTCCAGGCCGAGTCGGTCTTTTCCATGTTGTAGTCGATCGAAATCGGCTGTGCGCCCGATTGTTTGATCTCGGAGCGGACCAGCACTTCGGTGTCACTCGGTTTCGCGCGCAGCGGTTTGTAGTCGATGGTCTGGTTGCGGTAAGCGCCCAGCCCGGACGAGTAGGTATGCACCAGCAGCGTGCGGAACTGCTCGATCAGCAGTTTCTGCTGTTCGGGCGAAGCCTTGCGCCAGTTGGGCCCCATCGCCAGCGCAGTCATACGCACGAAGTTGAAGTGCGGCAGGATCTTCACCTCGGCCAGTTCGACCATGCGACGCTGGTTGCCGGCCTGAATGTCCTTGTCGGACTTGATGATCGAGATGACATCGCCCGCCACCGATTTCACCAGGGCGTCAGGAGCGACGTCTTGCGCCGCCGCGTGCATGGCTGAGCCTGCGACGACCAGAATCGAGGCAACTGCCAGGACGATCAGGCGCTGCATCGAGGCCAGCGCACAACGGATCTGGAAGGTGCTTTTCATTGTTCGTATCACCCCGCGACTAGTTGATCGGACCGTGACGCGAGATTGCGCCAAGTTCGCCCGCCTCGCCGAGCACCTCTTGTCTGCCCGGCTGCGGCGTTAACGCCGTATCGCGCGGCAAGCTGACCGACGCGCCGGTCGCGTTCGACTGCCGCGATTCGTTGACGGTGGCGGAGCCCGTAAGTTCCCCGCCTGGCGCGGCAGGCGCCTGCGCGTCAGGATCGCGCGGACGAGGCGGATTGCCGTCGTACACCAGATTCTGGCGGCGCTGCAGGAATGCGTCGCGCAAGAAAACGTAAGGATCGATCGCCGCTTGCGACAACAGCCCGGTCGTGTCGAGCGCATCGGCGCGCTGATTCACGGTGCTCAGCGTCCACATGGTCCAGCGCACCGCCGTTTCGTACTGGTCGCTGGCGAGCCCGGCAAGCCGCCCCGACGGACTGGCCGCGATGTCGACACCCAGCGCAGGCGTGTCGCGAAACGTGCTCGGCCCGAAAAACGGAAGCACCAAATACGGGCCACTGGGTACGCCCCACCAGCCGAGCGTCTGACCAAAGTCTTCGTTGTGCTTTTCCAGGCCCGAATCGGAGGCGACGTCGTACAGGCCGCCGATGCCGAACGTGGTGTTCATCAGCACGCGAACCCAGTCCGACATCGCGTCACCGACCTTCGCTTGAAACAGGTTGTTCGCGCCGATCCAGACATCGCCGAGGTTCGCGAAGAAATTGCGCACGCCGGTTCGCAGGAGCGCGGGAACGTAGTTGCGATACGTTTCCGCAACCGGCTTCAATACGTTGCGATCGAGCGAGTCGTTGAAGCTGTAGACCGCGCGGTTGTAGTTCTCCAGCGGATCAACCGCACTCGGAGTGGTCGCGCATCCGCTCAACACCAGTATCACGCCCAGCAGATGAAGATGCATTCCCCGCAGCAACGATCGCCGAGGCAGCGCGAGAGGCTCGTTGTTGTTCATGTTCACTTGTCCGATTGTTGTTCACTGCTTCTGGTTCGCCATGCTTGTGCTTGCACTGCTACGTCGCTACTTCTTTTCGCCGGCGGACTTGTCGCCGCTGCCGCCTTCAGCCGCCTTGCTGTAGAGAAACTGGCCGATCAGATTCTCCAGCACCACCGCGGACTGCGTGAGCTTCAGCGTGTCGCCGGTCTTGAGGTTTGCCGTATCCCCACCCGCGGACAGGCCCACGTATTGCTCGCCGAGCAGACCCGAGGTGAGGATCTTGGCGGCAGTGTCCTTAGGAAACTTGAAACGCTCACTGATGGCAAGGGCAACCACCGCTTCGAAACTCTCGTTGTCGAATCCGATGTCCACGACACGCCCCACTACAACGCCGGCGCTCTTGATGGGTGCACGGACTTTCAATCCGCCGATATTGTCGAACTTCGCGGTCACGACGTAGGTCGGATCGCCGCCGAAGCCCGTAGCGTTGGCGACCCGCAAGGCAAGAAACAGCAAAGCAGCCAGGCCCAATGCCACGAAAAGACCAACCCAGAGGTCGAGCAGGCGATTACGGTTCATGGTTCGCAGTCGGTTGGAGC
>CADEDU010000020.1:52301-93249 GCA_902826155.1 uncultured beta proteobacterium
GGCGCGGCATCATACCCTTCGAACACTGCGATCCATGTGACCGCAACGCCGAAGACGAGGCTCTTGATGCATCCGTTGACCACGTCGTGGCGCAGATCCACCGAGGCCTGCATCTGCGACCAGAACGCCCCCTCGTCCACGCCGATCACTAGCACCGTGATCAGGTAGCCGCCAAAAATCCCGACGGCCGAGAACATTGCCGCCAGCAACGGCATGGAAAAGATGCCGCCCCAGAATCGCGGCGCAACCACGCGCGCGATGGGGTCGACTGCCATCATCTCCATGGCGGCGAGCTGCTCGGTCGCTTTCATCAGGCCGATCTCGGCGGTGATCGCTGAACCTGCGCGGCTGGCGAAAAGCAGCGCCGCCACCACCGGGCCGAGTTCGCGCAGCAACGACAACGCCACCATCGAGCCGACCGCGTCGGCCGATGCATAGCGCACCAGGATCTCGTAGCCCTGCAAGCCGAGCACCATGCCGACGAAAAGCCCCGACACGCAGATGATGATCAGCGACAGCACACCCGCGAAATGCATCTCGCGCACGATCAGTCGCGGTCGCAGGAAGCTCGCGGCCGAATGGCGCAGCACCGCCACGATGAAGCGCGCGGCGAAACCCAGTCGCGCCACTGCATCAGTGACCCACGCTCCGAGGCCTTCGAAGAACGCGCGCAGCATCATCGATCCAGCAGGTCAGCGCGATACGAAGATGCGCTCGGGTAGTGAAAGGGCACCGGTCCGTCGGGCTGCCCATGGACGAACTGGCGCACGAACGGCGCATCGGAAGCACTGACTTCGCGCGGCGTGCCCTCGGCGACGATGCGTCCGTCGGCGATGAAATAGATGTAGTCGACGATGCGCAGCGACTCCTGCACGTCGTGCGTGACGATCACCGAACTGGCGCCGAGTGCGTCGGTCAGCCGCCGGATCAGTTGTCCGATGATGGCAAGCGAGATCGGATCGAGGCCGGTGAACGGCTCGTCGTACATGATGAGATCCGGATCGAGCGCGATCGCGCGCGCCAGGGCCACGCGCCGGGCCATGCCTCCGGACAGCTGATGGGGCATGAGATGGTGCGCGCCACGCAGGCCCACCGCGTGCAGCTTCAGCAGCACCAGGTCGCGTACGATCGATTCGGACAGATCGGTGCGCTCCCGCAGCGGGAACGCGACGTTGTCGAACACCGACAGATCGGTGAACAGCGCACCGAACTGGAACAGCATGCCCATCCTTCGGCGCAACGCGTAAAGCTCGTCGACCGACGCGGATGCGAGATCCTTTTCGAACACTCGCAGGCTGCCGCTGGTTGGCCGCACCACGCCGCCGATGAGGCGCAGGATCGTGGTCTTGCCGCAGCCGCTCCCACCCATGAGCGCGACAACCTTGCCGCGCGGCACGACCATGGATATGTCGGACAGCACCAGTCGCGATCGGTCGTAGCCGAACGAGACGTTCTTCAGCGCAACCTGCGGTTCGTCAGCCAATGAGAGGTCCTGAAGCGGAAATCCGAAGCAGACCGGTGGGAGGAATACGGTAGGGGGCGGGTACGTACGGCAACGACCGTTGAGGGCCGGCCGTGATCAGTCGGTGCGATGAGGGGATTCGATATCGCGAATGGTCATTGTTTTTCGCGGCTGAGTCCGGCTTGTTCGTGCCGCCAAAGCAGTCCGCACCGCACGCCATGCATGCAGTGTAGCAATGTAGGAGAGGTCGAAATTCTACGCATCGACGCATGGACCAACAACCGACGGACCGCGAGCGTAGCAGGGATGGGTTGAGGTTCGTCGGATGCGCGCGAGCAAGACGCAGGCCGATCGCTTTTCGCGCCGCACAGATCGATAATACGTGCCGCTCGACTGGCGCGGCATCAATGGCCATCGACCGCGAGGAACACCACCATGCAGGGCGGTACGGGCAGGTCGTGCCGCAACGTACTGCCGTTACTTGCAACCACTGCTACTTCCACGTGAGTCAGACCATCGTTCAGATCAAGGGACTGCGCAAGCGCTACGGCAAGAACGCCGCGCTGCACGATGTGAACATCGCAGTCCAGGCAGGCGAGTTCGTGGGACTCGCCGGATTGAACGGCGCGGGCAAGACCACGCTCATCAAGTGTCTGCTCGATTTCTGTGAGATCGACGCCGGGACGATCGAACTCTTCGGCATTCGTCATACGGAACCGCGCGCCCGCGAACAACTCACGTTCCTGCCTGAACGCTTCGTGCCGCCGGCGTATCTGTCGGGGCGCGAGTTTCTCCGTTACGCGGCCAGCCTCGCGCGCTTCGAATACGACGAGGCACACGTGCGCGCGATGCTCGCCTCACTCGACCTCGACATGGCCGCCCTCGACCGCCCCGTCCGCGCGTTTTCAAAGGGCATGACGCAGAAGCTCGGACTGGCGGCGACTTTTCTGGCCAAGCGCGCGCTCTACATCCTCGATGAGCCAATGAGCGGCCTCGATCCGAAAGCGCGCATGCACGTCAAGAACCTCCTCACCGCGACCCGCAATGCAGGACACGGCGCTTTTTTCACCTCGCACTCGCTGGCTGACATCGAGGAACTTTGCGATCGCGTCATAGTTCTTCACCAGGGTGTGCCTTATTTCGCGGGGAGCCCTCGACAGCTGTGCCAAGATTATGGGCAAGTCCCTATAGAACAAGCGTTTTTGCGCTGCATCGAGGCACCTTCACATGGTCGAAACGAGCACGAAACCGACGTTGTTGATCGTCGATGACGATCCGCTGATAACGGATTCGTTGTCGTTCGCGCTTGGTTCGGAGTTCAACGTCCTCACCAGCGATTCACGCCAGCACGCAGTCAGTCAACTTCGACAGTTGGACGCCGCGCCGCAGCTGGCGCTCGTGGATCTGGGGTTGCCGCCGGTGCCGCACCGCCCGGATGAAGGTTTTTCGTTGATCAGCGATCTGCTCGCGCATTCGCCGAGCATGAAGATCCTGGTGCTTTCGGGGCAGAACGATGCCTCCAACGCCCGCCACGCTCGTACGCTGGGCGCCACCGAGTTCATCGCCAAGCCATGCGAACCGGCACGCCTCAAGCAAGTGCTGCATCAGGCTCTGCAGGTGCGCGCGGCCGAACTCTCCGGCGCATCGGGCGGCGAAGCGGCGATGCTCATCGGCAAGAGCCTGGCCATGCAAAAGCTGCGCAGCCAGATCTCCCAGTACGCGAACTCACCGTTCCCCGCGTTGATCGAGGGCGAATCAGGGAGCGGCAAGGAGATGGTGGCGCAGTCGCTGTTTCGCCTCTCGTCGCGCAATAGCAAGCCATTCCTCGCGCTGAACTGCGCCGCGATCTCCCCGACGCTGGTCGAACCGACATTGTTCGGCTATGTAAAAGGCGCATTCACCGGCGCGGTAAACAACAAGGCCGGTTACTTCGAGGAGGCCGCCGACGGCACGCTGTTCCTCGACGAAATCGGCGAGTTGCCGCTCGATCTACAGGCGAAACTCCTACGCGTTCTCGAGAACGGCGAGTTCCAGCGGGTCGGGGAGACGCAGCAACGGGTGAGCCGCGCACGCGTGATCGCCGCCACCAACCGCGACCTGCGCCAGGAAATCAAGAAGAATCATTTCCGCGCCGATCTCTACCATCGGCTGTCGGTGTTCACGATCAGCGTGCCGCCGCTGCGTGATCTGGACGAGGACAAAACACTCCTGCTGGATCACTACCGGAGGTTCTACGCCGAGCAGGCGCATGTCGCACCGTTCGCACTGGATGAGAGCGCGACGAAGTTGTGGCGGGAGTACCACTTTCCCGGTAACGTCCGCGAGCTGCGCAACGTAGTGATCCGCCTCACCACCAAATACGCAGGCCAGCGGCTGTCAGCGGGCGACCTGGAACCCGAACTCGATGTGAGCGCCAGTGCGCCGGTCGCAACGGCCGAACCGCAGACGTTCGCGGTGCCGTCGGACCCGGAGGTGCTGGTCGAACAGGCCCAGAAGCATCTGCAGCGCGAGCGCGGATTCAGCCTGGACCATCTGCTGAAATCACTCGAACAGGGTTACATCGAGGCGGCGATGAAGCTCACCCGCGGCAATGTGAGCCAGGCAGCGAAGCTGCTTGGCATTAACCGCACGACGCTCTACAGCCGCATGGAGTCGCTGCAAAAGCAGTAGCCCCTCGACGGGTCGGATCGGTCTGATCGCGATCCCCGTTCACCGCGTTCCGAGTAGCGTTATCCTCTCGCCCGGAGTACAACGCGCTGCCATGTCATAAGCGTCGCCGGCCAGTTCGGATGGCGCCAGAAATCCACGCTGACCGAGACGCCGGGACCGTATCGAATCGCCCGGGAGCGTGGCGCCGCGGATGTCATCCCGAAGCAACAGTCGGACGCAGGGCGAGATCGTCGGAGAGCGCAGTCTTGCCAATGCAATCGCAACGCCCGGCAGCACCTGGCGTTTCCCTCTCAGGTACGTGAGGCTATGTATCTCAGCCACTTCGGACTCGACGAGCCGCCGTTTCGGATCACACCGAACACCGATTTCTTCTTCGACGGTGCCAATCGCGGCGCAATGCTCGACGCCTTGCTCTACGCGATCACGCATGACGAGGGCATCGTCAAGGTCACCGGTGAAGTCGGCAGCGGCAAGACCATGCTTTGCCGGGTGCTCATCAATCGTCTGCCAAAAAACGTCGAGACGATTTACCTCGCGAATCCTTCGCTGTCGCGCGAAGAGATCCTGCATGCGATCGCCGAGGATCTGCGCGTGGAGCTCACCGGGCAGCGCACCACATTGCTGCTGCGGGCCTTGCAGAATCATCTGATCGATCGCTATGCCCAGGGCCAGCGGGTGGTGGTGCTTATCGACGAGGCACATGCGATGCCGACCGAGAGCCTGGAGGAGATCCGGCTGCTCTCGAATCTGGAATCGAGCCGCCACAAGCTCTTGCAGATCGTTCTGTTCGGTCAGCCCGAGCTCGACGAGCGACTCAGTCGCAATGACATGCGCCAGCTCAACGAGCGCGTAACGCATTCGTTCAAGCTCGACCCGATGCAACGACCGGATATCTCGAGCTACATCGATTTCAGGTTGCGCGCCGCTGGCTATCGCGGGCCGGAGCTGTTCACGCCGGCCGCGCAGAAGCTGATCGCCGGCGAATCCCAAGGGCTCACCCGCCGCGTCAACATCCTGGCCGACAAGTCGTTGCTGGCGGCCTTTTCCGATGGTGCAACGCAGGTCCTTCTGAAGCATGCGCGCGCCGCCATAAAAGACTCCGGATTTCGGCGCATCGGGCGGGCGTTCAACCCGTGGTGGCTTGCCGCTGGAGGCGTAGCCGCAGGATTACTGATCGGCGTCGTGCTTCAGTACACGCCGCTCTTCAACTGGATTGGAGGCGTCTTCGGCGGCCCAAACGCCAAACATAGTGAGCAGAAGCAGGTTCCGTCGCCGTCAGTCTTGGACAGCGAAAAGTCAAAGCCCGCGGTGCCCTCGACCGATGCGCGCGCTGCTGCCAGCCCGTCCCCAATCGCGGCCTCGGCGGCTGCGCCCGCGAGTCAACCCGCTGAATCCATCAAACCGGCGACGCCCGCACCAGAAGCCGCCGCGGACCCGGTCGTGGACAAACCACGCGAATCGCCAAGCCAGGCAAAGTCCGATACGGTGTCCGTGGAACCTGCCAGAGCGGCCTCTCCCGAGACGAAGGCCGCCGCCAGAGATCCTGCCCCCACCCAACCCGCCGCATCGTCGACGGCGGATCCGGCTGCACCTGATACGACCGCCTTGCGCGGTCAGCTGGCACGCGAGCGCTATGTCGCAACGCGTCAATGGCTCCAGGAGACGCCGGTCGATCGGTATTCGATTCAATTACTTACGGCCACCGAGGTAGACGCCACCGGGATGGAGACGTTCCTGCAGCGGGCATCGGAAGTCGTCGATCTGCGGCAGATCTACCTGTATCGCTGGCGGGCCAATGGCCGCTTCAGCTACGGCGTTACCTACGGGACATTCGATTCCTTACCCGAGTCGCGCGCGGTTATCGCGAAACTTCCGGCACCACTCCGCACGTTCAAGCCTTACCCGGAATCGCTCGGCGTGATCCGCAAGCTGAACCCCCTCTGAGGCGCCGACGCGGGCACCAGGAACAGGCATCCGATCGGGCGGCTGATGGGTTGCGCGAACGCGTGCCCATCAGTTGGATTTATCGCTCTTGTTCAAACTGTTAGCGCGCTGTGAGTTGCAGTGGCCCATGCCAAAACATTGGCGGTTACTACGGCATTTGGGGGGAACATGTCTTGTTATACTGCCTGAGCATTCTGCGCTAAACGCAGCGTGATTTCGTAGCAACTCACCGGCTTCTCGGATTCCATTCTTCTCATGCACGGTATGGCCAAACGATCCATTTCGTTTTCGCTGTCGGCGCTCGGATGTATCGCGCTTGCAGGCTGTTTTCAGCCGATGAAGCCTTCGCCAGTGCATCTGCCCACCCGGCCACCGGCGGAGCAACCGGCCTCCTCGCCGATTCCATCGCCGGTACCAATGACCACGGTGCTGCCCAAGCCGAAGCCGGCCGCGAAGGCGGAGACATACAGCGTCGTCGTGAACAACGTACGCGTGCACGAACTTCTGTTCGCGCTCGCGCGCGACGCGAAGCTGAACGTCGATGTCCACCCCGGTATCACTGGCGGTGTCACCCTGAACGCGATCGACCAAACGCTTCCGCAGTTGCTCAACCGCATCGCCAGGCAAGTCGACATGCGCTGGGAGCTCGAGGGTCCGAATCTGTCAGTGATGCCCGATTCGCCCTTTCTGCGCATCTACAAGATTGACTACGTCAACATGGAGCGCTCAACGACTGGCACTGTCAGCGTCGCCGCGCAGATCGCAACGGCCGGCGCCGCCTCACTTCCAGGCGGTGGTGGCGGAGCCGGTGGTGGGGGCGCCGGGGCCTCGGGCGCGTCGAATGCCTCCACCGTGACGGTGCGTAATACCGCCGACAACAAGTTCTGGGTGACGCTGATCAAGAACGTCGGAGAGCTCCTGCGCGAGACGGACAAGATCATTCCGACGTCTGGCACCGTCGCGGCGCGGCCCCCAGCAAACTCTCAGCCTGCGGGTCAGGGCGGGCAACAGGCTGATCAGCAGTCGCCGGCCGCCCCGAGCGTGCAGTTCCGGGAAGCGGCGTCAGTCATCGCCAACCCTGAAGCGGGCGTGCTGTCGATCCGCGCCTCGCAGAAACAGCACGAGAAGATCCAGGAATTCCTCGATCAGGTCATGACCAGCGCGAAGCGACAGGTCCTGCTCGAAGGCACGATCGTGGAGGTCCAGCTCAGTAATCAGTTCCAGCAGGGCATCGACTGGGCCCGGATTCGCGACGGACTGGCGGGCTTCAGCTTTGCGCAGGGTGCCGGGATCAGCTCGGGCGGCGTGGGTGGACAGACGCTGCTGGGCGTGACGCCAGGATCGCTCACCGCCACGCCGACCGGCAGCATCTTCACCATGGCCTACTCGGCCCGAAACATCTCATCGACCATCCGGTTGCTCGAGAGCTTCGGCAACGTACGCGTGCTGTCGAGCCCGCGCCTGAGCGCGCTGAACAATCAGACGGCGCTGCTCAAGGTCGTCGAGAACCGGGTGTACTTCAACGTGAGCGGCAACATCACGCCCGGGACGGTGAACTCCGGCGCGATAGCCACGTTCACCTCGACGGCGAACGTCGTACCGGTGGGTTTCGTCATGAACATAACGCCGCAGATCAGCGACTCAGATTTCGTGACACTGAACCTGAAGCCCACCATCTCGCGGATCGTCGGCTCGGTACAGGATCCCAATCCTGTGCTGCGCAACCCGTGTTTCCTGTCCAACTCGCCGAATTGCAACCTGCCATCGATCGACAACCGCGTCCCCGAGATCCAGACCCGTGAGATGGAATCGATCATCCGCGTGAGCAACGGGCAGGTGGCAGTCATGGGCGGGCTGATTCAGGATCAGTACGTGGACCGCGAGGACAGTATCCCGGGCGTCAACCGGGTGCCGATCGTGGGCAGCGTATTCGGCAATCAGACAAAAGTGAACGAGAAGACCGAGTTGGTGATCTTCTTGCGCCCTGTCGTCGTGCGCGATCCGAGCATCGACGGGGACTATCGGGGGTATCGGGTCTTGTTGCCTGGCGACGACTTCCTGCATCAACCCAATCCCGGTCGTCCGCGAGGCTTTGAAGGGAGGCCGGAGTGAGTCTGCTGCTCGAAGCACTCAAGAAGGCTGAACTCGCCAAGCAGCAACAGGCGGCTCAGCAAGGCGGTACTGAAGATACGACGTTACCGATCACCGGTACCCGCTCTACCGATCAACTCAGGGACACGCCGCGCATCGATCCGCTCACCGTTACGCGTGATCGACTGCCTGAAGTCGACGCACCGCTCGAACTGGTCCCGGACCAGATTCCCGCTGGCGATCCCGCACGCGGCTCGCCGCTCGATCTGGCGTTGACCGACTCGCTGCCGCAATCGAGCAGTGGAGCAAAGGTAGTCGCCGCAGCTGCTGCCGCAGGTGCTGCTGCCGCAGCCGCTACCGCGGCAGCACCCAGCACGGCTTCCGGCGCCCGCGCAGAACCCAAGGAAGCGCGCACACGCAGTTGGACGCAGGACACCGCCGACGATCGCGAAGCCGCGCGACGCATATTCGAGGCGAAGACGCCGGGATACAACCCGCGACGCCCGTTTTACGCCGCGCTAGGTGTGCTTGGCCTGGTCGCCGCTGGCGCGTTGGGCTACTTCTGGTGGGAGCTGCAACCGCGCAGCGCGTTCACGACGGCATCGACGAAATCCGGGCCTCGCCCGGTATCCGCGCCGCCACCAGCCGCAAGCGCGCCCCCACAAGCGGCGACTCCCGCGACGGGCGCGCCAATCTCGGAGCCGCAAGTCCAGCCGCAGATCAACGTGGCGACCGCCCCGCCCGTGGCCGCCGCACCTGCAGGAGCCGAGTCGCCGCTGTCGCAGCCTGTGCGCCCGCCCGAACCTGCGCCCAAGCCGGTAGCGGAAGCGCCAAGACCATCGGTGACCGAGGCGCAGCGGGCCGTCCCGCCATCAACTGCAGCGACGCCGCGAAGCGCCAGCGCCGTGCCACAGCCCCCGCAACCGCGCATGGTCACCCCCCAGTCTGCCGCTCAGGTACGCGCCGGGGAATCGCCGGCGCGGGTCGCCGTACGCCCCACCGCTCGGGCATCTGCGCCGCGCCCGTCGGGGGTCGTGACGAACGCAGCCGAAGGCGCGGAGAGTTCGATCCGAGTGAGCCGCGCGGCGCCCAGTTTGGATCCGGCCGTAGAGCAGGCTTACGCCGCGTTTCAATCGGGCGATATGGAGCGTGCACGACAGCTCTACTCGCGCGCCGCACAGTCTGATCCGCTGAACCGCGACGTCCAGTTGGGACTCGCCGCTGTCGACCTGCGCGAGCGGAACCTCGGCGGTGCTGAGGCACGCTACAACAAGCTGCTCGAGCTCGACCCGCGCGACCCGCACGCATTGGCAGGCATGACCGCCATTCGGGGTGCCGCAGATCCGGTCACGACCGAGAGTCGGCTGAAAACCTTGATCGCGCAACAGCCCGATTCGGGGCTGCTGCAATTCGCACTTGGCAATCAGCTGGCAGCGCAGTCGCGCTGGAGCGAAGCGCAACAGGCGTACTTCAAGGCGTTCACCAGCGAACCTGACAACCCGGATTTCGCGTTCAACCTGGCGGTCAGTCTGGACAATATTCGCCAGGGTCGCCTGGCATCTGACTATTACAAACAGGCCCTGACGCTCGCCGAGCGACGGCCCGCGGCCTTCGACCGTTCTCGCGTATCGGCGCGGATGCAAGAGCTGCAGCGCTGAGGTCGGCGCTGCCATCGCCGGGTAAGTGATGAACTCTCCGGTCGCTTCTCAAGCCAAGCGCCAGATCGGGCAGATCCTGATCTCGCAGGGGATCCTCACCGAGGATCAACTGCGAATCGCCCTGCTCGAGCAGTTGAAGTCGAAGCAGCCGGTCGGCCGGCTGCTGGTGCAGCTCGGGTTCGTCACCGAGCCTACGCTGCGCGACGCGCTCTCCGAGAAGCTGAGTCTCGCGCCGGTCGATCTGACCCAGATCGTCGTCGATTCGGGCGCGCTGCGGCTGGTACCGCGTGATTTCGCCAAGCGCCACAACGTGTTCCCGGTCGCGCTTGACCGTGAACGCCGCCGCCTGATCCTGGCGGTCTCCGACGTCAACAACATCGTCGCGGTCGACCAGGTTCGCGCTCAGTTGCGCGGCGAGCTCGATGTCGAGTTGCGCCTGTCTGGCGAGCAGGAAATCGCCCGGGCCATCGAACAGTTCTACGGGCATGAACTGTCGATCGATGGCATCTTGCACGAGATCGAGACCGGTGAGATCGACTACCAGAGCCTGCAGGCCTCTGGAGACGAATACAGCCAGCCGGTCGTACGTCTGATCTCGGCGCTGCTCGCGGACGCCGTCGAGCGCTCCGCCTCCGATATCCACTTCGAGCCCGAGCAGAATTTCCTGCGCATCCGTTACCGCATCGACGGTGTGCTGCGGCAGATCCGCTCACTGCACAAGACCTATTGGCCGGCGATGGCGGTGCGCATCAAGGTGATGGCGAAGATGAACATCGCCGAGACGCGTGCGCCGCAAGACGGACGCATATCGCTATCGCTCACCGGCCGCCAGGTCGATTTCCGCGTTGCCTCGCAAGTCACTACCCACGGCGAAAACATCGTCCTGCGGATTCTCGATCGGCAGAAAGGAATCGTGCCGCTGGAGGGGCTGGGTCTGCAGCCCGAGCAACTGGGAATGCTCAAGCGCATGATTGCGCGGCCCGAAGGCGTGATCCTGGTAACCGGTCCGACCGGTAGCGGCAAGACCACCACGCTCTACTCGATCCTGAACCATATCAATCACGACGGGGTCAACATCATGACCCTGGAGGACCCGGTCGAGTATCCAATGGCGCTGATCCGCCAGACCTCGATCAACGAAGCGGCGAAGCTCGACTTCGCAAACGGCATCCGCTCTCTCATGCGCCAGGACCCGGACATCATCCTGGTAGGCGAGGTGCGCGACGAGGACACCGCGCAGATGGCGCTGCGCGCGGCAATGACCGGCCACCAGGTGTATTCGACGCTGCACTCCAACAACGCCGTCGGCGCGATTCCGCGGCTGATGGACAACGGCGTCAAATCCGAACTGATGGCCGGAAACATCATCGGCATCATCGCGCAGCGGCTGGTGCGCCGCCTGTGCAAGCACTGCCGTCAGCCCTATCAGGCAACGCCGCAGGACTGCCAGGTGCTCAACGTCAAGCCCGACCGCCCCCCGGTGATTTATCGCAGCGTGGGTTGCGACCACTGTGAATACCAGGGCTACAAGGGCCGGCTGGCGATCATGGAGATCCTCAAATTCGATGCCGAGCTCGATGAAATGCTCGCGCAGGGCGTCACTTCTCGCGAGTTGTTACGCGCGGCCACGGCGCGAGGGTTCCGAACACTGGCCGATGATGGCGTGCGCCGAGTAATCGACGGGACGACATCGCTCGACGAATTGTTCCGGGTTGTCGACCTGAGCGACCGGCTCTAGCGAGCAGTCGCGTTATCACTGGGCTCGAACGATGGCGCTGTTCAACTACAAGGCAGTCGATGCGCAGGGCAAACGCTCGATGGGACAGATCGAGGCGGTAAACGTCGTCGATCTGGAGCTTCGACTCAAGCGCATGGGGCTAGACCTCATCGTGGGCGGTCCGTCGCGCGGCAGCGCGATCGGGATAGGCACCAGCGTCAAGCGCGTCGATCTGATCAATTTCTGCTTCCATCTGGAGCAGATGACGCGCTCGGGCGTGTTGCTCACCGACAGCCTGACCGATCTGCGCGACAGCGTCGAGAACATCAAATTTCGGCAGGTGATCTCGGGCCTGATCGAGGGAATTCAGGGCGGCCAGAATCTCTCGCAATCGCTCGCGCTGTACCCAAACGTGTTCGATGGCGTGTTTCGCGCGCTGGTCAAAGCGGGCGAGGAGACCGGGCGGCTACCCGAAGTCCTGAGGAGCCTGGGCGACAAGCTGCGCTGGGAAGACGAACTGACGTCGCAGACCAAGCGCGCGCTCGTCTATCCGGCGATCGTCTTGAGTCTGGTCGTGTTCGTCGTCTTCTTCCTGATGCTGTGGCTCGTGCCGCAACTGATCGGCTTCATCAAGAACGTCGGTCAGACGATCCCGCTGCACACGCGGATACTCATCGCAGTGTCGGAATTCTTCGTGAATTTCTGGTGGCTGGTGATTCTGCTGCCGATCGCAGTAGGCACCAGCCTCACATATGTCGTGCGAACCAATCCGCTCGCGCGCTACCGTTTCGATGCGTTCCTGTTGCGACTGCCGCTAGTCGGAAACGTGCTTCGCAAGATCATCCTGTCGCGCTTTGCCAGCATCTTTGCGCTGCTCTACTCGTCGGGTATCACGATCCTCGATGCGATCCGATCTTCGGAGGAAACGGCCGGCAATCGCGTGATCCAGGAGGGCCTGCGCCAGGCCGGGCAGCACATCGCCGAAGGCAAGACGGTAACCGCCGCCTTCCAGGAGGTCGATATGTTCCCCTCGCTGGTCATCCGCATGCTGCGGGTCGGCGAGAACACCGGCAGTCTCGATACCGCGCTGATGAACGTGAGCTATTTCTACAATCGCGAGGTGCGCGAGAGTATTGCCAAACTGCAGTCGCTGATCGAACCGATCCTCACCGTGGTGCTTGGCCTGTTGCTGCTATGGGTCATGCTCTCGGTGCTTGGCCCGATCTACGACACGATCTCGAAGCTCAAGTTCTGACGAGCCCGAAGCTCTAGGATCTCCGCATGCCCGATCGCCGCCTCATCTATCTGACTTCCTGGCGCGCCACCGCGTACGTTTCGCGGCGCGGCCAGCTCATGCTTGGGCCAACGTTCGCCAACGACGAAGACGGCCACCAGCAGTTCGCGAACTATCTGCGTGAATTGCCGCGCAACACCCTACTGCACGTGCTGGCCGACATCGTGGAGGAGGACTTCCATGTCGACGTCATTCCTTACGTCCGCGGTAGCGATCGATCGCAGTTGATCGCGCGGCGTCTGGCGCAGCGGTATCGCGACACCAGCCTGTCGCTTGCGTTGTCGCTTGGCACCGAGAAGACGCAGCGTCGCGACGAACGATTGCTGCTCAGCTCGTTCACGAACACGCAGCTATTCCAGCCCTGGCTCGATGTGCTGCAACGCAGTGAACTGCCGGTCGTGGGTGTCTACTCGGTTGCCCTCGTGGCCGCAGCGCTCGCCAATCGACTCGGGTATGGCATCAAGGAACGCTGCCTGCTGGTAAGCCTGCAACCTGCCGGCCTGCGCCAGTCGATGGTGTGGGAACGCAAGGTCCGCTTCAGCCGCCTCGGACCGCTGGAGCCGGCCGATGCCGATCAGCCGGCACGGGTCGCCGCGGCATTCGCCGGCGAGACGATTCGCATCCACCAGTACCTCACCGCGGTCCGCATGCTGCCGCGTGAAGGCCCTCCGGTAGACGTGTTGTTGATTGCGCCCTCGGGCCGTAAGCAACTGCTGGCAGCGGCCGCATCGGACACGCCGCAGCTCAAGTACCACATTGTCGAAGTCGGGGAGGCCGCGCAGCGCA
Organism: uncultured beta proteobacterium; assembly: GCA_902826155.1. The sequence continues at coordinate 65,924 of CADEDU010000020.1, forward strand.
TCGGTCTGCGCGACTACCCCGCGCATGCCGGGGCCGAAGCGCTCTATCTGCACCTGCTGGCCACAACCACGCCCAAGCAGCAGTACGCGACCGAGCCCATTCGCGAACGCTATCGGAGCTGGCAAGGCCGGATGGCGTTGCTCTTCGGTGGTGGCGCGATGAGTGCAGCTTGCCTGCTGCTCTCCGGCGTTCAGTGGTTCAACATCATGGAAGCACGCAGCCGCACGATCGAGGAGCAGCAGCGCGCCCGCGCAGTGGCAGAAGACTACGCCCGGGTCACCAAGAGCTTCCCGCGTGTGCCGACATCGTCGGAAAACCTGAAATTCACCGTCGAGAACTACTCCAGGCTGCTGAAGCAGACGCAGACCCCACAGGCGCTGCTGGTCGATCTGTCGGCTGCGCTCGATGCCGCGCCGCTGCTGCAGGTGGAATCGTTGCGTTGGGAGGCGGCGGTCAATCCGCGCGATCGTAACCGCGATAACACCAAGCCGCCCGCGCCGCAGCAGCAGCCCTCAGCCGGTGCCCCAGCTGCGCCGGAGGTCCGCTACGACTTGGTCGAGATCCACGGTCGCGTCACGCAGATTCCATCGAGCAATTACCGTGCGCTGGCCGCGGCGGTCAATGAGATGGCCGATCGACTGCGTCAGCGTCCCGGCGTCGAGGTGATCTCGACACGCTTGCCGTTCGACATCGGTTCGGAGGCGAGCCTGTCAGGCGACCTGTCCGAAACCCGGCCCCCGGAGACGCCGCGTTTCGTCATCACTTTCGGACGGAGGATCGGCTCATGAACGTAGGCCGCGAAACACTGAAGCCGCTGCTCGTCCCAGGGCTGATTTCGCTGGTGCTCGTTGCCGCCGGGATCGCCGTGCTGATGGTCACCGATGGCATCTTGAAGCAGGCCAATGCCGAGCTGATGCGCGCACGCAGTGAGCGCGTGGGCGTTCAGTCGAGGCTGTCGCAGGCGACCGATGAGGAACGACAGGTTCGTGAGCGGCTGGCCGACTATCAGAAACTGCGGCAAAGGGGCGTGCTGGGCGAGGAACGCCGGCTCGACTGGATCGAGACCATCAAAGAGATCCACAAGGATCGTGGGTTGTACGACATCAAGTACGCAATCGAACCACGAAAGGTCGCGGAGCATCTTGGATTGCGGGGAAACAACGATGTCGACTTCATGTCTAGTCCCATGCGGCTGGAAGTCGCGATGCTCCACGAGGGGGATCTGATCAGCCTGCTGGCCGATATGCGAACCCGGCTTGCACCACACGTGTACGAGCGCTCGTGTCGCGTCGACCGGGTGCAGTCCCCGCAGGTCGGCTATGGCCCCCAACTGCGGGCCGAGTGCACGCTCGACCTGATCACGATTCGTGATCGCACCGCAAGCAATCTGTAGAGGCGATTCATGTCCACGCACCGCTTCGCTCTGCTAACAGTAATGCTCGTAACCGCTCTCGCCTCGTCGCGCGTGGCCGCAGCCGACGTCGGCAGGCTGTTCTTCACGCCCGCCGAACGTGGTGCCCTGGAAGGCCGTCGAGGTGCAACATACAAGCCACGCGAGCCGGCGCCGCAACCTGCTGCTGCACCAGCACAGCCTGTTGCAGAGGGCGAACCACCGCCGCCGCCGGCACCGGTCACGTTGAACGGACATATCGTCAGCTCAAACGGGCGGTCCACCACGTGGATCAACAACGTGCCGCGCTACGACAGCTTCCGTGCGGGTGGCGATGGTCAGATTGCGATTCCAACCGGCGAAGGCGCGCGCCGTGCGCCGCTCAAAGTGGGGCAAACCTTCGATGCGCGGGGTGGCGTGCGCGACGCCGTCGGCAACAAAGCCGTGAGCGTCGGCAAACGCTGACACCAGGCGCGAGTTCGTCCCCCGCCCAGCGCCCGCTCGGCGCGGCAAGGCGCAAATCGCAGCTCCAGGGCAGTAGAATCCCGCGCTCCTCCTCCGAGTGCGATTGATCGACGATGAAGCGTCAGCGCGGCTATGCGGTCGCGGTCTTCCTGGTCTTGCTGATCATGGGCTTCCTCGCTTCGCTCGTGAGCCAGCTCGGGACAGTAGACTCCGCCGCGATCGCCGAGCGTGATCTCAGGAACGCTGCCGTCTTCCAGGAAGCGCGAAACGCGCTGTTGGCCTGGGCGGCCAATCATCCGCAAAACCCAGGCAACAGAAACACGACCCCGTGCACACCTGTCGATGCGGCCGGTCCTCCATGCCCTGATCGTCCGGGTGCGCTCCCATGCCCCGATCGTAACAACGACGGCTGGGCAGACGGGCCGTGCGACGCTGCCAACCTGCAAACCGGGCGATTCCCCTGGCGCACGCTCAACGCGCCAGATCTGCGCGACGACAGTGGCGAGCGGTTGTGGTACGCGGTCTCCGCCAATTTCCGCCATCAGACGACTCATCCGGGTCCGTTCGCGGTCAATGCATTCACGCAGGGCACGCTGACCCTCTGCCTCAACGGCGGCGGAGCGTGCCCCGGTGCCGGACAAATAGCAACCAATCTGGCTGCCGTAATCATCGCACCGCGCGCAGCCTTGCCCGGTCAGAACCGTAGCGGGGGAAATATCAATCTGCTCGCGCACTACCTCGAAGCGCGCAACGCCGCCCCGGGCGTGCTGTTCGATACGGCACCGTCAACCGTGAATCCGGCTTTCAACGACACCATACTTCCCATCTCACAGACCGAGTTGATGGATGCGGTCATCCCGGTCGTCTCCGAGCGTCTGCGAACAACGGTGCGGCCGGCGATCATCGCCTCGTACGATCCCACCACGGCCAACTCGCCGCGCTGGCAAGGGTTGCCATATCCGGTGGCGTTTTCCGACCCGCGAACGGCGAACTTCGACGGGACCGGCGCCGCGTTGCCATCGCCGATGGAAGGACTCATGCCTGCCCATGGCGCGGCGGCGCAAGTGTTCTGGGTGCCAGGCAGTGCTTCATTTATCGCTGGTGCGCCATTCGGCTCGACCATCACCTGCACGGTGGAAGGTTCTGGTGTTTACAACTGCTCGGTCAATCTTGGTGCCGGTCCGTATCCAGTCAATGTCACGATCGGTGCGCTGGTTCGCAATGTCGGCAGGGCTTTCGTTCTCCCGTACACCCCCGCTTCCATTGTCGACCCACTACCACCATCACCACTACCACCACTCACAAACGTTGGTGCAGTGGGCCCCGTACAGCACGGAACATTCGGTCCGATGAATGTCGATGCACAAGTAGATGTGCAACTCTCGATTCTCGGTAGTCCGGCTACGTTCGTCCTCACACGGCCTCGACTGGATCCCGCACTTACGGATCCGACGCTTGCTTTCGGCGCACTCACCGCTTGGTTCACGCGCAACCAGTGGCATCGCAATGTCTATTATGCTGTGGCGCCGCGGGCTTTCGGACTCAACTGGGCTACGCCTTGCGCAAGTCTGGGCTGCCTGCAGATCACAATGCAGGACATGGCCAGCGGAACATCCGCTATACAGAACAACATGGACGGGGTGATGGTGCTGATGGGTCGCAGTCTCGTCACGCTTGGCACCCCAGACAACAATCCTGCCAACTACCTCGAACTCGTCAATCGGCCGCTCGGAGGAAACCACTTGCAGTTCGTCACCGGGCCCGCCCGGCCAACATTCAATGATCGCGCCGTATCGGCCCATCCATGACGCGCCTCGAATCTCCCCGGCGAACCGCGATCCGAAAGGCACGACAACGCGCTTTTACGCTTACCGAGCTGACGGTTGCGCTGCTGATTCTCTCCTTCCTGATCGGCGGACTCATCATGCCGTTATGGCGTCAGATCGAGGCCTCGCGAGGTCGCGACACGCAGAAGATGCTGGAGTCAGTCCGTGAAGCAATCATTGGATTCGCCGTCATCAACGGTCGATTGCCCTGCCCGGCGAATCCGGCACTCGCGACCACAGCGGCTGGTGCGGGCGTCGAAGCGACAGTGGCTGCTGGCCCGCCCGCTGCGCCGACTGGCCCAATTCCAGTACCCGTCGCCCCGTTCAATTTGTGGTGCGCGACCAGCAACCCCGGGTTGGGGCCTGTCGGCGGCGCGGGGATCAGTATCGGCGTCGTCCCCTGGATCACGCTGGGCGTGCCGGAAACCGACGGATGGGGCCGTCGGATCACATACGCCGTGACGACCGCCTACGCGGATAACGGGTGGTGTCCCTCCACCATCCCCGCCGGAAGCGGCTCAAGTTTCTGCGTCACGCACCCTGGGAACGTGACCTTTCGGACACGTGCGGCTGCGGGCCCAGTGGGTGGAGTACCCGCCACCACTGTCGCAGCGGTAATCATCTCGCACGGTCCAAACGGCTACAACGCATCGTTGCCGACAGGTGCCGCGATGCCTGCCAACCCAGTCGCCAACGCGTTCGACGAGAACACCAATAACCCAGGGATCGCCACGGCGAACTTCATCACTCGCGACGTGTGGCCCGCCATTGCCGGCTGCAACGACAACGCCGGCGGCAGCCCAATGTGCGAGTTCGACGATCTGGTGCTCGGGATCGACATGGGCCGACTCGTCAATCGCATGGTCACCGCTGGCCGCCTGCCCTAGCGGCGCGAGCCTCGAGCGCGCGGTCCACACGTCCAACAACGCTCGTCCATCAAGCTAGTGCGTTGGGTCTAACGCGCGCTGCAAGCGCGTTCCTACAATCCCCCGTACTTCTCCAGTCATCGACACGCACGGTGTCGGCGCAGGAGAAGCAATAGAAGGCCGCGGCGACAGCCCGGCACGAACACTAAACGGGGGTAACAACATGGCTTCAAGGGGGGTAGTGGGTCTACGCCGCGTTCGTCGGGGTCAACGCGGCTTCGCTGCAATCGCTGTGCTGACGATGCTGATCGTCACGTCGCTTTACTCGGTGGCCACCCGACTCAATCTGGCGGCAAGTTCGGCCCCGCATATGCGCGAATCACGCTCGATCGATGTCCTGAATCAGGCCAAGGCTGCGCTCATCGCCTTCGCCGCCGAAAACGCCAATCGCCCGGGTGGCCTGCCCTGCCCGGATCGCAATGGCGACGGCGAGGCCGAGTTGAACTGCGATCGCCCTGAACAGCGCACCGGCTGGTATCCGTGGCAGACCCTCAAGACCGGTGATCTGCGCGACGCGTCAGGCAATCGCCTCTGGTACGGCGTCGCCGCAGGATTTCGGAACGACCCCAACGTGGCCATCAACAGCCTCACGCCCGGCGAGCTCAGTCTCGTGCGAAGCACTGCTGGCGGGAAGGAGCAGGTTGCAGCCGATCTCGTCGCCGTGGTGATCGCGCCGGGTGTGCCCCTAGCTGGACAGGAGCGCGCCGGTGCCCACGCCACCCGCATCGATTCATGGCTCGACGGCGAAAACGCGCGTGTGGGCGGGACCGCCTTCGAGACAGGCTCCACGAGCGCGACGTTCAATGACGTGATCATGGGGCTTTCGCAGGCGGAACTGTTCAGCGTGGTCGATCGCATTGTCGCGACCCGCATTCGCCGGGAGATCGCACCGCTGCTGCGCCAACAGGTGTTCGACGCGTGGCAGGCCCTTCCCTACGCTGTTCCATTCAGCGCGCCAAGCCAGTCGAACTACCAGGACAGTGCTCGCCTCGATCCGCGTGAAGGTCTGCTCCCTGTCACACGCGATTCCCGCTGGGTGAATTGGGACGTGAGTTCGATCCGGATCGATCGCGACCCTGGCATCTCGAATGTCGACTGCGGGGCCAGCATCGGTCAAGAAATCCGTTGCGACGTCACGCATGCCGGCGCCAGTTCGATCCGAATCACCGCCGTCGCCCGCAATGTCGGGCGCGCGCTCGTGCGACCTGTCAGTGCCGCGGATGAGGACTTCGGGCCGAGCCTGCTGATTGGTCGGCAAGTGCTGAACAATCCGGTCGATGTCGGAGGGAACGCGCAAATCACCGCCAGCGCCACGCTGCCTGGCGCAGGGGGTCGCACCCGGATCACGCTGCGCGCGCCGCGGCCGATCGAGGTGCTGACCAATCCGAGCATCGCCGTCGCTGCACCCCACTCGTGGTGCGCTAGCAATGAATGGCATCGCGCGCGCTACTCCGCAGTGTCTACGGTTTCCCTGCGCGGCGGAGCGCGGAGCGGATGCCAAGCGGGGCGTGATCCCGGTCTGTCGCTCCAGGATCGTGACGGCAAGCAGACGCAATCGGCCGCACGCCTGGTGTTCATGGGTCGTCCCGATTCGAACCGGCAGCGCGCTCAACCACACGCCCTCACGTCGTACCTGGAAGGAGAAAACGCAACGCCGGGGGATGGCATCTTCCGCGATGGCGTTGCCTCGACTTCGTTCAACGACTCGGTGATCGTGCTTTGCGCGCAAACAAACGGGGGCTGCAAATGATCGCGCGCCAGCTCGGATTTGCTTTGGTGGACGTGAGCATCGCAATGTTGATCGGCAGCACCGTGCTTGGCGGCGTCGTTGGACTCAGCTCGATGCGCATGACTGCAAATCAGGAACGTTCCGCGCATGTGGCCATCGACGATGCGCGCCAGGCCCTGGTCGGCTACGCACAGATTCACCGCCGGTTGCCGTGTCCGGCCGATCCGCGGCTGCCCAGTACGCACCCACGCGCCGGACAGGAAGGCGCTCGCCGCGACGGTGCGTGCGAGTTCGGCTACTTCGGCGTACTGCCATGGACGACGCTGGGCTTGCCCGAACTCGATGCGTGGGGGTCGCGGCTCACCTATCGCGTGGCCGCCGACTTCGCTGATGGCGCCGACCAGTGTGGCGCGAAGCCGCTTTCGGATGTCACCGACTGCCTTCGGCTCGCGCAAGCGAGCCCTGGGCACAGCGCGTCCACCAACTCCCTCGTCGTCAGGGAGGATCGCGGCACGGGCAGCTCTGGAACGGAACTCATCGCCCATGGACTCGCGGCAATCGTCGTATCGCACGGATCGAACGGGCGGTTCGCGTACTCGAACTCGGGCCAGCAGCGCACTGGCACTGGTGGTCGATATGAAGCGAACAACGCCGACCCGAGATCAGTCACGTTCTATGCCGTCCCTGCGGACCGGAGCCTGGCCAACTGCCGCGACACCAGCAGTCGCACCGATTGCGCACACGACGACCTGTTGGGATGGCTGTCGCGCGCGCAGATCACCACGGCGATGGTGCGAGCCGGTCATCAATAGCCCATGGCCCACTAGCGAAGGACGGCTGGAGTGTGAGATTTTTCGGGCTTGGCGCGTGAAGTAGTTCCCGGCAACGTCGAGATCTTGACGGATAATTCCCTGGCGGATCGCAGGGTCGCCGCGCAGGCGACCCAGACCCTACACATTCCATTCGGGCCGCTTGCATCCGTACCGCCCGAGAAATCGCAGGCATGGCAGCGTTATCCGAGTACGTGAATCGTTTGAGAACGGCGGGCGCCCAACCGGGCGATTCGCCGGACTTGCGATTGAAGAAACAGCTCCTGATGTTCGCGATGGGGCTCATGACCATCGTGCCGGTCATGTGGCTCGCGCTCTACTGGTTCATGGGTCTGCAGATCTCGACCACGATCACGTTCTGGTACCAGGTGGCCACTGTGCTGGTACTGCTCGTCTACCTGGTCACGCTGAATTTCGAAGTGTTTCGCGCGTTGCAGCTCGCGCTGTTTCTGTTCTTCCCGTTCGTGCTGCAGTGGTCGCTCGGCAACTTCATCTCGGCGAGCGGCGTGGTGCTATGGGGTCTGCTCGCGCCGATCAGCGCGATCCTGTTGTGCGGTCCGCGCGATTCCATCCCCTGGTTCATCGCCTACATCGTGATGATCGCGATGTCGTCGGTGTTCGACTATCACCTCGCCAACGCCATCACCAAGGGTCCGGTGATCCCGCCGCAGGCGAGCGTCGTGTTCTTCGGCCTGAACTTCGCGCTGATGGGCTCGATCGTGTACTTCATGCTGCGCTACTCCGCGACCGAGACGCAACGGACGAAAGGGGCGCTGGAGCGGGCCCACAAGGACCTGCAAACCGAACAGGAACGGTCCGAGCGACTGCTGCTGAACATCCTGCCCGGCGCCGTCGCTGAACGGCTCAAGCAGGATCAAGGCACGATCGCCGATGGCTTTGCTGATGTGACGGTCATGTTCGCCGACATCGTGAACTTCACGACGATCGCCGAAGGCATGTCGCCCCAACAGATCTTCGCCATGCTCAATCGCGTGTTCTCGACGTTCGATGCGCTCGCCGAGAAGCACGGCCTGGAAAAGATCAAGACGATTGGCGACGCCTACATGGTCGCGGGCGGGTTGAACGACGACCCTGAACGCAACTACACCGAGTCAATCGCCGGCATGGCGATCGAGATGCGCGATTTCGCAGCGAAGAATCTGACCGTGGACGGTCGCCAGCTCCAGTTGCGCATGGGCATCGGCACCGGCCCGGTCGTGGCCGGCGTCGTGGGTAAGAAGAAATTCATCTACGACTTGTGGGGCGACACGGTGAACATCGCCAGTCGCATTACCGCCGAGGGCGGGCCGGGCAACATTCAGGTCGATCTGACCACCTATCGACGATTGCGCGAGCGATTCGATTTCGATCCGCCACAGACGGTCTATCTGAAAGGCAAGGGCGACACGGTGATCTACCGGCTGCGCGATCCAGGCCCCATGGACAAGAAAACTCAAGCGGCAGCGTAGAGCTCAAGCGAGCAACGCAGATCCAGGGCGAGAAAGTCCTGCGCGCGGGCGCCGCACCCACGCCACCATGATCCGCACTGGCTACCCCCGGGAAACGCTTCGAACCGCTATCCGTCGCGCGGCGCGAGCTCGAAACAGACGTTTCCCGGTTCGTTGGCGGTGAGCTGCAGGCCGAAGCCGTGCGCCTCTGCCTGCCGATAGATCTGGTACAGCGCTATCCCGTAGCCGGTGTCCGACGGCACCGGCCCAAGGAACAGGCCCCGAGCGATCTCAGGACGAACCGGCTTGCCGGTGTCGGTCACGCTGAATCGCATTGTCGAGCCGCACTCCAGTCGCACCACGACCTGCACGCTGGAATCGATCCGTCGCTTCTCAAGCGCGTTGTTGATCAGATTGTCCGCGGCGCTTTCGAACAGGTCGCGCGGAAGCAGTGCTGTCGTGGACTCGATGTTCGCTTCGAAACGCACAGCCGGATGCTGGAACGTTCGCTGCACCTGCTCCCACCAGACATCGGGGCGCATGAAGCGTCCGGTCTCGAGCGTTGGCCGTTGCAGTTTCTCCATCGTGCGCTGCAGCCGCTGCGTGACGGCGGGCAAGTGTCGGCGCACCATGGCATGGAACGCGGCACTGTCGGAATTCTCCTGCTCGGCAGCTGAGCACAACACGTTCAGCGACTGGAGAAGATTCTTGACGTCGTGCGTGAGTCGGGCGCCGGTTTCGTGCACTGCCTGGACGTACGACTGCTCGCGCAATTTCACTTCGCGTTGTTTCGCGATGTAGAACTGCGCCAGCAGATGCCCGAGCACGTTGAAATGCCAGGCCAGCGCGGGACTGGGCCGCCAGCGGCTGAAGATCCGCAGTTCGAAATCCGCGGATCGGAAATCGATGGAGTGCTCCGTCTTCTGGCCGAACTCGCCGGACTCATCTGGCGTGTGCCACACCCCACCGGATACCCATTGCAGCTTCGACAAACCCTGTGCGGCTTTGCGCAGAAACTGTTGCGGCTGATTTTCCGATCGCGACAGCTCAGCCAGGAAATGCAGCCACTGCTCGAGCGGCAGACCTACCGACAAGAGGTAGCGGGAGAAGAAGACCGACAAGCCAGCGAACCCTGCACGCGGATTCCAGAGCAGCCCAAGCGCCATGAGCATGGCCCCGAGCGTGAGCACCGAATAGCTTACCGACAGACCGTAATTGATCTGGCCGATCGTCATGAACGCGAAGCTGCCCAGCACCAGTCCGACGAGCAGCAAGAAGATCAACATCGAATAGAACAGGTCGACGATTTGCGGTTCGGCCTCGGACGATTCGATCCGCAAGGCGAGCATCACCACAAACAGCGCCGGCAGCCCCCACATCGCCATCGGCTGCAGAATCGGCTCCAGAAACGTGCTCGACAGCCCGCGCGGCACGATCCAAAGCAGCAACAGGGCGACGAGATAGGCCAGGACCAGCAGGTAGAACGTGCGGATCCAGCGCTGCTGAAACACGAACACTTTGCCGCCGACAATGCCCGCGAGCATGGCCACCCACAGCGCCAGCAACCACCAGTTCAGTCCCAGCAGGATGAGCGCCGCCGCGCCGAAGATCGCTGCCGCAGCGCTGAATCCGAGGCGCAGATTGCCCTGGAGGAACGGCTGCCAGAGGATGAACATGCCGAAGTGGGCGAGCATGAATCCGCGCGCCCACGGATCGGCCCCGCCGCGCATCGCCGCCAGATGCAGCAGCACGAGCATGAGCACCGATAATTGCTTGCCGTATCGCGCGGAGAATTGGTCGGTAACGGTAAGGAGGCTGGTCACAGGATGCGGTTTGGCGGGGATGCAAGATCTCGGTGCTGCGTCGGGGCCGGGATTGAGGTTGTTCTGCGGCACCAAGCTGCGTTAAGGCACCTATCGGTTAAGACGCGTACCCGACGACCATATCGTACTTGAGGTGCTTGACGTACTTGACGATGGCCCCTCAGCCGTCTTCAATCGAGCCGATCTATCGCTCCGGGCCATTCACATGAGCTTCGTTGCCGCCACCATCCGCTGTACGTTCATCGAGGCATTGCGCGGCCGGCTGTTCGTCATTGCACTGATCACGGTGCTGCTCGGACTGGGCGGGGCTTTCTTTCTGGGCGAACTGGCCATCACCGAGAGCAACGAGCTACGCGTCACGATTGTCGCTGCCCTGCTGCGGCTGAGCGCGGTATTCCTGCTCATCGCCTTCGTGGTCTCGAGCACGACACGCGAGCTGCACGATCAACTGGTGTCGCTGGTGATCGCTCAGGCCATTCCGCGATGGCGCTACCTCGTCGGAAAGCTCGGCGGATTCATGTGCGTCGGCGCGTTGCTGGCAGCGCTGATCGGGCTGCCGCTTGCTTTGTTCGTCTACCCAGAGCGGGCGTTGCTGTGGACAGTCTCGCTGGCGTTCGAGCTCAGCATCGTTGCGACGTTAAGCCTGTTCTGCTCGCTGACGCTCACACAGTTCGTCGCGGCGTTCGCTGCCGCGAGCGCGTTCTATGTGCTCGCCCGCATGATGGAGGGCATCCAGATCCTGGTCGGCCCATTGGTCAATCACACCGCGTGGAGTGACCGGCTGATGACCGGGCTGGTGCAGGTGCTCTCGCATCTTATGCCCGGTCTGGCCACATTCACGCAGGCGGGCTGGCTTGTCGATGCGGCGATTGGCGCGAGCGTTCTCGGACCTATCGTCACGCAGTCGGTCATCTACGTCGCATTGCTCGGTGCCGCGGCGTTGTTCGACTTCTATCGGCAGAACTTCTAGCGACACGCGATGACGGAACGCTCAATCAGTGCGGTGCCAAAAACGATCCTGACCATCCTGGTGGCAGCGACCGCAGTGCAGTTGGGGTTCGCTTCGCGGTCCGGGCCGCCGCAGGCGCGCGCCGAAGACCTGCCCACCCCGCCGCCGTTGGCAGGGCTCAATGTCGTCGCGCTTGGGGAATCGAGCGCGCTGGCGCGGGCACTGATGCTGTGGCTGCAGGCGTTCGACTTTCAAGCGGGCAATCCCGTACCGTATCGCGACCTCGACTATGCGAGGCTGGAAAGCTGGCTCGAGCGTATCGTCGCCTTGGACCCGCGTGCCCAGTACCCCCTTCTTTCGGCGAGCCGGCTGTACGCCGAGGTACCGGACACCGCCAAGCAAAGACGCATGCTCGAGTTCATTCACCGGCAGTACCTGCTCGATCCTGAGCATCGTTGGCAGTGGATGGCGCACGCAGTGGTGATCGCGAAGCACCGGCTGAAGGACCTCGAACTGGCGCGACGCTATGCAGTAGCGCTCCAGCGCAATACCAAGAGCCCCGATGTCCCTCTCTGGGTGAAGCAGATGGAGGTGTTTATTCTCGAGGACATGAACGAACTGGAAACCGCGCGGATCATGCTGGGGGGCCTGATCGCCAGCGGACAGGTGAAGGACGCGCGCGACCTCGAGCTATTGAAGCGTCGGCTCGAGGAACTCGAGACGAGGGTGCAGCGCGGAGAAAAGTAAGTGCGCGCTCATGTCCGGTTGTCGACGTTTCGTGCTTTGTTCTCGTCAGAATTCGTGCGATTTGACACGTGAACCACTCAATCTTCGACAGTCTGGGCTGGCATCGATTTTGCAGAATAGGAATTCCCTCACGGCGATCCGTGCGGGAAAAATCGGAGAGGAGAATTGGCATGACCCCAAGAATCCGTCGGCAGCAGGCCGGCTTCACCCTCGTAGAAATCGCGATCGTGCTGGTCATCATCGGGCTGCTCCTGGGCGGCATCCTGAAGGGTCAGGAAATGATCACGCAGGCACGGATCAAGAACGTCGTGAACGACTTCAACGGCGTGACTGCCGCGTACTTTTCCTATCAGGATCGCTACAAGGCGATTCCTGGTGACGATCAACAAGCAATCGCGCGGTGGCCCATTGCGAACTTTCCTGGCATGACCGCCGGCGACGGCAACGGCGTGGTGGCGGGCCTCTACAACGACCCACCGAACACCAACGAAGCCAATCGCTTCTGGTTTCACTTGCGCGCGGCGGGTTTTGTGCCCGGCCCGACGGCAAACCTTCCAGCCGCTACCAACCCGTCGAACGCCGTCGGTGGCATCGTTGGTGTACAGAATAGCCCGCTGAATATGACAGGTCTGTCGATCTGCTCGGCGAACGTACCCGACAAGATCGCCTCTGCAGTGGACACGCAGATCGACGATCAAGCTTCGACAACAGGCAGCCTGCGCGCGCTACTGCAAACGACCGCGAACCAAGCTGCGACCGGCGCTCCGACCGGCCCCAACTACCAGGAAACCGGCAACAACCAGTACGTGCTCTGCAAGAGCATCTAACCAGACCGCTCCTCGGAAAAAGCCCGCTTCGGCGGGCTTTTTCATTTGGTGCGTGATCCAGTTCATCCTGGTGGAGGATCGCGTTAGCGGATCATCGTGCGGGGTTACAAGAACGCACCGATGAATACTCCTCGCCGAAAACTGATCAACGCTTCCTCCGGCTTCACGCTGCTCGAGACGACGGTCGTCCTGCTGCTCGCCGGATTTCTCGTATCCGGCGTCCTCAAGGGTCAAGAGCTCGTGGGCAACGCGCGCGCCAAGGCCATCGTCAACGATCTGCACGGCGTCAACTCAGCGGCGCTGGCGTATTTCGATCGTTATCGATATTGGCCAGGTGATGATCCCAATGCCGGCGGCGCCCTGGGACGCTGGAGCGTCTTCGGCGCCAAGGGCGGTAACGGTGATGGCGTCATCGGCGGCAAATATCACGACACCGCCCCGCCAGGAGATCCTGCAACGACGCTCAACGTGGTCAATGGCAACGGTGAGTCGCTCAATTTCTGGTGGCACCTTCGCATCGCCGGATTTGCAAGCGGCCCTCTCTCAGGGCCCGGCGCCGCCTCGCAACCGACCATGCCAAGCGGGGGCGTGATGGGAGTCCAAACCGGCGAGCCCGGGTTGGCTGCGGTCGGCTTCTTTACCGGCCTCATCGCGTGCGTGAGCAATGTTCCGGAGCGAATCGCTGTCGCGATCGATGGCCAGCTCGACGATCAACGTCCCAATGGCGGCATGGTGCGCGGACTGCTCCAACCAAACGACGGAACGGTCAACCCGCCACTGGCGGTCACCGACGGTTCGCTGACGAACTACGTCGAGACGGGCAACGGTCAATTCGTGATGTGTCGCGCGCTGCAGTGGAGTTAAGCGCAGACACTCCGACTCACCGTTCAAGAATTCGCCCTGGTGCACAGAATTCGCGCTAGTGCACACCCTGAATGAGGCATAGCTCGCCCGCAGCGACCGCCTCGGCATCACCCATCAGAACCACCACATCGCCCGCCTCGAGCCTCAGCCCGCGCTGTGGTACGTCGATACGCTGACCAGTCCGGCGCACCGACGTCACCTTCGCGCGGCAACGCTCGACATCGAGTTCGGCGATCGACTTGCCGATGGCAAATGAACCATCGCTCAGCGTCACGGCGTGCAGGTGCGGATGATCGGCCTCGTCCAGCAATGACGTATCGTCGCTTTCCCCGTGAAAGAACCCGCGCAGGGATTCGTAGCGCCCATCGCGAATCACGCGCAGCTGGTGCAATACCTTGCGCACCGGCACCCCGACCATCACCAGCGCGTGCGAAGCCAGCATCAGGCTCGACTCGAACGTATCAGGCACGACCTCGGTGGCACCGGCGGCCTTCAACTGATCGAGATACGCATCGTCCATGGTGCGCACGATCACCGGTACGTCGGGCCGGGCTGCCCGCGCGTGAGCGACGATCTTCAGCGCCATCGTCGGATCGGCGAACGTGACCACCACTGCCGCGGCACGCGACAGCCCGGCTGCAACCAGTATTTCGCGACGCGACGCATCGCCGAAGACGACCGGATCACCCGCCGCGCCGGCCTCGCGGATGCGCATCGGATCCATGTCCAACGCGACGTAGCGAACGCCGAGCTGATCGAGAAATCGCGCGATGGCTTGACCCGTGCGCCCGTAGCCGCACAGCACGATGTGCTGCTCGACACCGAATGAGCGGATCGCGAGCTGATGCAGCGCGAGCGAGCGATTCATCCACTCCGAACGAACCAGCCGCAGCGCGATCCGATCGCTGTGCTGTACCAGCAGCGGGCCCACCAGCATCGTGAGAAGCACGCTGGCGACGACCGGTTGCAGCAACTCAGGCGCGGCCAGATTGCTCGACACCGCCACCGTCGCCAGGATCAGGCTGAACTCACCGCCGGGGGCCAATGCCAATGCCGTTCGAACCGCCACACCCGAGTCGCCGGCAAACCAGCGCGACAATCCCCAGACGATGGCGATCTTGATAAGCAGCTGCCCCAGCACCAGCAGCACCAGCAATGCCGCTTCGCTCACCACGATCGACAGGTCCAGCTGCGTACCCACGGTGAGAAAGAACAGGCCGAGAAACACTTCGCGAAATGGCCGGATGTCCTCCTCGACCTGGTGGCGATATTCGGTCTCGGAGATCAGCACGCCCGCAACGAACGCGCCCAACGCGAGCGTCAACCCGGCCCAGTGGGTCAGCCAGGCCGCTCCCAGCGTGACCAGCAGGACATTGACGATGAACAGCTCGTTGGATTGCCGTGCAGCGACGAAGTGGAACCAGGTGCGCATCAGCTTCTGACCCACCAGCAGGATGACCGCCAGCACCAGCGCTGCCTTGGCGAGCGCCCATCCGAGGGTTGCGCCAAGTTGATCGGAGGACCCGGCGATCGCCGGAATCAGGATGAGCAGCGGAACCACGGCAAGATCCTGGAACAGCAGCACGCCGAACGCCTGCCGCCCATAGGCGGTTTCCAGCTCGCGCCGATCGGCGAGCAGCCGCATGACGATTGCCGTGGAGGACATCGCGATCATCGCCCCGATCACGGCCGCGATCTGCCAGCTCGCCTCGGTGAGCAGCTTGAATGTCAGCCCGATCGCGATCGCGGTCAGACCAAACTGCAATCCGCCCAGTCCGAGCACCAGGCCGCGCATTTGCACCAGCCGCGGCAGACTGAATTCCAGGCCGATCGAGAACAGCAGGAACACCGTCCCGAACTCGGCAAGGTGCGAGATCTGCGTGCTGTTGGCCACCAACCCCAACCCATTGGAACCGACCAGCACACCGATGATCAGATAGACCGTCAGCGCGGGCAGGCGCAGCCACCTGAACGCGATCAGCCCGATCACGCTCAGCGCAAGCAACGCAACGACGAGTCCGAAGGCATCCATGCGACGATCACTGCCTCGATTGAGCGCAACTTCGTGGCGAAAAAGTGCGCAAACCGCTTTGTTATACTGCCTCGCATGATCGCGGTAAGTTCCCCATCGAATCAAGCAGACGTGCGCCGCACTCCTTCGCTTGCGCTGGCGCGCGAAGTGCTCGAAGTCGAGGCCGCAGCAGTACGCGCCCTGGCGTCGCGACTGGGCGAATCGTTCACCGCCGCGGCCAACCTGATTCTGGGCTGCACCGGCCGCGTCGCGGTGAGCGGCATCGGCAAGTCCGGACACATCGCCCGCAAGATCGCATCGACGCTCGCCAGCACCGGAACGCCCGCCTTGTTCGTGCATCCTGCCGAAGCGGGTCACGGCGATCTGGGCATGATCACCGGCGACGATGTGTTCATCGCGATCTCCTACGCCGGCGAAAGCGAGGAGCTCACCCGCATCGTCCCGGTGCTCAAGCGGCTCGGCATCAAGCTCATCGCCATGACCGGGAACGCCGACTCGACCCTCGGACGCCAGGCCGACGTGTGCCTGGATGCCTACGTCGAGAAGGAAGCCTGCCCGCTCAATCTCGCACCCACGGCGAGCACCACGGCAACCCTGGCGTTGGGCGATGCGCTCGCGCTGGTGCTGCTCGATGCACGCGGATTCACCGCTGACGACTTCGCGCGCTCACATCCGGGCGGATCTCTGGGGCGGCGCCTGCTGGTACGGGTTGCCGACGTGATGCGCTCGGGCGACGCCATCCCGCGCGTGCCCGGCCAAACCAAGCTGCTCGATGCGATGCTCGAGATCTCGCGCAAAGGCATGGGCATGACCGCAGTGGTCGACGACGCGGGAGCATTGCAAGGCGTGTTCACCGACGGAGATCTGCGGCGTGCGATCGAGCGTGGCGTCGATTTCCGCGTGACGCCGATCGAGCAGGTCATGACGCGCACACCACGGACCATCGCCGAGCAGGCCCTGGCCGTGAACGCCGTGCAGTTGATGGAGGAGTTCCGCATCACCGAACTGCTGGTCGTGGACAGCAGCGCCCGGCTCGTCGGTGCGCTCAACATGCACGACCTGCTTCGCGCCAAACTGTATTGACGCTGATGAGCAACGGCGATCCTCACCCAGCCGAGGCGCGCGCGCGTGACGTGCGTCTGATGGGCTTCGACGTCGACGGCGTGATGACCGACGGCACACTGTACTTTCTGGAATCGGGCGAGGAGATCAAGGCGTTCAACGTGCTCGACGGTCACGGCATCAAGATGCTTGCCGAGTCCGGTGTCACGGTGGCGGTCGTATCGGCACGGCGCTCCAACGCGGTCGATCGGCGCGCGCGCAGCCTGGGCATCGAGCACGTGTTGCAAGGCATCGAAGGCAAGCGCGAGGCGTTCGGGCGCTTGGCGGCGCAACTGGGCATCCGGCTCGAGGCGTGCGGATTCATTGGTGACGACGTGCTCGATCTGCCGCTGCTGCGCAGCGTGCGGTTCGCCGCGAGCGTGCCCAATGCGCCGGCCTTCGTGCGCGAGCACGTGCACTTCGTAACGCAGCAGGCCGGGGGACGCGGCGCGGTGCGCGAGTTATGCGAGTTCGTGATGAACGCGCAAGGCACGCTCACCCAGGCGTTGCGGCGCTACCTGCCATGAGATCGCGGCTCAGCCAGTTGTTCCCGGTGCTGCTGGTGCTCGGATTGGCGCTCGCAACGCTGTGGCTCGAACGGCTGGTGCAGCTGTCGCCGGTTCCGCGCAAGGACGCAACCCGCCACGAACCCGATTTCATCGTCGAGGAGTTCACGCTCACACGCATGAGCCCTCGCGGCAAACCTGAAACGGCGTTGACTGCGCCGAAGATGCTACATTTCCCCGATGATCAGTCGACGCTGCTCGAGCAGCCTCGCTATCAGCAGCACTCGGAGGACCGGCCGGCATTGCGAGTCGTCGGTGACAAGGGATCGGTAAGCAAGGACGGAGAGATTGTCCGCGTCGAGGGCAACGTGGTGGTCACGCGCGAGGGCGAAAAAGGTCGACCGGAGCTGCAGATGACGACGAGCTCGCTCGAGATCGATCCGAAGAACGAGATCGCCCGGACCAACGAGGCCGTCACGATCACCGAGGGCGAGTCAGTGCTGCGCGGCATCGGCATGTTCGTCAACGGCAAGACACGCGAATTCGAACTGCACAGCCGCGTGCAGGGAACCTATCCCCCGCAGAAACGATGAATGCCTCGACCTTTCGTAGCGTTCGCACGCTGCTGACGGTGGTAGCGTGCAGTTGCGCCCTGCCCGCCTTCGCCGAAAAGGCCGATCGCGGCAAGCCGATCAACGTCGAGGCTGATCGCATGACGGCAGACGATGCCAAGCAGGTCGCGGTGTTCGAAGGCCGCGTGGTCCTGGTGCAGGGCTCGTTCACGCTGCGCGCCGACCGGCTGACCATCCGCCAGGACAAGGACGGCGCCAAGTACGGAGTGGCAGTGGGCAAGCCGGCCACGTTCCGCGAAAAGCGCGATGGCGTCGAGGAGTGGATCGACGGCGAAGCCGATCGCATCGAGTACGACGGCAAGCTGGAAAAGGTGGAACTGTTCAATCGCGCGCGGCTGTGGCGCGACAAGGACGAAGTCCGCGGCAACTACATCTCGTACGACCAGAAGACCGAGTTCTTCCAGGTGCAGCACTCCAAGGAGAGCCCCGGCGGCGGCGAGGCCGGGCGCGTCCGGGCCATACTGCAGCCCAAGCCCAAACCCGCGGCGCCCGAGCCGGCCGCCCCGGGGGTCGAACTGCAGCCGAGCACCGCGCTGCCCAATCCACGTTGACATGCGCCGTGCCGCGCTGAACCGAGCCCAGGCACGCGCACCGTTGCACCATCGAACCACGAACCGCTGTGAGCCGTCTGCACGTCGAGAATCTGAAGAAGCGCTATAAGAAGCGCACGGTAGTCCACGACGTTTCGCTCGATCTGGAAAGCGGCGAAGTGGTGGGCCTGCTCGGTCCGAACGGCGCGGGCAAGACCACTTGCTTTTACATGATCGTCGGCCTGGTCAGCGCCGATGACGGACGGATCGTCGTCGACAGCGTGGACATGACCCACCTGCCGATCCACCGCCGGGCGCGCCTGGGGTTATCGTACCTGCCGCAGGAAGCCTCGGTGTTTCGCAAGCTCACGGTCGAAGAGAACGTGCGCGCGGTGCTCGAGCTCATGTCGCTCACCGAGAGCGAGATCGTGCAACGCCTGGATCAGCTGCTGGCCGACCTGCACATCCAGCACCTGCGCAAGGCGACTGCGCTGTCGCTCTCGGGCGGGGAGCGGCGCCGGGTTGAAATCGCACGTGCATTAGCCACACAACCGCGATTTATTCTGCTCGATGAGCCGTTCGCCGGCGTGGACCCGATCGCAGTCCTGGAGATTCAAAAGATCATCCGCTTCCTGCGGGAGCGTAGTATTGGCGTCCTGATCACCGACCACAATGTCCGGGAAACCCTCGGTATCTGCGACCGCGCCTACATCATCAACGAAGGCAGCGTTTTGGCGGCCGGCCACCCCGATGAAATCGTTCACAATGAAAGCGTCCGTCGGGTCTACCTGGGTGAGAACTTTCGCCTGTAAGCGGCTACTCAACATGTCGGGCCATTGAAGGCAGGGCCCCGATAGGCCGTTAATTATCAGGATGAAGCAGACCCTACAACTACGCGTCTCCCAGCAGCTGACGCTCACCCCCCAGTTGCAGCAGTCGATCCGACTGCTGCAGTTGTCGACGGTCGAGCTCAATCAGGAACTCGAACGGTTCCTGGCTGACAACCCGCTGCTCGAGGCCGAGGACCACGAACCGCAAGGACAGGCGCCTGCGCTGTTGCCAGGTCAGTCCTCCACATCGACTGAAGCGCCGGCCGAAGGGCCGGCCGCCGCATCCGAAGGCGAAGCGCGCGACGACGCCCCGCAAAATCAGTCCGAGGATTGGTTCGAAGTCGGCCGAGGCGGACAGCGCGATGAAGACGATTCCGACGAGCCGCAGGTCGCCGCCGAATCGGAATCGCTGCGCAATCACTTGATGCGCCAGGTCACCGAACTCAAGATCTCGCGGCGCGATCGCGCGCTGGTCGAAGTGCTGATCGATTCCCTGGACGACGACGGCTACCTGCGCCAGTCGATGGAAGAGATCGCCGAGATGCTGCCGGCCGATCTCGATATCGATCCGCAGGAGATCGCGGTCGCGCTGCGCCATCTGCAGGGCCTGGAACCGGCCGGCGTCGGGGCCCGCTCGCTTGCCGAGTGCCTGGAGATCCAACTACTGGGAACCGTTGCCGATTCGCGCACGCGCGAGCTGGCGCTGATGATCGTGCGGCACCACCTGCAGGATCTGGGCGCCCGCGACTTCAACAAACTCAAACGCGCGCTGCGCTGCGAAGACAATGCGCTGCGCCTGGCGCAGAAGCTGATCCAGTCGCTCAACCCGCGCCCCGGTGGCAGTTTCGGCGCCACTGATACGCGCTACGTGGTTCCCGACGTCATCGTGCGCAAAGTGCGCAATGTCTGGATCGCTTCGCTCAACCCCGATGCGATGCCCAAGCTACGCATCAATCATTTGTACGCGCAGGTCCTGCAAGGTCAGCGTAACGGCTCGGGCGCGCAGATGTCGCAGCAGCTGCAGGAGGCGCGTTGGCTGATCAAGAACGTGCAACAGCGCTTCGAGACGATCCAGCGCGTGTCGCAGGCCATCGTCGACCGGCAACGCCACTTCTTCGATCATGGCGATGTCGCGATGCGGCCGCTCGTGCTGCGCGAGATCGCCGAGATTCTCGGGCTGCACGAATCGACCGTGTCGCGGGTGACCACGCAGAAATTCATGGCCACCCCGCGCGGGGTGTACGAACTCAAGTACTTCTTCGGCAGCCACGTGTCCACCGACACCGGCGGCGCCTGCTCGGCCACGGCGATTCGCGCACTAATTCGTCAATTGATCGCAGCCGAGGATGACAAGAAGCCGTTGTCCGATAGTAGGATCGCGGAAATACTAGGCGAACAAGGAATAGTGGTCGCGCGGCGCACCATCGCGAAATACCGCGAGTCGCTGCAGATCCCGGCGGTCAATCTGCGCAAGTCGTTGTAGCGTCGGCCACTGCCTGTCCGTGCCGGCGCGCCGCGATGCGCGCAATTTCACGGAGGGCAGCATGAACCTTAGCGTCACTGGGCACCATCTCTCTGTCACCCCCGCCTTGCGCGCTTATGTCGAGAGCAAACTCGCGCGCGTGCTCCGCCATTTCGATCACGTGATCGACGTCAATGTGATCCTCTCGGTCGACAAGCTGCGACATCAGGCCGAGGTCACATTGCATGCGCGTGGCAAGGACATTTTCGTCGAGTCGGCGCACGAAAGCATGTACGCAGCGATCGACACGCTCATCGACAAGCTCGATCGCGCGGTACTCAAGCACAAGTCGCGCGCCTACGACCACGCCCGCGAAACTCTCAAGCGCGACGTGCAGCCGCACTGACCGCTTGTCGGGCCCGCGACCGATCCGCGGGCCTAGCGGCGCACCGCAGCCCAGGCGGCACTCGTACCGGGCGCTATAATCGCGGCCTTCCGCTGATCGACCGGCCGCAGCTCGCCGGCATTCACGTCGAAATCAAACAGGCTTCCACAAGCCGAACGGCAGCAGGATCGTGAACCACTCTCGACACGTTCGGACCGGCACTCGCCCGGCGATTTCGCCTTGGCTGCAGCCGGCTGGTTCACCTCTGCGATCCCTTCATTCCCGGTAGTCCATCCCCGGCAATCAGTGTCCGCATGAACCTGGTCTCGAAGCTGCTGGCCCCATCGAGCGTCGTTCTCGACATGCAGGCGAGCAGCAAGAAGCGCCTGTTCGAACAGGTCGGCCTGCTGTTCGAGAATCAGAACGGCATTGCACGCAACGCGGTCTTCGACAGCCTGTTCGCTCGCGAGCGCCTGGGTTCCACCGGCCTGGGCGAAGGGGTGGCGATTCCACATGGGCGGATCAAAGGCTTACGCGAACCGGTAGGCGCGTTCGTGCGTCTGTCGGCCGCGGTGCCGTTCGACGCGCCTGACGGCAAGTCGGTGAATCTGGTGTTCGTGCTGCTGGTGCCCGAACAGGCCACCGAACAGCATCTGCAGTTGCTCTCCGAACTCGCCGAGATGTTCAGCAGTCGCGAGTTCCGTGCCGAACTGGCCGCAAGCACCGATGCCAACGCGGTGCACCAGCGCTTCGTCGCCTGGCAGCCCTATGTTGCAGACCAGCGTCGCGCAACTGGTTGAGGACAACAAGCAGCGACTAGGCCTGGTTGGGGTGGCCGGCGACGGCACCAGCGCGATCGCCCGCAACGCGACCGAAGCGGCCGCTCTGGTCGGGCATCTCAATCTGATCCATCCCAATCGGGTGCAGGTGCTCGGGCCGCGCGAGTTCGACTATCTCAACCGCCTCTCGAGCGCGGATTTCGAGTCGATGCTGGCGCAACTGCGCGCGGCGGATCCTGCGGCGGTGGTGTACAGCGACGGCATCGTCCCGAACGAGAGACTGTGCGCGGCCGTAGTCGCGCACGGCTGCACGGTGGTCACCTCGACGCATCCCGCGGCCGAAGTGATCGACATCCTGCGCCGCTACCTGGGCCGTGCCCTGGCCGAGTCGACCACGCGTCATGGCGTGTTCATGGATGTGCTGGGTGTGGGTGTACTCATTACCGGTGATTCCGGCGTGGGCAAGAGCGAGCTCGGCCTCGAACTGATCAGCCGCGGCAGCGGACTGGTCGCCGACGACGTGGTCGATATCGTGCGCATCGCGGCCAATACGCTGGAAGCGCGGGCCCCCACGCTCCTGAAGGATTTCATCGAGGTGCGTGGCTTGGGCGTGCTCAACATCCGCGCCATTTTCGGTGAGACGGCTGTGCGCACCCGCATGGTCCTGCGCTTGATCGTGCACCTGGACCGCCCCTCGCCCGGGGCCCATCCGGCCGAGCGCCTGCCGCTGAACGAGTTGTCCGAGGACATTCTCGGGGTGACGGTGCCGAAGGTGAATATTCCGGTCGCCGCGGGCCGCAACCTTGCTGTCCTGGTCGAGGCGGCCGTCCGTAATTTCGTCTTGAAACTGCGCGGTATCGACAGCACTGCCGAGTTCATCGCCCGCCACCGGGCCGCGCTGAGCGCACAACCCGATTCCACGGGCAGAACCGATCCGGCAGGTAGCTGAACCAGAGCCCGCGCCACCCTCGACCGCGCGGCGCCTGTGATCGCCGCGAGCAGCAGCTTGCGGTACCCTCAATAAATTGGCGGCCGCGCCTCGGTCGATCCCCGCTCCGAGCAAACGCAAGGCCCATCCGTCAAAGCCCAATGCAGCTCATCGTCATCAGCGGCCTGTCCGGCTCGGGCAAATCGGTCGCGCTCAATCTGCTGGCCGACGCCGACTACTACTGCGTCGACAACCTGCCCAGCAAACTTCTGGTCGACACGGTTGAGTTTCTGCGCCAGACCGGCACGACGCGCGCGGCGGTGACCATCGATGCCCGCAGCGGCGGCTCGGTCACCCAGCTTCCGGACACGCTGGTGTCACTACGCCGGCAAGGCTACGACGTGCGTCTGCTGTTCTTCCACGCGCGACAAGACGCATTGGTGCGCCGATTCTCCGAAACGCGCCGCAAGCACCCGCTGTCCGATGGTGTGATCACGATCGAGGAATGCATCGAGCGTGAACGTGCGTTGCTCGCGCCGCTGGCCGAACTGGGCCAGCGCATCGACACCAGCGATCTCAGCCCGAACGGCCTGCGCAAATGGCTGAAGGATCTGCTCGCGCTGGGCAACGTCGGCACCACGATCGTGTTCGAGTCGTTCGGTTTCAAACGCGGCATCCCGATCGATGCCGACTTCGTGTTCGACGTGCGCAACCTGCCCAATCCGCACTACGACCCGCAGCTGCGCCCGCTGACCGGCCGGCATGCCGAGGTCATCGCCTTCCTCGAATCGGAACCCGACGTGCGCAAGATGGAAACCGACATCGGCGCGTTCCTGCAGGGTTGGCTGCCCTCGTACGTGCGCGACAATCGCGCCTATCTGACCGTCGCGATCGGCTGCACCGGCGGCCAGCACCGCTCGGTCTTCTTGGTCGAGCGGCTGGCCAGGCGGTTTCGCGAAACCTATCCGATCATCGTTCGCCACCGCGAACTCGACAGCGCCTGAGCGCATCGCGCGCCCCACGAGGCCGGCTCCATGCTCCCGATCTTTCCGCTACAGACCGTTCTGTTTCCGGGCGGACGCCTGCCGCTACGCGTCTTCGAAGCGCGCTACATGGACATGGCGAGCGAGTGTCTCAAGAGCGGCCAGCCGTTCGGCGTGTGCCTGATCAAAGAGGGCCGCGAGGTCGGTACTCCGGCCGTGCCCGAGTCCATCGGCTGTTCGGCGCGCATCATCGAGTGCGACATGCAGCAACTCGGCGTGCTCAACGTGGTGACGCGTGGCGAGCGCCGCTTTCGCATCCTGTCGCGCGAGGCGAACGCGCAGGGATTGGTTTCCGCCGACGTCGAGTGGCTCGCGCCGGAAGAGGAAGCCGTCGTACCCGATGAGTACGCCGGTTGCGTGACGCTGCTCAAGATGATCGCCGAAGACAGTCGATTCGCTGCACTGAGCGCCGATGCGCATTACGAGAGCGCCACCTGGGTCAGCTATCGGTTGAGCGAGGTGCTGCCGATCCCGGCGCGAGTCAAACAGATGCTGCTCGAACTCACCGGCAGCGTGCCGCGCTTACAGGTGCTCCACGGGTTCCTCAAACAGCAAGGGCTCGTCGGCAAGTAGTCCGCGCACGATCTTCTTGGCGGGAACCGGCAACGCAGCGCCGTGCGCATCGCCGAGCGTCAGCCACACCATTCCGGCTTGCGCGACCCGATCGATCGAGCGCCGCACGTCGACCAGCAGCGGCATGATGTCGAGCGAATAGTGGGTGAAGCCGTGCGCGATCGGCGCGAGCCGCCGCACGCTCAGGGCGTCGCAGCCGAAACGCTCGGCGCACAGCCGGCGCAAGTCGGCGCCCGCCTCGATCTCCGGAAAACACCACAACCCACCCCAGATGCCGGGAGCCGGACGCTTCTCGAGCAGCACTTCATCGCCCTGCCGCAGCACCAGCATGGTCGTAACGCGATGCGGCAAAGGCTTGCGGGGCCGCGCTGCCGGAAACGCGGCAACACGATCCTGCGCGAGCGCCTGGCATTCGCCTTGAACCGGGCACTGCGCGCACAGCGGCCGGCTCCGGACGCACAACGTAGCGCCCAAGTCCATCAGGCCTTGCGTATACGCCTCGATATCTTCGTTAGGCAAGACCGACTCGGCAAGCGCCCATAGTTCGTTCTCGACTGCACGCTCTCCCGGATAGCCGGGCACTGCGAAGTAACGGGCCAGCACCCGCTTGACGTTGCCGTCGAGAATCGCCTCGCGCTGGCCGAACGCGAACGCGGCGATCGCCGCCGCCGTCGATCGGCCGATGCCCGGGAGCGATTCGATCGCCTCGCGCGTTTCCGGAAATCGTCCACCATGCTCGCTGACGATGCGCTGCGCCGCGCGATGCAGGTTGCGCGCGCGCGAGTAGTAGCCCAGCCCGGCCCAAAGCTGCATCACCGAGTCGTCATCCGCGGCGGCCAACGCTTGCACAGTAGGAAACCGTTCGAGGAAACGCAGGTAGTAGGGCACCACCGCGCTCACCTGGGTCTGCTGCAACATGATTTCGGACAGCCAGATCCGGTAGGCATCGCGCGTGTTCTGCCAGGGCAGATCGTGGCGTCCGTGCCGGCGCTGCCAGGCGATGACGGCGCGCGCGAACCGTGCGGAGGGCTTGCGACGGGTCGCCTCGCTGCCGCCAGCCGCGTGTGGCCTCGCACGACGCGTGTTGCGAGTCACGACCGATCCGCCGGCTTCTCGTTGACCACGCCGAATGGCACGTGACCGGCGGCCACGTGATCGCGCGCGCGGTCGATGTGGCTACGCTGATCATCGAAAAAGATATCCGCGCCGAACGCCTTGAGGAATCCGCCCTTGTCCAATCCACCCAGGAACAACGCCTCGTCGATGCGGATGTCCCAGGCGCGCAGCGTTCGCACCACGCGCTCGTGCGCCGGCGCACCTCGTGCCGTGACGAGCGCAGTGCGGATCGGCGATTGCGCCAGCGGGAACTCGCCCTGAATCCGATGCAGCGCCGCCAGGAAGCTCTTGAATGGACCGCCCGAGAGCGGCTCGCGCGCCGCGGCCGATTCACTGCGCGTGAAGGCTTCCAGGCCGTCTTGCTGATAGACGCGCTCGGCCTCGTCGGAGAACAGCACCGCGTCACCGTCGAACGCAATGCGCAACTGCGTGTCGTGCGCGTTCGCCGCACCCACGGCGCCTGGAAATATCGTCGCAGCGGCATGGCCGGCCGCCAGCGCCTTGCGCACGTCGTCGGGATTGGCCGACAGGAACAGATGCGCCCCGAACGCCGGCACGTAGGGGAATGTGCTGTCGCCGCCGGTGAATGCGGCACGAGAAATGTCCAGGCCGTGATGGCGTATGGAATTGAACACGCGCAGTCCGGTGTCGGCCGTGTTGCGCGACAGCAGGATCACCTCCACGCGCGGACGCAGCGGTTCGCGCATATTGAGCGCGAGCAGCTTGCGCACCAGACCGAACGCGATGCCCGGTGCCAGGACCTGGTCTTCGCGTTCGCGCTGATAACGCAGGTACGCGTCGATGCCCTGCTCTTCGAACACGCGATTCGACTCTTCCAGATCGAACAGCGCGCGCGAGGAAATCGCGGTGACCAGCAGGCCGTCGACGGAAGCGGGCATGGGGATCGAATCGGTGCGAACGGGTTGCGTGTCGTGGAATTGTCGCGCAGTCGCCCGCTGCGTGCCCGCCATCGAGATCCACCAGTCGCCGACGTGCCCTTCTAGCGTTACAAGGCGGGGCAAATCATGGACAATCGCGCGCTTTGTTCGCCCCCCGGTCCACGCATGATTTCCCGCCAGTCGCTGCTTTCCGCCATCTCCAACGTCCTCGCCCAACTACTGCTTGCAGCCGGATCGATCGTGGCGTCAGCGCCGGCTGCACTCGCGCAGGAAGCCGGCGGCACCGGACTCAAACCCCAGTGGGTGTTTCAGACCAGCCTCTACACCACCCACTTCAATCCGGATCCGCGGCACGTCAACCATCAGCGCATGCTCTCATTCGAGCACCGGAGCACCGAGAACTGGATCTACGGCTTTTCGTTCCAACGCAATTCGTTCGGCCAGCCCACGCAGTACCTGTACATGGGCAAGCTATGGCGGCCGCTCGCCAGCTATCCGAACGTTCACCTCAAGCTCACCGGCGGGTTGCTGCACGGCTACAAGGGCGAGTTCCGCGACAAGATCCCGTTCAACAAACACGGGATCGCACCCGGGCTGGTGCCTTCGATCGGCTGGTCGAACCGGCGCTTCGTCGCGGAAGTCCACTTGCTAGGTGCCGCGGCGCTGATGATTTCCGGCGGGGTGAT
>CADEDU010000021.1:0-22049 GCA_902826155.1 uncultured beta proteobacterium
AACATCTTCGAGTACGACCACGTCAACACGATCATCGCCGCCGGCCGCGCCGATCTGTGCGCGCTCGCCCGTCCGCATCTGGCCGATCCGTTCTGGACGTTCCATGCGGCGGCCGAGCAGCACTATGCCGACGTCGCATGGCCCAAGCCGTACTACATGGGGCGCGTGCAGCTGGAGCGCAATCTCGAGCGTGCCGCGCAGTTGGCGCTGCAGGCGTAGCGTGCCGGCAATTCCCCAAACGCGCCGCCGCGTGTACGCCGAAGACTACGTTTCAAAGCGGCCGCAGAATCAAGTCACCTGCGGACAGTCAAGGCCAGCGACAACCGAGCGGTGAAGAGGACGAAACCATGGGCAAACCCGAGTCCACCGTGCGACCCGAACACATCGACGAAGCCGAATGGGTGGTGCGGCTCGATTTGGCCGCGTGTTATCAGTTGTTCGACCATCTCGGCTGGATCGAAGGGATCTTCAATCACATCTCGGCGCGCGTGCCTGGCCCCGAGCGGCACTACCTGGTCAATCCGTTCGGTCTGCACTACGCTGAGATCACCGCCTCGAACCTGATCAAGGTGGACGTCACCGGCAAGAACGTCGATGCGAGTCGGTACAAGGGCAATCCGGCGGGGTTTGCGATTCACGGCGCGATTCACGCCGCGCGCGAAGATCTGCACTGTGTGATCCACACCCACACCACTGCCGGCATGGCCGTTGCCATGAAGAAAGGCGGTCTCAAGCACGACGATTTCTACGGTGCGATCCTGGCCGGTGCGATCGCCTATCACGACTTCGAGGGCATCACGGTGCGTGGCGACGAAGGTCCGCGGCTGATCCGCAGCCTCGGTGACAAAAGCCATCTCATCTTGCGCAATCATGGATTGCTCGCCGCCGGGCGCGACGTCGCCGAAGCGTTCGTCAACTACTGGACGTTGCAGCGCGCGTGCGAAGTGCAGGTGGCAGCCGACTCGGTGCGCGGCGAGAACGTGGCGCTCGATCCGAAGATCCACGCGCAGGTGGCCATCGATCGGCAGAGCATCGGCTCCAGTCCGGCGGTGATGCGCGCGTTCTTCGATGCGATGGTGCGCCGCATGGAGATGGCGCGCGAGCGGCGTTACGTCGACTGGCGATCGTAGGCTATTCCAGCCGCGCCGCTCCCGGCGCGTCAGGGGTTCACCATCCAGAACGCGAGCGTCAAACGCGGAAATTCGTAGAACGAGTCGATCGGGTGATCGGCAGCGTGGAAGAACTCCGACGGAAAAATCAACAGCCGTCCGGGGACCATATCGATCACGCCGATGCGTTCCCACCAGGTGTCGGCGCGTTCCATCCAGTAGTCCTGACCGGTCTCGACGATCACCGGATGCTGTTGTGAGAGCGCATCGAACTGCGCGTCACGCTGCAACTGACCGGTCGGCTTGAAGCGAAAGAAGGACGTTCCGCCGGAGCACTCCGCCGCGCTGTTGAGGTAAACGATGCAGGTGAAAGACCGGCTGTTCGGCGTCACGACATCGTGATGTGGCACCGCGTAGGAGGCCCGTTTCGGCTTGATCTGCATGAACCAGTTGACGTCCACCTGCGGGTCCTGCGGCCGCGTACGCATGCCGGTCAGGTGTTCGATGGCCTGGTGCGCGACGTCGATCATGCGATTCGGAAACCACACCGGAAAGCGCAGCCGGCAGTCGTAGTAGTCGACGAAGTTGCGTCCGCCTTGCACGTGTTTCCAGTTCGTCGCCGGTGCCGCACCGGCGATCGCTCGCGCCTGATCCGGATGCTTCAGGAAATCGTCGATCACCACCGCGTTGACGCCGGGCACGCGCGCGTCCTTGATCGACAGGTCGGTGTTGACGTCGAACACCGCATCGAACAGAAATGGTTGGATCGGTTTCATGCGTCGAACCCGGTGTTGGATCGCGGCGGTGCGGCATGCGCCAGGCCGTGCGCGTAGCTGCTGCGAATGTTGTCGATTCGTTGCGACTGTGACCGAAGTCGAGCGCGTTGACGCCGCAGCGCAGATGCCGACCCGGCACGAAGCAATAGGGCATCAGCGCTATACAAAATTGACCCCTGTGCTGAACCGGCAGTGCGATGCTGGTGACATAGCATCGATGCGCAGGCATCGATTGCACATCGCCACGGAGGCAGCACGATGAACTTGCTCGATCCACGATTCAAGTACGTTCCTTCGGTCAAAACCAACGTTGCCGAAACCTTCGCGCGTTTCGGCTTCCGGCCTACGACCGAAGAGGAGCGCCGCGCCCGCCAATTGCGTCATCAACACGAACTCCAGGATCTTGCCGGGCGTACCTTGACGCCGTCCGCCCACCCGTCGCATGCGGGCTAGATACCCCTGAACGATCGCCGGGCCAAGCGATTCGCAGCGCTGCCGGCCGATCCACTCAATCGCCATCGACCGCTGCACGATCGGGCCAGCGACGCACAAGGATCGGTAGTCGGCGCGCGTCATTCCAGCCGCGCGTTGGCATCCTTGGCGATCCGTGCGAATCGCTGGATCTCGCCGCGGAGGTAGCTGGCGTATTCGGCGGTCGTGCTGCCCAGCGGCTCGGCACCTTGTGCGGCCAGCTTGGCCCGCACCTCGGTACTTGCAACCGCCTTGTTGAACTCCGCGTTGAGCCGGTCGATCACCGGCTGCGGCGTCCCGGTCGGTACCAGCACCCCCTGCCATGCGCTCATCTCGAAGTTCGGCATCACCGTTTCGTTGAAAGTCGGCACCTCGGGCATCAGCGTCGAGCGCTTGGGCATGGCCACGGCGAGCGCGCGCAGACGACCTTCGCGAACGAACGGCAGCGGCGTGTTGATCGTGTCGATCATGAACTGCGCCTGACCGCTCACCACGTCGGCGATCGCCGGCGCGCTGCCCTTGTAGGGGATGTGTGTCGCGTCGATGCCCATCTCCTTGACGAACGCTGCCCCAGCAAGATGCGTGACCACGCCGGTCCCCGATGAGGCGTAGTTGAGCTTGCCCTTCTGCGCTTTAGCGTAGGCCACGAAATCGCCCACGGTTTTCGCCGGCACGTTGGCGTTCACCACCAGGATCAGCGGCACCGTGGCTACCAGCGCCACCGGCGCGAAATCCTTCAACACGTCGTAGCCGAGCTTGGTGTAGATCGCCGGTGCGATCGTTACGCCCGAGGTGTTGTAGAGAATCGTGTAGCCGTCGGGCTGGGCCTTGGCGACGAACTCGCTGCCGATGTTGCCGCCGCCGCCGGCGCGATTCTCGACCACCACCTGCTGGCCGAGTTGCTCGGCCACCTTCATGGCGATGACGCGCCCGACCAGATCGGTCGGTCCGCCCGGCGGGAACGCAACCACCATGCGAATCGGCTTGTTCGGATACGCAGTGCTGCCTTGCGCCAGCGCCTGCCACGATACGGCAGTGCACCCTGCCAGCACCATCGTCAGCACGAACTTCATCTGTCTCACTTAACTCTCCATTGAACAGTGCTACTGCAGAAATCGATCGATCAACTGGCCGGGACCGGCACCGAGCGGCGCGTAGTTCGATCCGTCGAACACGCGCGTGCCGTTGACCCACACGCCGTGCACGCCACGCGGTCGGCGGATCAAGCGCGCACCGCCGCCGGGCAGATCGGCCACACGCTCGACCTTGGAGATACCGACCGTGGCCGGATCGAACAGCAGCATGTCGGCCCAGCAGCCGATGCGCAATTCGCCGCGATCGGGAATGCGGTACTTGCGCGCCGGATCGCTGGTCAGGCGGCGGATGCCTTCGGCCAGCGTGAACACTTTCTGGTCACGCACCCAGTGGCCCAGCAGATGCAAGCCGAAGCCGGCATCGCACAGGAACTTCAAGTGCGCACCCGCATCCGACAGTGAAATCACGCCGGCGCGATGCGATATCAGCGGCGCCACGCCGCGATCGTCGTTGTTGTAGAACTTGCCGACGTAAGTGGTCTGCAGATCGTCGGCGAGCGCGAGATCGAAGAACACGTCGACCGGATCCTTGCCCTGCGCCTGCGCGATCGCGGCGATGCTCTGCCCTTCATGCGCGGCCAGCCCTGCGTCGCCCACGGTGCTGACTTCGATGATGTGCCAGTTGCCGGTGAAGATGATCCCGGTGCGCGGGTTGGCGAGATTTGCGCGAAACGACTCGCGGAAGGCCGGGTCACGATAGATCGCCGCACGCGCGTTCTCATCGACATTGCGCACTCGATCGAACGCGCTGTGACTGTAGAGCGCGTACGGATCGCGCAGATCGAACAGGAACGACAGCGGCTGGCAGGTCGACTGGATGTAGAGCTCGTGGCCGCGGTCGATCGCCTGGGCGCAATAGTCGTAATAGGTCTTGGCGAGATCGGGTTCGGCCTGGTTGTACATCGTGCGCACGGTGGAGATGAAACCAGGACGGCCGGTCTTCTCCACCAGCCCTTCCATGTACTGCGGCGTCGCGCGCGTGCCGGTGGCCAGCATGAACACCCCGCGCTTGTGCTCGCCCAGCACGCCGATCAGCGCGTGCAGCTCTTCGTCGGTGGCCAGCGTCGATGGCATCGGCAGGCCGCCCCAGCCCGAGTGGTTCGGCGAGAACGACGAAGCGAAGCCGATCGCCCCGGCCTGCAGGGCCTCGTGCACGGCGGCCTTCATCGCATCGAGCTCGGCGGGCGTGACCTCGGCACGTTTGGCGGCGTCGGGCCCCAGCACGGCACCGCGGATCGTCGAGTGCTGCGCGAACACGGCGACGTTCAGATACGGCCGCTGGCGACGCACCATCGCCATGAATTCGGGAAACGATTCGAACTCCCAGCGTGTGCCCGCTTCGAGCGCCGCCAGTTCCATGCCTTCGACGACCGACAGATTCCTGAGCGTCAGATCGCGCATCGTCGGCGCGCATGGCGCAATCCCGAAACCACAATTGCCCATGACCACGGTGGTCACGCCAAGCGATGGCGAGGGGGACAGCGTGGCGTCCCAGGTGATCTGCGCGTCGTAGTGGGTGTGCAGATCGACGATGCCCGGCGCGAGTGCCAGCCCACCCGCGTCGATCGTTTCGCGCGCGGTGTCCGTCACCTTGCCGATCGCCGCGATCCGACCGCCTTGTACCGCGATGTCTCCCGCCTGCGGCGCGCTGCCCAATCCGTCGAAGATCGTCGCGCCGCGAATGACCAGATCATGCATGCCTTGTCGCCTCGTTCGTTGAGTGGCTGCGATTTTGCGCTGATGGCGGCAATCGTGCATTTGCGGTGAAATGTGACGCGGACCTTTCCGCGCGGGAGCCTTCGATGAGCGCACCGTCATCAACCATCGTTCCCACCACCTGCTGGGAATGCAGCACGCTGTGCGGGGCGCTGGCTACGGTTCGCGACGGGCGCGTAACTGAGGTCTTGCCCAACGCCGCACATCCGACTTCACAGGGTGCGTTCTGCGTGAAAGGCATGCGCGGCCTGCCCGAGTCGACCTATGGCGCGGGGCGAATCGTGCATCCGATGCGCCGCGTCGGGCCGCGCGGCAGCGGCCAGTTCGAACGGATCTCTTGGGATGCGGCGCTCGATGCCATGGCCGAGGGCATGGCCCGCGCACGTGCCGAGCACGGCCCGCTGGCGATCGCTGGGGCGGTAAGCGGCGCGTTCTTCAGCCGCGGCGCGATCGTGGCGCTGCTGATGCGTTCGATCGGTTCGCCCAACTGGATGATCAACCAGGATCTGTGCGGCGGCTGTCGCGGCGTGAGCGACATGATCACCGGCCTGAACATCACTGGCGGCGAAGAGATCGACTACGCCGCATCCGTGTTGATCGTCGGTGCCAATCCGCACGCAGCCAATCCGATCCAATGGGCGCGCATCAAGAAAGCGAAGGCCCGTGGCGCGCGCATCGTGGTGATCGATCCGTTCCGCACGCCGGCGAGCGATCTCGCCGATCTATGGCTGCGCCCGCGCCCGGGCACCGATGCCGCGATCGCGCTGGCGATGATCCATCTGCTCATTGCCCGGCAGCGCTACGACGCCGCATTCGTGCGCGAGTGGTGTCACGGTATCGAGGCGTTAGCCGACCGGGCCGCACGCTATTCGCCCGCGCGTGCTGCCGAGCTGTCCGGTGTGAGTGCGGCTGAGATCGAGGCTGCGGCGATGCATTACGCCGAAGGGCCGGCGACGTTCGTCAGCGGCCACGGCATCGATGCGATGTCGAACGGCGTGCAGACGTTCCGCGCGTTCCATGCGCTGGTTGCGATCTCGGGAAATGTCGACCGGCGTGGCGGTAACCGGCGTGCGAAGCGCCCGCGTGGCATGAAAAGCTATCTCGATCTGCTGCACGAGCCGTCGTTGCGGCTGCCGCCCGAAGTCGAACAGCAGACGCTCGGCGCAGCGCAGTTTCCGCTGTGGGCCGGGCCGCAGGGCTGGCAGACCGCGTGCCACAACCCGACGGTAATCGAGGCGATCCTGCGCGGCCAGCCCTATCCGGTGCGTGCGTTGTACGTGAGCGGCGTGAACATCGCCGTCACGTATCCGGATTCCGCGCGCACGATGGCGGCGTTGCGGTCGCTCGATTTTCTCGCCGTGGCCACGCACACCATGACACCGACCGCGGCGCTGGCCGACATCGTTCTGCCGAAGACAACCGGTCTGGAGGAGGAAGAGGTCACCGTGCAACAGCAGGGGCCGACGGTGGTGTACACCGCGCCGGTGATCGCCCCGCAAGGCGAGGCACGCTGCGATCTGGCGATCGCGCGCGGGCTGATCGATCGTCTGGCACAACGCGGCGCCCTCACGCACGACGTGCTGCCATGGCGAACCCAGCGCGAACTCAACGAGTACCTGCTCGGCGATTCAGGGCCCACCATCGACGCGCTTGCGCAGACCGGCTACGCCACGTTCGATTACGCGATGGGCGATTTCGCCAACCAGCGCTTCAACACGCCCACCGGCAAGATCGAGCTGTATTCCGAGCGCTGCGCACAGCATGGTCTGGATCCGTTGCCCGACTACGTGCCCCTTGCGCGTACTGCACAGGCCGATCCGGCGTTTCCGTTGCTGCTGCAAACCGGCGCACGCGAGAAGGCGTATCACCACTCGCGTTTTCGCGAGCAGGCATGGGCGAAGAAGATGTCGCCCGATCCACTGGCGCGGTTGCATCCGCACACCGCGACCTCGCTCGGGCTGCAGAGCGGCGAATGGATCTGGATGGAGACGCGCGGCGGACCGGGACGCTGTCGGCTCAAGGTCGACGTGAACGAGCGCACCCCGGTCGGATTGCTGGTCACGGGCATGGGCTGGTGGCGCCCCGACGCGCCGGCGCCGCAGTTCGGCGCGCTCGATGTCAACGTGAATGCGGCGCTCAGCTACGCCGGTCCGTACGATCCGATGTCCGGTTCGCCCGACTCGCGCGCGATTCCGTGCCGGATCGAGCGCTGCTGACGGTTACTTAGAGGTTCGCTAGCGCAACTGCATCTCCAGCATCATCAGGTGCATGCGCATCTGGTTCTGCTGCGAGATGAGGTGCAGGCGGCGGTAATCGAGTTCGCGTCGCCGCTGCGCCGATACGTCGGCGCGCCGCAACTCGCTATCGACCGATCGGATGTCGGCATCGATGCGCGACACCTGCTGGCGGGCGTCGTAGACCGCGCGGCCCGCCCGATAGCGGTTGAGAAACCCCGCCTCGACTTCCGGCGGACAGATCCCTTCGTAGGCCCAGCCCTCGACGCCTGCGCGGATCGCGTTGTCGGGCGCGCAGTAGATCGGGATCGCGCGCAGGTGGCCGATGCGCCAGCGGCCTTCGTCGGGTTTGACGCCGATCTTGCCGCAGTCTTCGCGATAGGCGGCCAGGCGTTGGGGCGAGCGGCCGCGCAGCCCGTCCTGGAAGCCGACTTCCTCCCAGTTGGCGCCGCGGCATTGCTCTTCACTCATGCTCGCGCAACCGGCGATCACCAGCATTGCTGCGAGACCTAGCGCCCGACCCGTGAGCGCCCGACCGATGCGCGCGCGACGTTCGATGATCAAGGCTCCAGGGTCGAGCTGGCGCTGGCGCGCAGCGCGTTGCGATGGCGCTCGCTCCAGCCGGTCTGCGCACGGCGTTGCCATTCCGCACTCGCCTCGCGCAGCACCTCGGCGTAGATCGGGCCCAGCCAGGCGCTGGCGGCACTGGTCGTCCCGACCGGCATGAGTGTCGGATTCGCGGCGAGTGCCGTCAGACGCTCTTTTACCCCCGGATGATCATCGAACAGCTCGCTGCCCGGCTCGAGCGTCATGCGCATCTGCTCGACCCGAAACAGCGGCATGCGGCGTCGCGATTCGATGAACGCAGCCAGCTCGCTGTAGACGTCATCAGGCGGGGTCACTTCGGTCTCGGCACGGCGGAATACGCCCTTCCAGAACTGCTCGTGCAGGGCGCGCCGGATCGTCGCCGCGTTGATCAGCGCCGCGGATGTAGCCAGCGTGTT
Source organism: uncultured beta proteobacterium (assembly GCA_902826155.1). The sequence continues at coordinate 8,405 of CADEDU010000021.1, forward strand.
GGTCACGCGCGCGGCGACGCGATCGGCGAACAGCTCACACTCGCGTGCCAGCGCGAACGTATAGGCACCGAAGAACGGTGCGTACCAGTCGAAGAACCTGCGCAGCACGCGTGCAGTCAGGCCGCGGCTGTCGCCCAGGGCATGCATGTACTGGCGCCAGGTGTCACGCAGCCGATAAGCCCAGCGCGTGAACCGGCCCTGCTCGCGAGCCAGGTGGCTGGTGTCGTGCGTGAGTTGGGCGCACGCTTCATGGCGGGTCTGCGACAGGAGCAGTTCCAGCCCCAGCACGAGCGTGGCCCGATGCCGACCGATCAGGCCGATCGGTGGGGTCTGCACGATGTACGCGGCACAGCCTTCCACCAGCACGACCGCGTCGAACTCGCGCGTGCCGAGGTGCCGGCGCACCGCGTCGATGTCGGCGAACAGTGCCGGACACTCCTTGCGCGTGAGTCGGCGACCGGCCGGCATCGAAATCCGGATCCAGAACCAGCGGATCAGAATCCATAGCAACGGCACCGCGGCGATCCACAGCTTGTGCTCAAGCACCGCCTCCTTGATCGAGGGCTCGACCACCGTCAGCCAGGCTACCGCCGTGAACAGGGCGATCAGTGCAAGCGGCGCCGCGGCAACGACCAGATAGCCCAACATCGCCAGCAGCACGACGCGCCGCCGATAGCGATGTGGCTGCGAGCGATAGAGCAGTGCGCCGCGCATGGCGATGGCATCGAGACGCTCGCGACGCGCGTGGACCAGCCCGCGCATCGGCGCGTCGCTGTCGGCGTCTTTGGGCTCGGTGGAGATCGCAAGGCTCATGGGTGGATGCGGTGTTGCATGCTCCCGCGGAGGGCTCGCATCGTTGATGCGAAGGGTGAGAGCGAATCGGGGTGAACTCGGAGCGAACGTGGACCGAACGAGGTGGCCTCAGCCTGAGGGTCGCGCCGGAACAGCCGCGGGGCCCGCCATTTTGCTATACGACTCGCCGGCGAGAAACTGTCCGGAGCGTGACTGTTTGCATGCGACAGCGGGTTAACCTGACCTGTACAGCGTGCCCAGCGTCGATCGTGATCGCTACACCCCTCGAAGCGATGAGCACGACATTGGGCGGCTGCCCCGTCAGCTTGCTCGTGATTCAGCCCCCGACCATAATCGCGCGGCTGCGCAATGCCATCGACCACTGATCGGTTTTCACACTCTGGTGCCTGCATGAAGCGATCCAACTTTCACGGTTTCCACATCCGCAAGTGGTACGCCCAGTGTGAAGAGACGCTGGCCAATGAGACCGGTCAGCCTGCTGATGGTGAGCCGGTGCGCAAGTTCGCGGTGGCCTGCGCGGTACAGAACCCGTTTGCGGGAAAGTTCAGCCGCAACCTCGATCCGGTCGTGAAGCGCTCGGTGCATCTCGGGCGCGAATTCGGACGGCGCATCGTCGCGCTCGCGTCGGGTGCGCGGCTGGAAAGCTACGGCAAAGGCTGCTTGGTGGGCACCGCCGGCGAGTACGAGCACGGCAACATGCTTCTCACCAGCGTGTTCGCCGATCCGGTGCGCGATGCGATCGGCGGTGGCAAAGCCTGGGTGCCATCGACCGGAAAACGCGGCGGACCAGGCACCGAGATCGATATCCCGCTCGCGCACAAAGATGCGCTGTACGTGCGCTCGCACTACGACACGGTATCGCTCAGCTTCGGTGATGCGCCTGCTCCCGATGAGATCGTCATCGTGTTCGCATTTGCCACGCGCGGGCGCCTGCATGCGCGGCTCGGCGGACTCAAGGCGAAGGACATCGCCGGCAAGGATGGCCTGCGCTGATCGCGTGTCGCGCGCACGACAGCGCGTTCGTCGGATGGTTCCCCGCACATCGGCTTCGCACGCCCCGCTCGTCGGTGGTTCGCGGAAACGCGATTGACGGGTCATGGGGCGTGCAATAAGTTTCGCTCCGTTGCGACGGTGTCATCGACGCGATGGAATCGTCACAAAGCTTCAAATGCAGAAGTGACTGAAGCAAACCGATCGCGCTGGGTTCGAGCCGGCGCGACGCAAAAGAGGCTAGGCGCTACGTCGACCACAACGGCGCCAGGTCCACACGAGCAGGCGCGCTCGCTAGAACGATAACGTCGCCATACCCTTGATCAAAGGGTACCTGCGCCCAAGCGCGGTTACCGAGAAGCCACAGCCGAGCAGTCGAAAGCGCATTGCATCAACGCGATGCAGTGACGTCTTCGACCAACGAAATCTCGTTCGGAGGTAGCTTTCTCATGACGCGCAATCTCTCGGTCAACCATTCGCTCACGACGTTCGCGCCGACGCAGTTCACGCGGCGCGCGACGAGCACGCTTGCCCTGTCGATCAGTCTCGCGCTGGGCGGATGTTTCCTCGACAGTGATTCCGGCGGCGATTCCGGTGGTTCCTCCGGGGCATCGACGGCCAGCAGCTCGAACAACAACACTTCGCCCACGCAGCCGGTGATGACGATTCCGGCCACGCCGGTCGCGCAGGTGCCTGCAGGCCCCACGACCGAGGGCGATGCGCGTCGCTATCTGATGCAAGCCGCATTCGGGCCGACCGATGCCGCGGTGACCGAAGTGATGCAAAAGGGCGCGCGGCTCATGATGGAAGAAGAGTTCGGCAAGCCCGGCATGGGCTATCAGCCGCTGCAGCCGACCCTTCGCACGGTTTGCAACACCAATCCTCCGCCGAACTGCAACCGCGACAACCTCACCGCGTTTCCGTTGCAGCGCCAGTTCTTCCAGAACGCCGTGAGCGGCGGCGACCAGCTCCGTCAGCGTGTGGCCTGGGCGTTGTCGCAGATCGTCGTCACCGGCATGGGCGATGTGCCGACCACGCACGCGATGCGCAACTTCCAGCAGATGCTGATGGTGAACGCGTTCGGCAACTATCGCGACATCCTCATGGAGGCGACGCTCTCGCCCACCATGGGTACGTACCTCGACATGGCGAATAACGCCAAGGCCGATCCGGCGCGCGGCCTGGAGCCCAACGAGAACTACGCGCGCGAATTGCTGCAGCTGTTCTCGATCGGTGAAGTCATGCTCAACGCCGACGGCACACCGCAGCTCGACGCGCAGGGCAAGCCGATTCCCACCTACGACCAGGCGGTGATCGAGGAATTCGCTCGCGTATTCACCGGTTGGACTTATCCGACGCGCCCCGGTCAGACCGCGCGCTTCGGTAACCCGGAGTACTACGAAGGCAAGATGATCGCGTTCGCCGCGCAGCACGACACCGGCGAGAAGACGCTGCTGGGGGGAACCAAGCTGGCCGCCGGCCAGACACCGGAGAAGGACGTGGACGACGCGGTCAACAACGTGTTCAACCACGCCAACGTCGGCCCGTACGTCGGCAAGCAGCTGATCCAGATGCTGGTCACGTCCAACCCGACACCGGCCTACGTCGGACGCGTCACCACGGCGTTCAACAACAACGGCGCGGGTGTGCGTGGCGACTTGAAGGCGGTGCTGCGCGCGATCCTGCTCGATCCGGAGGCACGCGGCGACAGCAAGGCCGATGACAACTACGGCAAGCTGCAGGAACCGGTGTTGATGATCTCCTCGCTCCTGCGCGCACTCGGCGGCGCTACCGACGGCGTGTACCCGATCACGCATGCCACCAACATGGCGCAGCCGCCGTTCGATTCACCGACGGTGTTCAACTACTACCCGCCGGACTATCAGGCGCCCGGCGCCGGCATCCTCGGTCCGCAGTTCAAGATCGTGCAGACCGGCACCACGCTCGCCCGCGCGAATTTCGTTCACAACCTGCTGGTCACCAGCAACGAGACCGTCGCGCCCGTGACCAGCGTGACCGGCTCGACCGGAACGCGCACGAACTCCGCGACCCTCAACACGCTGGCGGCCAATCCAGCGGGGCTGGTCGACCGCGTCACCGTACTCGTCGGCAACAACCAGCTTTCGGCGCAGGAGAAGGCAGCGATCGTTCAGGCCGTGAATGCCGTGGCGGCGAACAACGCCGCGCAGCGGGTGCGCACAGCGGTCTATCTGGTGGCGACCTCGGCCCAGTCGCAGGTCAACAAGTAACTCCCGCATCCACCTCAAGAAACCACGACCGAACCTAGGAACGATCATGAGTCATTCACATTCGATCTCCCGTCGCGACTTTCTCGCCGGCTGCGGCGCGCTGACGCTGGCCAACACGCTGCCCGGGCTGGGCATGATGAGTGCGCACGCCCAGGCCGCTAACGACTACAAGGCGCTGGTGTGCGTGTTCCTGTATGGCGGGAACGACGGCAACAACTTGCTGATTCCGGCACAGAACGCCGAGTACGCGCAGTACCAGGCGGCGCGCCCCAACATCGCGATTGCGCAGGGGCAGCTTGTGCCGCTCTCGGTGGGCGGGCAGGTGCGGTTCGGGCTGAATCCGAATCTGCAACCGCTGCAAGCCGTGTTCGACGCGCAGCGCATGGCGGTGCTCATGAACGCTGGCACCATCGCCCAGCCGCTCACTCGCGCGCAGTATCAGCAGATGCGCAACCTGCGTCCGATCAATCTGTTCTCGCACGACGATCAGCAGAATCAGGCGCAGTCGGCCGTCTACAACGCCGATGCGAAGCAGGGTTGGGGCGGTCTGGTGGCCGACCGGGTGGCAGCGTTGAATGGCGGCGGTCTGGCCCCGGCGCTCAACGTGACCGGCAACGACGTGTTCCTCATGGGCGGCGCCGGCGCACCGATGAACATCCCCTCGAACGGCAACTTCGGGTTGCAGGGCGTGGCGCAGAACAACGCCGCTGACCAGGCGAAGTTCACGGCCATGCAGAACCTGTGGACGATGGGCGGCGGCGGGACCAACAAGCTCACCAAGTCGGCGGCCGATCAGTTCAAGGCCGGCATCCAGGGCAGTCAGGCCCTGGCGGCGGTCGCCACCGCTGCGAACACTCTGTCCGATCAGGCGTTCGGCAACCTCAACACCGGTCTGGCCAATCAGCTGCGGCGCGTGGCCAAGGTGATCGAAGGGCGTGTGCAGACCGGCGCGAAGCGGCAGATCTTCTTCACGTCGATGGGGGGTTACGACACGCACGAGAACGAAGTGGCGGGCCAGGGTCAGCGCTTCGCTGAGCTGGGCAATGCACTGCGTGCGTTCGACACGGCAATGCAGGCGATCGGCGCGGGCAACATGGTCACTGCGTTCACGCTATCCGACTTCGGTCGCACCTTGCGTCCGACGGGCAGCGGCACCGACCACGCCTGGGGCAGCCACATGATCATCACGGGCGGTGCAGTCAAGGGCGCGCAAACGTACGGGACGTTCCCGACCCTCGCGCTCGGCGGTCCGGACGACACCGACACCGGCGGACGCTGGATCCCGACCACCTCGATCGACCAATACGGTGCGACGCTGGCGCAGTGGTTCGGCGTGGCAGCGGCCGACCTGCCGGCGATCTTCCCGAACCTGAACAACTTCCAGGTCAAGAATCTCGGCTTCATGGCGTAGCCGTCTCGGCAGGAACGCCCACGCACGTTCCTGCATCACGCGAGCGGCTTGTTGACCTGCTTGCCCCTGCAGAGGGGGCGGCAGGTTTTTCTTTTTTCGCTCCCCCGCCTCCCGTCAGCTAGGCCGCTCCCCCGCCTCCCGTCCTCACCCCTCTCGCTCCGCTGCGCGACTAGAGGGGGAGGAAGCCGAGCTTGCGGCGCTGCGTTCGCGCTGGTGGTGGTGGGACGCTCCTCAAACCGGGTGCTGGCCGTCTGAATAGAATGCGCGCAACCCGTCCGCGAACGCCCACCCCCTGGCCATGCCCGCGCGCCTCGCCGCCGATATCGGCGGCACCTTTACCGACATCGTGCTCGACCACGACGGTCGGCGCTTCACCACCAAAGTCCTGACCACACCGCGTGCGCCCGAGGAGGGCATGCTCGCCGGCGCGCTGGAAGCCCTGCGCGAAGCGAACCTCGCGCCGGCACAGGTCGATGTGCTGATCCATGGCACCACACTCGCCACGAATGCGTTGATCGAGCGCAAGGGCGCGCGCACCGCGTTCATCACCACCGATGGATTTCGCGACGTGCTCGAGACCGGGTACGAGAAGCGCTACGAACACTACGACATCTATCTGGAGATGCCCCGGCCGCTGGTGGCGCGCCGGCTGCGTTTCACAGTCAAGGAGCGCAGCAACGCCAGGGGCGACGTGGTAGTGCCGATCGATCTGAGCGGCGTCGAGGCGCTGGCGAGTGCTCTGCGCGAAGCCGGTGTCGAGAGCATCGCGATCGGCCTGCTGCACAGCTACGCAAACCCGGCGCACGAGCGCAGGCTGGCCGAGGCGCTGGCGCAGTACCTGCCGGATGTGCCGGTCTCGTTGTCTTCGGAAGTCAGCCCCGAGATCCGCGAATACGAGCGCTTCTCCACGACCGTCGCCAACGCCTACGTGCGGCCGTTGATGGCGAGCTACCTCAGTCGTCTGTCCGAGCGCATGCATGGGTTGGGCATGCGCGCGCCGCTGTACCTCGTGACTTCCGGCGGCGGACTCACCACGCTCGATACCGCCCTGCGCTTTCCGATTCGACTGGTCGAATCGGGGCCGGCGGGCGGCGCGATCCTCGCAGGTCGCATCGCCAAGGAGTGCGGATATCGCGATGTGCTGTCGTTCGACATGGGCGGCACCACGGCGAAGATCTGCTTTCTCACCGACGGCGAGCCGGAGCATTCGCGCCGCTTCGAGATCGCGCGCATGTACCGCAACCTCAAGGGCAGCGGCCTGCCGGTTCGCATTCCGGTGACCGAGATGGTGGAGATCGGCGCGGGCGGTGGTTCGATCGCGCGCGTCGACCGGCTCAAGCGCATTGCGGTGGGGCCCGACAGTGCCGGCGCCGAACCCGGGCCGGTGTGCTACGCGCGCGGCGGCGTGCATCCGACCGTCACCGACGCCAACGTCGCGCTCGGGCGGATCGCACCCCAGGGTTTCGCCGGCGGGCGCATGACGCTCGATGCGCAAGGCGCGCTCGCTGCGATCGAGCGTGATCTCGGCGCTCCGCTGGGGCTCGACGCGCAATGGGCGGCGGCGGGCATCAGCGAAATGGTCGAAGAGAACATGGCCAACGCGGCGCGCGTACATGCGATCGAGCGCGGCAAGTCGCTCGCCGATTGCGTGATGGTGGCGTTCGGCGGCGGTGCCCCGCTGCACGCGGCGCGGTTGGCCGAGAAGCTCGGCATGACGCGCGTGGTCATCCCGGTCGGCGCGAGCGTCGGCTCGGCGATCGGCTTCCTGCAGGCGCCGGTGAGCTACGAGCTCGCACGCAGCGCGTATGCGGTCGATGCGCGTATGGATCTGGCCGCGATCAATGCGTTGCTCGCGCGGATGACCGAGGAGGCGCGTGGAATCGTCACGCCGGGTGCGAGCGGCGCGCCGATGCAGGAATCGCGCGCGGTCGACGTGCGCTATCTCGGTCAGGGCCACGAGCTGTCGATTCCTCTGCCGGCGCGAGCACTGACTGAGGCTGACATCCCGACGCTGCGTGCAACCTTCGAGGAACGCTATCGTGTGCAGTACGGACTGTCGATCCCTGGCCTGTCGGTCGAGTTCCTTACCTGGACGGTAACCGTGTCGACGCAGGTTCCCGCGCCGGCGAGAATCGCAGACATTGCCCACGCCGAGCGACCCACGAGCGGTGTGCGCCGGCGCGTGTTCGACGCGACCGATGGCATCTGGATCGATGTGCCGGTGTTTGAACGCGATGCGCTTGCCCCGGGGGCGCGCATCGACGGACCGGCGCTGATCGCTGAAGCGCAGACCACGACCTATGTGCCGGCGCACTTCAGCCTCAGCGTCAATGCGAGTGGCTATCTCGCGATGGAGCTTCGCGCATGAATGCGAACACGATGAAGAACCAACTCGCGCGTCAGATCATGTGGAACCGCCTGATCGCGGTGGTGGAAGAGGGAGCGCAGGTGCTGCTGAAAACCGCGTTCGGCGCGATCACGCGTGAGGCGGGTGATCTGTCGGCCGGCGTGTACGACACGCGCGGGCGGATGCTGGCGCAAGCGGTGACCGGCACGCCGGGCCACGTCAACACGATGGCGGTTGCAGTGACGCATTTTCTCGAGCGCTATCCGATCGACGCGATGCAATCGGGCGACGTCTACATCACCAACGATCCGTGGATGGGCACCGGGCATCTGTTCGATTTCGTCGTGGTGACGCCGGCATTCCATCGCAACAGGCTGGTGGGATTTTTCGCGGCGACCTGTCACGTCATCGATATCGGCGGACGCGGCTTCACCGCCGAAGCGCGCTCGGTCTACGAGGAAGGGCTGATGGTTCCGCATCTGCCGCTGTTTACCGCCGGCAAGCCCAACGAGCAGCTGTTCGCGATCATCGCCGCCAACGTGCGCGATCCGCTGCAGGTGCGCGGCGATCTGCTGTCGCTGTGCGCCTCGAACGAGGCCGGCGTGAAACGGCTGACCGGCATGATGCACGAGTTCGGCATCGATTCGATCGACCCGCTCGGTGAATACATCATCGAGACCTCACGCCAGGGGATGATCGATGCGATCGCGAAGCTGCCCCATGGCCGCTACACGAGTTCGATGCCGCTCGACGGCTACGACGAGCCGGTGCAGCTCGAACTGGCAGTCACGATCGACGCGTCAGGCCTCACTGTCGACTATGCCGGCAGCTCGCCCACCGCGCGCTTCGGCATCAACTCGCCGAAGTGCTACACCGATGCCTACACCGTGTTCGGCGTGAAGTGCGCGATCGCCCCCGACGTGCCGAACAACGCCGGTTCGCTCGATGTCGTGAAAGTGCTGGCGCCCGAGGACACCATCGTCAATCCGCCACGGCCGGCACCGGTGACCGCGCGCCACGTGATCGGTCAGATGCTGCCCGAGGCGGTGTTCGGTGCGCTCGCACAACCGATGCAAGGACGCGTCCCGGCTGAAGGCGCGGGCAGCATCTGGGTCATGCCTTTGGTGAGCGGCCACGAAACCTCGCTCATGGACGCGAAGCACCGCGCGAGCGCTACACGGTTCTCCGCGATGAGCGTGGCGGTGGGCGGTGTCGGCGGGCGGCCGGGCAAGGATGGCTTGTCGTCGGTCGCTTTTCCGAGCGGCGTGGGTTCGATACCGGTCGAGATCACCGAAGCGGCGTGTCCGTTGCTGTTCACGCGGCGCGAGCTTCGCGCAAACAGCGCGGGCGCAGGGGAGTATCGCGGCGGCCTGGCGCCCACGGTCGAGATCATCAATCAGGAGCCGGTGCCGTTCACCATTTCGGCTGGCACGTTCGATCGGCGCGCGAACCCGGCGCGTGGCCGCAACGGTGGTGCGGAAGGAGCGCTGGGGGCGGCCCGCTTGGCGAGCGGCGAAGTCTTCAGCGGAAAGAGTGTCTACACGATACCGGCGGGTGAGAGGCTGGTACTCGACTTGCCCGGCGGTGCGGGATACGGCGATCCACTCAGGCGTGACCCGGCACGCGTCGCCGAGGAGGTGGCGGATGGCTTGCTATCCGTGGCGAAGGCCAGGCACGACTACGGCGTGGTCGTCGATGCGACCGGCCAGCTCGATCCGGCGCAGACCCAGGCGCTGCGTCGTGCACGGGCGGGCGGTGCAGCGGTCTGAATCGCTCGCAGAATTACTTCGCGCGCATTCGATTGTTCTTGGCGTTGTGCTCGACCTCGGCGCGCCCTAGCAGTTCCAGGAGGGGCGGCACATAGTTGGCGAAGCGCCCGCGCAGCCCTTTTTTCAGGCCATACCACCCCTTGACCGGATTCTTCGGCGAGCGCGCCCACGCCTCGACCGTATCTTCGGCGGCAGGCTTCTGCTCGTCGGCACTCCCCAACAGCATCCAGTCGCCATGGTTCTTGAGCATCGCGTGCAGATCGTCGAGGCAGCGCAGGTGGTAGCGGAGTTCGGTCTTGCCGACCTGCACGATCAGCGCTGGCGGGTCCGCGGCCTCATCCTTGTAGGCGGTGTACGCCGACTGGCCACTTGGCGTATTGAGCGTCCAGGGTTTGTCGCGTGTTCCCGGGTTGTTCGCCATCGTTGTTCTCCTTGTTGGTGGCTGGGCGCCGTGCTGCCGGCGGCAAATCAGATCAGTTCGATTGCTCTGCGCGTTTTTTCAGCGCAGCGGCGAATTCCTCGAACGCCGGCTGCAGGTCGGGGATCGAGCGCTCGATCAGCGGTGACAACAGGCCGCTGAACACTTCCTCCATCGCAAAGCCGACCGCACCGTTGCCCTGCGGAGTGAGCGTGAAGGTGCGCTCGCCCTTGAACAGACCCAATGGCATGCCTCCCGACCACACCATGCGCTGATTGGGAACGAGCTCCGCAACCTTCACCGGAAACGCACGGCCCGGGCTGATCTTGGCGTGCACGGTGATCTTCTCGCCAAGTGCGATGCGTCCGTCCAGCTTGCTGACCGTCGTGTTCCAACTCGGGTAGTTCGCCCCATCGGTCAGGAGCGCCCAGATTTTCTCGGGTGTGGCGCGAATCGCAGTGGAGCAGGCAAAGCGCTTCATGTTAGTAACCCCTTTGTTACGCGTTGCAGGATCGGTGGTGGCCGCCGGTCGCAGATCGGCTCGCCCCGTTCGTTCTCAGTTAGGACTGATTCACGTCTGGCTCATGCTCGTTCAGTAGCCGCCGCCTTCAGCGCCGCAAGCACGATCTGCCACGAGCGCTCGTAGGCGGGTGCGCGCTGATGCCACAACTCGGCGCTGCGATCGGTCGGATTGTGCCGAATGCCCACTCGGGTTCCGTCACCTTCCGGCGTGAAGCGGACCTCTACCTCGGTCGGGTGGGCCATATCGGTCCCGACGTAGAACGCGAGCAGCAGCCGGTGCGGCGCTTCCCAGGCGATCACCCTACCCAGATCGAGCTCGGTACCGTCGCTCGCGCGCTCATAGAACCGGCCGGTCGGCAGCAGGTGCAACTGGCTGTCGGGATCTTTCAGGTGGCGCCGATCGGCGGGCCACCATTCGCCGATGCGGCTCGTGAACAGCGTGAACGCCGCATCAGGGTCAAGCGGCAGCAGGACTGACTTGTCGATCATTGTTTGCGTGCCAGTCGTTCGAGTCGTTGCAGCGCCGCGTCCCAGAATTCGTCGAGGAATTCGCGTACCGTCGCAAACCCCGCGAGCCGTACCGCATAGAGGTTGCGCGTGCCTGATTCACGCAACTCGACCAATCCGGCCTCGGCCAGCGTAGCCAGGTGGCGCGAGATCGCCGGGCGGCTCACCGGGAACCGATCGGCGATCTCGGCAACCGAAAGCGGCCGTCTGCGCAGTTCCTGCAGGATGGCGCGGCGAACCGGATTGCCCAACGCGTCGAGTGGGTGCATATCGTAACCTGATAGTTACCATAGCAGAGCCCGGTGACGGTACGCAACGGCTGGATCTTCCAGCGCCGCTTCGGCTGGGTTCGAGTCAGGGTTCGCGACGTTCACACAGCGCGATCGAGCACTGCGTCGACGATTGATCGATCGACCGGACCTTCATGCAGCAAGTATTCGGCGTACGCAGACTCGAATGCCCCGTCGGTCGCGACGAGCGGATCGCGTGGCGTGAGTCGGTGCCGGCACACCAAAGCGGCGATCAGCATCCGACGCGCATCGCCTTGAACTGCGAGCCGCGCACCCTCGCTGGCGAGAATCGCCGCGGCACACGCGTAGTACAAACCGGTGGCGGCCTGGCGTGCGTGGGTCGCATCGTTCGCCTGAGCCGTTGTGCGTGCGAATGCAACTGCGCGCGATACCGTGTCGATCAACAACGACCGCAGCCGCGCATGCGGGAGGTCGCCGCACAACACGTCGAGCGCGGGAACCAGCGCTTCGAGCGCCTGCTCGCGGCGAATCGCGCGCATCACGTCGGTAGCGACTATGTTCGAGGTGCCTTCCCAGATCGAACCCAGATGGCTGTCGCGCACCAGTCGCGCATCGGAGAATTCCTCGATGTAGCCGCAGCCGCCACGCACCTCCATTGCGTCACCGGTGACGCGGCGTGCGTCACGGCATGCGCGGAACTTGAGCAGCGGGGTAAGCGCCCGTACTCGACGGCGAGCGTCTTCGTCACCCGCATCGGCGCGGGCCAGTTCGCTCGCGGTGTAGAGCATGACCGAGCGTGCCGCCTCGGCGGGGAGCATCAGCTTGAGCAGTTGACGCCGCATCAGCGGCATGTCGATCAGCGTCGAGCCGAACGCGGCGCGGCGGCGCGCGATGAACAGGCTCTCGGTGAGTGCGCGACGCATCATTCCGGCGGCACGCATGCCATTCGACAGGCGCGACATGTTGATCATGTCGGCCATCTGCACGAAGCCGCGCCCCAGATCGCCCACCAGATACGCGACAGCGCCTTCCAGGGAGATCTCGCCGCTCGCCATGTCGCGAGTGCCGAGCTTTTCCTTCAGCCGCACAATCCGGTAGCGATTCACGGAGCCGTCGGGCAGGCGGTGCGGCAGCAGAAACAACGCGAGCGACCTGGTGCCGCCTTCGGTGCCCGATTTGGTCTCACCCGTGCCATGGGGCCGCGCGAGCACCAGCGCCACGCCGGCGTCGGCGTTCGAGCAGAACCACTTCTCACCGTAGAGCCTCCAGGCGCCGGCAGCGCCGATGCCGGCGATGTCGGAGGCCGGCTCGGCACGCGTTGATGTGGCCCCGACGTCCGATCCGGCCCCTTGCTCGGTCATGAACATCGCGCCCTGCGTGAGCGCGTCGAGATCCTGCTCGGTGAGGCCAGGCAGATAGCGCGCAACCAACTCGGGATCACCGTACTTCGACAGCGTGCGCGCGAGCGAATCGGTCATCGACAGCGGACAGCACACACCGAATTCCGCCTGCACGTACAGGTAAGTCAGCGCGTACTTGGCCAGCGGCGGGAGCCTGCCGGTCCAGCCGAGCACGCCGTCGCGATGCGACATCGCAGCCAGTCCGAATTCGCCGAATGCAACTTCCTCGAGCCGCCGATACGCCGGATGCTTGTCGATGCGCTGCTCGTCCAGACCCGCGCGCGTGCGCTGGTGGAGCACCGGTGGATGCTTGTCGGCGGTGAGCGCGGCCTCGTCCAGTTCGCCACCGGCGAGCGCGCCTAACCTGTGCAGATACGGGACTAGGTGCGCATGCAACGGCGCAGGCAGATACAGCCGCAGCAGCGTCGCGTAACCCGGATCGGCTGCGAACAGATTCAGGCCGCGACTGTCGGGGATCGCGGTGCCGGGCGCGGGCGATTGCATGCGATCAGTCGAGCGAGCGGTCGTCCAATCAATCGACGCGCGCACCCGAGCCGCGCACGATCTTGCCCCACTTGTCATAGTCGCTCTTGATCACCGCGGCGAACTCCTGCGGCGTGCTCGTCCACGGATCGAACATCTGGCCGCGAATCCGCTGGCGCATCTCCGGCGAACGCAAGGCTTCGATCAGCGCACTATTGAGTCTGTCGACGACCGGTTTGGGCAAGCCTGCGGGCGCGACGATGCCGAACCACAGATCGCTGCCCGCTTCGCTGTAACCGGACAGCCCGGCCTCGGCCATGGTCGGCACCTCCGGCAGCCACGGACTGCGTTTCGCGCTGGTGACTGCGAGCGCCTTGATCTTGCCGGCGCGAACCTGCGGCACGCAGGTGACCGGGATGTCGAACATGAACATCAGGTTGCCTGCGATCAGGTCGGTGAGTGCCGGGGCGCTGCATTTGTAGGGG
>CADEDU010000021.1:22059-34225 GCA_902826155.1 uncultured beta proteobacterium
CTTTGTGAGCGATTTGAGCAGCTCGCCCGAGAGGTGATTGGAGGCGCCATTTCCTGCCGACCCGAAGTTCGCCTTACCCGGATTCTTTCTCGCGTAGTCCACCAGCTCGGACACGTTCTGCACCGGCAGGCTCGGATTCACCACCAGCACGTTGATATAGGAGACCGCGAGCGTGAGCGGCGTGAAGTCCTTCAACGCGTTGTACGGGATCTTCGCGCCGTACAGGTGCGGGTTGATCGCATGCGTGCCGGTGGTTGCAAGCCCGATCGTGTAGCCATCGGGCGCCGATTTTGCGATGCGATCCATGCCGATCGAGGCGCCGGCGCCGGGCACGTTCTCGACCACGACCGACTGGCCAAGCAGCTCACCAAGCTTTAGCGCGAGCGGACGCGAGAACGAGTCGGTGGGCCCACCCGGCGGAAACGGCACGATCCATTTGATCGACTTGGCGGGGTAAGCCTGTGCCAGCGCAAAGCCGGGCAGGCAGAGCAAGGCGAACAACGTGAACCGCGAAAACAGCGAACCGCGCGCCATGGGATCCTCGACGATTGTTGGGGCGCGCAATCATACCGTCGGGCAATGCGGGTGCGCGGAGACTCCCTAGGACCTCCGCATGACACATCACGGTGATGCGGGGGTCTCAAATTTTCAGGGAGCTACGAGGGGGCGAGCCCCCTTGCTCAGACATTCCTAGTACCGCCGCGCCTTGGGCGCACGCCATTGCCCGCTCACCTCGCTCATGGTGATCTTGCGGGTGGTGGCCTTGCCGAAATTGGTGCTCACCTTGCAGCGCTCGTCCTGCCACGGCTCGTTCGACTTGGCGCGATAGTTGTACTCGCTCACCTTGAGCGCAGTGATCTTGCCCGCCGCGTCGCGCTCGACTTCGTCGATTAGCGCCAGATGGCCGGGCAGGCTCTTCAACAGAATGGCGTCGTCGACATCGAGCTCGTCGCGATGCACGTTGTTGGTCCATTTGTCGATCGCGGGCGGGCGAAAGCCGGTTCGAAACTCGGCGTAGTCGTGGGCGTAGCCCTTCTTTGAGACCCACTGCGCGCAAGGGTCCTGCGCCAATGCGCTCGACGCGCCGAGCGCGCCGCTCAGCACAACCAACCCGACTACAACGCGTCGGACAGGGCGCGTGACGAAGGCGAAGTGACCGGTACCGTGCATGCTAGATTCCTCGATGTCGTGATGGGGTGGGGCGTTCTGCGGACGCACCTCGTGACTCGGAACTGAAAACCGACTTCAAACTCTCGATCGCGCAAGCGCTGGTGTTCTTGGTCGTGTTCGCGGTACACGTCGTCTACGACCGAACTTCGCGCAACGAGTTTTTCCCCGCAATCACCGCCGCTCGCTGGCTGGACGAATGGCGACGCGCACCCTGATGAAAGGCGCCGTCCGAACGATGACAGCTACCACCCTCTCGCCCGATTTCATCACTTCGGGACTTGCCGGATTCGTCGCGAACTCGCGCTGGAACGACATTCCCGCTTCGGTGCGCCGCGAAGCGACGCGTTCGCTGCTGAACTACTTCGGCTGCGCGCTCGGTGGTTGTCGCGACGTGGCCATCGAAGCGGCGATCAAAGCTTTCGGGCCGTTTGCAGCGCCAGGCACGGCGACGATCATCGGGCGTGCTGAGCGTTTCAACATGCTCACCGGCGCATATCTCAACGCGATGAGCGCCAACGTGTTCGATTTCGACGACACGCATCTGCGCACCGTGATCCATCCCAGCGCGCCGATCGCGCCGGCGCTGTTCGCGCTGGCCGAGCAACGATCGGTGAGCGGCGCGCAGCTGCTGCACGCCTTCATACTGGGCGTTGACGTTGCGTGCCGCGCCGGCAATGCGATCTCGCCGGGTCACTACAATCACGGCTTCCACATCACCGGCACTTGCGGAATTCTGGGCGCGGCGGCGGGCGTGGCGAAGCTGCTGGGACTGGACGCGCAACGGACCGCCTGGGCGCTGGGTAACGCGGCAACGCAATCGTCCGGACTGGTCGAAAGTCTCGGCGTGATGAGCAAGAGCATCAATCTGGGCCACGCCGCGCGCGGCGGCATGGAGGCCGCGCTGTTGGCGCGCGAAGGTTTCACCGGCCCCGATCGCGCCTTGGAGGGCAAGCACGGCTTCCTCAACGTGCTGGGCAGCCACCCCGATCTGGACGCGCTCACCGATCAGCTCGGGCACTCGTTCGAGATCTCGCACAACACCTACAAGCCCTATCCGTGCGGCGTCGTGCTCAATCCGGTGATCGATGCGTGCCTCGAAATGCGCGCCGATCCTGGCATCGCCGCCGAGCAGATCGATGCAGTGACCGTGCGTGGCAATCCGCTGCTGCAGGTGCGTGCGGACCGTCCGCACGTCACGACCGGACGGGAAGCCAAGGTGAGCATGCAACACAGCGTCGCGGTGGCGTTCCTGTTCGGCCGCGCAGGCGTGAAGGAGTACGACGACGCCGTCGTGAACGATCCGACCGTGCGCGCGCTCGGCCGATGCGTGCAGTGCGTGGTCGATGCGAGCGTGCCGGTGGAGGCGGCGGAGGTGAAAGTGCGCACCCGCGCCGGTGTCGAACACGTGCGCTACGTGGCAAACGCGCGCGGTGATCGCAAGCGGCCGCTCACCGATGCCGAGATCGAGACCAAGCTGCGTGAGTTGGCATCGATCGGCACGCCCGGATTCGACGTGCATCCATTGATCGACGCGGTGTGGGCGTTGGAAAACGCATCGGACGCATCACAGGTCATGCGATGCGCCCGACACTGAGTCACGCGATCCTCCGAGAGCGCGTGCAGACGGACTTGTTCTGCTGCGGTCCGCCGCTTTACCGTCCTGGTTCTACTGCCCGCGGCTGGTCGGATCGACCTTCGCGTAGGTGAGAAAGTCGACCGTCGTGAACTGCCTGGTCACGTTGCCCGCGCGCTGCGGCAACGTCGGCTTCCAATTCGGCGATGCAGCCATGTACGAGCGCTCGTCCATCTGCAGCAGGCCGATGAAAACCTCGGCGACGATGCGTCCACCGACAGGGCCCATGGCGAGACCGTCATTGACCAGCTCCGCTTCTTTGAGGATGTAGTACCAAAGCGGCGTCGACGTATCGAGATTGGCCCCCAGCGGTTTGAGCTCGGCCAGATCGGCCGCGGCGAGTGCGGGTACGCCCATCGCCTGCGCGATCGATTGACCCGATGGCAGCTGGAACGTGACGTGGCGTAGCAGGTTACGTACCGCAAGCGACGTGGGTCGATCACCCGAGGCGATCGTTCCCAGTGGCAGATCGAACAGCGGGGTCGACAGCTTGGTATCGAGCCGCTTGTTCGGCCGCACTTCACCGTCGCCGAAATTGAAGAACGTCTGCCAGCCGATGAACCTGCGCGGAGTGCGTCGTCCGCCACGCAGATCGGTCGGGTCGGTGGCGTTCTCCTGCGACGGATCGAAGATCAGCCCGAAGAACGGCTTGCCGTTGTCGCCCTTGAGGTTGGCGCGGTACGACGGGCGCACCATGCTGTGCCCCATGCGGTAGGCGGCGGTGCTGAACTCCACCGGGATCACGCCGTCACGCGGCCGGAAGAACTTACGGCCGTTGGCGAGGATGTCGTCCACCAATGCCTGCCCGACGAACTGCGGCAGCCACTCGTGCATGATCATCCACTGGTAGTGCCAACGGACCATGCGTCGTGCCGCGCGAAATACTTCATCGGTCGACTGCGTGCGGTTGCGATCGGCGTACTCGCTGGCAATGCGGTTGTGGAAGGCGATGAAGGCCGCCTGCAGGCCGGCGAGCATCAGATTCTCGTCGTTGCGCGGATCCGACAGGATCGCCGCGCCATCCGCCCCGCGTGGCAGATCCTCGAACTGGCCACCGCTTTCCAGGCGCAGCGTCGCGTTGCGCGCAGGCAGGCGCCGGTTGTTGGCGTTCTCGTACAGATCGGCATCGACCCCCGGCCCGCCGCCGTACACGCTGTCGAGATCGAACGCGGAGGTGCGTTCGTTGCGCGTTTCCGACAGGCGCGTGGGTACGCCCAGACGCGAAGTCAGATCGAACGTCAGGTCGTGATCGAGAAACTGGCCAACGAAAGTGAGCCCGGCCGATGTGCCGGGGTTGTTGCGGTTGTTCGCGCTCAGCGTCAGATCGGTGATCAGATCGATCGGACCGCGCTCGAGCGCGTCTTTGGCGTCCATGATGCCGCCGGGCTTGCCCAACTCGGTCAGCGCCGCGGTGAGCGTCGGGCTGGGCTGCGCGAACGGCGGTAGATTGGGAAACATTCGCGTGAACTGATCGGGCGCGAGCACGAAGCGCCTTTGCCGAATCGGCATACGCTGCGCAAGCGCACTGGGTGCTGCAACGGTGAATGCCCCCGCACCGACGGTACTCAGAAATGATCTGCGATCCATTCGGACCTCCTGTTTGTTCCTCGTTGGCTGTGGCGCAAGAGAGAAGCGCGGCGCCAATGCCGCAGCCGCAGTTGTCGCGACTTCTTGGTTCGCTGATTGTGTGTCGCTGATTGTTGTGAGTGCATTGAAGCATGCGGGCGACGCGATGTCGCCCGTATGGCGCGCCGCTCATCTGCTCCATGGATGCACTCGGAGATCGGCGCGGCAAACAGAGCCGTGAACGTTGAAGCGCATACCGGCTGCCCTCCTTGAAGCACCCGTTAGAGCCGAGCGGGTGCCGCCTCGACTGGGAGCTGGCGGGCGCCGGTCCCGACTTGCATCAAAGATGTGGCGGCACAGTGTTGTGCGATCTCAACGCTCTTCGGGCGGCTTCACGTGCCGGCAGGTCCAGAGCAGCGCGAGGTCGTAGGCGATCTTCAGCACACCGCAGATCACCAGCGGCCAGGCATGGAGCCCGGCGGCAAACAACGCGCCGGCGATTGCGGGTGCGGCGGCGGCCGCCAGACTGCGCGGCACTGAAGTGATGCTGGCGGCTGCGGTTCGTTCGGCTGGTGTAACGACTGCCATCACGTAGGAGGTGCGCGTGGGCACGTCCATCTGCGACAACGCCGACCGCACCAGCAACAGTGCCAGTGCAAGTTCGAGCGTCGGCGCAGCCGCGGCGGCGATCAGGCACACGCTCGAGGGGATGTGCGTGTACACCATCGTATTGACCAGGCCGATTCGCCTGGCCAGCCACGCGGCCACCGGAAACGAAAACGCCGAGAGCACGCCGGACCAGAAGAAAAACACGCCGGCGGCTGTCAGCGACAGACCGAACCGGTTGAGCAGCCACAGCGCGAGCATCGACTGCACCACGAATCCGCCCGCGAACGAATCGACGCTGAACAGGGCGGCGAGCTTGTACACCATCGCGCGCGACGGCCCCAATGCCGAGGCCGGTTTGCTCTTGCTCGTTGGAGGCGCGGCCGGAATGCGGGCGTAAAGCAGGCCGCCGACCACGCCCAGCAACGCATAGCCCACGAACATGAGCTTCAGCGCGGCCAGTTGCGTGAGTCCTGAAGCAGTCAAGCCATCGATGCTGCCGGAGGCGAGCGCACCGGCTGCTCCGGCCAGCGCACCGAACAGGCTGTAGCGGGCAAACACGCTGGTGCGCGCCGTATCGGCGATCGAGCGCGACAGCACGGCTTGTTCCAGCGGCGCGAATACGCTCACGCTGCCCGAGGAGGGATTGAGCGTGCCTACCAGGGCCACCAGCAGCACCATCGCAAAGTTGCTTGATGCCGCGAACGCGAGCCCGGTGGCGACCATGAGCGCCGATGCGGCAATCAGCAGCGATCGGTGATCGAACCGTGCGCCGATCAGCCCGATGCCGAGCGTCATCAACGCCGAGCCCAGCAACGCGACGGTCGAGAGCACCCCGACCTCGAACGCGCCCAGGCCGATGGCGCTCAGATAGACCGGCAGCAGGATCGCGGCGAACCCGTCGCCGAAATCCCGAACCGCGCGCGCAGCGAAGACGCGGCGAGGCACCCGATCGATGCGGTCGGTACTTTCCACGGCTGCCTGCTAGGCCAGTGCGGTGCGTGCGAGCGTCGCGACCAGTCCTACCAACGCGCAGGCGACGATCACCGTGATCACGCTCAGCTTGAAGCGGAACAGCGCGATGGTTGCGGCCAAGGCGATCAGCGCCGCGAGCCAGTCGAGCGAGCCGCCGAACCCCTGCGGCCACAGCACGTGATAGCCGAAGAACAGCGCCAGATTCAGGATCACGCCGACCACGGCCGCAGTGATCGCGGTGAGCGGCGCGGTGAGCTTGAGGTTGCCGTGCGTCGATTCCACCAGCGGACCGCCCGCCAGGATGAACAGGAACGAGGGCAGGAAAGTGAAGTACGTGACGACCACTGCCGCGAGCACTGCCCCGCTCAGCAAGGCGTCTGCGCCCAGGACGGCTTTGGTCCAGCCGCCGACGAAGCCCACGAACGTGACCACCATGATCAGCGGACCGGGCGTAGTTTCACCGAGTGCCAGCCCGTCGATCATCTGCGGGCCGGTGAGCCAGCCGTAGTGACTCACCGCGCCCTGATACACGTAAGGCAGCACGGCGTACGCACCGCCGAACGTGAGCAATGCGGCCTTGGTGAAGAACCAGCCCATCTGCGCGAGCGTGCCGTCCCAGCCGTGCGCGGCCACCAGCGCGACCATCGGCAGCAACCACAGCAGCAGGCCGAACACGACCACCAGCGTGAGCCGATTGAGGTTGAAGCGGGTATGCGGCAGTGGCGCAGTGTCGTCGTCGATGATCGCCTTGCCGAACGACTTGCCCGCGTGGGCGTGGCCGCCGCCGAGCTGGAATCGGTCAGGCGCGATGCGGCCGCCGATGTAACCAATCAACGCCGCGCCGAGCACGATCAGCGGAAACGGCAGACCGATCGCGAAGATCGCGACGAACGATGCAGCGGCGATCGCCCACATCCAGCCGTTCTTGAGCGCACGCGAGCCGATGCGATGCACCGCCTGCACCACGATCGCGGTCACCGCCGGTTTGATGCCGTAGAACAGACCCGCGACGACGGGTTGATTGCCATACGCGATGTAGATCCACGACAGCACGATCAGCACGACCAGCGAGGGCAGCACGAACAGTGCCCCGGCGACGATGCCACCCCAGGTGCGATGCATGAGCCAGCCGATATAGGTGGCCAGTTGCTGCGCCTCGGGTCCGGGCAGCACCATGCAGTAGTTGAGCGCGTGCAGGAAGCGGCGCTCGGAGAGCCAGCGTCGCTGCTCGACCAGCTCGCGATGCATGATGGCGATCTGCCCGGCGGGCCCACCGAAGCTGATGAGGCCCAATTTCAGCCAGAAGCGGAACGCCTCGGCGAAGGAGACGGGAGCGGGTGTGCCGCTGGCACCGGGTGCGGGATCGTTGCGCATTGTTGGAATAGGTCCGTGTCTTTCTCGTGGCGATGCGAGATCGACAGGGCTTGGACGCACCGGCGTCTTCAGGAATTTCTAAGACGCGGGGAGCCTGCATTCCCCACGCCGGCGCGAAGCGTGCGCCGCCCGCGGTTGGACTGTCAAGCGCGCCGGGTGTGCAGACGCGCGCTCGCGCCGGCAACAACCGCGGGTGTACTCAGAGCGCGGCCAACGCCCGCTCGAAATCGGCGAGCAGATCGCGCCAGTCTTCCACGCCGATCGCGCAGCGAATGAGCGCGTCGGTGATGCCGGCCTGGGCGAACTCCTGCGGCGTGAACCCCGAATGCGTGGTCGATTTCGGATGGCACACCAGCGACTCCACGCCGCCGAGCGACACGGCGTTGCGCACCAGGTTCACCCGTCGCAGGAACTCGAACGCCTCGGCCTTGCCGCCGACCACTTCGAACGAGAACAGCGCGCCCGGCTCTGTGCATTGCCGATCACGAATGCGGATCTGCTCGGCGTCGGTGAAGCACGTGGGGTAGTGCACGCGCGCGATCTTCGGATGCCGCGCCAGCGCATCGACGATCGCACGCGCGTTGGTCGTGGCCTGGCGCATGCGCAGCGCCACCATCGGCAGACGGCTGTTCAGGATCCAGCACTCGTCGGGCTGCAGGATCGTGCCGAACAGGCCGCGCAGCGAACGGATCGGCCGGGCCACCGCTTCCTCGCGCATCAGCGCGACGCCGCCGATGAGATCGGAGTACCCCGACAGATACTTCGTTGCCGAATACAGCACGACGTCGGCATCGTGATTGAACGGATGCTGGAACGTCGGACCGAGCAACGTGTTGTCGACCATCACCAGCGGCCGTCGATCGCGCTGGCTCGCACACAACGCCGCATGGGCGATGTCGGTCATGGTGAGCGTCGGATTCGCCGGGGTCTCGATCAGGACTGCGGCGAGATTCGCAGCACCCGCGATCGCGCCTGCCAACGCTGCCGAGTCGCCAGCGCGCACGGCGACGCCGGTTACGCCCCAAGGTTCGAGGACGCCCTGGATGAATTTCTGCGTGCCGCCGTAGATCGGCACGGTGTAGACGATCGCATCGCCGGGGCGCAGGTGTGCCATCAGCGCCGTCACGATCGCCGACATGC
The DNA here is from genome assembly GCA_902826155.1 of uncultured beta proteobacterium. Next base: position 30,524 of record CADEDU010000021.1, read on the forward strand.
CCGAATTGAACACCAGCGCGCTGGTGGCCCCCGGCTCCAACGGCAGGATTTGCGATTCGAGAATCTCGGCGTTGGGATGGTTGAAACGCGAGTACACCAGCGCACCGCTTTCGCCGGGCTGCGCGGCGGCGCGTCCGGCCATCAGATCGAACGCGCGCTCGGCCGCCTCGGGGCTCGGAAACACGTAGGTCGAACTGCGGAACACAGCGGGCCGCGCCGAACCTACGGAGAGCGTCGGATCGAAGCCGCGCGTGAGCACTTCGGTGGAGGGCTGCAGCGGCAGGTGCAGATCGGTCATGGAGTCTCCATGAGCGCCGCGGGGAGGGATCGAGGCGGGCGCGGTGCCCCCATTCAATCCAGATCGCGCCGCCAGATCCAGCGCCGACCGGTCACGCGCGCGGCGTAGTGCTCAACCCGGTGGCCGCAGCAACCCTTGAAACCGCAGCATGCGCACCATCCGCGCCAGCACGTCGCGCCGATACGCCGGCACGTCGACCTTCGACCAGTCGAAGATGCCGTGGCCCTCGCGCAGCCCACGTTTGCCGGCGTGCATGTGCTGCCCGATGATCGCCGGCGGTTTGTAGCGTTCGCCCAGTTCGCGCGCGAGGTAGTTGCTGGCGTAGTAGAGGATGTCGAGCCCGCCGTAGTCGATGAACTCCACCACGCCCATGTTGGCGTAGCGAAAGCCCAGGCCGTAGCGCACTGCGCGATCGACATCCTCGGGCGTGGCGAGCCCTTCTTCGACCATGCGCGCCGCTTCGTTCATGATCAGCGATTGCAGCCGCGGCACGATGTAGCCCGGCGCAGCGGCGCACACCACCGGCACCTTGCCGATGCTCTCGAGCAACGATTTCATGTGCGCAGTCACGCTGGCGTCGGTGCCGGCGTGTGGCGACAGCTCCACCAGCGGGATCAGATACGCCGGATTGAGCCAGTGCGCGTTGAGAAAGCGTTCGGGGTGGGCGACGCAGTCGGTGAGCTGTGTCACCAGCATCGTCGATGTGGTGGAGGCCACGACCGCGTCGCGTCGCGCATGCGCGAGGGCGAAGGCGAACGCATCGCGCTTGGCAGTCATCACCTCGGGCACGCCTTCGAACAGCACATCGGCCCGCGCCAGTGCGGCGGGTGCCTGCGCTTTGGACACCACGTGGATGCGCGCGAGGATCGCCGGGCGCGCCGCGTCGTCGAAGACATCGAGCGCCGCCAGCGACGCCAGGCTCTGTTCAACTTCGTCGATGGCCTCGCGTGCGACCCGCTCGAACTCGGCAGCCGGACGATCCTTCAGATCGATCAGCAGCACCTCGTGGCCGGCGTAGGCAAACGCGTGCGCGATGCCGCGCCCCATGCGGCCGGCACCGAGTGCGGCGATAACTTCACGGGCGCTCACGCAATGCCCTCGCGCAGCAGCTTGCGCATGGCAGGACGATCGAGTTGCGCCAAGGCGAGGCTCGTCAACGTGCGCGAGGAGCTGCGCAGGAAATCGCGCCCGAGGATCGCGCCGCCGATCGCGAGCAGGCCCGAGGCGATCGGCGCGGCCACGCCGGCCCACTGCGCACACGACACCAGGAAGACCAGACCCATCTCGACGTCTTCCCGCATATAGCGATGCGTGGCGAAATCGATGATCTCGCGCCAGTCACCGGAGTCGACCAGCCGCTCGTGTGCATCGCCGTACATCCAGTTGCCGGTGCTGTAGTGATCACGCAGCGGAAAGTGATACGGCGCATAGCCAAGCGCTTCACGCACCGCGATGCGCTCGTTGTCGAGCGCGTCGGTCACGTTGCGGATGCCGGCCTGCGTGCCTTCGTTGTGGATGTCCCACTTGCCCAAGGCGAGCACGCTGGCGGGGACGCGCTTGGTGAAGCCGCCGCCGCCGGCGTGGGCAAACAACTCCAACGGGCCCGCATTCATCAGGATGAGCGGCGGATGGATGATCGGCCCGGCATTCATCAGCGCGCCTGAGAGCGCATCCTCGATCTGCTCGACCGACGGATACGCGGCGCGGATCACACTGATCGCGTGTTCGGCATCGCGCGCCGGAAACACGCCGGTGGGCAGACGCTTGGCGCGAATCGTGATCGCCACTTCGGCCGGACCGTGCTTGCGGGTGAGATAAGGCAGCGTGCCGGTTTCGGCGAAGCTCACGCGCGCGCGGCAGCCCGCCTCCTGCAGGGTGCGCGCCATGACGAAACCGCCGAAAGTGCCGGGCGCGAGAAACACGACCTGACCGTCGCGCACGTGCGGCGCGATCGCGCGGGCCACGTCGATCTGCGTGAACGCCGGCATCAGCGCGAGCAGTAGATCGGCATCGCGCACCACCTCACCGATGTCACCCGAGGCGAGCGCGATCGGAACTTCGCGCCGGCCGTGGAAGTCTTTCAGCGTGATGCGCCGCGCTGCGATCACTGGTGCCAGCGCTTGCGCGTCACGACGCCACATCCGCACTTCATGGCCTTGTTCGGCCAGATCGGCAGCGGCGGCGTAGCAGCCGTGCCCACCACCCAATACGGCGATCTTCATCGGGTTCGTTCTCCGTTCTTCTCGCGTGTGTGAGGCGACGTCAGTCGAGCGATCGGGTGCTTGCGAGCGAGCGGTCGTTTGATCATTCGAGCTTGATGCCAAGCTCGCGGATGAGTTTGGCGTAGCGCGTGAAGTCGTCGCGCAGCAGCTTCGCGAACGCGTCGGGCGTGTTGCCCACGGGTTCGAGCGCTGCCTGCTCATAGCGGGCACGCACCTCCGGTGCCTGCAACGCCTTCACCAGTTCCGCGTGCAATCGCGTGACGATATCCTGCGGCGTGCCTGCAGGCACGAACACACCCAGCCACTGCTCGATATGGAAGTCGGCGAAGCCTTGTTCGGCAAGCGCGGGAACGTCGGGCAAGGTCGGCGCGCGCGTTTTCGTGCTGACAGCGAGCAGCCGGATCTTGCCCGCCTTGTAGTGGGGAATAAGCGGTGTGGAACCCAATGATGCGAGTGGTACCTGCCCGCCGACCAGGTCGCTGATCGCCTGGCCGCCGCCCTTGTACGGGATGTGCGTCATGCGAATGCCCGCTCGCATCGCGAGCAGCTCCATCACCAGATGCTGCTGCGAAGCCGCGCCCGAGGTCGCGTAGCTGAACTTGTTGGGATGATTCTTCGCCGCCGCAATCACCTCGGCAATGCTCGTCACGCCGCTGCTCGGGTGTGCGGCAATGACTACCGGCTGGCGCGACATCTGCGTGACCGCTGCGAAATCCTTGATCGGATCGAACGGCAGCTTGCTCACGTGCGGCATGGTTCCCATGGCATCGGTGCCCGATAGCAAGGTGTAGCCGTCGGGCGCGGACTTCGCCACGAAATCGGTGCCGACCACGCCTGCAGCGCCGGCGCGGTTATCCACTACCACCGCGACGCCCAAGGCTTGTGCCAGCCGATCGGCGAGTGCGCGCGTGGCCACGTCGGTCGAACCTCCCGGCGGATACGGCACGACCCATCGAATCGGTTTTGCGGGCCAGCCTTGTGCGATGGCCAGCGTCGGCACGAGCAGCAACAACGCAACCGCACATCTTGCGAACGATCGGAACATGATGATCCCCCTCTGGAAATCGTGGCTGATTGTAGTGGCTCGGTCCAGCGCCGCTGCGCGATATTCATGGACAAGCAAGGTTTGCGCGCGATCCGGCGCGCCAGTCATCGCCGGGGCTTGCGGCATACTTGTTGTAA
>CADEDU010000021.1:34325-41404 GCA_902826155.1 uncultured beta proteobacterium
GAGGAGACGACCATGAATCCGCGATGGAAGCAGCGCCCGCCCGGTTCGAACTGGGGCGAGTTCGGTCCCGACGATCAGCGTGGCCGGATGAATCTGGTGACGCGCGAGAAAGTCCTGCAGGGTGTGGCCGAGGTCAAGCAGGGCATCGCGTTCTGCCTGTCGTTGCCGCTCGACTATCCCGGGGGCAACGTGCTCAATCCGCGCCGCAAGCCGCCGCGCATCGCCGCCACCATCCGCGACGGCAAGAGCGCAGGCCAGCAGAATTTCGCCTGGCCGCTGGCGGCCGACAATCCCGATCACACCGACGTGGTGAGCGACGACGTGGTGCTGCTCACGCTGCAGTACTCGACGCAATGGGACAGCTTCGCGCACGTCGGCAGCCGCTTCGATGCCGACGGCGACGGCAAGCCCGAGCGGGTGTTCTACAACGGCTTTCGCGCCGATGAGCACATCGTGCCGGCGGCCGAACGCAAAGCAGGCCAGTCTGGCACGGCCGAGCCCTGGGCGAAATTCGAGGGCACCGAGGCGCGCGCCCTGGGTATCCAGAACCTCGCCGAGCACGGTGCGCAGGGCCGCGGTGTGATGATCGATCTGCACGCGCACTACGGCCGCAAGCGTCAAGCGGTGGGTTACGACGATCTGATGCGCATCATCGAAGCCGACAAGGTCGTGGTCGAGCGCGGCGATTTCGTTTGCCTGCACACCGGCTTTGCCGAGTTGATCCTGGAACTGAGGAAGAATCCGAGCGCCGAACTGCTGCACGGCTCGTGCACCGGCCTGGACGGGCGCGACGACAAGCTGCTGCAATGGATCACCGATTCGGGGTTGTCGGCTCTGATCGCCGACAACTACGCGGTCGAGATCGTTCCCACCAGCATCTTCAAGCCTGCGCCGCACGCGGCCATGCCGCTGCACGAGCACTGCCTGTTCAAGAACGGCATTCATCTGGGCGAGATCTGGTTTCTGAGCGAGCTGGCGCGGTGGTTGCGCGCCAATCAGCGCAACCGCTTCTTGCTGACTGCGCCGCCGCTGCGTTTGCCCGGCGCGGTGGGCTCGCCGGCAACGCCGATCGCGACCGTTTGAGGCGACGACCGATGCGCGGTTCCGGCCGCAGCCGCAGGTATGATCGGTGCACGATCAATCGCGGCGTCGCGCATCGTTGACCATCGTCGAACGAGACGACCGGCGCTGAAGTTTCTCTAAGGTGTGACTCGATGCGGTTCGGTTTATTCGGCGGTGCGCGCGTCAAACGCGGCGGCCCGCAGGGCGACAGCCACGGCTACAAGAATTTCATCGAATACGTGCTTGCCGCCGAGCAGCTCGGCTTCGACAGCATCTTCATGGTCGAGCATCACTTCAACGGCGACGGGCAGGTGTCCTCGTCGATGAGCGTGCTCGCGTATCTGGCCGCCTGTACCAGCAAAATGCGTCTTGGCACCGCGGTGGTCGTGCTGCCCTGGCATAACCCGGTGTTAGTGGCCGAACAGATCGCCACGCTCGATGTGCTCTCCGGCGGCAGGGTCGATTTTGGCGTGGGCAAGGGCTATCGCGCCGGCGAGTTCGACGGGTTCTGCGTTCCGATCGAAGAGGCGACCGAGCGTTTCGACGAGGCGATGGAGGTGATCCGCAAAGCTTGGACCAGCGCCGAGCGTTTCTCGCACCAGGGCAAGCGCTGGAAATACCACAACATCGTCGTCGAGCCTGAGCCGGTGCAGCGTCCGCATCCACCGTTCTGGATGGGGGCGGGCAGTGCCGAATCGATCCGCCGCGCCGCGCGCGAGGGCTATCACCTGCTGCTCGATCAGGTCACGCCGGTCGACGAGGTGGTCCAGAAGGTGCGCATCTACAAGGACGCGCGCGAGGCAGCGGGCCTGCCGTATTCAGGCATGCAGATCGGCGTGACGCGCGGACTGCAGATCGCGCGCACGGCCGAAGAGCGCAAGCGTGCGTTCGGCACACGGCTCGAAGTGGTGAAGACCATCGGCTCGATCGCCCGGCCGCTCGATCCGTCGCGGGCCGTCGCGCTTACCGCCGATACGATCGATCAGGACGATGCGCCGCTGCTGGGCACGCCGGCAGAGATCGTCGAGCGGCTCAAGCGCTTGCAGGCTGGTGGTGTCGAGTACGTGCTGCTCGTGAATACCTACGGCACCGTCGATGCGCTGCGCGTATTCGCCGACGAAGTAATGCCGCATTTCCGATAACAGGGCTCCCATTCGCCGACACTGCGGCGCGCGGTCTCCTTGCAGTCGTGCGACCGTCATCGTGTCTGCATTGGACATCCGGTTCTGCGACGCACGATCCTTCCGGCGTGCAGGGTTATCTTCTTCAACTTGACGTGATACCGTCGCCGCGTCCAAGCGTCGTGACTTCACGCACGGCTCGAGCGCGGCGATTCACCCATCAGGCGATACGCGCGCTCGGCCGGATACCAACTAAAAAGTACGAAGGAGACCCTGATGAGCGATCGCCTGCGCTTCGGCATTTTCCTCGCACCGTTTCACGCGCCCGGACAGAACCCCACGCTCGCCCTGGAGCGTGATCTCGAGCTGATCCAGCATCTCGACAAGTGCGGCTACGACGAGGCCTGGATCGGCGAGCACCATTCGGCCGGCAGCGAGATCATCGCCTCGCCCGAGATTTTCATCGCCGCTGCCGCGGCGCGCACCCGGCACATCAAGCTGGGCACCGGCGTGGTGAGCCTCTCGTATCACAACCCGTTGTGGGTGGCCGAGCGCATCGTGCTGCTCGATCACCTTACGCGCGGGCGCGTGATGCTGGGCGTGGGGCCGGGGTCGCTACCCACCGACGCGCAGATGATCGGCGTGCAGCAGGCCGAAACGCGCGAGCTGATGGAGCAAAGTCTCGACGTGATCATGAAGCTGCTGCGTAGCGACGAGCCGGTGACGTTCAAGAATCAGCGCTGGGATCTGCGCGATGCGCGGCTGCACCTGCGTCCGTACTCCAATCCGCTGTTCGACATCGCGGTCGCGGCGGTGGCCTCGCCATCGGGTCCGCGCGTGGCGGGCAAGCACGGCGTGGGCTTGCTGTCGGTCGGTGCCACGCAGGCTGCCGGCTTCGATGCGCTCGCGTTGCACTGGGACGTGATGCAAGAACGCGCCAAGACCTTCGGCACCAAGGTCGACCGGTCGAAGTGGCGCCTGGTCGGGCTGGTGCACGTCGCGGCGACCAAAGAGCAGGCCTACAAGGACGTCGAGTTCGGCATCGAGCAGTGGTTCAAGTACTTCCAGACCGTGGCGGCGTTCCCGCAGATGGCGGTGGTCGGCAACAACCCGCGAGAGATGATCGAGTTCGTCAACAGCTCCGGGCTGGGCGCGATCGGTACGCCCGACATGTGCAGTGAGCAGATCGACCGGCTCATGAAGCAGTCCAATGGCGGGTTCGGCGCGTACCTGATGCTCGCACACGAGTGGGCGAATCCGGAAGCGACGAGGATGAACTACGAGCTGATCGCGCGCCACGTGATGCCGAACTTCCAGGGCCAGGCGTACAGCACCTTGCAGGCCAAAGCGCGCGCGGAAGCGGCGCGACCGGAGCTGGCCGCGCAGCAGGCCAAGGCGGTGGAAGTGATGACCGAGAAACACCAAGCGGAACTCGCGGCCCGCTCGAAGTAGTCGTCAGGACCAGACCATGACCACACTCACACCGCCCGTCGAAGGGGCGATCGTCGAAGACACCGTTGTCGCGGCGCGCGCGTCCTGGAGCCGCACGCTCAGGCAGGGGCAGTTCATGCGGATCATCGACCTGGAGGGCAAGCAGGCGGTCGATTTCCTCTGCTACAACGCACACGATCACGCCGATCGTTACGCTGCTGCAGACACGATGAAGATCAACGCCGGTGGCATCTTTCTCACCACCGGCACGGTGCTCTACAGCGTCGGGCTCACGCCGCTGCTTACGATCGTCGCCGACAGCTGCGGGCGACACGACACCATCGGCGGCTGTTGCAGCGCTGCGCTCAACAAGCACCGCTACGGCGCACCGTATCAACCCAATTGCCGCGACAACTTCCTGCGCGAGCTGATGCGCTACGGCATGGGGCCGCGTGATCTGGCGGCCAACGTCAATTTCTTCATGTATGTGCCAGTGGGCGAGGATGGCGCAATGGATATGGGGCCCGGCATTTCGAAGGCCGGCGACCACATCGATCTGCGTGCGGAGTCAGATGTCATCGCGGTGATTTCGAACTGCCCGCAGATCAACAACCCCGTCAACGACTACAAGCCCACACCGATCCGCGTGATCGTGTGGAACGCCTAAATCAGGAGGATCTGATGCTCTCGCTCCAACCGCTTGTTCGCGCGCTGACCCTGCTTGCCGCGCTTTGCCTCGCCACCAGCGTTCTCGCCCAGGCACCGAAGTCGCGATTGCACACGGTGCTGGAAAAAGGCGTGCTGCGGGTGGGTACGACCGGCGATTTCAATCCGATGTCGATCCTCGATCCGGCAACCAAGACGTACAAGGGTTTCGACATCGAGGCGATGGAACAGCTCGCCAAGGATCTCGGCGTGAAGGTCGAGTGGGTGTCCACCGAATGGGCCACGCTGGTACAGGGCATCCAGGCGGGTCACTACGACATCTTCTCCGGCGCCTCGCTCAACATGGCGCGCGCCAAGGTGGTGGCGTTTTCCGAGCCGTACTTCGAGGCGGGGACGGTGCCTTTGATCCAACGCTCGACCCTGCCCAAGATCAAAGGCTGGACCGATCTGAACCAGAAGGGCGTCAACGTTGCGGTGCTGATGGGTACGGTGTTCGAGGAGCAAGCCAAGCAGCACTTTCCGAACGCCACGGTGAAGTCGATCCAGAAACCCGCCAACGGTTATCAGGAAGTGTTGGCCGGCCGCGCCGATGCCACCATCACCAGCAACGTCGAGGCGGCCACGCTGATGCAGACCTATCCGAACCTGACGATGATCGGCAGCGCCGCCGAGATGCGCAACAAACGGCCGTTCGCCTATCCGATGCCGCAGGGTGACACTGCGTGGATCACCTACGTCAACAACTGGGTGGCGCTCAAGCGGTCGGAGGGATTTTTCCAGGCGCTGGAAGCGAAGTGGATGCCGCGCAAGTGAGCGTTCCGGGCGCCGGCGCCGCAGCGCGCCCGCCTTGCTAGTGCTAGAGCGGGAGGGGCTGCGTGCTAGCGCGCCAGCACCGCGTTCTTCACGCCCTCGTTGGCATTGACGTCGCGAACCCGGCCCTGTCCGTCGAACTGCACGACGTAACGTACGTAGCGGTTGTACCAATAGGTCCACTCGGGCGCTTGCAGCGTCGTGTTGGCGTGGCTGGGCGGATGGCCTAGCGCAAGCAGCACCTGCTCTCGTGTGAATCCCCGGGCGATCCGGCCGCTGCGAATCGCGTTCGCCTCCGCCGCCGGGTAGCTCGAGATCGCGCGGTTCGGATCGCTCGTGATCAGCATCCGATTCAGGAATTGTTGAAAAGACTCGATCCGTGCGCCGTATTCGTGGCCGAGCCGGTAGGCGCGTCCTTCGATCTCGATATTGGCCACACCGCGTGCCGTACCTTTGAGCGTGACCGGCGTGCCGGCGGGGATCAATCGGCCGACGAAGAAATTGCCGTCGGTCAGCCAGTCCGATTCGGTGCGGATGTTGCAGCACAGGTAGAGCGGCTGGTTCGGCATGGTGACCTGCTCGACCGGAGCCGGCTCGGTGCTGCGGCACGCGCCGAGCGCGATCAGTGCGGCCGGAATCACGCTCCAACGGGCGTGTCGAAGGATGGCGCGGAACATGGCTGGGGCTCCTCTACGGCGATTGGTTTGATTGTGGGTGATCCGAGCCCTGGTCATCAGCGCGACAGCGCTCGCTCCACCGCTGCGCGCGACGGCACGCTGCGTGCGCCCTCACGCTCGCACTTGAGCGCGGCTGCGGCGTTGGCGAAGCGCAGCGCATCGTGCGTACTCTGGCGCTCGGCGATGGCGAGCGCGAACGCGCCATGGAATACGTCGCCCGCGCCTGTGGTGTCGACCGCCTTGCCGATCGATAGCGCCGGCAGCCGCTGCGCATGCGGCGAGTGCTGCGGCTCGATCCATTCGACGCCCAGCGAACCTCGTGTGACCGCCGCCATGCGCAAGTGCGGGCCTGCCGCGCCAACCAACGCGTCCACGCCGCGCTGATCGGCGAAAGCTTCGAGCCCCGGCTCGGAGAAGATCACGTAGTCGGCCATCTGTACCAGTCCGTGCAGCACATCGCGCTCGGCGACATCGGCATCGAGCACCGTGGCGACGCCTCGTTCGCGTGCCGCCCGCAACACTTTCCTTGCGCCGACCGGCCAACGCACGTCGACGAGCACGGCATCGGCGCCGTCCATCGTGGCAAGGGGTAACCATTCGGCCTCGGCGGTGAGCACTGCACCGCGCACGCCGACGATGAGGCGTTCACCGCGCTCGTCGACCAGGATCGCCGAATGCGATGAGGCGCTGCCCGCCACGCGATGCAGGCCGCTCACATCGACGCCGTACCCGGCGAGTTCGCGCGCCATCGCGTCGGCCAGCGCATCGTCGCCGGCCGGGCCCCAGAAGTGAGCAAGCCCGCCCAACTGCGCGATCGCCGCCGCCGCGTTGGCAGCCATACCTCCGCCCGACTCGCGGAATCCGGTGGCGCGCACCTTGGCGCTACCGAGCGGCCAGGCTGAAACGCGATAGACGCGATCGAACGCGGTGTGTCCGACGCAGATGACGCGGGCGGGGCGCGGCATGAAAAGGCTCGGGGTCGGCGAACGGATCGGGAAGCAGGGAGGTACGGCGGGGCGGGGCGGCGCGCGATCGGAATCGTATGTGGCCTGATTATGGATCAGCCAAGCGAATCAACGCCCGGCGATGCACGCCGCGGCGGTAGGCGCGCGGCATGAGCACGAACAGCGAGCGTGAACCAACCGGCCGATGCGGGACTTGCCTGGTATGAGCGCGATGGTGTGCGGTCAATCCAGTACGCCGAACACCTCGCCGTCGACGATCTCCACCGTATAGGTGCGCAGCGCTTTGGTACAGGGGGCGCAGGTCGCGGCGCCGGTGAGGATGTTGAACCGTCCGCCGTGCCAGCCGC
>CADEDU010000021.1:41414-52311 GCA_902826155.1 uncultured beta proteobacterium
GTGGCCATGGCATCGGCCAATGCATCATCCCCGACCGGGCCCCAGAAATGGGCGGTCCCGCCCAACTGCGCGATCGCGGCGGCCGCGTTTGCGGCCATGCCGCCACCGGACTCACGAAAGCCGCGGGCGCGCACCTTGGCGCTGCCCGAAGGCCACGCGCTCACGCGGTAGACGCGGTCGAACGCGGTGTGACCGACGCAGATGACGCGGGCGGAATGCGGCACCGGTCTGGTGGGTGTCATGCGCGCTGAGTGCGATGCGTAGTGGGTGCGACGAAGGACAGCCCGCGATTGCCAGGCGATCCCGATCGATTATGACGCAAGCAATCGGTGCCGCTTTCTTTCGGAGCGTCGCTCCACTTAGTCGAGCAGTCCGAACACCTCGCCCGCAACGATCTCCACCGCATAGGTACGCAGCGCTTTGGTGCAGGGGGCGCACGTGGCGGCACCGGTAATGATGTTGAAGCGCCCGCCGTGCCAGCCGCACTCGACCTCATCGTCGATGACCGTGCCGTCCTTGGCGAGTGAGGATAGCCCGTGGGTGCAATCGTCGTCGGTGACGTAGAAGCGGCCCGCCACGTTGAACACGGCGATCGGGTCGCGCTCCGGCAGGATCACGCGTCTTGCTTCACCGGGCGCCAACTCCGCGACGTTGCAGACCTTCACTCGCATGGCGATCGTTGCACTCGACTCTCAGGCGCGCGGCAGCCTGCGAAAGTGCAGGTGGATGGCCACCGCAATCGCGATCATCACCACGACGAACAGCACGATCACCGCCCCGAATGGCCAGAGTTGTCCCTGTGGTGGCGTATGCGTGTGCGCCTGCAGGATGAAGGCGTGGGTGGCGGCGGAAAACGCAGCGGAGATGGCACCGATCCACGCCCCGCGATCGCGCAGATACCGAAGCGTCAGTGCGCGTCGGTTCGGTGCAAACCAGTATTCGGAGTTGGCAAAGCGCGCGCTTCGCCCGAACCACGCCGGAAACCATCCCAGCGCCAGCAGCAACAGGAGTGGCATACCGATCGTCAGTACCAGCATGAACAGCAGGTACCCGTTGCGCGACATCACGCTGCTCACACGCGTGCCGCCGTGGAACTTGGTCGCCACCATCTCGGGCAGACCGGGCACCGTGACCAGCAGATACAGCACTGCGCCACCCACTGCCAGCACAAACGCGCCAAGTGACCAGCGATTCATCGTGCCACTGCCGGGTTCGCCTGCTTATGTCTGCTCGCGCAGCTTGAATCGCTGCAGCTTGCCGGTTTCGGTGCGCGGCAGCGCGCTCACGAATTCGATCTCGCGCGGATACTTGTACGGCGCGATCGTCGCCTTGACGTGATCCTGCAGCGTCTTGGCCATCGATGCGTCGCCACTGTTGCCCGCGCGCAGCACCACGAATGCCTTCACGATCATGCCGCGCTCGGCATCCGGTTTGCCGATCACGCCGCACTCGGATACCGCCGGGTGCTCCAGCAGCGCCGCCTCCACTTCCGGTCCGCCGATGTTGTAGCCGGCCGAGATGATCATGTCGTCGGTGCGTGCCTGATAGAAGAAGTAGCCGTCGGCGTCCATCGTGTAGGCATCGCCGGTGATGTTCCAGCCGTTCTGCACGTAGACCTTCTGGCGCTCGTCGGCGAGGTAGCGGCAACCGGTCGGACCTTTCACGGCGAGTTTGCCCACCACACCCGGTGCGCATGCTTTGCCCTGCTCGTCGAGCACGGTCGCGACGTAGCCGGGAATCGCATGACCGGTCGCGCCGCGGCGCACGCTTTGCTCGCTGTGCGAGACGAAGATGTGGATCATCTCGGTCGAACCGAGCCCGTCGAGGATCTCGATGCCGGTGGCCTCCTTCCACAACTGGCGCGTTGCGTCCGGCAGCGCTTCCCCCGCGGAGACTGATTTGCGCAGGCTCGACAGATCGAAGTTCTTCGCCAGCCCCGCCATCATCCGAAAGAACGTCGGCGCGGTAAATACGACGCTCGCCTTGAAGTCCTGGATGGTCTTGAGCAGCAGTTCGGGCGAGAGCCGTTCCATCAATACGGTCGAGGCGCCGTGGCGATGCGGAAAACACAGCATGCCGCCCAAGCCGAACGTGAACGCGAGCGGCGGCGTGCCGCAGAAGATGTCTTCGGCGGTGCATTTGAGCGTCGAGCGCGGAAACAGATCGCACATCGCGATCACGTCGCGATGGAAGTGCATCGTGCCCTTGGGCTGGCCGGTGGTACCGGAGGTGAAGGCGATCAGCGCGACGTCTTCGGTGGCGGTATCGACATTGGCGAAATCGGTGGGCTTGCCGTCGATCATCGCCTCCAGCGATTCGGGCCCGCCGTCGTTGAAGTAGCGCGTCTGCGTGAGCGCCGGACATTGCCCGCGCAGGATCTCCATCTCTTCCTTGAGATTCACATCGCAAAGCGCGGCGGTGATCTGCGCCTTGTCGACGATCGTCTTCAACTCGCGCGCGCGCAGCAACGGCATGGTTGCTACGGCGATGCAGCCCGCCTTCATCACTGCGTACCAACAGACGGCCATCATCGGATTGTTCGGACCACGCAGCAGCACGCGCGTGCCAGTGGGCAGCTTCATGTCGTCGCGCAGCACGCGGGCAAGCTGATTGGCGCGCGCGAGCAGCTGCGCGAAGCTGGCCGCAACCGGCTTGCCGCCGGCGCCGGGTGCCCAGATCGCCGGGCGATCGCCGTGTCCGGCGGCCACCTGCCGATCGAGCAGCTCGGCCGCGCAGTTCATGCGATCGGGGTACTGCACCTCCGGCAGTGAGAACGTCAGCTCCGGCCATTGATCGCGAGGCGGGAGGTTGTCGCGGGCGAACGTGTCGACGTGCGCGGTGTGAGCCATGGTTGGTCGCGGAGGTACGCTGAAAGTTTTTGATAAACGCGCGATAAACACGCGATAAACGCTCGGTGGATCGGCGACGTTTGGGCGATGGGTGCGCGGGTGGGTGCGCAACGGTGCGGCCGCCCGACCCCGCGCAGATTATTCTTCAGCGCGCCGTCGGATCAAGGGCCCAACCGGCATTGCTGCGCGTTCGACACGCTGGGAATGCAGACGATCAACCGCCAGCCTTGAGCAGCTCGCGGGCGATGATCAGCTTCTGCACCTCGGTGGCACCCTCGTAGATGCGCAGCGCGCGGATCTCGCGATAGAGTTTTTCGACCGCGTGGCCGCTGGTGACACCCATGCCGCCGAACACCTGCACGGCCCGATCGATCACTTTCTGCGCCTCCTCGGTGGCTACCATCTTCGCCATCGCCGCTTCGCGCGTGGTGCGCACGCCCTTCACGTCGCGTAGCCATGCGGCCCGGTAAGTGAGTAGTGCGGCCGAATCGATCGAGGTGGCCATATCGGCCAGCGCCGCCTGCGTGAGCTGGAAATCGCCCAGGGTCTGGCCGAACATCTTGCGGGACGACGCGCGGGTGATCGCCTCATCCAGCGCGCGCCGCGCAAACCCGAGCGCGGCCGCGGCCACCGACGAGCGGAAGATGTCGAGGGTCTGCATCGCGATCTTGAAGCCGCTGCCCGATTCGCCCAGTCGTTGACTCGCCGGTACGCGGCACTTCTCGAAGCGCAACGTGGCCAACGGATGTGGCGCCACCACGTCGATACGCTCGGCGATTCGCAGCCCGGGCGTGTCGGCATCGACCACGAACGCACTCAGCCCGCGCGCACCCGGCGCCTCGCCGGTACGCACGAACACGGTGTAGAAATCCGCGATGCCGCCGTTCGAGATCCAGGTCTTGGTGCCGTTCAGTTCGTAGTGATCGCCCACGAGCGTCGCCGACGTGCTCATCGCCGCGACATCGGAGCCGGCATCGGGCTCTGATAGCGCGAACGCCGCGATTGCCTCACCGCGCGCCACCCGCGGCAGATAGCGCTGCTTCAACGCTTCGGATCCGGCGAGCGAGATCGCGCCGCTGCCCAGGCCCTGCATCGCGAACGCGAAATCGGCCAGGCCTTCGAAGTAGCCAAGCGTCTCGCGCGCGATGCACAGCGAACGCGACTCGAGCTGATCGAGTGCGCCACCGTATCCGGCCGGCACGCAGTAGCGCAACCAGTTTCCCGCACCGAGCGTTCGCACCAGCGATTTGCACGTTGCGTCGGTGTCGCTGCCGTGTGCGTGCGCGACGTGTTGAGCCGCCCACGCACGCAGCTCGCGCGCGAGCGTCCGATGGCGTTCATCGAAGAATGGCAGATCGAGATAGGACTGGTCGGGCATGGGCGCGTAGCGACGGCCGCAGCGACGTGCGTGCGGCTTGGGTGGTCAGCGCAGTTCGGTCGCCAGGAACGACAGGCTGCGCCCGCGTGCCAATGCCGCCGCGTTCTGGTTGTAGGCGCCACGCTCCCAGCAGTTGAAGCCGTGATCGACGCCTTGATAGATGTCGATGCGTGCCTTCGAGTGGCTGGCAAGCGCTTTCTTCAGCCCTTCGACATCGGACATCGGCACGAACTTGTCTTCGCTTGCGAAGTGCAACAGGATCGGCACCTTGATGTTCGCGGCCATCGGACGTTGCTGCTCACCGATCACGCCGTAGTAGCACACCGACGCATCGACGCCGCAGTTGGCCGCGGCGACGTACGACAGCAATCCGCCCATGCAGTAGCCGAGCGATGCGACCTTGCCGTTGCACTCGGGCATCTTGCGCAGAGCGCTCACGCTGGCGGTGAGGTCGCCCACGACCTTCGGGAAGTCCATCTTCTGCATGTAGCCGATGCCTTCGCCCAGATCGGCGTCGCTGTAGCCCAGCTCGATGCCCGGCTTGATGCGCCAGAACACGTCCGGTGCCAGCACCGTGTAGCCGTCGGTGGCGTACTGATCGCACACCGCGCGGATGTGGTGGTTGACGCCGAAGATCTCCTGAATCAGCACGATGCCCGGGCCCTTGCTGTTGTGGGGCGTGGCGAGGTAGGCCTTGAACGTGCCGCCATCAGCTGCTTTGACGTCGATCCATTTACCGCTCATCGTGGTCTCCTTTTGTTGGGGTCGGGGCGTGGCGATTGTGGCTTAACCCACCATCACTTCGCCACCGGCAATCGCGATCGACTGACCGGTGATGGACTCGCTGCCCGGTGCGCACAACCACACCACGGTGCGGGCCACTTCCTCGGGTTGCACCATGCGTCCTTGAGGATTGACCGCGACCAGCGCCGCGCGTGCCTGTTCCTCGCTCTTGCCAGTTTTCTGCACGATGTTGGCCACGGCATCGCGCACGATGTCGGTTTCGGTGTAGCCCGGGCAGATCGCGTTGACGGTCACACCGGATTTCGCCGCCTCCAGCGCGAGCGAGCGGGTAAGCCCGATCACGCCGTGTTTGGCCGCCGCGTACGCGCTCACGTACGCATAGCCCACCAGCCCGGCCGTGCTGGCGATGTTGACGACGCGACCGGCGCCGCGCTTGATCATCGCCGGCAGCGCTTCGCGCGTGCACAGGAATGTGCCGGTCAGGTTTACTGCGATCATCTGCTGCCATTGCGCCAGCGTCGTGCGCGCGAGCGGCGCGCTGCCTGCCTGGCCCGCGTTGTTCACCAGGATGTCGATCTGCGCGAACCGTTCGCGAACCTGGGTGAACGCGCTCGTGACCGAGGCTTCGTCGCCAACGTCGGTGGCCATGCACAGGGTGTCCGCGTCGGGCTGTTGCGCCTTGATGGCCTGCGCCGCCTGCTGCAGACGCGCGAGATCACGACCAAGCAGTGCAACGTGTGCGCCTTCGCGCGCCAACGCCAGCGCGATCGCCGCACCGATGCCGCGGCCCGCGCCGGTGACCACTGCATGTTGACCTGCCAGGGAGGAGCTCACGGTTCGTCGTGCAAGAGAGGCTTTCGTGGGAGCAGAAGGCGTGAATCGCGCTGCAGATGCCGCATGGCGTTGCGCGCGGGCACGGTCATCGAGAATACACGCGATCGAGTACCGCTTCGAACGGGAACAACGGGCCAGGGTCGACCTTGCGGCGCTGGTTGCGATCGCACGGCAGCACGCCCTGATCGAGATCGGAATGCCGCTTTACGCCCGCGCGCGCGATTCCGCGTCGGTTGGTGATGTCTTGCAGCAGTGCCACCAGCGCATCGATCTGCGGCGCGGGGAACGGATCGCGGCCGTCGCCGTCGTTGACCAGTTCGATCGCGATCGAACGCTCGCTGTAGAAGAACACGTGGTGGCCGACCTGATCCTCCGGGATGCTGCGCCGGAGCGTGCCGTCGCGCCCGATCATGTAGTGAATGCCCAGCACCGGATGCGCCTCGATGAAGCGCATGTTGGCATCGAGTTCGCCGCCGGGCACCCAGATGATGCGATTGTTCGCGTCGCAGGTCGGGCCGCCGGTCGAGTGCAGCACCACCATGTCGATGTGCGTGCGCTTGGCGCCGTTGCGCCGCGCCTGCGCCGATTCGGGGAGCAGCGTCGTGGCAAGCAGGGCCGCAATGAAAACGGCGCAGGTTGCATCCCGCGCCGTGCGTGACAAGACTCCAGGCATGCCGCGATTGTCGCGCGCCGCCGCGCTGGTTGCACGCGCGATCGCGAATCGCGGGCGCTGTCCCGCCCTCGACTACTTCAGCGCATTGATCCCGGCCTGTCCGACTTGCGCATCCTGCTGCGAGGTGACACCCGACACGCCGATGCCGCCCACGATGCGACCGTCCAGGACGATCGGGATACCGCCTTCGAGCGGCGTGATGCCGTCGACGGCGAGCAATCGCAGTCCGCCGCCGCCGCCGGCGATCACGTCCTCCAGCGCTTTTGTGGGACGGCGGAAATTCACGGCAGTCTTGGCCTTGCCCTCGGCGATACCGACGCTTGCATGCTGCGTGTTATCGAGCTTCTGCATCATCACCATGTTGCCGCCGGAATCGACGATCACGATCGCCACCGGCCAGCTGTTCTTGCGCGCTTCGGCTTCGGCGGCAGCCATTGCTTTCTTGGCCTGATCGACGCTGATGGCCTGACCGTAAGGCGTGGGCGCCTGGGCGAAGGCACCGGCCGCGAAACTCAATGCTGCCGCGGCTAACAGCGAGGGGATGGACTTCATTGGACGCTCCTTTGGTTGATGGGCCGTTGTGGGTGCGGACCTGATTCGGGTTCCGCCGGCCCTGGACCGCAGTGTAGGCGCTCGACCATGGCCGTGTCCTGACGTCTGCCGTGAACCATCAGGACGTCGACCCGCGGGCCGCGCTGAAATAACATCGGGACATCGAATGGCACCGGCGGAAGCGTCCGCACTGATCGTGATGCGCGCGTTCATGGCTCGATGGATGGTGAGTGCGGCCGTGCTTGTCGGCGCCGCAAGCGCTTTGGCGCAGACGCGTCATGGGTCCGTAACTACAGCGCCTAATCCGGTCATGTCGACTAACGCGCCGGCGTCTCCATCGCCCGTGCACTTCACCGACGCGGAGATCGCGTCGATCCTCTCGCACGGGCCGTGGCCGGTGCCTTGGCAGAAAGATCCGAGCAATCGCGTTTCCGGGGTCGCGCACGCGATCGATTTCGGCGAGCGCCTGTTCTTCGACAAGCGCCTGTCGGGCGATGGCAAGGTGGCGTGCATCACCTGCCATGCGCAGGAGCGGCGCTGGACCGACGGTCTGGCGCAGGGGTTCGGTCGCGCGCGAGTCGATCGCAACACGCCACACCTCACCAACGTGCGGCTCAATCGCTGGTTCGGCTGGGACGGCGCCGCCGACAGCCTGTGGGCGCAGAGCGTACTGCCGATGCTCGATCCGCGCGAACTGGGTACCGACGCGAAGCAGATCGCGTCGTTGGTGCGCAACGATCGTGAGCTCGACTGCCGCTACCGCAGCGCATTCGGTGTGGCGCCGGCGGTGCGTGATGACGAAAGCGTATTGGTCGATCTGGGCAAGGCGCTGGCGGCGTTCATGGAAACGCTGGGCAGCGGCCGCACTCCCTTCGACGATTTCCGTGATGCGCTCGCGCGCGGCGATCAGGTCGCGGCGGCGCGCTATCCGATCGCTGCGCAGCGCGGACTGAAGATCTTCGTCGGCAAAGGCGGTTGCAACGTGTGCCATACCGGCCCGAACTTCACCAACGGCGAGTTCCACGCGATCGGGGTGAAGTTTTTCGCCGAACCTGGTCGGGTCGACTCGGGCCGCTATGGTGGAGTCAACAAACTGCGGGCCAGCCCGTTCAATCTGCTCGGGCGCCACAACGACGACGTGTCACGTTCGAGTGCCACCAGCACGCGGCACGTGATGCTCGAGCAACGCAA
The DNA here is from genome assembly GCA_902826155.1 of uncultured beta proteobacterium. The sequence goes on from CADEDU010000021.1 coordinate 49,636, forward strand.
CTTCGGCGAGTTCCGCACGCCGTCGCTGCGCAACGCGGCAGTCACCGCGCCCTACATGCATGACGGACAACTCGGCAGCTTGCGCGAAGTGATCCGCCACTACGCGGCGGTGAATGTCGAGCGGCTGCACGGAGATGGCGAGTCGATCCTGCGGCCGTTCGCGCTGAGCGATGCCGAAGCGAACGATCTGGTGGTGTTTCTGGAAAGCCTCACCAACTACTTCGACAACTGGTGGGCCGCGCCGCCGTTTGCCGGGCCGCAGTGTCGCTGAGGAGCACCTGCGCCGCGATGCACGCCGCTCAGGGTGTGACCAGGCCGTCCATGCGGATCACTTCGAAGTCCGAACCTCTCACCTGGCCAAGTTCGGTATTGAGGCGCGTGTTGTTCCAGCGCGTATCGGGCGCGCCGCTTACATACCAGTTGCTGCCGTTGTCGGCGACGATCATCCCGTAGGTTTTCATCGCCTGCAGAATCGCGCGCGACTCGGTGCTGAAGCTCGCCGGAATCTGGTAGCTCGATTTCAGTCGCACGCGCATGCCCATCGGTGGGCGGTTCGGATCCGTGCTCGATGATGCCCAATGCGTGGCCGGTGGCACGTAGGCCTTGCGCGACTGGCTGACGGTGAAGCGCAAGGCGTGGCGGATCGTGCCCGAAGCCGCCTCTTCGTATCGCACCAGACCCGGGAAGATCGGCAGGCCGGCCGCGTCGGCACTGGTCCAGCCCGGCTGAGCCGTCGGTCGTACCGTGTTCGAGTCGAGGTGAAAGACCGCGCCTGAATCGGCGTTCCAGCTGCCGTCGTTCTGCGGGAAGGCGCGAAACAGCTCATACAGACGGTCGTTGTCGCGATCGATGACGATCACGTGGCGATCGCCCGTGGCTTGCGGTCCGCCGGTGGCTTCGCCTTCGATCGGCGCGTTGCTCGGCACGGGATACGGCCCCGCATCGCTCTCGCTGCCGTACGCGGTGAAATTGATCGCTACGCGCGCCTGCGCGCCGCTCACCACGAAGTAGGGGATTCCGATCGGTCCGCCGTTGTAGAAGCCCGACCCGAAATCGGGATGCAGCCCGGTGCCAAGGCCGATGGTGGCGATGAGGTTCGCGGAATTCGGATCGACCGGCGCGCTCGAGATGTCGGTGTTCCACGCGTTGGTCGCGGGAAAGGCGATGGCGCCGTTCAGATTGGCGCCGGCGCCTACATCCGCACCGGCCATGGTGCCGTATGTCACACTGCCGCCGAGCGCCGTCGACGGGTTCGACGGCGACGAAGTGATCGTGGTGTTGCCCAACGAAACCGAAACTCCATCGTCGGAGCCGCCGCCACACGCATGCAGGCAGGCGACAACACAGCTCAACGCGAGTACGTAACGCGATCGGTTCATCATGGCGGGGCAGACGCTATCACTGCGGGCCGCGCGCAATCCGCCCGCTGAAGGCGCGTTCGCCGCCCGCGCGTCGGCGGATTGCAACATCGCGTGCGGATGTACGCACCGCCGCGCACCGCCGCTGCGCGTCACTACGTCGCTACGATTGCGCGCACTTCTCCGGCTTGTAGACGCGTTCGGTCGAAGCCGGAAATCGCGCCAGCTTGTCTGCAGGCCGAATCGGGCGACGCACCAACTCGCCGCCGCAGTTCGGACACTTGCCGCGCAGCACGCCGGTTGCGCAGTCACTGCAGAACGTGCACTCGAACGAGCAGATCATCGCCAGCGTCGAAGCTGGCGGCAGATCGCGATTGCAGCATTCGCAGCCGGGTCGGAGCTGCAGCATGATCGTTCTCCCGAAAGTTGCGGCTCGTGTGCGTTACGTCAGGCGACGTGCGCTTCGCAAGCCCTACGGATGCTTCGCCAGAAAACGTCCCAACGCGGAATTGAAGGCGACCGGGCGCTCGACGTTCGACAGATGCGCGGCACTGGCGAGCAGCGAATACTCCGCCTGCGGAATGGCGTGGTGAATCGCGCGCGCCATGGCCGGTGGTGTGCCACCGTCTTCCTCGCCGCAGATGACCAGCACCGGCGACTTGATCTCCTTCAATCGGTCAGTCGCGTTGATGGTTTGGATTGCCTGGATACAGCCGCAGTAGCCGGCGACCGGCGTGGTCTTGATGTAGTTGCCCACGCGCGCCATCTGGTCGGGGTTGGCGGTGCGGTACGGCGCCGTGAACCAGCGCTCCAAGGTTCCGTCGACCAGCACGCCCATGCCTTTTTCGTTGGCGGTCTTGATGCGGCCGTCCCACAGAGCCTTCGCTTCCGGTGCGTAGCGGCTGGTGGTGTCGGCAAGGGTGAGCGTTTTGAAGATGCCCGGATACTTGAGTGCAGTGACCTGGCCGATCATCCCGCCCATCGACAGGCCGATGAAGTGCGGCTGCTTGATATTGAGTGCGTCGAGCATGCCCTTGAGATCGTCGGCGAGCTGGTCGAGCGTGTACGCACCGGCCGGCGCCGAAGTCTTGCCATGGCCGCGCGTGTCGTAGCAAAGCACTTTGTACTTCTTCGCGAACTCGGCCACCTGCTCGTCCCACATGCCGGTGTTGCAGGCGAGCGAGTGACTGAACACCAGACACGGGCCTTCACCTTGCACGGTGTAGTGAACGTCGATGCCGTTGGCGCGGACTTGCATGGGTACAGCCTCCTTTGTTTGGAATGACGCGCGGCGGTTGAGATGTTGCCGGCGCTGAAC
>CADEDU010000021.1:52411-64839 GCA_902826155.1 uncultured beta proteobacterium
CGGCGAATCGATAGGTCCGCAGTCCGGCGCGATTGAGGTCGACCAGCTCCAGCGTAGCGAGTCGTTTGCCGTTCTGGCCCACCGTTGACCGCAGGGTTTGCCGGATGCGACCGCCGACGATCTCGATCGCCTCGAGATAGGAGGTAATCGCCTTGTCGTCGTACTCGTGCGCCAGCGCGAAGGCCCGTTGCAGGCGCGCACCGGCGCCGATGCCGATGTCCTCGCCGATCAGCACGCGTTCCACCGCGTACTGCAAGCCGCGTTGTTGCGCATCGCGCCGCCGCGACTCGAACGCGCGGTCGAGCAGTTCGCGAGCGCGATCGTCCTTGAGTTCACGCAGCGCGAAGGCGGTGCGATCGGTGCTCAGTTTTGCGCGGACATCGGCTTCGGTGATCGGTTTGGGCGCCTCGGCCGATTGGCTCGCGCAGCCACTCACGAGTAGCGCAACGGCAAGCGCCACCAGCAAGAGGAGCGCGGGAGGAACTACGCGGATCGCTGCCATCGCGCCCACCTTGCGCGCCGCGAATTCACGTGGCGCTTCGATGCATTCCGGGGAGCCATGAGACGTTCGGGATCCGTTGTGCGGATGTCGCCTGGATCAATGCGACTCTTTGAGTCGGCTGATGCGCGCGACGTCCTGCAGTTGACGCAGGCTACGCATCACGCGCGCCAGGTGGGCGCGATCGGTCACCTCGATGGTGATGTACATCGTGGTGTAGGCGCCGCGCTCTTCGTCCATGTTCAGGTTGTCGATATTGGCGCCGGCATTGGCAATGCCTGCCGCGACCTTCGCCAGCACGCCGCGCTGATTGGCCACGACCACGCGGATCGACACCTGATACATGCGCTGGCGATCGGCGTCCCATTCGAGGTCGAGCCAGCGCTCCGGATCGTTGCGTGAGCGCAGCGCCGTGGGGCAGTCATGCGTGTGCACCACCAGACCCTGGCCCTTCTTGATGAAGCCGATGATCGGATCGCCGGGAATCGGCCGACAGCAACGTGCGAACTGCACCGCCATGCCCTCGGAGCCGCGGATGACGATCGACTCGGGGCGCCGGGGGGCCTCGCCCGCTGCCTCGTTGTGTGCGAGCAACTGACGCACGACGATCGCCGCCAGCCGCTTGCCCAGACCGATGTCGGCGAGGATGTCCTGGCGCGAGGTGGCGCCTGCGTCGCGCAGGAACCGGTCCCATTGCTCGCTGCTGATCGCTTCCACGCGCGTATCGAGCGCACGCAGCGCCTGCGCGAGCAAGCGCTCGCCCAGTTCGGTCGATTCCTCGTTGTGCATCGTCTTGAGGAAGTGCCGGATCTGCGAGCGCGCCTTGCCGGTCTGCACGTAGCTCAACCACACCGGGTTCGGATGCGCGTGCGCGGCGGTGATGATCTCGACGCGGTCACCGCTGCGCAGCTCGGTGCGCAGCGGCACCAATTCGCCATTGACCTTCGCCGCCACGCAGCGATTGCCGATGTCGGTGTGGACGGCGTACGCGAAGTCCACTGGCGTGGCTGCGCGCGGCAGCGCCAGGATCTTGCCCGCGGGCGTGAACACGTAGACGTCGTCGGGGAACAGATCGACCTTGACGTGTTCGAGGAACTCCGCCGAATCGCCGCTCATGCTTTGCAGATCGAGCAGCGACTGCAGCCACTTGGTGGTGCGCTGCTGCACGTCCGAAAACCGTTCCTTGCCGTCTTTGTAGAGCCAGTGCGAGGCCACGCCGGTCTCGGCGATGCGATGCATCTCCCAAGTGCGGATCTGGGTCTCGATCGGTGTGCCGAACGGGCCGATCAGCGTGGTGTGCAGCGACTGATATCCGTTCGATTTCGGGATCGCGATGTAGTCCTTGAACTTGCCCGGCACGGGCTTGTACAGGCCATGCAGCGCACCGAGCGCGAGATAGGCGCTGGGGACGTCATCGACGATCACGCGAAACCCGTAGATGTCGAGCACCTGCGAGAAGGTGAGGTGCTTCTCGACCATCTTGTGATAGATGCTGTACAGGTGCTTCTCGCGTCCGACCACCTGCGGCTTGATGCCGGCATCGGTGAGTCGCTTCTTGATCGCCTTGAGCACCTTGGCGATCAGCTCGCGCCGGTTGCCTCGCGCCGCCTTCAGCGCCTTGCCCAGCACCGCCGCGCGGTACGGATACAAGAACTTGAACGATAGATCCTGCAGTTCGCGATAGATCGAATCGAGCCCCAGCCGGTTGGCAATTGGCGCGTAGATCTCGATCGTCTCCTTGGCGATACGGCGGCGCTTGGCTGGCGGCACCGCTTCAAGCGTGCGCATGTTGTGCAGCCGGTCGGCCAGCTTGATGAGAATGACGCGCACGTCGCGCGCCATCGCCAGCAGCATCTTGCGGAAATTCTCGGCCTGCGCGTCCTGCTGACTCTGAAACTCGATGCGATCGAGTTTCGAGACGCCATCGACCAGATCGGCCACCGCCTTGCCGAAACGGGTAGTGATCTCTTCCTTGGAGACCGTGGTGTCTTCGACCACGTCGTGCAGCAGCGCGGCGATCAGCGTCTGCGTGTCGAGCTGCCATTGCGACAGGATCTCGGCGACGGCGATCGGGTGCGAGATGTACGGATCGCCGCTCTTGCGGAACTGGCCGCGGTGCGCCTCCTCGGCCAGATTGAACGCGTCTTCGATGCGCGCCAGATCAACCGGCTTGAGATACGCCGAAAGTGCTTGCTGCAGCTCGGTGATATGACCCACGTCAGCCCCCGGAGCCGCTTGACTGGCGCGGCGCTCGCGGACGCGCGCGCCCGACGGGGGGAGGGGTACGGCGCCTGCGCGGACTCACACGTGGCGCCGGTTGGGTGATCAGCTCTGCGTATGGACCCGCTTGAGCATTTCCAGGCCGACCTTGCCCGAAGCGACTTCGCGTAACGCGATGACAGTGGGCTTGTCGCGCGATTCGACCAGCGGCTCCGCGCCCTGCGCGAGCTGGCGGGCGCGATAAGTCGCCGCCAGGGTCAGTTGAAACCGGTTGGGGATGCGCTGCAGGCAATCTTCGACGGTGATGCGTGCCATGGGTTGTGCCTAGGTTAGTAGAAGATGGGATCGGAGAAAACCGCTTCAAGCGGGCGCAACGCAAAGTCGCGGGTGCGTGATACGGATCGCGCGAAACGCTGCGCTGCTGGGGCTGCCGTGGACCGTGCCAATCGGTCAGTGGGGGTCGGGCGCGGCGTTGAACAAACGCGCGTGCCGCGCGCGTTGGCGCGCCGTTACCAGACGCGCCGCTCGAAACACCGCGCCGAGGTCGGCGCGAGCCGTTTCGAAGTCATTGTTAACTATAGCATATTCAAATTCGCCGGCATGGGCGATCTCGCTGCTGGCGGCGGCCAGTCGACGCGCGATCGTGGCTTCGCTGTCGGTGGCGCGCGCCCGCAACCGCTGTTCCAACACCTGCATAGACGGGGGCAGGATGAAAACCGACACTGCATCGGGGAATACCGCACGGACTTGCCGCGCGCCTTGCCAGTCGATTTCCAGGACGACGTCGCGATCCTGCGCGCGTGCCGCAGCGATCTGCGCCTTGGACGTGCCGTACCAATTCCCGTGCACGAACGCATGTTCGAGGAAATCGCCGGCGGCGCGCATCGCGTCGAAGCGCTCCACGTCGACGAAAAAGTACTCGCGGCCGTCCTGTTCACCGGGCCGTGGCGCCCGCGTGGTGTGCGACACCGACAGCCGCAGACGTGCGTCAGCCCCGAGCAGGGCGTTTACCAGGGAGGACTTACCCGCTCCCGACGGTGCGGCAACGATATAGAGCAGACCCGACACGAATCACGCAGCCCGTTTCGAACGGATGGTCACTCCAGATTCTGCACCTGCTCGCGCATCTGTTCGATGGCGAGCTTGAACTCGACTGCGGCATCCGACAAATCTTTCGATACCGACTTGGAGCCGAGCGTGTTGGCTTCGCGGTTGAGCTCTTGCATGAGGAAATCCAGCCGTTTGCCGACCTGTCCGCCCTTGCCCAGTACGCGATCGACCTCGTCGAGATGGGCCGCGAGCCGCGACAATTCCTCGGCGACATCGATCCGTACGCCATAGACGGCGATCTCCTGGCGGATCCGGTCTTCGTCCTGGGTCGTGAGTACTTCGCGCAGCCTGGCGGTGAGTTTGTCCTGGTAAGCGGCGATCGCCGCGGGGATCAGCGGTTCGAGCGTCTGCATGCGAGTGCGGATCTGCGCGGTGCGTGCTCGAATCATGTCGGCGAGCTTGGCCCCTTCACGGGTGCGCGAGCCCACCAGTTCATCGAGTGCTGTTCGCATCAACTCGACACTGGCATGGCGCAAGGCTTCGAACGCCGCACCGTTGTCGGGCACCACGCCTGGCCAGTTGAGCACTTCGGATACCCGCATCGGCTGCACGTCGGGTAGCGCGGCCCGCACTTCGCCGGCCAGACGGGCCAACCGTTCGAGCGCGACGCGATCGACGGCGATCTCTTCGTTGGCGAGCGGTCGCAGCGAGTAGGACAGGCGGCAATCGACCTTGCCGCGGCTCAATCGCGCACCAATTAATTCACGGAACACGGGTTCCACCGCGCGCAAATCGTCAGGAATGCGAAACGCGATATCGAGAAAGCGGCTGTTTACGCTACGCAGCTCCAACTGCACCGCGCCTTGCGCTAGTTCGCGCTGCAGCGTCGCGTAGCCGGTCATGCTTCGGATCATGAGCGGTGTTCCGTGAGGGTGTCCGGCACTATTGCGCGCCCAGGGCGGCAGCGCAAGAAAGACTTGGCTTTACAGGGTCAGGCCAAACACTGAGAATCTCCTGCGCTGCGTGTCGCGGCACGCAGCCGTACCGCCAAGCCGCAGTGTGTGGCGTCGTTTCGATCCAGCGATGATCAACCACTCTGCTGTGTTGTCTGGGGCAAGCGGATCGATCCGCCACCGAATCTGCTGTCGCATAGTAGTGGCCGTTCCGGAATGAACGCAACGGCCCCGAATTCGCTTCTGGTGTGGGGCAATCAGAACGGCAGAGCGTTTTTCCCACGTCGTGCACCGCGCCTTACCGAACCTTCGCTGCGAACTGCCTCTCGATGCCATCGCAAGTCAATCAGCCTCTCCCGGATGGCTTCCAGTTGCAGGGCTACCGCCTGCAGAAAGTGATCTCGTGCGGCGGGTTCAGCATCGTCTACCTGGCCACCGATGAACGCGGTGAGCAGGTGGCGATCAAGGAATACCTGCCCAGTTCGCTGGCGCTGCGCAAGGAAGGCGAGATCTTCCCAGGCATCACCGACGAAAACCTGCCCACCTTCCGCTACGGCATGAAGTGCTTCTTCGAGGAAGGTCGTGCGCTCGCGCGCCTGTCGCACCCGAACGTAATCCGGGTCATCAACTTCTTTCGTGCCAACGAGACCGTCTATCTGGTCATGAACTACGAGCGCGGCCGCACGCTGCAGGAGCACATCGCGGTCAAGCGCGGCAGCATCCGCGAGAACTTCATTCGCCGCGTTTTTCTGACCACGCTCAACGGCCTGCGCGAAGTACACGCGAACAAGCTGCTGCACCTCGATCTGAAGCCTTCGAACATCTATATCCGCAACGACAACATGCCGGTGCTGATCGATTTCGGTGCCGCGCGGCAGACCCTCGCGCAGGGGCAGTTCAAGCTCAACCCGATGTACACGCCGGGCTTTGCTCCGCCGGAGCAGTACAGGAACCGCGAACTGCTCGGTCCGTGGAGCGACCTCTACAGCGTCGGCGCAGCGATGTATGCGTGCATCGCGGGCGTCGCGCCGCAGCCGGCGGATCAGCGCGTCGAGAAAGACAAGTACGTCTCGGCGATCAAGCAGTTCACCGGCCGCTATTCCGAACATCTGCTGGAGACCATCGACTGGTGCCTGCAGCTCGATTACCTGAAGCGGCCGCAAAGCGCGCACGCACTGCAGAAAGTGCTGTTGCGCGAGCGTGATCCCGATATTTCCAGCCGTCGCACCTTCGTGCTTCACCTGCGCGGTGCGCTGAGCCGCCTGGCGCGGCGCTAGGCATAGGCGCCATTCGCGAGTCCAGTCCAATGCGGTTCTTGATCTATCAGGACAGCCGGATCGGCGCGCGCAAGACAAATCAGGACCGCATCGGCTACTCGTACAGTCGCGATGCGCTGTTCATGGCGTTGGCCGACGGCATGGGCGGACATTTGCACGGGGAGATCGCCGCGCAGATCGCCGTGCAGTTCATGATCGAGGCGTTCCAGCGTCAGGCGCAGCCGCTGATCAACGACCCGCATCGGTTTCTCCTCGACACCATTACCAGCGCGCATCTGGCCATCCTTGGTTATGCCGAGGCCAAGCGCCTGATCGAAACGCCGCGCACCACCTGCGTGGCGTGCATCGTTCAAGGCGGGCATGCCTACTGGGCCCACGTGGGCGATTCGCGCCTCTATCTGATCCGCGACGGACGCATCGAGGCGGTCACCAAGGACCACTCGCGCGTGCAAATGCTGGTGGACGCCGGACGCATGCGGCCCGAGGCGATGCTTGCGCATCCCGACCGCAACAAGATCTTCAACTGCCTGGGTCAGCTGCACCCGCCGCGCGTCGACATCTCGCGCAAGACGCCGCTCAAGCACAACGACACCGTCGTGCTTGCAAGTGATGGGTTCTGGGCGCCGCTGCCGCAAAGCCTGGTGGTGGAGAAATTGCTGCGCAAGGACGTGCTGCAGGCAATGCCCGCGCTCATGGATACCGCCGAGCTGCGCGCCGGCGCCGAGGGCGACAACCTTTCGGTGGTGGCGATGACCTGGCAGGAAGAGGCGCGCGCCGACGAATCGAGCATCTCCACGCTGTTGCTCGAACTGGGCGACCACTCCACCAAGTCCACCGGTTTTGGCGAGTCGCAAGGCGCGTTGCACGCCGATTACCTGACCGACGAAGAGATCGAGCACGCAATCGAAGAGATTCGCGACGCGATCCACAAGCAGCGCGTCTGAAGTTCAAGGCGCGCCACGCGGTACGGTTTTGACCTAAACTGCCGCGCCGCTGCGTATCGCGCAGTTTGCTCCGGTGCGACATGCGTGCCTCCAGTCACGCCGCTTGCGCGCCGACTTCAACCCCATCACGGTGCGAGAGTTCCGATGCGTCCATCCGGCCGCCGTCCCGATCAGCTGCGTCCTGTGCGTATCCAACGCGGGTTCACCAAGCACGCCGAAGGCGCGGTGCTGGTCGAGTTCGGTGAAACCAAGGTGCTATGCACCGCGAGTGTCGAAGAGAAGGTGCCCGCGTTCCTGCGCGATACTGGTCGGGGTTGGGTCACCGCCGAGTACGGCATGCTGCCGCGTTCGACGCATACGCGCTCCGATCGTGAGGCGGCGCGCGGCAAGCAATCCGGCCGTACGCAGGAAATCCAGCGCCTGATCGGCCGCAGTCTGCGCTCGGTTGTCGATATGCAGGCGCTGGGCGCTCGCTCGATCCAGATCGATTGCGACGTCATTCAGGCCGATGGGGGTACGCGCACTGCGGCAATCACCGGATCGTTCGTCGCGCTGTCGGATGCTGTGGCGGTGCTGCAGCGGTCCGGCGTGATCACGGCTACGCCGATCCGCGATTTCGTCGCGGCGGTTTCGGTGGGCTTGTATGAAGGCACACCGGTGCTCGACCTCGACTACGCCGAGGACTCGCGCTGCCAAACCGACATGAACGTCGTCATGACCGGGGCGGGCGGATTCGTCGAGGTGCAGGGTACCGCCGAGGGCGCGCCCTTCTCGCGCGCGCAGATGGATGCGCTGATGCGTCTTGCCGAGCAAGGCATCGGTGAGTTGGTCGTGCTCCAGCGCAACGCGCTTGGCCGTTAGCCCGGGCGAAACACGACCCATGTCGGCGATCGGCAAGTTGGTGCTTGCGTCCTCGAACCCGGGCAAGGTGCGCGAGTTCGCTGCGCTGCTCGCCCCGCTCGGGATCGAGGTCGTCCCTCAGGCGCAATTGGGCGTGGGTGATGCCGAGGAACCGCACTTCACCTTCGTCGAGAACGCCATCGCCAAGGCGCGACATGCCGCGCAACACACCGGATTGCCGGCATTTGCCGATGACTCCGGAATCGTCGTCGACGCGCTTGGCGGCATGCCCGGGGTGCATTCAGCGCGCTTCGCCGGGGAACCCAAGTCCGACGAGCGCAACAACGCGAAGCTGGTGGCGATGCTGCGTGAACGTGCCCGGCAAGGCGAGGACAATCGCCGGGCGCATTACTACTGCGTGATCGTACTGGTGCGCCGCGCAGAGGACCCCGAGCCGATCATCGCCGAAGGCCGCTGGCATGGTGAAGTGCTCGACGAACCGCGCGGCGCAGGCGGATTCGGCTACGACCCGTACTTCTATCTGCCGGGGTTGGAACGCACTGCCGCAGAATTACCTCCCGGACAGAAGAACGCGATCAGTCACCGCGCGATCGCCCTCAGCCGCATGCTGGAGCTGCTGCAGGCGCGCTGAACCGGCGCGCCGCGCATCGACCCCCACCGCTCAACCCAGCCTCAGGACTAACGCATTTGGACCTGCTCGCTCTGCTCAAAGCGCTGATTCTCGGTGTCGTCGAAGGTCTCACCGAGTTCCTGCCGATCTCCAGCACCGGTCATCTGATTCTTGCCGCCGATCTGCTCGGCGTGAACGACGAGAAGGGCAAGGTGTTCGACGTGTTCATCCAGACCGGCGCGATGCTCGCCATCATCTGGGAATACCGGGCGAAGTTCTGGGGCGTGCTGCGTGGCCTGGTCAATGATCGGGCGAGCCAGCGGTTCGTCGTCAACCTGATCGTCGCGTTCATGCCCGCCGCGGTGCTGGGACTGCTCGCCGGCAAGTACATCAAGGCCTACCTGTTCAAACCTGTGCCAGTCGCGCTGGCGTTCATCGTCGGTGCGTTCGTGATCTTGTGGGCGGAGCGCCGCTCGCACCGCGTCCATGTACAGAGCGTCGACGAGATGAGCTGGCTGGATGCGCTCAAGGTCGGCTGCGCGCAATGCTTCGCACTGATCCCCGGCACGTCGCGATCGGGCGCGACCATCATCGGCGGCATGCTGTTCGGGTTGTCGCGCAAGGCCGCCACTGAGTTCTCGTTCTTCCTGGCCGTGCCCACGCTGATTGCGGCGGGCGCGTACGACATGTTCAAGAACCGCGCACTGCTCAGCTTCAGTGATGTGCCGGTGTTCAGCGTCGGACTCGTCGCCGCGTTCGTGTCGGCATTCGTCTGCGTGCGTTGGCTGCTGCGCTATATCGCTTCGCACGACTTCACGATCTTCGCCTGGTACCGGATCGTATTCGGCGTGATCGTGCTCATCACCGCGTGGACCGGAATGGTGAGCTGGACCGGCTCGTAGCGGCCGGTTGATTTCGTTCCGACGGTGCGCTCGTCGGTCCCGCCCGCATCCGATCGCGCCTGCGATCGCCAATCGTCGCGGCGCCTACTTGGTCACGGCGTCAGTCGCGCGACGTGGACAACTGCCCGCAGCGCATGCCTGCCGCCTCGGAGCTGTGAATTCAGCTACCGAAATGGCACTCAACTTGCCTTCCCTCGTGCCGACATCATTACAACCGCAGTGCACTGGAAGACAGAGGGAGCCATGGCAACCAATTCGCGCCACGACGTCACCGAGAACGTAGTCGCATCCACTTCACCAACTCGCCGCCGCTTTCTTGGCCTTGGCGCCGGCGCGCTGATGATGGGCATGATGCGCGCGCCCGTTTTCGCGCAGGCGCAGCAGAAGGTTCGCTTTACGCTCGACTGGGCGGTCGAGGGGCCGTCGGCGCCGTTCTTTGTCGCTTTGGAGCGCGGCTACATGAACGACGCCAAGCTCAGCGTCGTCTATGAGCCAGGGAAAGGCTCAACCGGTGCGGTGGCGGCGGTAGCCGACGGGCGGTTCGACATGGGCGTGGCCGACCTCAACTCGCTGATCGAATTCAAAGGCCGCAAGCCCGACGCGCCGGTGCAAGCGGTCTACGTCGTCTTCAACGCCACGCCGGCGTCGATCATCACGCTCAAGCGTTCCGATTACGCGCTGGAGAAACGCTTCGCGGTCAACAAGCTGACCGATCTGCGCGGCAAGAAACTCGGTGCGCCAGGCTTCGATGCAGCGCGCAAGATGTGGCCGATGCTGGCACGCGCCAATGGCTTGGACCCCAAGGACGTCAGCTGGACGGACGTCTCCCCACAGCGACGCGAGTCGGAGTTGATGTTGGGCACCTTTGATGCGATCTCCGGTTTTCACTACACCTCATTGCTCAATCTGCAGGCGCGCGGGTCGAAGTCGAGTGACATCGTGACATTCCGATTCCTCGACTTCGGGGTGCCGCTCTACGGCAATGCGCTGATCGTCAACACGGCCTTCGCGGCGCGTGAACAACAGGCAGTGCGCGGGTTTGTGAGGGCATTCAACCGCGGCCTGCGTGAAACCGTTGCTGATCCGCGCAAGGCGTTGAACGACGTGGTGGCGGCCAGTCCGGGCATGAGCATGGAGGCTGAAATGAACCGCCTGAATCTGTGCCTGGAGCACAACGTGCTGACCAAGGACGTCAAAGCGAGCGGTTTTGGCGGCGTGGACGCGGGCCGGTTGCAGCGCTCGATCGAGGATTTGGTTGCAACTTTTCAGCTGCCGAACAAACCGTCGTTCGATTCTGTGTTCAGCGACAAATATCTGCCGGCCGCTACGGAACGTTCGGTCGCTTAACAGCAGCGCGTCGCTTGGGGCAAGTGAAGGGTCGGCCCTCTTCACTTCCCGACCCGACGAGGGTGCTGGCCTCGTTGTTCCGATAGCCCCTCTAGAACGCAGCGACCCCGCCATCGCTGCGCGGATCGAAGCCGCCTTCGAACGTGCCGTCGGGGTGTCGCACGATCGCGCCGGCATGACCCATCGTTTCGTCGAAAGCCTTGAGCACTTCGACGTCGTGGCCGCGCCGCTTCAGCTCGTCCACCACGCCGCTCGGGAAGCGAGCCTCCAGCTTGAGCGTTTCTGACACCTGACCCCAGGTGCGGCCGAGCAGCCAGCGCGGTTCGGTCACCGCCTGTTGCGGACTCATGCCGAACACGGCGTATCGGGTAAACACCGCGCTTTGCGACTGTGGCTGACCATCACCTCCCATGGTTCCGTAGACCATCGTGCGCCCGTCGCGGAAGCGCGCCAGCGCCGGATTGAGTGTGTGGAACGGCTTGCGCCTGGGTTCCAACGCGTTGCGTGCGGCTGGGTCGAGCGAGAAGCTGCAGCCACGGTTCTGCCAGGTGATGCCCGTGTCGGCCAACACGACTCCCGAGCCGAACTCGTGATAGAGGCTCTGGATGAAACTCGCGGCCCGCCCTTCGCCGTCGATGACGCCCATCCATATCGTGTCGCCCGGCCCCTTGCCCTTACCCCACGGCGCGGCCTTGCCGCGATCGATGCCGGCAGCGAGTTCGCGCACCGACGACGGCGACAGAAACGAGGCGGGATCGACGCTCATGTAGGCCGGGTCGGTGATGTGCTGATCGCGGACGCGAAACGCCTGCTTGACTGCCTCTACGCACAGATGCACGTAGTCGGCGCCTTGCGGGTCGACCTTGGCGATTTCCAGTGCGTCGAGGATGCCGAGGATGAGCAGCGACACCAGTCCTTGGGTGGGTGGCGTCATGTTGTAGAGCGAAGCCAGCGAGTGCTCGAGCGTGAGCGGCGTTTTCCATTGGCCCCGATGGCTCGTCAGATCCCCGAGGACGAGCGGGCTTTGCGCGCGCGCGAGATCTGCGGCGATCGCGCTCGCGAGTTCGCCGCGGTAGAAATCGTCGAAGCCCGCCTGAGCCAGCCGCCGCAGCGTGGCGGCCAACCTGGGCTGGCGAAACAGCGCGCCGACACTTGGAGCCGTGCCCTCCTGCAGATAGGTCGTCGCGAAGCCGGGTTGTCCTTCGAGCTCAGCACGCTTGGTCGAAGTGTTGTTGGCCTGGCTCGACGTCACCGGTATGCCGTGCTCGGCGTAGTGAATCGCATCTGCGAGCAACCGCGTGATCGGCAACCGGCCGCCAAGCCGCGCGCGTGAATACTCGTAAGCCAGATCCCAGCCCGCGATCGTCCCGGCAACTGTGTTCGCCGCCACGCCGCCACGGAACGGAATCGATTGCGTGATGCCGCGTTCAGCGTAGTACTGGCGCGTCACTCGCTCGCCGGCTGCACCACACGCGTCGATCGCGCGCGGCGTCTCGCCGGGGACGCTGATGAGCCAAAACGAATCGCCGCCGATCGAATTCATGTGCGGATAGACGATGGCGATCGTGGCAGCCGCGCTGATCATCGCTTCGAGCGCGTTGCCGCCCTCGCGCAATACCTGAAGTGCTGACTGGGCGGCAAGCGAATGCGATGCGACGGCCATGCCGCGCAGGCCTCGAGTGGGATTGATCATGTTTGAGCTTGGCGATCAGGCGATGAGGACCCGCGAACCTATCGCAAAACGCCCGGCACCGGCATTGGTTCG
>CADEDU010000021.1:64939-92009 GCA_902826155.1 uncultured beta proteobacterium
GGTCGCGAGAATTTTGTTTGAACTCAACGACCTAGCCTGAAGCGGGCGAATGGCACAAATCGTGCGCTAAGGGGCCTCGCCGGGCTCGGAGCATCGCGAGTGCGTCGTTGTCCGTCGTATCGCTTTTCCACATCAGTCCGCCAGGGACTGCAGTTGCATTCCACAGTCAGAAGAAAGGAGCCATCCAATGGCGATGTCAGCCGGTGACGTTCTCAAGTTGATGAAAGACAAGGACGTCAAGTTCGTCGACCTGCGCTTCACCGACACCCGCGGAAAAGAGCAGCACGTTACTGTTCCCGCCAAGCATTTCAACCAAGACAAGTTCGATAACGGCCATGCCTTCGATGGCTCCTCGATCGCAGGATGGAAGGGTATCGAGGCCTCGGACATGCTGCTCTATCCGGACGCGGACTCGGTGCGTATCGATCCGTTTACCGACGAGACCACGCTCAACGTCCAGTGCGACGTGATCGAGCCCTCCACCGGCAAAGGCTACGACCGCGATCCGCGCACCATCGCCAAGCGTGCCGAGGCGTACATGAAGTCGACCGGCCTGGGCGATACCGCCTACTTCGGACCGGAACCCGAGTTCTTCATCTTCGACTCGGTGCGCTGGAACGTCGATATGTCGGGCAGCTACGTCAAGATCGATTCGGAGGAAGCGCCTTGGTCCACCGGCAAGGAGTTCGACGGTGGCAACATGGGCCATCGCCCGCCGGTCAAGGGCGGGTACTTCCCGGTTCCGCCGATCGACTCGCTGAACGACATCCGCAACGCGATGTGCCTGGCGCTCGAGGACCAGGGCGTCGAGGTGGAAGTGCATCACCACGAGGTGGCCGCGCCGGGACAGTGCGAGATCGGCACGCTGTTCAACACGCTGGTCAAGCGGGCCGACTGGCTGCAGATCATGAAGTACACGGTGCAAATGGTCGCGGCCTCCTACGGCAAGACCGCGACGTTCATGCCCAAACCGGTGGTGGGTGACAACGGCTCGGGCATGCACTGCCACCAGTCGGTGTGGAAAGAGGGCAAGAACCTGTTCGCCGGTAACGGCTATGCGGGGTTGTCGGATTTCGCCCTGCACTACATCGGCGGCATCATCAAGCACGCGCGCGCATTGAACGCGATCACCAACCCTGGCACCAACTCGTACAAGCGCCTGGTGCCAGGCTTCGAGGCGCCGATCAATCTGGCGTACTCGGCACGCAATCGCTCGGCGGCTTGTCGCATTCCCTACGTGTCGAATCCGAAGGGTCGGCGCGTCGAAGTGCGCTTCCCCGATCCGACGGCCAATCCGTACCTGGCGTTTGCCGCAATGCTGATGGCAGGTTTGGACGGCGTGCAGAACAAGATCCACCCCGGCGATCCGGTCGACAAGAACCTCTACGAACTGCCGCCCGAAGAGGCCAAGAAGGTGCCCAGCGTGTGCCACTCGCTCGACATGGCGCTCGATTACCTCGATCGCGAACGTGAGTTCCTCACGCGCGGCGGCGTGTTCACCAACGACTTCATCGATTCGTACATCGAGCTGAAGATGCAGGAGGTGACGCGGTTCCGCATGACGACCCATCCGGTCGAGTTCGACATGTACTACAGCCTCTAGCCGTATGCGACGGCTGCGACCGGACGTGTAGTCAGGATATGCAAGGAGGGCTTCAATGCGCACCCCTCCTTGCATCCCTGCACCGGACCGGAACTAGGCAACACCGCTCGGTCCCTGACGACTGCACGCTCGTGAATTTTTGGTTATCGCTTCTTTGTCGCTGCATCTGCATTCGCCTACACTCTAGGACCCTTTCCTGGAGAGTCACTGGCGATGGTCATCAATCGACCTCTGATGCAGAGCATGATCTGCGTGGCGGCCGTGCTGGCCGCGGTCGACGTCGCTTGGGCCCAGAACGTGGTCTACCGTTGCGTCGACGATGCCGGGCGCGCGCAGTACACCAATGTGCAAAGCGACGTTTCGGGCCGACCGTGTCAGGTCGTGCAACGCGAGATTTCCGTTGTTGCTACGCCGAGCGCGGGTACCGCCAAGCCGGCAGCGCCGAGTGCTCAGGCATCGCCCAAGCCGGCCGCAACCACGCCCGGACCGGTTGCTGCCAGCAACCCGAATCTGCGCGTCGACGGCAATACGCAGCGCAGCCGCGACGACACGCGCCGCAAGGTGCTCGAGGACGAAATGGCGCAGGAAGAGCGCCTGTTGAACCGGGCGCGCGAGGATCTGTCCGAACAAGAGAAGATTCGCACCGGCGACGAACGCAACTATCAGCGCGTGCTCGACCGGCTCAAGCCGTTCCAAGATGCCGTCGAGCGTCACGCCAGGAACGTCGAGGCTCTCAAGAAGGAAATCGCCTCGATTCGTTGATCGGTCTGGCGCGCGGCAGCTGCACTTCCGCATCTCGCGCGCTGACCCACGCGCCGTCTTGTTCTGAGCGGTCGCGACGAAAGGACCCCAGCACTACCGGCACCTGCGTAAGCGGTGCGAACACCGCAGGTGCTTTGCGCCACTGCGCGGCGGAGCATCGTCCATGAGCGGCGATGCCAGCCTCGACATGCTTTCCACCGGGGTCATTCTGCTCGATGATGATCTGTGCATCGTCGAGCTCAACAGCGCGGCCGAGGGCCTGTTTTCCCACTCACGTCGCGGATTGATCGGTCAGTCGTTCACGCGATTCGTCGAAGAGCCGCCGGAGCTGCTGTCGAAGCTTCACAACGCCATCGAGCAGAACCGCGGATTCTCGGTGCAGGACGTGACGTTGGGCTTCAACGGCACGCCGCGCTGCCACGTCGATTGTCTGGTCACGCCGATCGAATCCAAGCGCGCTAGGCTGGTGCTGGAGTTGCGCTCGATCGACCAGCAGCGGCGCATCGAGCGCGAGGCGGTACAGCTCTCGCAAAGCCAGGCCAATCGCGAGCTGATCCGCAACCTGGCGCACGAGATCAAGAACCCGCTCGGCGGTTTGCGCGGCTCGGCGCAGTTGCTCGAACGCGAACTCGATCGCTCCGATCTGCGTGAGTACACGCAGGTCATCATCAAGGAAGCCGATCGCCTGCAGAGCCTGATGGAGCGACTGCTCTCGCCGCACCGTCTGCCTAAACGACAGGCAGTCAACATTCACGAGGTGTGCGAACGCG
This sequence comes from uncultured beta proteobacterium, assembly GCA_902826155.1. Next base: position 68,075 of record CADEDU010000021.1, read on the forward strand.
TGCGCAGCCTGGTGCTGGCGGAGTTCCCCGCCAATATCCGTGTGCGTCGCGACTACGACGTGAGCTTGCCAGAGCTCTACGGCGATCGCGAACAGCTCATTCAGGTCGTGCTGAACATCGCGCGCAATGCCGCACAGGCGATTCTCGCGCAACCGGCGCTGACTCAACCTGGAACCATCGTGCTGCGTACGCGTGCAGTCCATCGCGTGACGATCGCTCGAACGCTGCACAAGGTGGTCTGCGATCTGCAGGTGATCGACGATGGTCCGGGCATTGCCGAATCGATCCGTGAACGCGTGTTCTATCCGCTGGTGTCGGGGCGGCCCGACGGCACCGGCCTGGGACTGACTCTGGCGATGAATTTCGTCGAGTATCACCGTGGGGTGATCGAGTGCGACAGCCGGCCAGGGCGCACGGTGTTTCGCATCCTGCTGCCGGTGCAGACCGAGAACGTTGTTGCTGAGCGCGAGGTGGTGCAATGAAATCGGTATGGGTGGTCGATGACGACCGGTCGATTCGCTGGGTGTTCGAGAAGGCGCTTGGGCGTGAGGGCATCGCGATCCGAACGTTCGATGCGGCAAACGATGCGCTGCTCGCGTTGGAGCGCGATACGCCGCAGGTGCTGGTGTCCGACATCCGCATGCCCGGCTCATCGGGTCTGGATCTGCTCACCCGCGCCAAGCAGCGCTTTCCGAGTCTGCCGGTGATCATCATGACCGCTTACTCCGATCTCGATTCGGCAGTGCAGGCGTTTCAGGGCGGCGCGTTCGAGTATCTGCCCAAACCGTTCGACGTCGACCGCGCGGTGGAGCTGATCCGCCGTGCCATGTTCGAAGCCGAGCGGGAACAGCGTGTGGCTGAACCCGAACCGATATCGCACGAAATGCTCGGCCAGGCGCCGGCGATGCAGGACGTGTTCCGCGCGATCGGCCGGCTTGCGCAATCGAGCGCGACGGTGCTGATCACCGGCGAATCCGGAACAGGCAAGGAGCTGGTCGCGCGCGCATTGCATCGACACAGCCCGCGAGCAGAGCGGGCGTTCATCGCGATCAACACCGCGGCGATGCCCAAGGATCTGCTCGAGTCGGAACTGTTCGGCCACGAGCGCGGCGCGTTCACCGGTGCGCAGAATCTGCGTCGCGGTCGATTCGAACAGGCCGAAGGTGGCACGCTGTTCCTCGACGAGATCGGCGACATGCCTCCCGACCTGCAAACGCGCCTGCTGCGCGTGCTGGCCGACGGGCAGTTCTATCGCGTCGGCGGACAGGCACCGTTGCGCGCCAACGTGCGAGTGATCGCCGCCACGCACCAGGACCTGGAATCCGCGGTCCGCGAGGGGCGTTTTCGCGGGGATCTTTACCATCGCCTCAACGTGATCCGCCTGCGCTTGCCCGCGCTGCGGCAGCGGCGCGAGGACATTCCAATGCTCGCGCGCCACTTTCTCGCCAAGAGCGCGCGTGAACTCGGAGTTGACGTGAAGCGCCTCAGCGAAGAGGCGATGCGGTTGTTGTCGCAGCACGATCTGCCGGGCAACGTTCGTCAATTGGAGAATCTATGCCATTGGCTGACGGTGATGGCGCCCAGCCAGGTGATCGGCGTCAACGACCTGCCGCCCGAGTTCAACGAAGCGCAGCAATCCGGTGCGGGTGACTGGTTGCACGCGATCGAGCGTGAAGCGCAGCGCGCGTTGGCCGAGCGCGAGCATGGACTGTTGGATCGCATGACGCGCGGCATGGAGAGCGTACTCATCCGTCGGGCGCTCGCGCAAACCGGCGGACGGCGGATCGAAGCGGCGACGCTGCTTGGCATCGGACGCAACACGATCACGCGCAAGATCGCGGAACTGCGCTTGGAAGACGCGCCCAGCGGTTCGACGAAGTAGGGCGCAAGCCGCTGCCCGAACGGGCAGGGGCGATTTCGCATGGCGCCGGCCTCGGTGCGATCCCGCTAGGGCCAAATCTCCCGCATTCCGGGAAATTGTTTCTCTTTGCGAAATTTGGTGGGTGACTTCTACAATGTCCACGGTTGCCTAGTCGGCGAACGTGCGACATTCGGCGCACCATCGCACTGCAGCATCGCCCAGTCAAGCGTGGCCGTGACGCATCACGGGATCAGCCCCTGGCTGCAGCAGCGGTGACCAGCCAACGCCCGGGCGCAACGACGCATGCGCCTCATCACTTCGCAGGAGTTCTCATGAGCACATCCTTGCCCGTCGGAATGGAAATCACCGGTCCGATCACGCCGCAGTTCGCCGAGATTCTCAGCCCGCAAGCGCTCGCCTTCATTGCCAAGCTGCATCGACAGTTCGAGCCGCGGCGCCAGGAATTACTTGCCCGCCGCGCCGCGCGCCAGAAGGAGTTCGACGCGGGCAAGCTTCCCGATTTCCTGCCCGAGACCGCGCATATCCGCAACAGCGAGTGGAGCGTCGCGCCTCAGCCGCGCGACATGCTCGATCGTCGCGTCGAGATCACCGGGCCGACCGACCGCAAGATGGTGATCAACGCGCTCAACTGCGGTGCCTCGACATTCATGGCCGACTTCGAGGACGCCAACTGCCCCACCTGGCACAACATGATCGACGGGCAGATCAATCTGCGCGATGCGGTGCGGCGCACGATCACGTTCCAGCAGGGCGATCGGATGTACAAGCTCAACGACAAGCCTGCGGTGCTGATTCCGCGGCCGCGCGGCTGGCACCTCGACGAGAAGCACGTGCGCATCGACGGCAAGCCGGTGTCGGGCGGCGTCTTCGATTTCGCGCTCTATTTCTTCCACAACGCCAAGGAGCTGCTGGCACGCGGCTCGGGTCCGTATTTCTATCTGCCCAAGATGGAGTCGCACCTCGAAGCGCGCCTGTGGAACGACATCTTCGTGCTCGCGCAGGACGATCTGGGCGTGCCGCGCGGGACGATCAAGGCTACTTGTCTGATCGAGACCGTTCTCGCCGCTTTCGAAATGGACGAGTTTCTCTGGGAGATGCGTGACCATTCGGCCGGCCTGAACATCGGCCGCTGGGATTACATCTTCTCGTGCATCAAGAAGTTCCGATCGAATGCCGATTTCTGCCTCGCCGATCGTTCGCAAGTGACCATGACTGCGCCGTTCATGCGTGCGTACGCGCTGTCACTGGTCAAGACCTGTCATCGACGCAATGCGCCGGCAATGGGAGGTATGGCCGCGCAGATTCCGATCAAGAACGATCCGGCCGCCAATGAAGCGGCGATCGACAAGGTGCGCCAGGACAAGCTGCGCGAAGTCACCGACGGTTGCGATGGCACCTGGGTCGCCCATCCCGGTCTGGTGCCGATCGCCAAGGAGATGTTCGACAAGCACATGCCCACACCGAATCAGTACAGCCGCCAGCGGACCGACGTGAGTTTCGGCGCGAAGGATCTGCTCAACTTCCAGCCTTCGTCACCGATCACCGAAGTGGGTCTGCGCAACAACATCTCGGTGGGCATCCAGTACCTGGGCGCGTGGCTCGCGGGCAACGGCTGCGTGCCGGTGTTCAACCTGATGGAAGATGCGGCAACCGCGGAAATCTCGCGTTCGCAGATCTGGCAGTGGATTCGCAGCGAGAAAGGCAGGCTCGATGATGGTCGCAAGGTGACGGTCGAACTGTTCCGCACGTTGCTTGCCGACGAGCTGCCGAAGGTGAAGACCCATCTCGGCGAGGCCGCCTGGAACGAAGGCAAGTACGAAGAGGCGGCAACACTCTTCGATCGCATCACCACCGGCGAGTACGTCGAGTTCCTTACTCTCCCCGCGTACGAGCTGATCGACTGAAGCCTCGCGTGCATCAATGCGCACCGCCGGGCCGATCGAGGCAGGCGGTGCACAAACGGTCACGCAGCCCGAAACAATCCGCACGCGCGTCGTGGCGCAGTGCACGGCGCGCGCCGGGGTGCCGCAGTATCAATCGAGCGTGAGCGCCCTGGCGGAAATCGTCGCGAGGGCCGACTCTCACTACAACGACAACGCGCTGCGGCCATGCTCCTCACACTCAAGCACACCTTTCGGTTGAAAACGCGCTCGGGCACGATCGTCGACAACATCGTGATCGCCGCGCGTGATCGCGCCGATGCCGAGCGACGTCTGCTCATGATGTATCCAGCGGCGCAGATTCTGCAGTGCCAGGTCAAGGACGCGCGTGCCGCGTTTGCGGCGACTCCGGTGGCAGGCGCCAGCGAATTGCCGAGCTACGAAGAACTCCTGGGCGCGCTCACTGAGTGAGGGCGCCCGCCGCGGCTGCGTGGGTGTAGTGAGCGGCACCGGCGGCAAATACGCCATCGGACTCGCTACGAGCCTTACCCGCTTGTCCTGACAGCGCACCGCGCAACTCTTCGAACAACTGCATGTAATCACGCGCGCCACGGCTGGCCGGCGCGTGACGAAACACGTCTTTGCGCATGGACGGGCTTTCGGCCAGTGAAGCTGTTTCGGCGATACGGGTGACGCAGACCTGGGCACCGAAGCGCGCGCGCAACGCCTGCTCCACCGAGTGCGCCATGCGGCGACGAGCATCGAACCGGGTGATGACGACGCGCCGTTCGATCTGGATCTTGAGCGCGTCTTCGAGCCCGTTGACCGTACGATCGACGCCAAGCGCGCCTTTTAGCGAGAGGTAGTCGCCCGACACCGGGATGAGCACGCTGCGCGTGGTCAGCAACGCGGCGAGCGTGAGCATGCCGGCAAGCGGCGAGCAATCGCAAATCACCGGACGATTCGGATAGTCGCGTTGCCATGCTTCGACCCGCTTGGCGAGCACCGACATCGCGTCGCTGCTGCGACCGAACAACGACTCGATCTTGAGCAGCTCAACGTGGGCGGGAACGATGTCGCCCAGCTCCGGCACCGGCACCGCCAGCGAGGCAAGGCTGCGGCCGTCGGCAAAGGCACCCAGAACCGAGCGTCCGGCCAGCTTCTTGATGCCGAGCGCGTCGGTCAGGTATCCCTGCGGATCGAGATCGATCCACAGCGGTGCCATGCCATGACGGGAGTAGGCCGCGCCGAGATTGAGCGCAGTGGTGGTCTTGCCGACTCCGCCCTTCTGATTGAAGACGGTGATTCGCATGAGCGTTTTGTAGTCCCGCGGCCGGTGCCGTGCTGTTACCGATTGCGCAGCCGGGTGACCACCGCGTTCCCGGCCGGGACCAAAGTCACGTTGGCACCATCAACGCCGACAACGACGTGATGCAGGCAGGGCGAGCGCCACTACGAAAGGTGCCACTGATGTCCGCACTTCTTGCACTGGACGCGGATCGTGACGGGCTGGCTCGCATCGTGCGCCGCGGTTTGACGACCACGGGATTCGACGACTTTGAATAGTCCGTACGCTTCGCAGCGTTCGCACACCGAATGCTCGGCGTAGCGCTCAGCCTCAGAGAGCAACAACCGAAACTGCTGGAACGAATACAGCGCGATCCAGCTGCCGAGTGCGATCGCGGCAAGCATGCCGAGCGACGCGAAATTGATCTGACGCAGCTGCACGCTTTCCATCGACGCCGCCACCATGATCATGCAGAGAAAGCAGGTCACGAAGTAGGCATGCGCCTCGATCAACTTGCGCTCGTACCAGCGGCGAAAACCGAGCTTGTCGATAGCCGGTGCCGGATTCATTGGGAGCTCCAGGGGAGGCGAGGGGGGGAAATCGATTCTACGAGTGGGGTCCGCGCATCGGATTCAGCCACGCGGCGAAATTGCACAACACGCCGGCGCTCGATCGGCACAAGCACCGGTCAGCCGTGCACTACGACCGCTGGGCTAGAATCATCGCGCACCGTCTTGTTCGTCTCGTGTTCGTCGACGTGACCGCTGTGCTCCAAGCGATGCCCGCTTGCGGAGAGTCGATCGGGTTGATCGGAGCGATCGCATCGAGCAGAGGAACATCCCATGCAAATGCGCCACAAACTCGCCTCCCTGATCGACGATAGCGACGAACGGTTTCGCGTTGATCGCGCTGTCTACTTCGACCCGGAAGTATTCGAAGCCGAACTGGCGAGCCTGTTCGAAGGAGGCTGGATTTACCTCTGCCATGAAAGTCAGTTGCGCCAGACGGGTGCGTACGTCACGGCCACGATGGGGCGGCAACCTGTGTTCATTGTGCGCAAGAAGGACGGCACGCTCGCCGGCTACATCAATGCGTGTTCGCACCGCGGCGCGATGCTTTTGCCGCTCCAGGCCGGTAGGGAATCTGCGTTCACCTGCCGCTTCCACGGCTGGATGTTCAATCTCGACGGACGCTGTATCCAGATCAAGAACGAAGATTCCGGCGCCTACGACCTGGCCAATCCCCGCGCGGCGTTCTCGCTCACGCCGATCGGACGCATCGACTCGTATCGAGGGTTCGTGTTCGGCAGCCTGCGCGAAGACGTCTGCCCGCTTGCCGACTATCTCGGTCCGACCAGACCGTGGATCGATCTCATGGTCGATCAGTCACCCCAGGGCCTGGAAGTGCTGCCGGGATCTTCCACTTATGTCGTGCGTGGCAATTGGAAGATGCAGGCCGAGAACGGCGTCGACGGATATCACGTCTCGACCGTGCATCGCGTGTTCGCCAGCACAATGGCCAATCGCGAGGCGAAGCTCAACTTGAGCGGCATGCAGCGTACCGAGTCCGGGCGGCTGACCGGCAACGTTGCATCGGGCGGCTTCGACTTCGGCAACGGCCACATGGCGATCTGGGCGCAGCACACCGACCCGACGCGCCGTCCGATCTACGCGCAGAAGGAGAGGCTGGAGAGGGAGTTCACGCCGGCGAAGGTCGACTGGATGATCAACCGCGGCCGCAACCTGTTCCTGTTCCCGAACGTGCTGCTGATGGACAACCCCTCGACGCAGATCCGCACGATCCAGCCGGTCTCGCCTGATCGGGCCGAAGTCACCGTGCGTTGCATAGCGCCGCTCGGCGAAAGCCAGGCGGCGCGCAGCGCGCGGCTGCGCAAGTTCGAGGATTTCTATCTCACCACCGGCATGGCAACGACCGACGATCTGGCCGCGCTCGAAGCCACGCATCTGGGCGGCCTCGGCCGACGCGCACGCTGGAACGACATGGCGCGCGGCGCCACGGCAATCGTGCAGGGCGCGCGCAATGAAGACGCCGCCGCAATCGGCTGCGAGCCCGCCACCAGTTCGCACAACTGGGATCACGAGATCATGTACCGCGGCTTCTATCGCAACTGGCTCGAGCGGCTGATGGAACAGGCATGAGAGGGCAGGCATGAGCGCACCCACCGTCGATGCCGAAGTCAGCGCTCTCGTTTATCGCGAGGCGATGCTGCTGGACGCGAAAGATTGGAAGTCCTGGCTCGATCTGTACCTGGAGGACGCGGTGTTCTGGATGCCGGCCTGGCAGAGCGAAACGGCGACGACGAGCGATCCGGACAATCAACTCAATCTGCTCTATCTGCGGCAGCGGGCCAATCTCGAGGACCGCGTGTTTCGTATCGAGTCGGGCGATTCGTTCGCGTCCGTCCCGCTCGATCGCACGGCACACATAGTGAGCGGCGTGCTGGTGCTGGGTGAGTCGAACGGTGAGATCGAGGCGGCGGCCAGCTGGTTGTGCCACGTATACGGCATTCGCGGCGCGTTCACACGAGGCGGTCGCTACGACTATCTACTACGCCGTACCGCTCGAGGACTGCGCATCGCGCGCAAGAAGATCACGATGATCGACGACAAGCTCGAAGGGCCGATCGACATCTATCACGTGTGACCGCGCGGCCACCCCGCGCTTTACGCGCGTTGTCTACTTTCGCGCTGCACCCGAGCGGCGAACTCGACGCCCTTGCAGAGTCGGTACACCGACTCGGTGACCGGTACTGCAATACCAAGCGACTTGGCTTTGCGCACCAGATAACCGGTCATCGCCTCGACCTCGGTTTCGCGTCCCGCTTCGATATCGGCGGCCATCGATCCGGCGTGCTTGGTGAGCGGCAATTCACCGGCCCGCACCTTCTTCACATAGCTCGCCGGGTCGTAGGCCAGCTTGATGCCTTGCGCTTCGGCGACACGGATCGCCTCGGCGAACATCGCATCGATGAGATCGCGCATCTCCGGACAGAGGAACCGTGCTTCGTTTACTCCGAGCACGATCGCGCCAGTCGGGTTCTGCACCGAGTTGAAGATGAACTTCGACCAGATCGCGCCGCGCGGATCGGCGGCGAAACGTGTCGGCAACGCCGTTTGGTCGATGAGCTGCGCGAGCCACTCGACTCGATCTGGCGCGGCGCGTGAAGGGCCGATCCATGCCGGTTCGCCGTGCACCAGATGCAGCACCTCGCCCGGCTGCACGACGCGGCCCGCTTCCATGGTCACGCCATGCGCTGTGTCCCAGTCGCATAGCGACTCGAGCAGCTCGATGTTGCCCATGCCGTTCTGCAGGGTTACGAGCAGCGGCCTGCCACTCAGATGGGGCTGAATCGCGCTGAACGCGTCACGCGTCGCCTGCGATTTCACCAGCATGAGCACGGCATCGATTCGGTCACGTTTCAGGTCCGCGGGGTCGGCCGTCGCGCGAATGCGGGCGTGTCGCTCGGTTTGACCGGTTACGCGCAGGCCATCGCGCTGGATTGCCTCGATTTGCGCTGCGTTGGCGTCGAAGGCGATCACGTCGCAGTGATTGGCCAGGTGTGCGGCGTACAGCCCGCCGATTGCACCGCAACCAACGATCAGGATGCGTCGATTGCTCACGTCTGGCTCGACTGGATGGGAGATTGCTTGCTCACGTCTCAACGATCGGAGGTGGCGACATCAGAGATTGTAGAAATCCAGCTTGGCCGGCAGATAGTCGTTGAGCAGCAGGATCTTCTGCCTGGCGATCCGCCACGCGTTGTCGAGGCGCACCAGCTCGTGCTCGTAACGGCCGAAGTGCGTCTCTGCCACTTTCTCCTTGACCAGGAACTGCTGGACGGTCCAGTTCGAGAAGACGAGCAACCGGTTCGACGATGCGCCTTCGTCGAGCATGACATTGGCGATCGAATGCTGCGTACGCGGCAGCACCGCCGAGGCGACCGACTTGCCTGATCGGGCACGCCACACCCGGTCTTCCAATCCGGCGCGCTTGTTGTAGTAGACCAGCGAAACCTCGCGCTTGGGATTGTCGGTGGGCGTGTGCTCGCCCTTCCACGCCGGTACCCAGTACTCGGCATCCTCGGTGAACAGAGCGAGCCAATCGTCCCATCGTTGCGTGTCGAGGTAGTACGCCTGCCGGTACAGCAGCTCGGTCGCCTGCTCAACCGCCTCGCGATTCACGGCTGACCCACGATCGTCGGACGAGCGAATGGCGTCACGCGCACCTCGCGTGACACGCCGTTCTTGAGCAGGCGCACCCACTCGCGATAGCCCGCATGGAAGATCGTTTCGTCCTGCATGTCGTGCGGACCCTGCTGGCTGGTGACCGGTTGAATGCCGATGCTCTTGGCCGTGGCATCGGCGCCGTCACGCACCGCGGTCATGCCGCGCGCGTAACCTTGCTGCCAGGTGATCGATTGCGCGCCGTAGCCGGCCTGGCAATCCTCATAGCACGTCGTGTCGTCGGGCGTGGCCATGCCGGTGCTGTTGAAGAAGTCTTCGTACTGGCGGATACGCGTCTCGCGCGCGGCATCGGATTCGCCGCGCGGCGCGAGGCAATAGATCTTCATCTCGGTGCGATCGACCGCCAATGGCCGGATGATGCGCAGCTGCAGCGATGCGTTCTCGGCGAACTGCACGTTCGGATAGATGGTGAGATTGCGCTGATAGAACATCCACTCGGTGCGCACCTCACCCACGCGGCGTTTGACCTCATCGACCGATGCGAACAGCGGCCGCACCTGCGGGGTCGGGTTCTTTGACCACAGTACGCAATGGCCATGCGCGAACGTGAAGCTGCCGCGGGTCACCTCGGGCAAGCGGTACAGGTTGAAATCAAGCGCTTTCAGATTGTTCCCCGACTCGCCCGACTTGCGTCGCTCGACGATGCGCATGAAGCTTGGGTGCGCCGAACTGAGATGGTAGGCGTCGACGCAGTTCTCGATCTGCAGCTTCCAGTTGCCGTTGAACGTGTAGGTCGAGCAGCCGGGCACGAGTTCCACGCCTTGCGGGCTCTGGTCGATCACCAGATCCAGGAAGAAGCGTGCATCGCCCAGATGCGTTTCGAGCGCAGGCACCTCGGCGTTGAGGCTGCCGAACAGGATGCCGCGATACTCGGCAAAGCGCGGCACCTTCACCAGGTGATGCTCGTCGCGATCGAAGGCCGCGCTGTAGGCGCCGTCCTTCATGTCCTTGATGTCGATGCAGCGCCCGGCGCTGTCGTAGGCCCAGCCGTGGTAGTTGCACACGTGGTACTTGGCGTTGCCGTGTTCGTGATGGCACACCAGCGCACCGCGATGCCGGCACGAATTCATGTACGCACCGAGCTTGCTCTCGGCGTTGCGCATCACCACGATCGGGGTGCGTCCGATCCAGCCGGTGAAATAGTCGTGCGGCGCGGGAATCTGCGAGGCGAAGCCCAGGAACATCCAGGTGCCTTCGAAGATGTACTTCATCTCCAGCTCGAACAGCGCCGGATCGCGAAACACGTCGCGATGCACGCTGAATTCGCCCTGCGCGACCTTGTCGACGACGTAGCGATCGATCTGGTCCGGGGTCATGGGAGTCTCCGCGAAGCGTTCAGTGTGTCTGGCGTGCCGGAACAGTCAGCTCTTCCCGGTGCGGCGAAACGCGATGATGCAATCCATTGCGGCGTGTGCGGGCACGGCGACGGTATCGGCATCGAGCGCGATCGCATCAAATCCACCCTCGTCGAGCACCGCTTTCGTCTGGCTGATGTCGGCCACGGAGATCGTCACCATGGCCATGTAGGCTGCGCGCGGTTTGCCTTGCGCATCGCGAGCCGCGCCGGTGAGCGCGCCAAACCGGCGCTTCAGACTTGCCGCTGTCGTGAGTTCGAGCGTGGCCTGCTGCATGCTCATCGTGATCGACTCGTCGTCGCGCCGGATGGCCAACGAATCGAGCACTTTCGCGTAGCTTGCAGCAGTTGCTGCTGGGTCAGGCACGACGATGGTGAAACCCTCGATGGCGCGCGCTCCATTGCGGTGCCCAAGCCATGCTTTGTTCCACACCAGATGCGGCGTTTCGTGCTGGCAGAAGTAGACCCGGCCACCGGCCAGCGCCTCGCGCGGCAGGCGCACGGTGGTGAAGCGCGCTTCCTCGCTCGTGCCATCGAGATGCACCATGCGGGTGAGCCGCTGCGGTTCGCCGATGGGAAACGCCGGCCGCAGCCGCTCATAGACGCCGCGCGCATCGTCGGTGGCGAGCACCAGACCGTCGAGCCCGATCGGGGCATCGCGCAGATCGGGGCGGATCGTTTGGCCCGCGGGTGGAAAACCGATCAGCTCGAGATAGTCGCGCTCGAACACCATCAGGTGATTGCACGATCCCGCGGCGTGAAAGCCACGCGGCGTCAGCGTGAATCCCATGCGACGGAAGATCGCCTCGGCGCGATCCATGTCGTCGCGCACACTGATCACCGCATGATCGAGGCGTTCAGACATCGATCTGTGCCAGCACCGGAGCGTGGTCCGAAGGGCGTTCGAGCCGCCGCGGCGCCAGATCGATCGCGCAACTGGTGCAATGCGCGGCAAGCGGCGCGGAGACGAGGATGTGATCGATGCGCAGGCCCAGGTTGCGCTTGAAGCCGTTCATGCGATAGTCCCACCATGTGAAGGACTTGTCCGGCTGCTCGAACAGCCGAAAGCTGTCTTTGAGGCCCAGATCGAGCAAGCGCTGGAACGCGGCACGCTCGCGTTCGCTGCACAGGATCTGACCGGCCCACTGCTTCGGATCGTGCACGTCGCGATCGTCGGGGGCAATGTTGTAGTCGCCCAGCACGACGAGCTTCGGATGAGTCTGCAGCTGAGCGCGCAGCCAACGCTCGAAGGCCGTCAGCCACTTGAGTTTGTACTCGTACTTCTCCGAATCGACTGCCTGGCCGTTTGGCACGTAGCAGCACACGACACGAACGTCGCCGACCGATGCCGACAACACGCGCTTCTGCTCGTCTTCAAATTCCGGGATGTTGGCCGTGACCTCGACGATCGGTGCGCGACTGACAATCGCTACGCCGTTGTAGGTCTTCTGCCCGAGGAACGCGACCCGGTAGCCCGCGGCTTCGATCGCTTCGCGCGGAAAGTTGGCGTCTTCCAGCTTGGTTTCCTGAAGGCACAACGCGTCGGGTTGTTCACTGGCGAGCCAGTCGAGCACGTGCGGCAGACGTACCTTGAGCGAGTTGACGTTCCAGGTGGCGAGTTTCATGGTGAGGCGATTGTAGCCAGATCGCCTCGGGTGCCGCTTGCCGCGCGCGTCGGTGTGCGCGCCTCCCTGCGTGTCGCGTACCTCGGTGTGCGCGCTTCCCTATATTGCCCAGCCGTAGCGCGTCGCGTGGAAGAACACCGGCGCGGCGAAGCACACCGAATCGAGGCGATCGAGCATGCCGCCATGGCCTTCGATGAGGTGACCCCAGTCCTTCACGCCGCGGTCGCGCTTGACCGCCGACATCACCAGGCCGCCGAGAAAGCCCATCAGGCAAATACCCAAAGCCATCAGGGCGGCGCGCCACGGCTTGAACGGGGTGATCCAGTAGAGCGCCGCGCCCAGCACGGTCGCGCTCAGCACGCCGCCGATCAAGCCTTCCACGGTCTTCGATGGCGACAAGTTCGGCGCAACCTTGTGTTTGCCGGCGAGCTTGCCCCACACGTACTGCAGCACATCACTGCCTTGCACCACCAGCACCAGAAACACGATCAGCAGCGGCAGGCGTTCGTCGAAATTGGGGATGTTGAGCGTGAGCAGCGCCGGCACGTGCGAAATGCAGTACACGCAGATCATCAAGCCCCATTGCACGTTCGCGGTGCGCTCGAGAAAGCGCGTGGCGTCCTGGCGCAACGCGGTCACGATCGGCAGGAATAGAAACGCGTAGACGGGGATCAGGATGGTCGATAACCCGTACCACTCGATCCACACCAGGTAGTACTGCAGCGGCAGGAACACGAAGAAACTGAGCGCAAGCGCCCAGTGATCGCCGCGGCGCGTGTACGTGATCGTGATGAATTCGCGTAGCGCAAAGAATGAAGCCAGCGCGAACAGCACGATCACCCCGGCCTTGCCGAAGTAGAAAGCCAGCGTAACGAGCGCCACCATCACCCACCACGACTTGATGCGCGCATTGAGGTTGTCGATTACCGGCGAGGGCGTGCCTGCGGGCACGCGCATCCTGAGCAGCCAACCGATCACCGACGCGAGCATCAGCACGCCGGCGATCGCCGCAAACAGCAGGATCGTCTGCTGCCGATAGCTGAGATCCATCGGATTGACCAGGCTCGCGCTCATTAAAGTCGTTCCTCCGGGGCCAGTGACAATAGTGCGGTGCGCGCCCGTTCGAGGAACGCGTCCTTCGACTCGTCGGGTTCGAGTCGCAATGGCGCGCCGAACGTCGCCGTGCATAGCAGCGGGATCGGCACGACCTCGCCTTTAGGCATCACCCGGTTCAGGTTCTCCAGCCACACCGGGATGAACTCCAGATGCGGTCGCTCCACGGCGAGGCGATAGATGCCGCTCTTGAACGGCAGCAACACCTCTTCGGTCGTGTTGCGCGTGCCTTCGGGGAAGATGATCAACGAGGAGCCTGCATCGATGGCTTCGACCATGATGGTGATCGCGTCGGGCATGCCAGGCTTGCGATCGCGATCGACCAGCACTGCATTGATGACCTTTGTGCCGATGTAGCTGCGGACCAGGCCCTTCAGCCAGTAGTCGGAGCCTGCAACCGGACGGGTGTGAGCGCGGATGCGTGCGGGAAGCGAGGACCAGATGAGCACGAAATCGGCATGACTCGAGTGATTGCCGAAGTACACGCGCTGCGTGTCGAGCGGCATGCTGTCGCGCCAGATGGCGCGCACGCCGGTGACGGCGCGCGCCACACCAATCAAGCCGAGCGCGGCGAGTTGAGCGAGCATTTATCGATCTTGTTCAGCGTGCAGCAATGACTGCGAACGCCAGGGCGGTGGTCTGGACCACGAGCAGGATAGCTTGAAGCGTGAGCAGGCGGCGCGCACCGAGGCATCGGTCGGTCCAGTTTCGCCCGGTTTTGTTCGCCGACATCAGGCCCAGCGCGCGCATGGCCGCGTCGAACTCGGTTGTCGGCATCTGGTCCGCGGCGCAGCGATGCAACAGCGCGGCGTCGAACGCGACACGCACCGCGAGATACTTGGCGAGAAGCCCGGATCCAACGATCGCCAGCGCGAACCAGATCGCCGTCGACCGGAACGCTCCCCCGACCCCGGTCGCGAACAGGAGCAGGCAGAGCGCTGCCGCGATCGTCAGCGCGCTGGAGAGCGCGTCGATCGTGCGCCCACGGTCGAGCAGATCTGCGGTCACACCAACGATCACGCGATCGGCAGGATTCATGCGCGAGCGCCCTCGATCGCCGAGTGGTGGTGCGGACCCAGTACAACACGAGGACGCGCCTGCTCGATCATCGCGACGGCATTGGCCGTCGAACCTGCCCGCCCCGAATTCAACAGCCACGCCGCCACGGCACAGGCACTGCGCGAATAACCGAGTGCGCAGCACACCAGTACCGGTTTGGGCGCTGCCTCGATCGCTTGCGCCGCTATCGCGAGTGCTGCCGGATCCGGCGTCACCAGATCCAGCATCGGCACCGACACGTACCGTGCCACATTGCCACGGTGGGTTGCGTGCATCTCGCCGGTGAGATCGACGATTGCCTTGTAGGGTGACCGACCGAGCTCCGTACGGCTCGGCATTCGGCCGAGCCAGACATCCGCTGCCACGTGATCCGCGGCGCTGCGGCCGTGCGTCCAGGCTCGCGAGTTGATCCACGCGCCGACAAGATAAGGAGCGAACAGCCAGCGCGCGGCAACGCTCATCACGCCGTCGGCACCCTTCTGGAACGCATGAACACCGCAAACGAAATAGCAAAGCGCCACCAGCGCGAGCGCCGAGGCGGGCCACCACAGCCATAGCCAGGCGCCACCACCGATCATCGCGACGCAGGCAACGACCAACGCGCCGGCGAAGTAGTAGCCGGCGAGTTTGCGTCGCTGCACGTCACCGGCGAGGCTGGCGTGAGCCATCGGCGTCGGACCTCGCATCGGCCATAGCCACAGACATAAGAACCCGGCGAGCATCCCGGTGGGCAGGTCGATGAAATGGTGCTGATAGGTGGTGAGCACCGACACGCCGATCAACAGCATCCAGCCGTGTAGCGGCCACAGCAGCCAGCGCGGTGCGTGCGCGGCAAGTCGCGCCCAGATGATCAGGAGTAGGCTGATGTGCAGCGAAGGTGCCTGGTTGAACGGTTTGTCGAAGCCAGCCAGCGCGTCGAACATCATGCCGGGCAACCCGTCGGCGGCGGGGCGCTCGAAGGTGAACTGCAACGGCAGAGCGATGAAACAGGCGATCGAGATGATCTGCGCGCTCAGCAATCGCCTGGCATGCGTGTTGACTTCCGATCGGGTCGTGCAGACGAGTAGCGACAGGCCATAGAGCAGATCGATCGACCAGTAAGGAATGATGGTCCAGGCCAGGAACGGGATGTGCCGCTCCCAGTCGAACACAATGACGCCAACGCTCGTGCGCGTGCTCGCCAGCCAGTTGGCGAAACCGTACGTGAGAAAGAAGAGCGGTCCGAGCAAGCACAACCACGCGATCGCCAGGCGCCATGGCCTGCCGTTGCTGCTTCCAAGCGGGTCGTGCCGCACGCGGCTCGGATGCGTCATGGCGGAGGCGGTGCGTTCCGATTCGCCCATGGATCAGCCGACGCGCACCGCGAGTGACACCGTGAAGATGCCCCACTCGTCGATGCGTTGCGTGATCTTGCGGAATCCGGCGTGCTCGGCCAACTGATCCATCTCGGCTTGTGTCCGGCGTCGCATCACCCACGCTGCTCCGGCGCGATGACTGGTCAACGCGCGTGCGATCAACTCCAACTGCGGATGCCAGGGTTGATTGGTGTAGATCAAGTACCCGCCGACCGGTACCGCGTCGGCCAGACCTGCCAGCGAGCGTTCCAGCATCGCGTTATCGGGGAACAATTCGTAGAGCCCGGAGACGAATGAGATCGTCGGCTTGGGCGTGACCGCGGCGATACCGGCGCGATCGAACGCATCGGCTTTCTCGAAGCGCGCGATCCGGCCTAGTCCCTTCTGCTCGATCAGCGCACTGCCCTCGCGCACATTGATGTCGCTGTAGTCGCGCAGCAGGATGGAGGCCGGTGGCTGTTCGTTCCTGGTCAATGCTTCCAGCACGTAGCGTCCATGCCCGGCAGCGATATCGAGCACGTGCACCGGCTGGCCCGACTCGCGCACACGGCGCATTGATTCGCGCAGCAGTTCCTCGATGTGCAATTTGCGCTGGCGGATGCCGCGCCAGCCGATGGCATTCAGGTAGTTGGCATCGATCGCACGGCCCAGCGGCGTGACCCCTTCTACGCGATTGCGGTAGACGTAGTCGAGCGTGCTGCCGGAGTCGAATCCGGTGCGATGCCCGAGCCGCACCCCGCTCGAGAGCAGACCACCGAACTTCAGCGAGGCGCGCGTCATCGCCCAATACAGACCGCGCGGCGACAGCAGTGACAGCGGCCTGGAAAGCGCCTCGGACTCTTCGCGAGTAAAGCCTTGCAGATGCGCGCTGCGAAGGTCGACGCGTGCCTGCGGCCCGGCGAATCGCGCGAGGATGAACGAGCGAGCTTTGTCGATCGCGAGTCTGCGATCGCGCTCGCCGAGCGTGTCGTGAAAGAAGCCGGGCAAGACGTGTTTTTCTTTGACCGGACTGCCGAGCCGCTCGAAGAACGCGTGCTGTGGCGCGTGGTGCACGACCCAGTCGCTGCCCGAGATCAGCAGCTGTGTCGGTGTCGTGATCGCCTGTGCGTCGGCGACCACTCGATCGGCGGCTTCATACAGCCCGAGCAGGATGTTGACCGCGATCGGACGGGTGATGAGCGGATCGGACTCGTACGAGGCGATGCGCTCCGCGTCGTGCGTCAGGAACTTCGCTTTCACGTAGCTGTTGACGAAGAACTTGCCCCGCAGCTTGTGCAGCAGCGCGAGCCCGGGACGCGCAAACGGTACGTACAGCTTGACCTTGAAGGCGGGCGAAGCCAGCACTGCGCAGCGAACCTTGGGGGCATAGTCGTGCAGCCAGGTTGCTGCGAGCACTGCCCCGACGCTTTGCGCAACAACCGCTATGTTCTCGACCGGGATGCCGTGCGTCGCGACGATGTGATCGATGAACGTCTGGACGTCGCGCACCGACGTGCCGAACGAAGGGCTGAAGCCGCGCTCGCCAGGAGACCGTCCGTGCCCGCGCGCATCCCAGGCGAAGAACTCGAACTGCGGCAGATCCAACTCGTCGACCAGATGCGCCATACGTCCGGAGTGCTCGTGCCCGCGGTGAAACAGCACCACGGCTTGCCGTGTGCCGTTGTCGTGCCCGCCATCGCGCAGGCCAGGTAAGTGCTCCGCTGCGCGCCAGTGGCGGTAGAACAAAGCTTCCCCGTCGTGGGTCCGAAACGAAGCTTCGATCGCTGTTCGCATCATCAATCCTCAACTCCCTGTTCATTCAGACCGGCGGATTTGCGGCGATGTCTGGGCCCCGATCCACCAGTGCCTTACGAGCGGTGCGTCGTGCCACTACAGGGTGCGTGCGGCAACACATATTCGATCGAACATACGCGTAGCGGCACGCCCGAACTGATCGTGTCGAGCCGCCATCGTTTGTCGATCGCTGCTTCGCGCGCGATCCGCGCAGAGGTGGTCACCTGGTGCTGTCGGAGCGCACGGACTCGGCGAGACCCGCCCGCATGCGGTTGAGCGCGGTGAGCGCAATGGCCGCCGCGAGGAGCCACAGGGCCCACAGGATCCAGCCGGGCAGCCATCCGGAGATTCCGAGCCAAAGTCCCAGCACGCCGAACACCAGCGCACGATCGCTCTTGCCCATCGGACCATCGTAGCGACGCGAACTCCCGGTTGCCTGTGCGAGCACGCCGACGAACTCGGTCAACGTCGCCAGGAAGATGATGATTCCGATCACCATGCCATTGAGCGGCGCGACGAACGCGAACGGCAGGTATAGCGCCGCATCGGAGATCACATCGGTGAGTTCGTTGAGATACGCCCCGAGCGTGGTGCGCTGATCATGCTCGCGCGCGAGCATGCCGTCGATCGCGTTGAGCGCCATGCGCAGCAGCATCCAGATCGGCACCAGCACGAACCAAGTATGCGGTAGCGCAAGCAGCGCCAGGCCGACACAGACGGACACGACGCATGCGGCAAGCGTTACCTGGTTCGCGGTGACCCCGGCATGTGCCAGGCGCGCTACGAGAGGCCGCAGCAGCGCCTGAAAGCGGGGCTTGAGGGAATAGAGCGACATGGGCGCGCGATGGTAGCGCGCCGAATACGTCACTTGGCGTGAAGCACGCCCGGTGCGCCCTTATTCAAAGGGCATGCCCGGAACCTACTCCGGCAGATAGCGACCCTTGGGCGCCGACGGTTCTGCTTTGGCGGCGGAATTGCCCTTCGCCGCGGTCGTTTCGCTCTTGCCTTTGGGCTGTACCGCGGGTGCGCGGCCGGGGACTGCTTTGCCCGGATAACCGGCTTGATCGAGTGCTGCGTTGAACGCGCCTTCTTCGAACCCCTTGCTCAAGCTCGAGCCTACGAGGAGAACGGGCACTTCAGCTGCTCCACCGACCTTGATCAGCTCTTCGCGCGTCTTGTTGTCGCTGACGACGATCTCCTTGAAAGGCACGCCGCGCTTGTTCAACAGCGTCCGAGCGTCTGCACAAGGCTCCTTGCACTCGGGCGCGGTGTAGAGCGCTACCGGATAGGCCTTCACGGCTTCGCGCAACGCGTAGCCGGCATCGGAGGTCTCGACGACGCTCCCGCGAACCTGGCGCTGCTCGATCGACTTGGGCTTGTCGTCGGGTTTCTTGTCGCTGTAGTAGACCTTGCCGTCCTTGTCGACCCAGCGATACATCCCTTGCGCGGCAGCGTTGCCGGCAACGAGCAGTGCCAGCAATGCGATCGATCCCGCAGCGATTCGTTTCATTGTGCCGACCTCCGAGTCGTGGGGCCGGCAAGAGCAGCATGCTATGCCGGCACCATTCCGTTGTGCCTGAGTAGTGCATCGACGGTGGGCTCGCGGCCGCGGAAGGCCTTGAACGAATCCAGTGCCGATCGACTGCCGCCTACCGCGAGAATCTCATCCCAGAAGCGTTTGCCCGTCTGCGGATCGAGCACGCCGTTCTCCTCGAACAGGCTGTAGGCGTCGGCGGAGAGCACTTCTGCCCATTTGTAGCTGTAGTAGCCGGCGCTGTAGCCGCCCGAGAAGATGTGTCCGAACGTGTTGGGCATACGGTTGTACGGCGGGGGCGTCATCACCGCCACCTGCGCCCGGACTTCCTCGAGCAGCGTAAGCGGCGCCTTACTCCCGCGCGCATCGAATTCCGAATGCAGCAGCATGTCGAACAGCGCGAACTCGATCTGGCGGACGGTCTGCATGCCACTCTGGAAGTTCTTGGCGGCGACCATCTTCTCGAATAACGGCTGCGGCAGACTCGCTCCGGAGTCGACGTGCGCGGTCATGTGACGCAGTACCTCCCACTCCCAGCAGAAGTTCTCCATGAACTGGCTGGGCAGCTCGACCGCGTCCCATTCGACGCCGCGGATTCCGGTTACCTGCGGCAGTTCCACGCGCGAGAGCAGGTGATGCAGACCGTGGCCGAACTCATGAAATAGCGTAGTCACCTCGTCGTGCGTGAGCAACGCGGGCTTGCCACCCACCGGGGAGGAGAAATTGCACACCAGATAGGCGACCGGTGTCTGGAGGTGTGCTTGCACGCGCCGGCGGACCAGCGCTTCGTCCATCCAGGCGCCGCCGCGTTTGGTGTCGCGCGCATAGGGGTCGAGGTAGAAGTGCCCGATGGTCGATCCATCGCGATGGCGGATACGAAAGAACCGCACGGCCGGGTCCCACGTCTGGGCGCTGTCGGACTCGATCGACACGCCGTAGATCTGTTCGACCACACGGAACATGCCTTCGAGCACTTTCGGCTCGGGGAAATACTGCTTCACCTCCTGATCGGAGAACGCGTAACGCTTGACGCGCAGGCGTTCGGAGGCGAACGCCAGATCCCACGCCTGCAGCTCGCTCAGGCCGAGTTCTTCTTTGGAGAATGCGCGCAGCTCCTCCATGTCGCGTCGTGCGAAGGGCAACGCTTTGCTTGCCAGATCGTGCAGGAAATCGACGACTTGCGCTGGCGTCTGGGCCATCTTCGGCACCAGTGAGACCTCGGCGAAATTGCGGTAGCCCAATAGCGATGCTTCCTCGCCGCGCAACTGCAGAATGGTGCGGACCAGCGGCGTGTTGTCCAGCTCGGGCTTGCCGAACTCCGCCGCGCGTGTGACGTAGGCGTGGTACAGCTCCTCACGCAACGCGCGACTGGTGCAGTACTGCATCACCGGCAGATAAGAGGGCATCTGCAGCGAGATCTTCCAGCCGCTCTTGCCGTCTTTTTCCGCCGCGCCACGCAGCCGTTCCATCACGTCGGCCGGCACCCCATCGAGATCCTCGGCGCGATCGATGAACCGGGCGAACGCGTTGGTCGCATCGAGCACGTTCTCCGAGAAGCGCGTCGACAGCCGCGCCAGCTCGGCCTGGATCTCCGCGAAGCGCGCCTTCTTGTCGGCCGGCAGCTCCGCTCCCGACAGCCGGAAATCGCGCACCGCGTTGTCGATCACCTTGCGCTGCGCCGACGTCAGCGCGGCAAATCCAGCCGAAGCCTGCAGCGCCTTGTACTTTTCGAACAGCGGCAGATGCTGACCCAGCTCGGTGTAGTAATCGACGACCTTGGGCTGATTGGCGTTGTACGCCTCACGCAACTCCGGGCTGTCGAGCACGCTATGCAGGTGTCCGACCACGCCCCAGGCGCGCTCCAGGCGTTCATGCACTTCGGTGAGCGGTTCGACGACGGCATCCCACGTCGGCGCGACGTCGGGCTGCGTGTACCGCTCGAGTGCGGCCCGGCACTCGCTCAGCAACTGGTCGATGGCGGGTGCAACGTGAGCCGGTGCGATCGCGCCGAAGCGCGGCAGTCCGGAGAAATCGAGCAATGGGTTGGACATGTACGTTTCCGGTTACTTGTGTGACTGCTCGGCTGCACTGAGCGTGTTGGCAATGAGCATTGCGACGGTCATCGGGCCCACGCCGCCGGGCACCGGCGTGATGCAGCCGGCGATACCCAGGCAGCTCTGGAAATCGACATCACCGGCCAGCTTGCCGTCCGCCAACCGGTTGATGCCGACGTCTATGACAGCGGCGCCCGGCTTGACCATCGATCCATCGATCATGCGCGCCTTGCCCACTGCGACGACCAGCACGTCGGCTTGCCGGGTGATCGCCCCGAGGTCGGCTGTCTTTGAATGGCAGATGGACACTGTCGCGCCCCGTTGCAGCAACAGCATGGCCACCGGCTTGCCGACGATGTTGCTGCGTCCCACGACCACCGCGTGCTTGCCTTCGAGTTTCACGCCGGCGTGATCGAGCAGAGCCATCACGCCAGCGGGTGTGCACGGTACGAAGCAGGGTTGGCCTGTGACCAATGCCCCGACGTTATGCAGGTGAAACCCATCGACATCCTTGCCTGGAGCAATAGCTCCGATCGCTTTTTGCGACGCAATATGGTTTGGCAGGGGTAGTTGCACTAGGATGCCGTGCACGCGTTCGTCGCGGTTCAAGCGATCGATCAGCCCCAACAACTCGGCTTCACCCGCCCCCTGCGCCAAGCGATGCACCTCCGAGGCCACGCCGACTTCCGCGCACGCGCGCACCTTGTTGCGCACATAAACCTGCGAGGCGGCATCCTCACCCACCAGCACTACGTCCAGACGCGGGTTGCAGCCCGCGGCGGTGAGACTGGCGACGCGCGTTTTCATGCCTTCGCGCAACGTCTTGGCGAGTTGATTGCCATCCAGCAGGGTCGATGAAGTCATGAGCGATCTCGGAAGTGAGCGGGCGAGACGAAAGCGGGCGGCACAACAAGCGGCACAACAGGCGGATTGGGATGCGGGGAACCGCGAATTATCCGGCCTGAAGCCATCGGGTTGGGGATGTACGCCCCCTTTTTCAATGGGCGGGATGGCATTTTGCGATATGGATTATTCGGATTTTCACCGTAAAATTCAGTCTCATCAGTCGCTTGCCGGATTTCATCCCCGGAACACTCGACAGGCAGCGGCCCGCAATACTTGGCCGTCGAGCGGGCCCATCGGTGCCTTTCGACGAGTTTCTCCTCGCAACGTCCTGCGCCACTGAGCGCGAAACCTCCTCCAACGCTGCGTCGCCTGATCGCGCCACCACGGAGTTGCCATGACAGCCGCGCTTCCCAATCTGCCCCTTGTCGACGATCCCGACGGCATCGAGACCCGCGAATGGCTCGACGCCCTTGAGGCGATGATCGAACGTGAAGGCCCCGAGCGTGCCCACTACATCCTCGAGAAGCTGATCGACAAGGCACGCCACTCCGGCGTCAACATTCCCTTCAGCGCGGCCACGGCGTACATCAACACGATTCCTCCGCACATGGAGGAGCGTCTGCCAGGCGACCCGGCCATGGAAGAGCGCATCCGCTCGTTCTGCCGCTGGAACGCGATGGTGATGGTGGCCCGCGCGAACGAGGGCGACGGCGATCTGGGCGGACACATCGCGAGCTTCGCTTCGGTCGGCACGCTGTTCGGCATCGGCTTCAATCATTTCTGGCATGCACCAACGGCCGAGCACGGTGGCGATCTCATCTACTTCCAGGGACATTCGGCGCCCGGCATCTACGCACGCGCGTTCCTCGAAGGGCGCCTGACCGAAGATCAGCTCAATAACTTCCGCCGCGAAGTGGATGGCAAGGGCATCTCGTCCTACCCGCATCCGTGGCTGATGCCCGACTTCTGGCAGTTTCCGACCGTGTCGATGGGTTTGGGTCCGATCCAGGCGATCTATCAGGCGCGATTCTTGAAATACGTGCAGGCGCGCGGACTGGCCAACACCGAGGGGCGCAAGGTGTGGGTGTTCTGCGGCGACGGCGAGATGGATGAACCGGAGTCGATGGGCGCGATCGGCATGGCCTCGCGCGAGAAGCTCGACAACCTGATCCTTGTGGTCAACTGCAATCTGCAGCGACTCGATGGTCCGGTGCGCGGCAACGGCAAGATCATCCAGGAGCTGGAATCGGACTTCCGCGGCGCCGGCTGGAACGTGATCAAGCTCATCTGGGGCTCCTACTGGGACCCGCTCCTTGCGCGCGACACGGAGGGTGTGCTGCAGCGGATCATGGAGGAGACCGTCGACGGCGAGTACCAGAACTACAAGGCCAACGACGGCGCATTCGTGCGCAAGCACTTCTTCGGCAAGCATCCGAAGACGCTGGAGCTCGTGTCGCGCATGACCGACGAGGACATCTGGCGCCTCAATCGCGGCGGCCATGATCCGCACAAGATCTTCGCGGCCTACGCTTCGGCAGTGAAGCACAAGGGCCAGCCCACCGTGATCCTGGCCAAGACGATCAAGGGCTATGGGCTGGGCAAGCAGGGGCAGGCCAAGAATCCGACGCACCAGTTGAAGAAATTGGAACTGCAGACGATTCGCGAGTTCCGCGACCGCTTCAACATTCCGATTGCCGACGACAGGCTCGAGGAACTGCCGTTCTTCAAGCCGGCCGAGGACGATCCGGTGATGAAATATCTGCACGAGCGTCGCAGGTCGCTCGGCGGTTATCTGCCGTCGCGCCGTCGCGAAGCGCATCGTCTGAACGCACCGGCGCTCGCGGCGTTCGAACAGGTGCTCAAACCCACTGCCGAAGGCCGCGAGATCTCCACGCCGAAGGCGTTCG
>CADEDU010000022.1:0-54012 GCA_902826155.1 uncultured beta proteobacterium
CCCGCACGCACGCCGGGCGCCACCGTTTCCAGCGGCAGCGCGGTCTCGTACTTCACCTGCTTGAGGGCAAAGCTAGACTGGATATTGCCGATGCCGGTAATGCGCGAGAGAAAATCGACGACGAACCGCTCGAAAGAAGGCACGTCGGGCACGACCACGCGAAGCAGGTAGTCCGACGTACCGGTCATCAGGTAGCACTCCATCACCTCGGGCCGTTCCCGAATCGCGCGCTCGAAGGTCTCGAGCGACTTTTCCACCTGCTTTTCCAGCCGCACCTGAATGAACACGCTGACGGTCAGCCCGAGCTTCACCGGATCGAGCAGCGTCACGTGGCGCCGGATGTAGCCCGACTCTTCAAGTTTGCGCAGCCGTGCCAGACACGGTGAAGGCGAAAGGTGCACAGCTCGCGCCAGATCGACATTAGCGATGCGCGCGTCGTCCTGAAGCTGGGCGAGGATCGCCCAGTCAGTTGAATCGAGTGGCTGAAGCGACATAATTCTTCTCAAGAGTGGTCAAGTTCGGCAGATTGTGCCGCAAAGCTGGATCCGAGCGATCACCTTTGCAACCACATGCCAGCATCGAGGCAGTAACCTCGGGGCCGGTCCATCTCTCCGCGTGTGCCTCGCCATGACCAATCTCGCCGACATCGCCAAACTGCTCGCCGGCCAGTCGCTCGACAACGATCCGCTCGAGACGCGCGAGTGGCTCGACGCGTTCGATGCGCTACTCACGACCGAAGGCAAGGATCGCGCGCGCTACGTGCTGCAGCGCCTGCTCGAACATGCGGCGGCGCACGACGTCAACACGCGCACGCGCTTCAACACGCCCTACGCCAACACGATCGCGCCGCAGGACCAGCCGCCGTTCCCGGGCGATTTCTCGATCGAACAGCGCATCGCCTCGATCATTCGCTGGAACGCACTGGCAATGGTGGTGCGTGCCAATCGTGCGCACGCCGAACTGGGTGGACACATCGCGACCTACGCATCGGCGGCCGATCTGTTCGAGGTCGGCTTCAATCACTTCTTCCGCGGACACGATGCCCCGCACGGCGCCGATGCAATCTACTTCCAGCCGCATGCTGCGCCAGGGGTTTATGCGCGCGCGTTTCTGGAAGGCCGGCTCTCCGAATCGCACCTGGAGAGCTACCGCCGCGAGACCAAAGGCGGCGGGCTGTCGTCATACCCGCATCCGTGGCTGATGCCGCAGTTCTGGCAGTTCCCGACCGGCTCGATGGGTCTGGGGCCGATCAACGCGATCTACCAGGCGCGCTTCATGCGCTACCTCGAGCACCGCGGCGTACTTGCTACCAACGGCCGCAAGGTGTGGGCGTTCCCCGGCGATGGCGAGATGGACGAACCCGAGTCGATCGCTGCACTCTCGCTGGCCGCGCGCGAAGGGCTCGACAATCTCATCTTCGTAGTGAACTGCAATCTGCAACGGCTCGACGGGCCAGTGCGCGGCAACGGATCAGTAGTGCAGGAGCTCGAAGGACTGTTCGCCGGCGCCGGTTGGAACGTGATCAAGCTGATGTGGGGCAGCGACTGGGATCCGCTGTTCGCCCGCGATCGCGAGGGCATCATCCTGCGCCGCCTGCATGAGACGGTCGACGGCGAGTTCCAGAAGTACGCCGCCACCGACGGCCGGTTCAATCGCGAGAACTTCTTCAACAAGTACCCCGAATTGCAGGCGCTGGTGGCCGATCTCACCGACGATGACATCGATCGCCTCAAACGCGGCGGTCACGACCCGGTCAAGATCTACGCCGCCTATCACGCGGCCGTGCATCACGTCGGCCAACCCACGGTGATTCTCGCCCAGACCAAGAAGGGCTACGGCATGGGCACCTGGGGTCAGGGCAAGATGACCACGCATCAGCAAAAGAAGCTCGACGACGAGGCGCTGCTCGCCTTTCGCGATCGGTTCTCGCTACCGCTGCCCGATGAGCACGTGATCGGACTGAAGTTCTACCGTCCTGCCGACGATTCGCCCGAGATGCGCTACCTGCACGCCCGACGCAAGCTGCTGGGCGGATACATGCCCTCACGCCCAGCGAGTTCGACCAAGCTGCAAGTGCCGGCGCTCTCGGCGTTCTCGCGAACGCTCGAAGGCTCCAACGGTCGCGAGCAATCGACGACGATGGTGTTCGCGCAACTGCTCTCGCAACTGCTGCGCGACGCGAAGCTGGGCAAGCACGTGGTGCCGATCGTGGCCGACGAGGCGCGCACCTTCGGGATGCAATCGCTGTTTCGCCAGGTAGCGATCTACTCGCCGTTCGGTCAGCTGTACGAGCCCGAAGACAAGGAAGAGCTGCTCTACTACAAGGAGGCCAAGGACGGGCAGATCCTGGAGGAAGGCATCACCGAAGCCGGCGCGTTGTCCTCCTGGATCGCCGCGGCAACCAGCTACAGCGCGCACGGTGTGCCGATGCTCCCGTGCTACATCTTCTATTCGATCTTCGGCTTCCAACGCGTCGGTGATCTGATCTGGGCGGCGGCCGATTCGCGTTCACGTGGATTCCTGTTCGGGGCAACGGCCGGACGCACCACGCTTTCCGGCGAAGGGCTGCAGCACCAGGACGGCACCAGCCATCTGATCGCCTCCACCGTCCCCACCTGCATCGCGTACGACCCGACCTTCGGCTACGAACTCGCGGTGATCGTGCACGACGGCGCGCGGCGCATGCTCGAAGACGAACAGAACGTCTTCTACTACGTGACCGTGATGAACGAGAACTACGCGCATCCGCCGATGCCGGCGGGTGTTGAGCGCGGCATCCTCAAGGGGATGTATCTGTTCCGCGAAGGCACGAGCACGCCGGCTGCGAAGAAGAAAGTCGCACCGCGCGTACAGCTGCTCGGCTCAGGCACCATCCTGCGCGAAGTACTGGCCGCGGCGGAGCTGCTCGAACGCGAGCACGGTGTGGCCGCCGACGTCTGGTCGGTCACCAGCTTCACCGAGCTGCGCCGCGACGCGATGGATACCGAACGCTGGAACCGGCTGCATCCCCAGGCGCCGGGCAAGTCGACTTACGTCGCCGAATGCCTGCGCGAGCGATCAGGTCCGGTCATCGCCGCCACCGATTACGTGAGCGCGGTGCCCAACCTCATCGCGCCGTTCGTGCCCGGTCGCTTTCTCGCGTTGGGAACCGATGGCTTCGGTCGCAGCGATACGCGCACCAACCTGCGCCGGTTCTTTGAAGTCGATGCCGCGCACATCGTCGTGGCGGCGCTGAAATCGCTGGTCGACGAGGGCGCAATCGAACAAGCACAGTTGCAAGCGGCGATTGTCCGGCATCAGATCGACGTGGATCAGATCGCGCCCTGGCAGCGATAATCGGCCTGGCGGGTACGCTCGCCTGCTCGCCGCCCAAGTCGCGGCAACAACAAGGAGGAGAACAGGATGTCGGCACGGTACGCCGCTCGTCACGTCGCGCGTCACGCCATTCACGCGATCATGGCTGCAGCATTGGCTGGATTGATCGCGCTCGACGCCAGCCTGCATCTAGCTATGGCGCAGCCGCAGGGGTACCCGTCACGCCCGATCCGCATCATCGTCCCGACCGGCCCGGGCGGCGGCTTCGACATCCAGGCGCGCACCATCGCGCAGAAGCTCTCGGAGAAGCCCGGGCTGAGTGTCATCGTCGAGAACCGACCTGGTGCCGGCAGCCTGAACGGCACCGACGCGGTCGCGAAAGCACCGGCCGACGGATACACCCTGCTCTACGGCGGCCTCACCAACATGGCCGCCAACGTCGGGCTCTACAAGAAGCTGCCGTATGACCCGGTCGCGGACTTCACCACCGTGGCCAAGACAGTGTTCATTCCGTTTTGCCTGATCGCGCGCAAGGATCTGCCGCAGACCAGTTTGCAGCAGCTGCTCGAATTCGGGCGCGGCAATGCGGGCAAGATCAACTACGCTTCGGCCGGGGTCGGTACCGGTCAGCACGTTGCCGCGGCGGTGATGTTCAAGCTCGCGAATGTCGACGCCGTCCATGTTCCCTACAAAGCCGCCGCCCCCGCCGTGCAGGATGTGATCGCCAGCCGCGTCGACGTGCTGTTCGACAATTGCGGGCCGGCCAAGCAGTACGTCGACGCCGGACAAGTCCGCCTGCTGGCGGTGTCGAGTCGCGAGCGCAACGCAGCGTTTCCCGGTGTGCCGACGGCGATCGAGTCCGGCGTCGCCAACATGGAGATGGACAGCTGGGCCGGTTTGTACGCGCACTCGGCCACGCCGGCACCGATTCTCGAATGGCTGCGCAAGGAAGTTGCGGTGGCGTTGACGGCGCCCGACGTCGTTGCACGACTGGAGCGTGGCGGCGGACGAGTATCGAAGATGTCCACCAGCGAGGCCGATGCATTCGTTCGCTCCGAAGTGGCGAAATGGCGCGCGTTGATCCCGCAGGCGGGCATCACCGCGGACTGACGCGCAATCCAACGACTCACTACGCGGGACGACCTTGTATCCGCTTGAACCTTCGAGGCTGACGCGCTCGATCGGCGCAACGGGCACGCGCGTGAGAGCTGGCGCATGAGCCGCTGGCTCGCCGTCATCGGACTGTTCGCGGTCGCAATGAGTCTCGGTGCGGGACATGTCTTCGCACGCCTGGCGTTCGCCAATGGCGCGAACGTCCTGACCGGCGCGCTTACCCGCGCCCTCAGCGCCACCATCCTGCTCTACCTGCTACTGCAACTGCGGCACATCAAGCTCGCACCGTTGCATCGTGAATTCAAGGCGACCCTGATCCTGGGGCTGTTCATCACCGGGCAGACCGGGTTGATCCAGCTTGCGGTGTCGCTGCTGCCGGTGAGCGTGGCGATCCTGGTGTTCTATTTGTTTCCGGTGTTCACCGGGCTGGCGAGCGCGATGTTAGGTGATGAGCGGTTCACGCCGAGGCTGATCGGCACGCTGATCGCGGCATTCGGCGGACTGACGCTCGTGCTCGGCATCGGCCACCTCTCCGCCAATCCACTTGGCATCGCAGCGGCCGTCGGTGCCGCCATCTGTTTTTCCGCAGCGTTGGTACTCACGCCGCGCCTTGCGCCGACGATGGCCGCGCCGATGCGAACGTTCTACACGCTCGCCACTTCAGCGGTCGTGTTCATCATCATCGTGTTCGGCACCAGCAGCATCGATCTGCCCGACAACACGCACGGCTGGATCGGCATCGTCGGGCTGGGGCTGTGCTACTCGATGGGCATCACCGGCCTGTTCCTGCTGCTGCCGCTGTTGGGCCCGACGCAATCGGCGATGGTGTTGAATCTCGAACCGGTGTTCGTGGCAGGAATCGCCTGGCTGGCGCTGGGCGAACGACTCAGCGCGCTGCAGCTCCTGGGCGGCGTGATCGTCGTGTCGGCCGTGATCTTCTTCCAGGTCACGGCGGCACGGCGGCGTTCGTAAGAAGTTCTTCCTCGACTGCCCGCCCCTACTTCTTCAACACCTCGGGATTCATCACGTTGATCGGCGCACCCGCGGCGAAGGCGTTGATCTGATCGAACACCGCGTTGAAGAAGCTCTCGTAACCGCCCATCTCGACGTAGCCCAGATGCGGGGTGCAGATCACGTTGGCCAGCTTGAGCAGCGGATGATCCGCCCCCAACACCGGTTCGTCTTCGTACACGTCGACCGCCGCGTATCCAGGCCGTCCGGCGCGCAATGCGTTGACGAGTGCATCGGGCGCGACAAGCCCTGCCCTGCTGGTGTTGACGAACAGGCTGGTGGGCTTCATGCGGGCAAGATCTTCAGCACCAACGACGCCGCGCGTGCTGTCGCGCAGAATGAGGTGCACGCTGAGCACGTCGGCGCGCTCGAACAGATCGGCCTTGCTCTTGGCCAGTTCGAAGCCGTCCTTGGTCGCGCGCTCCTGCGAACCTTCACGCCCCCAGGCGATGACGTTCATGCCGAACGCACGGCCGACCTTGGCGACATCGCTGCCGATCTTGCCGTAGCCGAAGATGCCAAGCGTCTTGCCGCGTACCGCATGGCCGATCGTCGATTGCCAGCGTCCGGCCTTCAGCGCGTTGATCTCGAACGGCAGATGGCGCGTTGCCATCAGGATCAACGCCCAGGTGAGCTCCGGCGTGCCGGCCGCACCACCGCCGCCGCCGCTCACGACGATGCCGCGGCGCGTGCAAGCTTCCAGATCGATGTGGGGCGCGTTCTTGCCGGTCTGGCTGATCATCCTGAGCTTTGGCAGTCGCTCGATCAGCGCGGCCGATATCGGCGTGCGCTCGCGAATGCAGCCGATCGCCTCGGCATCGGCCAGACGCGCAGCCAGCGCATCGACGCCTTTGACGGTGTCGTTGAAGATCTTCACGTCGTGGCCGGCTGCCTTCTTGAACGCATCGAGCCGGCGCACGATGTCCTGGTAATCGTCGAGGATGACTACGCGCATTGAATTTTCCGGTCGGATGGATTGGAGCGTGTGCGGAACATCGCGGAGAAGTGTTGCGTCGCGGCCCGTGCAGCCGGGCCGGGGAAAGTTCAAGCGGGCATCTTGCCGTCGCCCGGTCCCTTGAGTTCGACGATATTGTCCTCGGGATCGGACAGATAGATCGACACGCCGGTGCCCTGCGAGCCGAAGCGGGTGCGGATCTCACCGACTCTCACGCCCTGCGCTTCGAGATGCTTCACGATCGCGTCCTGATCGAACGGCAGCACGCGGAAACAGAAGTGATCGAGATTGCGCCCCCACGGCTTGGGCGCGGCGCCGCCCTTGACGCCGAGTGGTCCGTCGACCGGGACGAAATCGATCATCTCCGGCCCGATGCGCAGATGCACCAGACCGAAATCGGGACGGCGCCACAACACCTGTGCGCCGAGCACGTTGCTGTAGAAATCGATCATCTTCTCGAGATCTTTGACGCGCAATACGATGTGGTCATAGCCGGTGATCTGGATCGACATGGTCGCTGCTCCTGCGAGGTGCCAAACCGAAGTACAAAACGAGAACCGCGGGACGAGTGCCTTGAAGCTTAGCACCGCCGATCATCGGCCCTCGGGTTACCATCCGCTTCGATCGTTTCATCCGTCTGAACCGCGCCTCCGTCCATGCATTGCGCCGTGCTCGATCGCTTTCATCCCGCCGTGCGCGAGTGGTTCGGCGCGAGCTTCGCCGCGCCCACCAGTGCCCAGGCGCAGGCCTGGCCCGCGATCCAGGCCGCGGAGCATGTGTTGCTTGCTGCGCCGACAGGATCAGGCAAGACGCTGGCGGCGTTCCTGTGCGCGATCGACGCACTCGTACGTGAAGGCACTGCGGCTGGCGCGGGCGCGTTGCCCGACGAGACACGCGTCGTCTACGTCTCGCCGCTGAAAGCGCTCTCGAACGACATCCAACGCAACCTCGAAGCGCCGCTTGCCGGCATCAGCGCGGCGCTCGAGCGATCGGGGATCGCGCCGCCGGAAATCCGCACCTGGGTGCGCACCGGCGATACCTCGCAGGCCGAACGCAGCCGGGTGAAGAAGCGCGCGCCGCACATCGTCGTCACCACGCCCGAATCGCTCTACATCCTGCTCACCAGCAAGTCCGGACGCGACATGCTGCGCACGACGCGCACGGTGATCGTCGACGAGATCCACGCACTCGCGCCGAACAAGCGCGGTGCGCATCTGGCGCTGTCGCTGGAGCGTCTGCAGGCGCTGACCGATGATCGCCTGGTGCGCGTGGGGCTTTCGGCCACGCAGAAACCGATCGAGGAGATCGCGCGATTTCTGGTGGGAGGTGGGCGCGAGGCCGCGTCGCCACCGCCGTGCACGGTGATCGACACGGGCCATGTGCGCGAACGCGATCTGGCCATCGCGCTGCCGCCCACGCCGCTCGGCGCGGTGATGTCGGGCGAAGTGTGGGAACAGCTCTACGACCAACTCGCGCAACTGGTCAGCGAACATCGCACCACGCTGGTGTTCGTCAACACGCGGCGGCTGGCCGAGCGCGCCGCGCGCCATCTTTCGGAGCGCCTGGGCAAGGAGCACGTCACCGCGCATCACGGCAGCCTGTCGCGCACGCAACGATTCGACGCGGAGCAGCGCCTCAAGCGTGGCGAGTTGAAAGCACTGGTGGCTACCGCTTCACTCGAGCTGGGCATCGATATCGGCGATGTCGATCTGGTATGCCAGCTCGGCTCGCCGCACGGTATTGCCGCCTTCCTGCAGCGAGTCGGGCGCTCGGGCCACGCAGTCGGTGGCACGCCCAAA
This sequence comes from uncultured beta proteobacterium, assembly GCA_902826155.1. The sequence continues at coordinate 8,194 of CADEDU010000022.1, forward strand.
GGCAGGCTGTTTCCGTTGTCGCGCGACGATCTGGTCGAGTGCGCGGCGCTGCTCGACAGCGTGCATCGCGGCGAGCTCGATCGCATTGCCATTCCGGATGCGCCGCTCGATGTGCTCGCACAGCAGATCGTCGCCGAGGTATCGCAGCAGGATTGGAGCGAGCAGTCGTTGCTCGACCTTGCCCGTCGCGCGTATCCGTATCGCGCGATCACGCGCGAACAGTTCATTGAAGTCGTGCGCATGGTGGCCGAGGGTTTCCATACCCGGTTCGGCCGGCGCAGCGCTCACATCCATCGTGATGCGGTCGGCGGCGTGCTGCGCGCGCGGCGCGGCGCGTCGATCGCGGCCGTCACCTCCGGCGGCACCATCCCCGACACCGCCGACTACACCGTGATGCTGGAGCCGCAGGCGCACGTGGTCGGCACCGTCAACGAAGACTTCGCGATCGAAAGCCTGCCGGGCGACGTGTTCCAGCTCGGCAACACCTCGTATCGCATCCTGCGTGTGGAGCGCGGTACCGTTCGCGTCGAAGATGCCAAGGGCGCGCCGCCCGGCATCCCGTTCTGGTTCGGCGAAGCGCCGGGGCGGACGAAGGAACTTTCGGACGCAGTGGTGCGGCTGCGGCAGACGGTCGTCGACGCGCCGACGAGCCCCAAGGAATCGCTCGCAGCGGCGATGCAGATCGGCGCGGATGCCGCCGAGCAGCTCACCGATTACCTCGTCTCGGCACATGCGGCGCTCGGTGCGCTGCCCACGTTCGACACCGTGATCCTGGAGCGCTTCTTCGACGAGTCGGGCGGCATGCAGCTGGTGATCCACTCTTCGTTCGGTAGCCGCATCAACCGCGCCTGGGGGCTGGCGCTGCGCAAACGGTTCTGTCGCAAATTCAATTTCGAGCTGCAAGCTGCCGCGATCGAAGACGCGATCGTGCTGTCGCTGTCGACCAGCCACAGCTTCGAGTTGATGGAGGTGGCGCACTATCTGTCTTCGAAGACGGTGCGGCCGCTGTTGATCCAGGCGCTGCTCGATGCGCCGATGTTCCCGACACGCTGGCGCTGGAACGCCTCGATCGCACTCGCACTGCTGCGCTTTCGAGGCGGCCGCAAGGTTGCGCCGCAATTGCAGCGCATGCAGGCCGAAGACCTGCTCGCCACGGTGTTTCCCGATCAGGTGGCCTGTGGCGAGAACATCGTCGGCGATCGCGAAGTGCCCGATCACCCGCTGGTGGCGCAGACCATCGCCGATTGCCTGCGCGAGGTGATGGACATCGACGGCCTGGAGCAGGTGCTGCGCGGCATCGAGGCCGGCACGATCCGCGTGCTGGCGCGCGATCTCACCGAACCCTCGCCGCTCGCGCTGGAGATCCTGTCGGCCCGCCCGTACGCGTTCCTCGACGACGCGCCGCTCGAGGAACGTCGCACGCAGGCCGTGATGGCCAGGCGTTGGCTCGATCCGCAAACCGCCAACGATCTGGGCCGGCTCGATCCCGCCGCGATCGCCCGCGTGCGCGAAGAGGTCTGGCCCACGCCGCGCAATGCCGATGAGTTGCACGACGCGCTGCTCGGTTTGAGCTTTCTCGATCGGCACGAGCTGCGCGCCGCGGGTTGGGAATCGATGGCGGAGACGTTGATCGGCGCCCGGCGCGCCGCCTGGCTCGCCGTCGCCTCGCAGCGCACTCTGCTGGTTGCCGCGGAGCGGCTGCCGGTGTTGCGTGCGATCTTTCCCGATGTCGCAGCGACTCCGCCGGTGGAGGTGCCCGAGGAATTTCGCACGGTCGCATGGCTTGCCGAGGATGCGCTGATCGAAGTGATCCGCGACCGGCTCGGCGCGCTCGGTCCGGTCACCGCAGGCGTGCTTGCCGCGTCACTTGCGATCGATCTGGGCGCGGTGGTGGCCGCGCTGACGCGCCTCGAAGTCGAAGGCTCGGTGATGCGCGGTCGCTTTTCGATGAGCGCCTCGCCGGCCGTGTCGCCCGATGCGCAGGACGCCGCGCGTGAGACCGAATGGTGCGATCGTCATCTGCTTGCACGCATCCACCGCTACACCGTCAATCGGCTGCGGCAGGAGATCGAACCGGTAGCCGCGCGCGATTTCCTGCGTTTCCTGTTGCGCTGGCAGCGGGTGGATCCGGGTGTTCGCGGCGAAGGCCCCGATGCGGTGGCGGCGGTGCTCTCACAGCTCGAGGGCTTCGAAGTGCCCGCCGCAGCCTGGGAGACCGAGGTGCTGCCGGCGCGCGTCGACAAGTACGACCCGGCGTGGCTCGATGAGCTCAGTCTCGCCGGTCGCGTGGCATGGCTGCGTCTGTCGACGCCCAAGCCCGCGCAGGATCGCGCGATCGCGCCGGTGCGCACCACGCCGATCGCGTTGCTGTCACGCCGCAATCTCGCTGCGTGGTTGACGCTCGCTGTCGGCAACGACACGACGAACCTTGCCGCACGCAGCCAGCAAGTCGCGCAGTATCTGCACGAACATGGCGCGTCGTTCTTCGAAGAGATCGCCGCGGCCACGCGCCTGCTGCCGGCGCAGCTGGAAGAAGCGCTCGCCGATCTCACCGCGCACGGTCTGGTCAGCGCCGACGGCTTCATCGGCCTGCGCGCGCTGCTGGTTCCGTCCGATCGCAGGCGCGCCAGCGGCAGCCACACGCGTCGACGTCGCACCGCGCTGTTCGGCATCGAAGACGCCGGACGCTGGTCGCTCACCCGCCGGCGAAGTATGCCGACCGACGGCGGCGATGCCGCTTCGGGCCCGACGCAGCATGCGGGCGCCGACATCGCTGAACACGTCGCGCACACCTTGCTCAAGCGCTACGGCGTGGTGTTCTGGCGCCTGCTCGAACGCGAAGCGGCATGGCTGCCGCCGTGGCGCGAACTGCTCCGTGTTTATCGACGACTGGAGGCGCGCGGCGAGATTCGCGGCGGTCGCTTTGTCGAAGGCATCTCCGGTGAACAGTTCGCGCTGCCCGATGCGCTGAACGCGCTGCGCGACACCCGCAAACGCGAGCGCGACGGCGCCTTGATCGCGGTGAGCGGCGCCGATCCGCTCAACCTGCTGGGCGTGCTCACGCCCGGACCGAAGCTCGCCGCGCTGACCACCAACCGGCTGCTCTATCGCGACGGCGTACCGATCGCGGTGCTGGCGGGCGGCGAGGTGCGCATACTCGAAGAGCTCGATCAGAAGACGCTGGTGGATGCACGCAACACGCTCATCCGCCGCAACGTGCCACCGATGCTGGCGATGTTCGAATAGCCCGGAGAATCCATTTCATGGCGATCACCGATACCCGATGGGTCGATCTGCGCAGCGACACCGTGACACAGCCGAGCGCCGCCATGCGCGCGGCAATGATGTCGGCTGAGCTCGGCGACGATGTGCTGGGCGACGATCCGACGGTGCAGCGTTTGCAGGCGCGCGCAGCGGAGCTGTTCGGCTTCGAGGCGGGATTGTTCTTTCCGTCCGGCACGCAATCGAATCTGGCGGCGTTGATGAGTCACTGCCAGCGCGGCGAGGAGTACCTGGTCGGCCAGGAAGCGCACACCTATCGCTATGAAGCGGGCGGCGGCGCGGTGCTGGGGAGCATCCAGCCGCAACCGATCAGCAATCAGCCCGACGGCTCGATTGCGCTTGCCGACATCGAAGCGGCGATCAAACCAGACGATCCGCACTTCGCGCGAACGCGGCTGCTCGCGCTGGAGAACACGATCGGCGGTCGCGTGGTGTCGCGCGCCTATCTCGAATCGGCGCTGGAACTGGCGAAGCGTCGCGGGCTGTCGGTGCATCTGGATGGCGCACGCGTATTCAATGCCGCCGCGCAACTGAACATGCCGGTGCGCGATCTGTGCCGCGGCTTCGATTCGGTGTCGGCGTGCCTGTCGAAGGGTCTGGGCACGCCCGCCGGCACGGTGTTGGTGGGTTCGCGCGAACTGATCAAGCGTGCAGTGCGAGCGCGCAAGATTCTTGGCGGCGCGATGCGGCAGGCGGGCATTCTCGCCGCGGCGGGCCTGTATGCGCTGGAGCACAACGTCGCGCGGCTGGCTGACGATCACGCCAACGCGCAACGCCTCGCGCAAGGCTTGCGCGGCATCGAACCGCTGCAAGTCGATAGTGCGCACACCAACATGGTGTTCGTGCGCGTGCCGGCCGAACGCGCGCAGGCACTCGGTGCGTTCGTGCGCGAGCGGGGTGTGCGAACCCTGCCCGGCCCACGGCTGCGGCTGGTGACGCATCTGGATGTCGACGCAGCCGGCATCGATCGGGCTGTGGATGCCTTCAAGGCGTTCTTCGCACACTGAGTTCGCACACTGAGTTCGCCCACTCGATTCGTGCACTCACACTCAATCGACGCAATGAGCGAGGCACACGCCGTTCGATGAGCACCACGACGCCCGAATCGGGCGCAGCAAGTGAACCCAGGCAGTCGGTGCTGATACCGTTGACGGTGACGGTGGGCATGCAATCGCTCACCGCTTTCGCCTTGCACTCGGCCGCGGTGTATGCGCCGATCGTCGCACCGGATTTCGACGTGCAACCCGAACGCGTCAGCGTGTTCGTCACGATGGCCTATTTCGTGGCGATGGTCTCCGGCCTGGCGTGCTCCGGGGTCATCGCGCGCATGGGGCCGCTGCGCACCGTGCAGCTCGGCCTGCTGTCATCGGGCATCGGCCTGGCGAGCGGCGCCCTGGGCGTGCTGCCGATGCTGGTGGCTACCGCGGCGCTGGTCGGTCTGGGCAACGGTTTCACCGGGCCGGTGAGTTCGCACATCCTGGTTGAACGCGCACCGCGGCGGATCCTCTCGTTCGTGCTCGCGGCCAAGCAAACCGGCGTGCCGATCGGCGGTGGCATCGCCGGTGCGGTGATCCCGGTGCTGGCACTAACGGTCGGCTGGCGCTACTCGCTGCTCATGGCCGCCGCGGTATATCTGGTTGCGGTCATGGCGCTGCAATCGCTGCGCGCCGACTACGACGCCAAGCGCGATCGCAGCGCGCGCCTCGACGTGACCACGGTCACGCGGCAGATGCGAGCGGCGCTGGAGATGACCTGGCGCCATCCGGTGCTACGCGATCTGGCGCTCGCGTGCTTCGCGTTCGTCCTGATCCAGTGGGTGGTGCTGGTGTTCATGGTGTCGCTGCTGCATGTGCGGCTCGGCTTCTCGCTGGTCACCGCGGGGCTGGTCTACTCGGCGGCGCAGATCACGGCGATTCCCGGTCGTCTGATCTGGGGCGCGCTCGCCGATCGGATCGGCAATCCCACCGCGCTGTTGGGTTGGCTCGGCGTGACGATGGCGATTGGCGCCGGAGCAATCGGCTTCTGGACCGCGCAATGGCCGATCGAATGGATCTTCGTGGTGAGCGTGCTGTTCGGTGCCACCGGAGTGAGCTGGAACGGACTGTTCTTCTCCGAGGTCGCGCGCAATGTGAAGCTCGAAGACGTCGGCCGCGCGACCGGTGGAGGTCAGTTCATCGGTTTTCTGGGCGGCATGCTCGGGCCGCTCGTGTTCGATCTGATCGCCAGCACCACGTCGAGCTATCGTCTCGCCTACCTCATGCTCGCGGTGCTGCCGCTGCTGGTTGGACTGCGGCTCATCCTCAAGCCCTCAGCGCGTCGCGCCCTCTGAGACAGGTTCGACGTGACCGCCATTGAACTGCTCAGCCGGCCGTTCGGCTCGATCACCGACCTCGTGCGACTGCACGGGCGCGACACGCCGGATCGGATCGCACTCGTCGACGCAGACGAGCGCCTTACCTACGCGGCACTCGATCGGTACGTCGATCGCTTTGCCGCCGCGCTGCAGCGGGATGGCACCGGAGCGGGCGAAACCATCGCGATCGTCGCGCGCGCGAGCGTGCACTACGTGGCGGTGTTCCTCGGTGCACTGCGAGCGGGCGTGGTGGTCGCACCGCTGCCACCCTCGGCAACGCCCGATCAACTTGCCGCGATGATCGCCGACAGCGAGGCGACGCATCTGTTCCTCGATCAGGACAACAGACAGGCGCTGGCGGCGAAGTTGCCCGCGGTGCGCGCCCGGCTGGTCGATCTTAATGCCACGTCGCTCGCGCGCTGGATCGATACCGCCGAGCAACCTCAGCCGGTGACGCTGAAGCCGGATGCGCCGTTCAACATCATCTACAGCTCGGGCACGACCGGCACGCCCAAAGGCATCGTGCAGCCGCATCGCATGCGCTGGGCACACGCGCAGCGCGGCATCACCTATGGCTATCGCGCCCGCTGCGTCACGCTGCTGGCCACGCCGCTCTACTCGAACACGACGCTGGTCAGCTTGTTCCCGACGCTGGCCCTCGGCGGCACGGCCGTGTTGATGGACAAGTTCGACGTCGAGCGTTATCTGGTGCTGGCCGAGCAGCACCGCGCCACGCACACAATGCTGGTGCCGGTGCAGTACCAGCGCATCATGGCGCATCCGCGCTTCGATCAATTCGATCTGCGCGCGTTCGAGGCGAAGTTCTGCACCAGCGCGCCGTTCGCCGCGGCGCTCAAGGCCGATGTGCTGGCGCGTTGGCCGGGCACGCTATTCGAGTTCTTCGGCATGACTGAAGGCGGCGGCACGTTCATCCTCGCCGCGCACGATCATCGCGACAAGCTGCACACCGTCGGGCGCGCCGCCGCCGGTCACGACATCCGCTTCATCGACGAAGCGGGCAACGAAGTTGCGCCCGGCGAAATCGGCGAGATCGTCGGCCATTCCGCCTCGATGATGAGCGGGTACCGCAATCAGCCCGCGCTCTCGGCGGCCGCGTACTGGTTCGACGCGAGTGGCAAGCGCTTCATCCGCACCGGCGATCTGGGCCGGCTCGATGCCGAGGGATTTCTCACGCTGCTCGATCGGCGCAAGGACATGATCATCTCGGGCGGCTTCAATATCTATCCGAGCGATCTTGAAGGCGTGCTGCGATCGCATCCCGCTGTAGTGGATGTCGCGGTGATCGGCGTGCCGAGCGAGCGCTGGGGCGAGACGCCGGTCGCGTGCGTGGTGTTGCGCGAGGTAAGCGCCGCGAACACAGCAGCCATTGAGCAAACGCTGCTCGCCTGGGCGAACGAGCGGCTGGGCAAGATGCAGCGGCTGAACGCGGTGCTCGTAGTCGACGCGGTGCCGCGCAGCGCGATCGGCAAGGTGCTCAAACGCGAGTTGCGCGAGCGGTTCCTCGTCGATGATGTACGCCGGGCCGACTGAATTCGGGGCGGGGGTGCGCCCACACAAACCGGCGCACTAGTTGCGCCGCAAACCAGGCTCCCTCCCCCTCTAGTCGCGAAGCGGCGCGAGAGGGGCGAGGGCGGGGGGCGGGGGTGCGACCCTAATCGATAAGCTTGTCGCCATCAAAGAAGGGATACGGCCCGGCGAATTCACCGATGAACGCGGTGTGACTGACCAGTCCGCTCGCATCGTTCCAGGCGTGCAGTTGATAACCCGGCGGTTCCATCATGAAACGCGACGGTGCGTTGGGTGCGAGATCGAGCGCCACCTGATGCGCTGGACTCGGACAGGTGGAAGCGATCGTTCCGGCGAAGCGCACTTGAATCGGTCGATGCAGATGACCGCACAGCACCCGCTCCACCTGCGGATGACGCGCGATCACCTGCGCGAGGCCGGTGCTGTCGGCGAGACCGATCTTGTCCATGTGACCGATCCAGGTGGCGAACGGCGGGTGATGCATGATCACCACGGTCGGTTTCGCCGGCACCGCAGCCAGCGTGCGATCGAGCCATTCGAGGCGGGTGTTGCACAGCTCGCCGCCGCTCGCGCCCGGGATCACCGTGTCGAGTGCGACGATCCGCACCGGCCATTCGTCGATCGCGTACTGCACGAACGGCTCCCATTGGCGCAAGTAGCGATGCTCGGGAAACGCGCGGCGCAGCGCGGCACGCTCGTCGTGATTGCCGGGAATGAGATACATCGGAATCGACAGCGCATCGAGCCGCTCGCGCAACGTGGCGTACTCGTCGTCGCGGCCGAAGTCGACGAGATCGCCGGTGGCGACGATCACGTCCGGTCGCTGCTTGAGCGCATCGATGTGGGCCACGCACCGGCTGAGCATGCCGGCGGTATCGACGACGCGGTATGAAAGCTTGCCGCCCGCCTTGATGTGCAGGTCACTGATCTGGCCGATGATCATCACTAGCCTCGTTGTCGATGCCGGGTCGGTCAGTGTTGGAACGCGATGATCGCATCGCCCTCGACCGCGAGTTCGATTGCATCGCCCTTGCGGTAGGTGCGCCGCTCGTTGGTCTCCACCACGATCGGTTCGGCGCCGCCGGAATCGACGATCAGGCGGGTGTGATCGCCCAGGAAAAACGCCGAGACGATGGTGCCGCGCAACTGCCCCGCACCGGCCGCGACGATGCGCACGTCTTCGGGGCGAAACATGACTTCCACCGTCACCGAATCCGTGCGTGCAGCGCCGCGCCAGGTGAGTCGACCGCCCGGAACGTCGAGCGCATCGCCATTCGCACGACCTTGCATCCGGTTCATCGTGCCGACGAAATCGGCGACGAAGCGCGTGCGCGGCTGATAGTAGATGTCTTGCGGAGTACCGATCTGCGCGATGCGGCCCTTCTCCATCACCGCCACGCGATCGCCCAGCGCCATCGCCTCGGCCTGATCGTGCGTCACATAGATCGCGGTGACCGACAGGCTGCGCAGCAGCCGGTCGATGTCGACGCGCAACTGATCGCGCAGCTTGGCATCCAACGCGGTCAGCGGTTCATCGAGCAGCAGCACGCGCGGACGCACTGCCAGCGCACGTGCCAGGGCCACGCGCTGACGCTGACCGCCCGAGAGCTGATCGATGCTCCGATGGCCGAACGCATCGAGTTGCATCATCGCGAGCATTTCATCGACGCGCGCGCTGCGATCGCTCGACGCGACCTTGCGCACCTTGAGCCCATATTCGATGTTGCCGCGCACATCCAGATTCGGAAACAGCGCGTAGCTCTGGAACACCATGCCGACGTTGCGCCGTTCGATCGGCATCGCGGTGACGTCGTCGTCGCCGAAGCGCACCGAACCGCCCTGGTCGGGCGATTCCAGGCCGGCGATGATGCGGAGCAGCGTGGTCTTGCCGCACCCCGACGGGCCGAGCAGCACCACCGTCTCGCCGGCGTTGACGTCGAGATCGACCGGTTCGAGCGCGCGCGTGCCGTCGGGAAATGTCTTGGCGCACTGCTGCAACCGGATGCGTACGGCGTCGATGCTCACGATGGCCTGCTCAGGTTGCGTTGTTGCGGGTTTGCACCGTGCGGCCCGACAGCCACTGCATCGCCACCAGCAGCGGCACGATCATGATGAAGAACACAATCGTGTAGGCTGAGCCGATTTCCAGCCGCATCGATGCGTAGCTGTCGGCCAGGCCGACGGGCAAGGTCTTGGTGAGCGGCGTGTGCAGCATCCAGGTGATATTGAATTCACCCATCGACAAGGTGACGACCATCAGCGCGCCGGCGAGGATACCGGGCCGCGCGTTGGGGAGTACGACGTTCCAGAACCGTTCTCGAAAGCTTGCGCCGAGACTCGCTGCAGCCTCTTCAAGTGTCTTCAGATCGATCGCGGCCATCACCGCGAGCACCGAGCGCACCATGAACGGCAACGTGAACAGCACGTGTCCGACCAGAATGAACAGCCACGACTGGCGAAAGCCGCGCAACTCACCGTAGAACAGGATCAGCGCGAGCGCAGTGGCCAGCCCCGGCACGGCAACCGGGAGCACCAGCAGTTCCTCGACCAGGCGCGTGAATCGATTCTGAACTCGCGCCAGCGCGTATGCCGCCGGCACGCCCAGGATGAGCGTGCACACGAGCGTCGCCAGCGCCACGCCGATCGAGCGAAAAATTGTGTCGGCGTAGAGCGACCACACCTCGCCGATCCAGCGGAGCGTAAGTCCGCTGCGCACGCCGACGAAGAAGTTGTTCGACAGACCTGCGAGCACCGACAACACCACCGGCACCACCAGAAACGCGCAGGTGAGCGCGGTGAAGCCAAGCTGGAGCCAGAACAGAGCGGGGCGCTTCATGAAGCGTGCGTCATTGCGGTTGCACCGACTGGCACGGAACCTGTGCGATCGCGACAAGGGCGAGACGAAATCTGCATACGCACATCAGGCGGCCGCGGCGACGGTAGAGCCCGCGAATGTGCGCGCGAGCGCAAGCACTGCCCAGGTCGCCACGCCCAGCACGATCGACAGCGCCGCTGCGGTGGCGAAATTGGCGTAGTTGGTGAACTCGGTATAGATGGTGATCGGCAGGACGTTGATGCGCGTGGCAAGCGTGAACGCCGTGCCGAACGCGCCCATGCTGGTGGCGAAGCAAATGGCGCCAGCTGCGATCAACGCCGGCTTCAACCCGGGCAGGATCACGTCGACCACCACGCGCCACGGCGACGCTCCGAGCGAGCGAGCCGCTTCTTCGAGCCGCCGGTCGAGCTTCTCGGCCGCGGCCTGGATGGTGAGGATCACCCGCGGGATCGAGAAATACAGATAGCCGAGGAACAGCCCACCCATCGAGTACGCGAACACCCAGCGCTCACCGGTCAGTGGTTCGCTCAGAGCGCCGATCAATCCCTGTCGACCGGCGAGCATGATCACCATGAATCCAACCACCACGCCGGGAAACGCGAGTGGAAAGGTGAGCATCGCGGTGAGCCAGCCACGACCGGGAAATCGATTGCGCTCCAGAAACAGCCCAGCCACCGTCGCAATCGCGAGCGTGGCGATCGTCACCGCCGCCGACAGCAGCACGGTCGACACGAAGCTCGACCAGTAGTTGGCGTTGGTGACGAACGCGATGTACTCGGCCAGGCCATTCTTGCCGCCACCAGCCACCGTGGTGAGTCGCGCCATCGGCAGCAGCCAAAAGGCCGTGAACACAGCCCCTGCCGGCGCCAGCAGCCACAGGTAACGCGCGATGGGTATCACGTACGGCGCGTGCGCAAGATCGCGGCCAAGCGCCGTGAGCCGGCTACTTGATCTCTTTGAGCCAACGCTCGGTGAACGCCTTCTGCACGTCGGCCATCTTGCCGTAGTCGATCGCCTTCGCGCGCGCGTACTCCGCCGCCGGCAGAAAGCGCGACTCGGCTTCCTTGGAAATCGCAGACGCGCGCACCGGCCGAAGGAATGCGTTGGCCCAGATTGCCTGGCCTTCGTTGGAGAGCACGAAGTCGAGGACCTTGCGTCCGTTGGCAGCATTCGGCCCCTTGGCGACCAGGCTCATCACGTACGGCACGATCACCGTGCCCTCGGCCGGAATCACGAACGCGACGTTGGCCTTGTCCTTCCACTTGGCGCGATAGGCATTGAAGTCGTAGTCGAGCAGGATCGGAATCTCGCCTGACAGTACGCGTGCATAGGAAGTCTGCTTGGGCACGATCGGCTGGTTCTTCTGCAGCTCCTTGAAGTAACCCAGCGCCTTGCCGAAATCGTCGAGCGACCCGCCCATCGCCTGATTGACCGCCACCGCGCCGACGTAGCCGACGAATGCACTGGCCGGATCGAGATAACCGATCAGGCCGCGGTACGTGGGATTGAGCAGGTCGTTCCACGACTTGGGCACCGCCTTGCCCTTGAGCGCGTCAACGTTCACCATGAAACCGAGCGTGCCCGAGTGGATGGTGAACCAGTTGCCGTCAGCGTCCTTGAGCCCGGCGGGAATTTCGTCCCACGCGGCGGGTTTGTAGGGCGCGACCACGCCTTCTTTCTTGGCCTGGATGCCGAACGTGACGCCGTAGTACGCGACGTCGGCCACCGGGCTTGCTTTCTCGGCCACCAGTTGCGCCAGCGTCTGACCGGAGTTCTTGTTGTCCGGCGGCACGGTGATGCCTGCCTTCGCCTTGATCGCCTTTAGCTGCGAACCCCAGTCTGCCCACTCGGGCGGGCAGTTGTAGCAGATGGCGGTTTGCGCGAACGCTGCGGTGGTGAGCGAAAGCGCGCCAGCAATGGCGGCCAATGCGCGGACGAACATGGGCGAATTCTCCTGGGGAACGAGCGGAACGGCGTGTTCTAGTGGACAAGCATTACAGTAGCATGACTGTTTCGACGCTCTCGCGTGCGCCATGAGCCAGGACATCGCCAAGTCGCTTACCCGTTACGCCGCCTACCATCGTCGCGGCGATTTCGTGTTCATGTCGGGCATCATTCCGGTCGATCCGGTCGATCGCTGACCACCGCCATGACCTCCATTGCATCGACCTCGAATTCGGCGTCGCCGCTGGAGCGGCGTTGCGCGATCGCCGCGTGGGTGCTCGCTGCCGTCGCTCTCGTCGCGGTGCTGAAGCTGCACCTGTTGCCGGCACTGCTTGCCGGATTGCTGGTGTACGAACTGGTGCATGTGCTCGCGCCGCGCCTGGGGTTCCTGCGCATCGGCGCGGTACGAGGCAAGCTGGCCGCGGTTGCGGTACTGAGCACGGTAATCATCGTGGCGCTGGTGGCAGCAGGGCTCGGAATCGCCGCGTTTCTACGCAGCGAGGCCGGCAGCCTCACCGGCCTGTTGCACAAGCTCGCCGATATTCTCGACGGCGCGCGCGCCACCTTGCCGGCATGGATCGTCGAGCGCCTGCCCGACGATGCCGAACAGTTGAAGCAGATGGTCGTCACCTGGCTCAAGGAGCACGCCGCCGAACTGCAGTCGGCCGGCAAGCTTTTCAGCGTCGGGGCGGTGCACGTGCTGATCGGCATGGTGATCGGCGCGATGGTCGCCCTGAACGAAGCACGCGACGATGCCGCGCTTGGACCATTCGCACGCGCCATGCTCGAACGCGTGATGCGCGTGGGCGACGCGTTTCGGCGCATCGTGTTCGCGCAGGTGCGCATCTCGGCGCTGAACACGGTACTCACCGCGATCTTCCTGGTGGCCATTCTGCCGATGTTCGGCGTGCATCTGCCGCTCACCAAGACGATGATTGCGGTGACCTTCTTCGCCGGGCTGCTGCCGGTGATCGGCAATCTCATCTCGAATTCTGTGATCGTGATCGTCGGGCTGTCGCAATCGTTGTGGGTGGCGCTCGGGTGTCTGGCGTTCCTGGTCATCATCCACAAGCTCGAATACTTCGTGAACGCGCGCATCGTCGGCTCGCAGATCCACGCCCGCGCCTGGGAACTGCTGGTGGCCATGCTGGTCATGGAGGCCGCGTTCGGCATACCCGGCGTGGTCGCTGCACCGATCTACTACGCTTACATCAAAGACGAGCTGAAAGCCCGTCAGCTGATATGACCGCATTCCAGCTCCCAAGCCTCGCCGAACTCGACGCCGCCGCACGCATCGTCAACGCCGTCGTGCCGCCCACGCCCCAGTACGCCTGGCCGCTGCTGCGCGAGCGCGTCGGCTGCGAGGTGTGGCTCAAGCACGAGAACCACACGCCGATCGGCGCGTTCAAGGTGCGCGGCGGACTGACCTACTTTGCCGGGCTGCGCGAGATCGATCCCGGGTGCAAAGGCGTGATCACCGCCACCCGCGGCAATCACGGCCAGTCGGTCGGGCTAGCGGCGCGGCGCAGCGATCTGCCGGCGGTGATCGTCGTGCCGCGCGGCAACAGCACCGAGAAGAACGCGGCGATGCGTGCGCTCGGTGTGGAGCTGATCGAGCACGGCAGCGATTTTCAAGAGGCGCGCGAGTTCGCCGAACGCATGGCGCGCGAACGCCAGTTGCACGTCGTGCCCCCGTTCCACCGCAACCTGCTGTCAGGCGTGGCGACCTACAGCGTCGAACTGCTGCGCGCGGTCCCGCATCTCGACCGGGTGTACGTGCCGATCGGTTTGGGCTCGGGCATCTGCGGCATGATCGCTGCCCGCGCCGCGCTGAATCATCGCGTCGAGATCGTCGGCGTGGTGTCGGATCATGCGCCGGCCTATGCGCTGTCGTTCGCCGCGCGGCGACCGATCGACCACGCAGTGAGCACCGAGCTGGCCGACGGTCTGGCGTGCCGCGTGCCCGAGCCGGCGTCGCTCGAGCTGATCCTCGCGCACGTGCACCATGTCGTTCGCGTGACCGATGTGGAGATTGCCGCGGCAATGCGCGCCCTCTACACCGATACGCACAACGTCGCCGAAGGGGCCGGCGCGGCGGGGTTCGCGGCGATCCTGCAAGAGCGCGCGCAGCTTGGCGGCAAGTGCGTGGCCGCAATAGTGAGCGGTGGCAACGTCGATCTGCCGGTGCTCAACAAGGTGCTCGCGCAGGCCTGATCGAGGCGCGTGGTCGCAGCCGCTGGGACCGCGCTGCGTGCCGGGGTGGGGCATAGCCAGCGCTGCAGCCTCACACCTGCGCCACGACGATCGGGTCGGGTGATGCATGCGTTGTGTTGTAATAGCCGCCCTCCTGATCGGCCCATGTTCCCCGGAGCGCGTCACGCGCCCGAGTCTCCAGCATGAACTTCCAGCAGTTGCGCGCACTGCGCGAGGCGGTGCGGCACGGCTTCAACCTCACCGTCGCCGCGGAGAATCTGCATACCTCCCAGCCCGGCGTCTCCAAGCAGATCAAGGAGCTCGAGGACGAGTTGGGCGTGACCATCTTCGAGCGCCACGGCAAGCGCTTGGTCGGGCTGACCGAACCCGGCCAGGCAGTGCTGAGCATCGCCGAACGCATCCTGGAGGAAGCGGAAAACCTGCGCCGCGTCGGACGCGAGTTCACCGGGGCGGATGTCGGGACGTTGCGGATTGCCACGACCCATACGCAGGCACGTTACGCGTTACCACCGGTGGTACGCGAATTCATGCGGCGGTTTCCGAAGGTGCGGCTGGTGCTGCATCAGGGCAATCCGCCGCAGTTGGCGCAACTGGTGTTGAGCGGTGAGGCCGATCTGGCGATCGCGACCGAGGCGCTCGACCATTTCCCAGGGCTGCTCGCGCTGCCTGGGTACACCTGGCGCCACTGCGTGGTCGTGCCGCAAAGCCATCCGCTCACCCAGGCCGGAACGCTCACGCTCGAAGCGCTCGCGAAGTACCCGATCGTCACCTACGACCCGGCCTTCACCGGCCGCGCCCACATCGACGAGGCGTTCACGGCGGATGGGCTGCAGCCCGACATCGTGCTATCGGCGATCGACGCCGACGTGATCAAAACCTACGTCGAACTCGGGCTCGGCGTGGGTATCGTCGCATCGGTGGCGTTCGACGCCGAGCGCGACCGCAATCTGATCCGGCTCGACGTCGATCACCTGTTCCCGGAGAACACCACGCGGGTTGCGGTGCGCCGCGGCCGCAATCTGCGCGGCTTCGCCTACGCGTTCATCGAGCTGTTCGCTCCGGCGCTCACGCGCGCGCGCATCGATCAGGCGCTCGGCGGCGCGTGAGCGAGCGCGTCGATCGGGCCTCGTGATGCAGTCCGGCATCCTGCGCGACATCGTCAGGCTGGGCTGGCCGGTGTTCGTCGCGCAGATCGCGGTGATGCTCTACGCCGTGCTCGACACGGTCATGGCCGGACGCTATAGCCAGATCGATCTGGCCGCGGTCGGCATCGGGGCGTCGATCTACATCAGCGTGTTCATCACGTTGATGGGGGTGTTGATCGCGATCTCGCCTATCGTGTCGCATCTGTACGGTGCCAAGCGTCTGGACGAGATCGGCGAACAGGTCAGGCAGACGGTCTGGTTAGGCGTCCTGCTGGCCGTCGTGCCGTTCGGCGTGCTGCACTACCCGGAACCGTTTCTGGCAATCACGCAGGCCTCGCCCGAAGTGGAGGCGATCGCGCGCCGCTACCTATCGATCGTCGCCTGGAGCGTGCCAGCCAGTTTGCTGTTTCGCGTGTTCCACGGATTCTCCACCGCCGTCTCGTATGCGCGTGTGGTGATGCTGCTCAATCTGCTTGGCCTGGCGATCAAGCTGCCGCTCAACTGGATCTTCATCTACGGCAAGTTCGGTGTGCCCGAGATGGGGGGCGCCGGCTGCGCGTTGGCCACGACGATCGCCTCATGGATCACCTGCGTTGCGGCCTGGCTGATCTGCTATCGCGTGCGCGACTACGCGCCGTTTCATGTGTTCGCGCGCTGGAGCTGGCCGGCGTGGACGCATCAGAAGCATCTGCTCGCGATCGGCATTCCGATCGGCTTCACGTTTCTGGTCGACGTCACCGCGTTCACGTTCATGACGCTGTTCATCGCACGACTTGGCACGCAGGCCTCGGCCGCCCATCAGATCGCCGCGAACTTCGCTGCGCTGCTGTTCATGCTGCCGCTGGCGCTCGGCAATGCCGTGGGCGTACTGGTCGGTCAGGCGCTCGGTGCGCGCGACACGGCACGTGCCCGTGCCGCCGGAACGACCGGGCTGCTGTGCGCGTTCTCCGTCGGGCTGGTGTTGGGCATGCTGGTGCTGGGACTGCGCACCCCGATCGCCACGCTGTACACGACTGACCACGGCGTGGCGCTGCTCGCCGCCGGCCTGCTCGCGCTGGTGGCTGCGTACCACGTGGTGGACTCGGTGCAGGCGGTGGCGATCAACATCCTGCGCGGCTACAAGCGCACGTTCGTGCCGATGATCGTCTACACGGTGGCGCTGTGGGGAGTCGGCCTGGCGGGAGGCTACGTGCTCGGTCTGACCCGAGTCGATCTCGGCCTCGCATCGTTCGGTTTGATCCCCCCGATGGGGGCGGCCGGCTTCTGGGTTGCGGCGATCGCCAGCCTCTTCGTCGCGGGCGCAGGCGTAGTGGCGTACTTCCTGAGAATTTCGACGGCTGGTCGCGCGCTTGGTTGACGCGACCTCGCGCAGGCGGCTTACCGCGTCGTGCGCACTCGCACAGGTGATTTCCTCGCGGGGCGTTTGGTTGCGCTCGGACGCTTGACCGCACTTCGAGAGCTCGTACGGGCCTTGGCACTGCTCGGTCGCGGCGCGCGAGTGCGCGTTGGACCTGGCGCAAACGGAGCGAGCGCGAGTTCGACCGGGCGTTCCGGTCGGGCGCCACGTGCCCGCAACGCAGCCGCGTAAGCACTGCGCGCCCACGGCAGCGCAGCCGCCGGTGAGTCCATTGCATCGACGGGCGCACGATGAAAGCCCATGGTGGCCGTCTTGCCGCTGCGCACGTAGCTGAACGGCTCGGAGCCGGCGGCAACGAATTCGCTGCGGTTCATTTCATCGGTCTTGAACCACAGCGCCTCGCCATGGACGATCGCGAACATCAGATCGTCGAGGAAAATACCGTGCCCCCCGAACATCCGTCGAGACGAAACCGTCCCGAACGGGCCGAGTAGCTCGATCGCAAAGTCTACGAATTCGCGGCTGCCTACCATGGCAAATAGGGGCGAATCGCGCAAGTGAGTAATAGCTTCAGCACAGGATACCCGCTCGACCCGGATTCCACAACCCGGTGCCGACCAATGGGAATGGCCAGTATGACCATCGACGTTGCGGCAAGTTGCCGATTCGCCGCGCAAAGGTGCGTAATTGCACAACGCCGCGGTGCTCGCATACTCCTGATGTTCAATACAGGCATCGCTTTCTAACCAGCTGATATCGCCCACCAACATGTCCAGTCCCGTCACCTCGAGCCCGTCGTTGGCGACGTTACGTCCCGTCGCGCTTCGGCGCAGTTGGTTGTTCAGCGCGGGCGCCGATGCAGCAGTGCAGGCCGCGTCGCGAGCATCGCGACCCGATGTGCTGATCCCCGATCTGGAGGACTTCACGCCGCCTGATCGCCGCACGAGCGGGCGCGAACTCATCGTCGAATGCATGGCGCAGTGCCGTGCAGCGGGGATCGTCGCCGGCGTGCGCGTGAATCCGCTGGAAACGGTCGGGCGCGAGGATCTGGCGGTGGTGATGCGCGGACGACCGTCCGTCGTATTTCTGCCCAAGACAGTGCACGCGGCACAGGTCGTCGCTCTAGACCGGGCGATCACCGCACATGAACGTCAGCTGGGCATCGCGGTCGGTTCCACCGAAATCGTGCCTAACATGGAAACGGCCGCCGGCGTGGTGAACACGGTCGCGATCGCCAAGGCGAGCCCGCGCGTGCGGGCATGTCTGGTGGCTGCGGAGGATCTGGCCGCCGACCTCGGTGCCGAGCGCGCACCCGACGGGTTCGAACTGCTGTACGCGCGCCAGCGATTCCTGCTGGAGTGTCGCGCCGCAGGGGTGCTCGCGATCGACGCGCCGTACACCTTCAGCGACGCTGGCGGTGCGCGCGCCGAAACCGCTCAAGCGCGACGTCTGGGCTACGCTGCGAAGAGTCTGGTGTCACCGGAGCACACGGCCGCCGTCAACGCTGAACTCACGCCGAGCGCCGAGCGGGTCGCACAAGCGGGGCGCGTCGTGAGCGCGTTCGAATCGGCTCGGGCACGCGGCCACGACCGCGTGGAACTCGACGGCGTATTGGTCGAGCTACCGACCTATCTCAACGCCCAGCGATTACTCGATCGGTATCGGGCGCTAGCCGAATTCGGCTGAGCGGGAGAACACGCGCTTACCTGCAACACGCGTGGACCGGCGGCTTACCGGCCGCCCGCCGCGCGCGCGGCGGGACGGGCGGCGCTCGCCTTGAGCCAAGCTGCGAACTTCGGATACGCCGCGAGGTCGACCTTCAACATCAGCAACGTCGCGGCCGCGCTCGCCACCATGAAATCCGCCATGGCCCATTGCTCGCCGGCGAAGAACGGCTGATGGACCAGTTCGCCTTCGTAGATCGCGAGCGGCCGCTGCAGATTCTTCAACCCGTCAAGCGCTGCTGACTCGTCGCGCTTCTCGGGCGGCAATACCAGCCTGTTTCGCAGCACCGCGACCATCGGCGGCTCCAGATCGAGCATGGTGAACATCGCCCACTGCAGCATCCTCGCTTCGTCTTCCAGTGTCCGCGGATAAAGCGCGCTGCCGGACTTCTTGGCGAGATATTGAAGGATCGCCACCGACTCCCACAGGCGAAATCCGTCGTCATCGATCGCCGGGACTCGGCCATTCGGATTGATCGCAAGAAACCAGGGCTCCTTGCACTGCGCCTGGGTCACGTTGATCGAGACCGGCACCTGCTCGAACGCAATGCCCAGTTCGTGCGCCAGCCATAGCACGCGAAACGCGCGCGATTGCGTCGGTCCGTAGATTTTGAGCATCTGCACTTCTCCTTTGATCCGCATTCGAACGTCCAGGCCATCGAGGTGATAGGTCGGCCGATGCATCGGCCTATGCCCTCCGCAGGATTCTTCGAGCGCACGCGTTGCACTACGCTGCACCGATGCCTGGAGCGATCACATCGGTCGCTCGAGGCAGCCAGACCGACGTCTCCTCAGCCAGCGCATCGCTGGCTCGTTCCCCGGGGTTCGACATGCGGCGGTGCACCCCCCACGCGCCGTTGCAGGAACCCCGGATTTTTTTCTACCCGCACGGAGATCGATGCCCCCAGGGCGACAGACGCCGAGCGCGAGATTCGCCGACGGCTTGGAGCAGCTCGCGTGCTTGCCAGGAGGCGCTTGATCGCGGCGCCTACTCGACCGTCACCGACTTGGCCAGGTTGCGCGGCTTGTCGACGTCGGTGCCGCGTGCGCAAGCGGTGTGATAGGCGAGCATCTGCAGAGGCACCACATGCAGGATCGGCGAGAGCGCACCGTAATGCTCGGGCATGCGGATGACGTGAATGCCCTCGGAACTCTGGATCCGGGTGTCCGAATCGGCGAATACGTAGAGCTGACCGCCGCGCGCGCGCACCTCCTGCATGTTCGATTTCAACTTCTCGAGCAGCGCATCGTTAGGTGCGATCGTCACCACCGGCATCTCGTTGGTGACCAGCGCGAGCGGACCGTGCTTCAACTCGCCGGCCGGATAGGCCTCGGCGTGGATGTACGAGATCTCCTTGAGCTTCAGCGCGCCTTCGAGTGCGATCGGATAGTGCAGCCCGCGACCGAGGAACAGTGCGTTTTCCATGCGCGCGAATTCCTCCGACCACGAAATGATCTGCGGCTCCAGTGCCAGCACGCTTTGCAGCGCCGCCGGCAGATGGCGCAGGCTCTTCATTGCGGCGTCTTCCTGCGCCGGATCGAGCAGTCCACGCTGCTTGGCCAGCGTGAGCGTGAGCAGATACAGCGCCGTCAGCTGGGTCGTGAAGGCCTTGGTGGAGGCGACACCGATCTCGGGGCCCGCGCGCGTGAGGTACTTGAGTTTGGTCAGGCGCACCATCGCGCTGGTGCCCACGTTGCACACTGCCAGGGTGTCCTGCATGCCCAGCGACTGTGCATGCTTGAGCGCTGCGAGCGTATCGGCGGTCTCGCCGGACTGTGAGATCACCACGATCAGTGCCCGCGGATTGGGCACCGTGTCGCGGTAACGGTATTCGCTGGCGATCTCCACCTGCGTGGGCAGCTTGGCGATCGACTCCAGCCAGTATTTCGCGGTGCATCCCGAGTAGTAGCTGGTACCGCAAGCGAGGATCAGCACCGAGTCGATGCGCTTGAACAACGCGTCGGCTCCGTCGCCGAACAAGCCGGGCGAAATGGCTTCGACGCCTTCGAGCGTGTCGGACACCGCGCGCGGCTGCTCGAAGATCTCTTTCTGCATGAAATGCCGATAGGGCCCCAGTTCAGCCGCACCGGTGCCCGCCGCGACGATGCGCACGTCGCGCTGCGCCGCCGATCCGTCCTTGTCGACGATGCGATAGCCGCCGAGTTGCAGATCGACGACGTCACCTTCTTCCAGGTAGATGATGCGATCGGTCGTGCCCGAGAGCGCCATCGCGTCGGAGGCCAGGAAGTTTTCGCCTTCGCCGACGCCCACGATCAATGGACTGCCGAAGCGAGCGCCGACGACGCGGTTGGGTTCGTCCTTGCAGAACACCGCGATTGCATAGGCGCCGTGCAGGCGTTTCACCGCGGTCTGCACCGTGCGGAACAGATCACCTTCGTAGAGGCTGTCGATCAGATGCGCGACGACTTCGGTGTCGGTCTGGCTCTCGAACACGTAGCCGACGGCCTTCAGCTCGTTGCGGATCTCCTCGTAGTTCTCGATGATGCCGTTGTGAACGATGGCGATCCGATCGCGCGAGAAGTGCGGATGGGCATTGGATGTGACCGGCGCGCCATGGGTGGCCCAACGCGTATGCGAGATCCCGACCTTGCCCTCGAAGCGCGAGTCGCGCACTTCGCGATCGAGCTCCGCCACGCGTGCGACGCTGCGCGCGCGGCGCAGGCCCTGGTTGTTGACCGCGACGCCGCACGAGTCGTAACCACGGTACTCGAGCCGACGCAGGCCCTCTATCAGTACCGGGACGATGTTGCGCGTTGCGACTGCACCGACGATTCCGCACATGGTTCAACTACCTCCGTGAACGCGACTATGTATTGATCTGCCACGCCGGGCTGGCCGCGGGTACTCGATCGAGATGGCCTGGGCTGTTGCCGGCCGATTTGCTGGTTGGCGCGAAGTGCTTGCTCGGCTGCTCGCCTGTTGCCCGACTGCTAAGTCTTCCGACTGCTACGCCTTCTTTTTCACCGGCCGTTGCCAGCCTTCGATTGCCGTCTGCTTGGCTCGGGCAATGGTGAGCTTGCCGGCCGGAGCGTCTTTGGTGAGCGTGGTGCCTGCCCCGAGCGTAGCGCCTTTGCCGACGCGCACCGGTGCGACCAGTTGGCAGTCCGAGCCGATGAAGGCTTCGTCTTCGATGACGGTGCGATGCTTGTAGGCGCCGTCGTAGTTGCACACGATAGTGCCTGCGCCGATGTTCACGCGATCGCCGACCGAAGTATCGCCCACGTAAGCGAGGTGGTTGACCTTGGAGCCGTGGCCGATCTCGCTCGCTTTGACTTCGACGAAGTTCCCCAGATGCACATGGTCGGCGAGGACGCTGGCCGGGCGCATGCGGGTGTAGGGTCCGATGCGGCAACCCGCGCCGATGGTGGAGTCTTCGGCATGGGTAAAAGCGAGGATCTGCGTGTCGGGGCCGATGGTCACGTTGCGGAGCACGCAATTGGGGCCGACGCTGGCGCGATCCCCCAGCACCACGCGCCCTTCGAACACGCAGTTGACGTCGATCGACACGTCGCGGCCGCACACGAGTTCGCCGCGCACGTCGATGCGTGCCGGATCGGTCAGCGCCACACCCTTCTCGAGCAGCATGTGTGCAACGTTGCGCTGATGCACCCGCTCCAGTTCGGCCAGCTCGACCCGGCTGTTGACCCCCTTCGTCTCCCACTCGCTGTCCGGATGGACCGCGTTGACCGCGCACTGATCGGCAACGGCCAGACCGATGATGTCGGTGAGGTAGTACTCGCGCTGCGCGTTGTCGTTGGTGATTCGGCCGAGCCAGCGCTTGAGCGCCGCAGTCGGGGCGACCAGGATGCCGGTGTTCACCTCACGGATCGCGCGCTCTTCGGGCGACGCGTCTTTGTGTTCGACGATGCGGACCACGCGTCCGTCGCGGCGCACGATGCGGCCATAGCCGGTCGGATCGCTCATCTCGACCGTCAGCAGCGCCATGGCGCCTTCCGCCGCCTTGACCAGTCGATCGAGCGTGGCGTGCTTGGTGAGCGGCACGTCACCGTACAGCACCAGCGTCGGCCAGCGATCGTCCAGATGCGGGATCGCCTGCTGCACCGCATGGCCGGTACCCAGCTGCGGCTCCTGCTTGACCCATTGGACCGACAGGCCGGCCAGCACCGGATGCGGGGTCATGGTGTCGCGTACGGTCTCGCCGCCGTGTCCGTACACGACGACGATCTGTTGCGCATGCAGGTGCCGGGCCGCCATCATCACGTGGCCAAGCAGCGGGACGCCCGCCAGCGGATGCAGCACCTTCGGGCGGTCGGACTGCATGCGCTTGCCCTGTCCGGCAGCGAGGATGACGACGTTCATGGGGAGTTCACACGTGTTCGGGGAGGCTTGGGATTTTACAGTTGACGCTCTGACGCCACGTTCGGGGCACGGGCGGGCTGTGGGCAAAATGACACGTTTGCTAGACTTGATGTGACAGAACCAGGATCGGGAGGAGAACTATGTATCGAACGCTATCAGCCGCGATCATCGTCGCGTGCGCGCTGCCCGCCATCGCGATTGCGCAGGACACCTGCAAGAGCCGCGGTGACCTCGATCCGATGTACTGCGATGACAACGGCGATCTGGTCGCCGACTCGCCCAAGGATCCGAAGAAGCTCAAGAACCCCGGCACGCTGGTGTTCACCTACACGCCAGTGGAAGACCCGGCGGTGTACGAGAGCGTGTTCCGGCCGTTCACCGACCACCTGAGCAAGTGCACCGGCAAGCGCGTGGTGTTCTATCAGGTGCAGTCCAACGCCGCGGAGATCGAGGCGATGCGCTCCGGTCGCCTGCACGTCGGCGGCTTTTCCACCGGGCCGACCAACTTCGCCGTCAATCTGGCGGGCGCCGTCCCGTTCGCAGTGAAAGGCGATGCCAGCTCGTTTCAGGGCTATCAACTGCACATGATCGTCAAGCGCGACAGCCCCTATAACACGCTCACCGACCTCAAGGGCAAGCGCGTCGCGCACACGTCCCCGTCGTCGAACTCGGGCAACCTGGCGCCGCGTGCGTTGTTTCCGGCGCTCGGGCTGGTGCCGGATCAGGACTACAAGGTCTTGTACTCGGGCAAGCATGACCAGTCGATCCTGGGCGTGGGCACCGGCGACTACGATGCCGCGCCGATCGCCTCCGACGTGTTCAAGCGCATGGCCGCGCGCGGTCAGATCAAGGCCGATGACTATCGGGTGATCTGGAAGAGCGACACCTTCCCGACCTCGTCGTTCGCCTACGCACACGACCTGGAGCCGAAGCTGCGCGACACCATGCTCAAGTGCTTCTACGACTATCGCTTCACGCCGGAGATGCAGAAGGCGTTCGATGGCGCCGACCGCTTCTATCCGATCACTTATCAGAAGGAATGGGCATTGGTGCGCAAGGTGGCCGAGGGTAGTGGCGAGAAGTTCAATCGCGCCGCTTACGAGAAGGAAACCAAGCGCGAGGAAGAAGCGCGCAAGAAGGCCGCCGAGGCGAAGAAGAAGCAGTGATGCGACCACGGTTCGCCCCGGATCAGGCTCCAACGCCACGCGGAAACTGAGGCCGTGGCCCAGTCCGCCGCGCTCGCGATCAATGGCTTGCAGAAGGAATACGTGCGTGGCCGGCCGGTGCTGCAGGGCATCGACCTGCAGATCGCCGGCACCGGGCTCACCGCCATCATCGGGCCCTCGGGCACCGGTAAGAGCACGCTGATCCGATGCATCAACCGGCTGGTCGAGCCGAGCGCCGGCTCGATTCTGTTCGGCGACACCGATCTCACCAGGTTATCGGGTGTGGCACTACGCCGAGCCCGCCGGCGCATCGGCATGGTGTTCCAGGAGTACAACCTGGTCGAGCGGCTCTCGGTGATGGAGAACCTGCTGTGCGGCCGGCTCGGTTATGTGTCGGTGTGGAAAGCATGGCTGCGCCGCTACCCGCAGCAGGACATCGACCGCGCATTCACGCTGCTCGACGCGGTGGGGCTCGGCAGCTTCGCAACGCAGCGCGCCGACAGTCTCTCCGGAGGTCAACGCCAGCGCGTGGGGATTGCGCGCGCGCTCATGCAAAGCCCGCAGCTGCTGCTGGCCGATGAACCCACCTCGTCGCTCGACCCGCGTACGTCGGTGGAGATCATGGGCCTCATCCGCGATCTGTGCGCGCAGCAGCGGATCCCGGCGCTGGTGAACATGCACGACGTGGAACTCGCCAAGCGATTCGCCGAACGTATCATCGGCATGTCGGGTGGCCGCATCGTGTACGACGGCCCGCCCGCGCAACTCGACGAGGCGCAGCTGCGTGGCATCTACGGCGGCCAGGACTGGCTGCAGTGAGCCGCGCGTGACCACCGAGCCGCGCCGCGCATTCGCTCCGCAAGGGTGGCGCCGCGGGCTGTGGCTGCTGCTGGCCGCGTACGTCGTCTACGCCACGGCGCAACTGGACTTCACCTGGGAACGATTCGTGACCGGCCTGGACAACGGCGCGAAATTCCTCGGCCGCATGTTTCCACCTGAGATCGCCCAGCCCGAATCGCTCTACAAGGGTCTGACCGAATCGCTCGAAATCGCGGTGCTCGCCTCGTTCTTCGGCGTGCTGCTGTCGCTGCCGATCGGCTTGGCCGCGGCGCGCAATCTGATGCCGATGTGGGTGACCTGGCCGGCGCGCGCGGTCATCGCCGCGTGCCGCACGTTTCATCCGGTGATCGTGGCGATCCTGTTCGTCAAGGCGGTGGGGTTCGGCGCGCTGGCCGGCGTGCTCGCGTTGATCGTCGCCTCGATCGGTTTCATCGCCAAGCTGTTCGCCGAGGCGATCGAGGAGATCTCACCCAAGCAGGTCGAGGCGGTGCGCGCGAGCGGTGCGCCATTCATGAGCGTTGTGACCTACGGGGTCGTGCCGCAGGTGCTGTCGCGATTCGTCGGCTTCGCCACCTATCAGCTCGACTCCAACCTGCGCAACTCGACGATGGTTGGCATCGTCGGCGCGGGCGGCATCGGTGGCACGCTGTTCGCGGCGTTCCAACGGTTCGATTACGACTTCGTCTGCGCGATCCTGATCGCGATCATCGCGATGATCATGATCGGTGAAGTGCTGGCGGTGCGCGTGCGCAAGGTGTTCGCCAGCGACGCGCGTGCCACCGAAGACTGATCGCGCGCTGCCGATGGACTCCTTTCTGACCACCCGGCTCTGATGACCCAGTCGATCGCGCCCGCGAACGTATCGCACTCGCCACGCGTTTGGCATCGGTTCAGCGCCGGCCAGCGATACGCGTGCTTCACGGTGTACCTGGGGATCGTCGCGGCGGTGGCGGCGTCGGTGCGATCGATCGAACTCATCCCTGAGTTTCTGATCGATGCGCCCGAACAGGTGCGCGATCTGCTCACCCGCATGTGGCCGATCGATTGGGCGCACTACCCCGGCGGCGTGCATGACGCGCTGGTCGAGACGCTGCACATCGCCTCGCTCGGCACGATCCTGTCGATCATCATGGCGGTGCCGCTCGGTTTGCTGGCTGCCCACAATGTGACACCGTTCGCGCCGATCAACTACGTTGCGAAGTTGTTGCTGGTGGCGTCACGTTCGGTGAATTCGCTCGTCTGGGCGCTGCTGTTCGTCGCAGTGTTCGGGCCCGGCGCACTGGCCGGCACACTTGCCATCGCGTTCCGATCGATCGGCTTCGTCGGCAAGCTCGTCGGCGAAGCGCTGGAAGAGGCGCAACCCGGTCCGATCGAAGCGCTCACCGCGGCTGGCGCACCCTGGGCAAGCGTGGTGACCAAGGGCTACTGGCCGCAGATCGCGCCGGCGTTCTGGTCGATCTCGTTGTTTCGTTGGGATATCAACGTGCGCGAATCGGCGGTCCTCGGGCTGGTCGGTGCCGGTGGCATCGGCATGGCATTGGACACCGCGCTGAACCTGTTTCAGTGGCCCCGCGTCGCCACGGTGCTTGCCTCGATCTTCATCGTGGTGATCGTCGCCGAAGTGGCGGTGACCTGGATTCGCAAACGTTTGTTGTAGCGCGCGCAGGAGTGACCATCGCTTAGCGTGCGGCGTCAAACTAACGGGCATACGTACACAAAGGAGGTAAGCCCGTGACTAACCAATCGATCATCCCTACCGCGATCGCGGCGCCTGGCGCGCTCACTCTGGCCGGTGTGCCCTGTGTGTCCCGTTTGCCTCGTGTTCCCCGTGTGCCGAGCGCGCGCCGACACCTCAGCGCCCTGATCGGCTCGCTGTTGCTCCTCACCTCGGGCGCGGTGTCTGCCGACGTCTACAAGTGGGTCGACGAACGTGGTGTCGTCAATTATTCCGATTCGGCGCCGCAGGGCCGCTCCGCACACAAGATGGACCGCACGATGAACCGTCTGATGGTCGTGCCGCCCTCGCCCGACAGCACCGCGCGCGCGGCACGGCTGGCCGACGATTTGATGCGCGCACGGGTTGATCGCGATCATCGCGAACAAGTCGCCCGCTGGATGGAGCACAGCACCCGTCAAGACACGCGCGAGGGCGCGCTGCTGCACAGCTGGCGCCAGCGTTGCATCGCCGAGCAGTGGGCCGACTGCGATCACGCCCCGACGCTGTTCAACCGCTACGCGGAGTTCCCGTATCACGTGCCGCTCTGGAATTCGCGCGTGACGCCGCCTCCGGTCGCGTTGCCGCTTCCGCCGCGCGCCGAGGCGCCGCGCATCGAACCGCCACGTCCGGCAGCCATACCCGAGCGACCCGCGAAACCCGCGGCGCGCCGAGCTGATCGCTAGCGCAACGAGAAGGGTCTCCGCCGCTCGCGCTTGGGATCGTCGGCGCGGTGGATGAAAGAAAAAACCGCACGGCTTGCCGTGCGGTTTTTTCTTTTCCGGATCGAGCGCTAAAGCGTCCGGTTATCGCGGCAGATCCGAAGCGCCCATCAGGAATTCATCGACCGCCCGCGCGCACTGCCGCCCTTCGCGAATCGCCCACACCACGAGCGACTGCCCGCGGCGCACATCACCAGCCGCGAACACTTTCGGGATCGATGTCTGATATGCGCCCGGACCTTCGGTCGTGGCTTTCACGTTGCCACGCGGATCGAGCTCGACCGCGAGCTCCTTGAGAAGTCCCACGCTGACCGGGCCGACGAAACCCATCGCCAACAGCACCAGATCAGCCGGAAGCATGAACTCGCTGCCGGGTACTTCCGTCATCTTCGTCTGGCCTGAGGAAGAATCCTTTTCCCATTGCAACCGCACCGCCTTCAGTCCGGTGACCTTGCCGTCGGCGCCGATGAACGCCTTGGTCGCCACCGACCAGTCGCGCGCCGCGCCCTCCTCGTGCGAAGACGACGTGCGCAGCTTGATCGGCCAGTAAGGCCAGGTAAGAGGCTTGAATTCGTGCTCGGGCGGCTGCGGCAGCAACTCGAACTGGGTGACTGATTTCGCGCCGTGCCGATTCGAGGTGCCGACGCAATCCGAGCCGGTGTCGCCACCGCCGATCACCACGACGTGCTTGCCATTTGCCCACAGTTCGCGCACGTTTTTGTCGCCGGCTACACGGCGATTCTGCAACGGCAGGAAATCCATGGCGAAGTGCACGCCATCGAGTTGCCGACCGGGAATCGGCAGATCGCGCGGCTGCTCCGCACCACCGCTCAGCACCGTGGCATCGAACTCGGCCGCCAACTTCTTGACGTCGACCTGCGTGAACTTCGCGCCATCGGCAGGTGCGCCACTGCCCACCCAATGACTGGTGCGGAACTCGACGCCCTCGGCACGCATCTGCTCGACGCGACGATCGATCAGATGCTTTTCCATCTTGAAATCGGGAATGCCGTAGCGCAGCAGGCCGCCGATGCGGTCGTTCTTTTCGAACAGCACGACGTCGTGCCCGGCGCGCGCCAACTGCTGCGCGGCAGCCATGCCCGCGGGGCCCGAGCCAACCACCGCGACGCGCTTGCCGGTTCTACGCTTGGGCGGCTGCGGCACCACCCAGCCCATCTCGAAGCCCTTGTCGATGATGGCGTGCTCGATCGACTTGATGCCGACCGGATCGTTGTTGATGTTGAGCGTGCACGCTTCTTCACAAGGTGCCGGGCAGACACGGCCGGTAAACTCGGGGAAATTGTTGGTCGAGTGCAGCGTGTCGAGCGCGCGCTTCCAGTCCTGCTTGTAGACCAGGTCGTTCCAGTCCGGAATGATGTTATTGACGGGACAGCCGCTCATGCAGAACGGAATGCCGCAGTCCATGCAGCGCGCGCCCTGGATCGACGCTTCCTGATCGGTCAGGTGCAGCACGAACTCGCGATAGTGCTTCACCCGTCCTTCGCGCGGTTCGCTCGCCTCTTGCAGGCGCTGATACTCGAGGAATCCGGTGACCTTGCCCATTTGCTGTTGCCCGATTGCGTGAGGTTGCGTCGCCGATCAACGACCGGCGACCATGCATGCCTTGGAAATTCTCGTGGCGGAGGTTCGCGCGTCGGCTCGAAGAGCGCTACGCCGCCATGCGCTTCTGACCGAGTTCGGCGAGCGCACGCCGGTACTCTTTCGGAAACACCTTGGCGAACTGCGCACGATACTGGCCCCAGTTCTTGAGGATGTCCTGCGCGCGCCGGCTGTTGGTGTACTTGGCGTGCTGCTCGATCAGGCGCTTGAGCAGCACTTCATCGGCCAGGCCCATGTGCCAGATCTCGCGCGGGAGTTTCGAGTGCTGCTCGGCCTCCGACAGCACCGGCTCCAGCTCGACCATCGACGCGTTGCAGCGCTTATCGAAATCGCCGTCTTCGTCGAGCACGTAGGCGATACCTCCGGACATGCCGGCCGCGAAGTTCCGACCCGTCATGCCGAGCACCACGACCGTGCCGCCGGTCATGTATTCGCAACCATGATCGCCGACGCCTTCCACCACCGCATGCGCGCCTGAGTTGCGCACCGCGAAGCGCTCGCCGGCCACGCCGCGGAAGTACGCCTCGCCGGCGATCGCACCGTACAGCACGACATTGCCGGTGATGATGTTCTGCGTGGGTTCGCCACGGAACTTGGGCGAGGGTTGAACGCTGATCCGCCCGCCCGAGAGCCCTTTGCCGCAGTAATCGTTGGTATCACCGATCAGCTCGATCGTGATGCCTTTGGACAGGAACGCACCGAGGCTCTGTCCCGCCGAGCCCGCGAAACGCACGTGGATCGTGTCGTCGGGCAATCCATCGTGACCATAGCGGCGCGCGACCTCGCCCGAAAGCATGGTGCCGGCTGTCCGATTGATGTTGCGGATCGGCATGTCGATCGACACCTTCTCGCCGCGCTCGAGAGCCGGCGCAGCCAGCTCGATGAGCCGATTGTCGATCGCTCGATCCACGCCATGGTCCTGCGATTCGGTGTGGAAGCGCGCGATCTCCGGACCGACCTTGGGCTGATGAAACACCTTGGCGAAGTCCAGCCCGCGCGCCTTCCAGTGCTCGATGCCTTTCTTCATGTCGAGCAGGTCGGCGCGGCCGATCAGATCGTTGAGCCTGCGCACGCCCAGGCTCGCCATGATCGAGCGCGCCTCTTCGGCAACGAAGAAGAAATAGTTGATGACGTGCTCGGGCTTGCCCTGGAACTTCTTGCGCAGCACCGGATCCTGCGTGGCCACGCCCACCGGGCAGGTGTTCAGGTGGCACTTACGCATCATGATGCAGCCCTCGGCGACCAGCGGCGCGGTGGCAAAACCGAACTCGTCGGCACCGAGCATGGCGCCGACTATGACGTCGCGACCGGTCTTCATCTGCCCGTCGACCTGCACCGCGATGCGCCCGCGCAAGCCGTTCAGCACCAGCGTCTGCTGGGTCTCGGCCAAACCCAACTCCCACGGAGTGCCGGCATGCTTGATCGATGACCACGGTGAGGCACCGGTGCCGCCGTCGTGGCCGGAAATCGTCACGTGATCGGCCTTGGCCTTGGCGACACCGGCCGCGACCGTGCCCACGCCGACTTCGGAGACCAGCTTCACGCTGATCGATGCGCGGTGATTGGCGTTCTTGAGGTCGTGGATGAGCTGCGCCAGATCCTCGATCGAGTAGATGTCGTGATGCGGCGGTGGCGAGATCAGCTCGACCCCCGGCGTCGCGTAACGCAACTCGGCGATGTATTCCGACACCTTGCGCCCCGGAAGCTGCCCGCCTTCACCGGGCTTGGCGCCCTGAGCCATCTTGATCTGGATCTGCTCGGCACTGGCCAGATACTCCGCCGTGACGCCGAAGCGGCCGGAGGCGACCTGCTTGATCTTCGATTTCATCGAATCGCCGTCGACGAGCGCGGTATCGGCTTCGATGCGGCCCTTGCCCAAGCGCGATTGCAGCGTCTCGCCGGCCTTGACCGGAGCAAAGCGCCGGCGATCTTCACCACCTTCGCCGGTGTTCGACTTGCCGCCGATGCGATTCATCGCGATCGCGAGCGTGGTGTGAGCCTCGGTCGAGATCGACCCGAGCGACATCGCGCCGGTGGAGAACCGCTTCACGATTTCGCTCGCCGATTCGACTTCGTCGATCGGAATCGGCGTGCAACGATCGGCGCGGAACTCGAACAGTCCGCGGAACGTCATGTGCCGCCTGGACTGATCGTTGATGATCTGCGCGTACTCCTTGTACGTCGAATAAGAGCTGGAACGCACCGCGTGCTGCAGCTTGGCGACCGCATCGGGCGTCCACATGTGCTCCTCGCCACGCACGCGGAACGCATATTCGCCGCCCGCATCGAGCGCGGCAGAGAGCACCGGGTCGTCGCTGAACGCCTGGCGATGGATGCGCACCGCCTCCTCGGCGATTTCGAACACGCCGATGCCTTCCACGTTGGAAGCGGTACCGGTGAAGTACTTGTCGACGAACGTCTTCTCCAACCCGACCGCCTCGAAGATCTGCGCGCCGGTATAGGACATGTAGGTGGAGATGCCCATCTTCGACATCACCTTCATCAGCCCTTTGCCGATCGCTTTGACGTAGTTCTTCAGCGCCTTCTTGGCGTCGATATCAGAGGCCAAGCCCGGCAGCGCAACGACCGTCTCCATCGCCAGATAGGGATGGATCGCCTCGGCGCCGTAACCCGCCAGCAGGGCGAAGTGATGCACCTCGCGCGCCGAACCGGTCTCGACTACCAGGCCGGTGCTGGTGCGCAAGCCCTTGTTCACCAGATGCTGATGCACGGCCGAGAGTGCGAGCAGCGCCGGAATGGCGACGCGCTCGCGATCGACCATGCGATCGGAGATGACGATGATCGAGTAGCCCGAGCGCACCGCGTCTTCGGCCTGCGCCGCAATGCTCGCCAGGCGCGCCTCGATCGCCTCCATGCCCCAGGCTGCCGGATAGGTGATATCGAGTTCGAGCGATTTGAATTTGCCGTCGGTGTATCGCTCGACGTGTCGGATCGCCTCCATCTGGTCGAAATCGAGGACGGGCTGGCTGATCTCCAGACGCAGCGGCGGGTTCATCTCGTCGATGCCAAGCAGGTTGGGCTTGGGGCCGACGAATGACACCAGACTCATCACCAGGTCCTCGCGGATCGGATCGATCGGCGGATTGGTGACCTGCGCGAACAGCTGCTTGAAGTAGTGGTAGAGCGTCTTGTTCTTGTTCGACAGCACCGCCAGCGGCGAGTCGTTGCCCATCGAGCCGATCGGCTCCTCGCCGTTGCCCGCCATCGGCGTGAGGATGAACTTGACGTCCTCCTGCGTGTACGCGAACGCCTGCTGGCGATCGAGCAGCGAGGCGCGCGGGGCCTCGCGCTTGTCGGCGGTGGCGTTGATGTCGTCGAGCTTCACCCGGATGCGCTCGATCCATTCGCCGTAGGGGCGCCCACTCGCCAGCGATTCCTTGAGCTCCTGATCGTCGATGATGCGGCCCTTCTCGAGATCGACCAGGAACATGCGTCCGGGCTGCAGACGCCAGCGCTTGAGGATGCGCTCTTCCGGAATCGGCAGGCAGCCAGACTCCGAACCCATGATCACCAGGTCGTCATCGGTGACCAGATAGCGCGCCGGACGCAATCCGTTGCGATCGAGCGTCGCGCCGATCACACGGCCATCAGAAAAGGCGATCGCGGCCGGCCCGTCCCACGGCTCCATCATCGCAGCGTGGTACTCGTAGAAGGCGCGCCGGCTCTCGTCCATCGAGGTGTGCTTCTCCCACGCCTCGGGGATCATCATCATCATCGCGTGGGCGATCGAGTAGCCGCTCATCACCAGCAGCTCGAGCGCGTTGTCGAACGACGCCGAATCGGACTGCCCGTCATAGATCAGCGGCCAGATCTTGTTCAGATCGGTATCGAGGATCGGGCTGGAGATCGCGCCCTGCCGCGCGCGAATCCAGTTGACGTTGCCGCGCAGCGTGTTGATCTCGCCGTTGTGGCAGATCATGCGGAACGGATGCGCAAGATCCCACGACGGGAACGTGTTGGTGGAAAAGCGCTGATGCACCAACGCGAGGGCCGACACGAGCCGCGGGTCCTGCAGGTCGAGGTAGTACTTGCCGACCTGATCGGCCATCAACATGCCCTTGTAGACGATCGTGCGCGCCGACATCGACGGCACGTAGAACTGCTTGCCGTGGGCGAGCTTGAGCGCCTGGATCGCGTGTCCCGACGATTTGCGGATGATGTAGAGCTTGCGCTCCAGCGCGTCGGTGACGGTGACATCGGCGCCTCGTCCGATGAACACCTGCCGCATCACCGGCTCGACGCGCTTGACCGATTCGCCGAGGTCGGAAGGGTCGACCGGCACGTCACGCCAGCCAAGCAGCACCTGTCCTTCGTCCTTGATCGCACGCTCGATCTCGTATTCGCACGCCAGACGCGAGGCCGGTTCGCGCGGCAGGAACACCATGCCCACGCCATACTGGCCGAAGCGAGGCAGCTTCACGCCCTGCTTGGCCATCTCTTCGCGGAGGAACTGATCGGGCATCTGGATCAGGATGCCCGCGCCGTCGCTCGCCTTCGGATCAGCGCCGACCGCGCCGCGGTGCGTCAGGTTCTTCAGGATCAACAGGCCGTGCTCGATGATCGCGTGGCTCTTCTTGCCCTTGATGTGCGCGACGAAACCGACGCCACAGGCGTCGTGTTCATTGGCGGGGTCGTACAGGCCTTGTCGTTGCGGAAGAGCGCTTGCTGAGGACACGATAACCACCTCGAATCGGATTAGCGCCGAATGGCGCTCCCGTCCCGCGGATCGACGGCGATGAACGGCGCGCGGGAGCGGCGACTCGACGTGAACGATTTCACGGAGCCGGCCGTGCGACGCGCGCACTCACGCCATCACGGAATTGCGGGGGGAATGGCTGAATATACCCGCCAACCCCTGTTCTCTCAAGCAGTTAGCGGACTTGCTGCAAAGCCGCAACCGCCCCGACACGGTGCGTTACTTCGCACGACCCGCCGAGCCTTCGCTCCCGACCCGTTGCGCCTCGGCGCACGACCAGGGAATGTCAGTCAGCGCCCTGTTCGAAGGTCGAGCGCAAAAGGGGCGGGCAGTATCCACTCGGCGATGCCTGTTTCGTCCAACAAAATCAGCTGGATGCAGCCACCGGAACGGGCCATCGGGTCGCAACCGATCGATGCAAGCAAGCGAGCTTGCCGGGGAGGTGCGACACTGCAGGGCGTGCGCCGCCGAGCGCGAATCACAAGTCGCTTTGATCTGATCGACCGGCATCGGCGCTGTTGCGACACATCTGCTGCATCAACGACCCACTACCACAACAGACACAGGCGGGACCTCCGACAGCACGTCGCTCTCAGGATCACCCCCCACAGTGACGCCTCGATCGAGCCGCCATTGGGCTCACGAGTCGAGATGCGTGCCGCATGGGGCCGGTATCCAGGCGCCCGGTTGGAGTTCCGCTTCAAAGCAAGGAAAGGAGGTCCTGGCCATGGCCAGGATGGATTCACGCGAGGCGGGCCTGTTGCTCGCCCAGCAGCTGTTCCAGGTCGACGACCTGCACTACGGCTGGTGGAACGCGGGTGATCAGATCACCCTGGCGAACCTGCCCGCCGCGCAGGCGCAATACAACTCGGTACTGGTCGAATGCGTAGCTGGGCACGCGCAATCCGGACGGGTTCTAGATATCGGGTGCGGTACCGGCAAGTTGCTGAGCATATTGCTGCAGCTGGGTTACGAGGCCGAGGGCGTGGTCCCTTCGGCGACGCTGCATCGCATGGTGATGGAGCGACTCGCCCGACAGGGTCAGCGCGGGGCGACGGTGTTCGAGTGCCGATTCGAGGATTTTCCGGCGCCCGAGCGTTCCGCCGCGTACGACGTGGCCATCTTCTCGGAAAGCTTTCAGTACATACCGATTGACCAGTCGCTCAAGATGCTCGGGCGCGTCATGCGTCCTCGCGGACTGGTTGTCGTGTGCGATTTCTTCAGAAGCAACCCGACGGGTACGGCTGAAGGGGGCAACTTCGGCGGCGGTCATCACCTCGACCAGCTCTACCGCGGGGTCGAGGGCGCGGCGATGACGATCCTGAGCGACCGCGATATCACCTCGAACATGAGCCCGAACCTCGCGCTCGTCGAAGACCTGCTGTCGAACCGGATAGCGCCCGCGGTGACCACGCTCGGCACGTTTTTGCATTCACGCCGGCCAGTACTTACGCGCGCGCTGCGCTGGCTGTTTCGCCACAAGCTGGAAAAGATCCACCGCAAATACCTGTCGGGCGATCGGACCCAGGCGCAGTTCGAGCGGGTGAAATCCTACCGGCTCATGCTCTTGCAGATGCCGGGTTGATGCGATCGATCGGTTCAGTTCGTTGCCGCGGTTGAAGTTGAGTCACTGACGTTGTGTTCGAGGCTCGCGCGCAACGCCTCGGGCGGGGTGCTCTCGGCGATGGCGGCTCGGCCGATTTCGTCCAGCAAGACTAGCCGGATGCGCCCGTCGGCGACCTTCTTGTCGAGGCTCATCAGCTCCAGGTAGCGATCGGTGCCGAGATTTGGACCTTGCAACGGCAAGCCGGTCTTCGCAATCAACGCCCGCACCCGTTGCAGATCGTTGGCGCCGATTCGGCCGAGCCGGCACGACAGGTCGGCAGCCATGATCATGCCGGTGCCCACCGCCTCGCCATGCAGCCAGGTGCCGAAGCCCAGGCCCGCTTCGATCGCATGGCCAAAGGTGTGACCGAGATTCAGCAGCGCGCGTGGGCCCGTCTCGCGCTCATCGATCGCCACCACGCCGGCCTTGATCGCGATCGAGCGCGACACCGCATGGGTCAGTGCTTCGGGCTCGCGCGCGAGCAGCCGTTCGATGTTCGCTTCGAGCCAGACGAAAAATTCACGATCGAGGATCAGGCCGTGCTTGATCACTTCGGCCAGTCCGGCTCGCAGTTCGCGCTCGGGCAGACTGCTCAACGTTGCAATGTCGGCGATGACGCTGACCGGCTGGTAGAACGCGCCGATCATGTTCTTGCCGAGCGGATGATTGATCGCCGTCTTGCCGCCCACCGAGCTGTCGACCTGCGCCAGCAATGTCGTCGGCACCTGAACGTACGGCACGCCGCGCATGTATGTGGCCGCCGCGAATCCGGCCAGGTCGCCCACTACGCCACCGCCTATCGCGATAACCGTGGTCTGTCGATCGCAGCGCGCGCGCAGCATCGTCTCCCAGATGAGATCGAGGCTCTTGGCGGTTTTGTATTCCTCGCCGTCGGGAAGCACGGCGGTCACGACCTTCACGCCCGCGCCTTGAAGTGCGGCCGCTACGCTATGCGCGTAGAGCGGAAGGACGGTTTCATTGGTGACGATCGTAGCGCGCGGTTTGCTCAGCGTATCGAGCAACAGCCTGGGCTGCTGCAGCAGGCCGGCGCCGACATGGACCGGATAGGCGCGATCGGAGAGGGCTACGCGGAGAGTTTGCATGTCTGCGGCAATCGGTCGAGTAACTGCGAAACCAGCGCGCCGACGCGCTGACGCCCGGTTTCCACCACGAGATCGGCAACCGATCGATACAGTGGATCGCGTGCGGCATACAGCTCTTCGAGCCGCGCCAGCGGATCGCCGGTCCGCAGCAGCGGACGGTTCGCGTCATGGCGAGTGCGCATCCACAGGTCGCGCGGTTGCGCGCACAGATAGATGACGAAGCCGCGGGCAGCAAGGTGCTCGCGATTGTCCTCGCGCAGCACCGCGCCGCCGCCGGTGGCGAGCACGACGTTGTCGAGCAACGTGAGATCGGCGATCACCTGCGCTTCGCGCGCGCGAAAGCCCGCCTCGCCTTCGATTTCGAAGATCACCGGAATCGACACTCCGGTGCGTTCCTCGAGAACGTGGTCGGCGTCGTGGAACGTCTTGCCCAGGCGGCGGGCGAGCGACTTGCCCACGGTGGTCTTACCCGCGCCCATCAGCCCGACCAGGAAGATATTGCCGCTCGATTGCATGCGGCCGATTGTAGTCGAGCGGGCCTGCAGGGTAGGCCGCCGCGGCCCGATCACACCAGGCGATCAGTCTTCGCTGAGTTTGTCGCCTGAAAAAAGAAAAGAGCCGAGCAAAGCCCGGCCCGAAGTCCGCTAAAAGGGAGGATTTAGCGGATGCTGAGACGGTCGTCGACGATGCGCGGCGTGATGAACACCAGCAGCTCTTTCTTGGAGTCGTTCTTGAGCTGATTGCGGAACAGCAAGCCGATGCCAGGCAGGTCACCGAGCAGCGGAACCTTGTTCACCTGCACGCTTTCGTCCTGGATGTAGATGCCGCCGATCACCACGGTGCCGCCGTTCTCGACCAGCACCTGCGTCTTGACGTTGCGGGTGTCGATCGCCGGGCCGGCAGTGGTCTGCACGCCGCGGTTGTCCTTGTTGACCTGCACTTCCATCAGCACGTTGCTGTCGGGCGTGATCTGCGGCTTTACCTTGAGCGAGAGCACGGCCTTGCGGAACGAGATCGAAGTCGCGCCGCTGGAGGTCGCCTGCTGATACGGGATCTCCTCACCCTGCTCGATGCTGGCTTCCTTGTTGTCGGCCGTGACCACGCGCGGGCTGGAGATCACCTTGCCCTTGCGATCGGATTCCAGTGCGGTGAGTTCCAGATTGAGGAATCGGGTCATCGCCGAGTTGAACAGGATGGTCGAGAACTGACCGGCCTGCGCAGCGCTGAAGGTGCTCAGAGCGGGCAGGTTCACCGACGTGGAATCGCGGACGAAATCGGGCGTGGTGCTGGTCTGCCCGGTATGAAAGCCGGTGTCAGCGATACCGCCGCCGATGGAGTAGCGCGGATTGGTATTGAAGCCGTTGTTCATGTGCACGCCCAGACGTGCACCGAGCGAGCGGCCGAACTGGTCATCGGCTTCGACGATGCGCGCTTCGATCATCACCTGACGCACAGCAATGTCGGTCTTGGCGATGATGCGGCGCACGTCGTCGAGGCGGGCACCGACGTCCTGCACGAAGATCTGGTTGGTGCGCGCATCGACCACCGCGCTGCCGCGCTTGGACAGGATCTTCTGTTGCGCATCGCTCAGAATCTTGGCGACGTCGGCGGCTTTCGCGTACGACAGCTGGAACGTCTCGGTGCGCAGCGGCTCCAGATCCGCGACCTGGTTGCGCGCTTCGAGTTCGAGCTTCTCCTTGGTGGCCAGCTCGTCGCGCGGGGCGATCCACAGCACGTTGCCGTTCTTGCGCATGTCCAGACCACGGGTCTGCAGGATGATGTCGAGCGCCTGATCCCAGGGCACATCCTTCAGCCGCAGCGTGAGGTTGCCCTGCACCGTGTCGCTGGTGATGATGTTCAGATCGGTGAAATCAGCGATCACGTTGAGCACGCTGCGCACATCGATATTCTGGAAGTTGAGCGAAAGCTTCTCGCCCTTGTAGCCGCCGCGCGTGCCCTGCGTGAGCTTGTTCGGGTCGTGCTGCACCGGCTTCACTTCGACCACGAACTGCGTGTCGGTCTGGTAGGCGTTGTGCTCCCACAGGCCCTTGGGTTCGATCACCAGCCGCACGTTGTTACCCTGCGGGAAGGCGTTGATCGCCTGGACCGGGGTGCCGAAGTCGAGCACGTTCATGCGTCGGCGCAAGTTGTCGGGCAGCTTGGCGCGCTGGAACTCGACGATCAGATTGGCGCCTTGCTGGCGCACATCGACGCCGGTGCGCGAATCGGTCAGGTCGATGATGACCCGGCCCTCGCCGTTCAAACCGCGGCGAAAGTCGATGTCCTTGATGCCGTAGTCGGAGGCACCGCTGCCTTCGGCGAAGCGCTCGGCCGTTCCGGCCGGGCGGGCCGAGGCGGCCGCGCTGGCGGCGGGGGTGAGCTGCACCACCAGGTTCTTGCCTTCGACCTGGGCCTCGTAGGCCATCATGTTCGACAGGTTGAGCACCAGGCGCGTGCGGTCACCCGCCTGCGCCATGATCACCGCGCGCAGATCGCCGCGATTGATCTCCTGCGAGGCGCGACCGGTTGCGTTCAGCGTGTTGGAGAAATCGAACGCGATGCGCGCCGGCTGCGAGATCGAAAAATTCGGCGGCACCGCGGTCAGCGGTTCCTTGGTGGTCACGCGCAGGACGACACGATTGCCCTGCTGCGTGGCGGCGAACGATTCGATCGCGTTCTGCGCGTACGCCAACGTTGACGAGAACCCCAGCGCCGCTCCGATCGAGAGCACTCGCGCCAGGAAGGTGAGCCCCTTAATCATTTCTTGCCCTCCGCTTCCTGCAGCAGCAGGCTGCTCGACCGTTCGGTCCAGTCCCCGCTTCCGTCTTGAATCAGTTCCTTCAGAACGATCTCGCCATCGTTGATCTTGGTGACGACGCCAAAGTTCTGCCCCATGTAATTGCCGATCCGGATCCGATACAGGCCCGCATCGGCACGTACCAGCGCGTGGTGATCCCTGCCACGCGCCAACATGCCAACCATCTTCAAGGACTCGAGCGGGTAGGCTTCGAGCGGCTCTTTCGCGCGGTTCTGGTGGAACGTAGCGAGCTCGGTATTGGCGCCTTCCGATGCGTTGCCGGCCTTGTTGTCCAGCTTGATCTTGCCCGGCGCGAACGGCTCGGCCAGGTTGAACGACGAGTACGCGTACGGCTCGTAAGGCTTGACCGTAGGCAGCGGATCCACCCGTCCGCGCATGTCCTGCGTCATCTCCTGCAATTCACGTTGCAGATCGCGGTGCTCACCGCCATCGCAGGCGGCCAGGGCGAGCGCCGCGGCAGCTATCAACAGTCGGTTCATTTCTTGGTCGCCTTGTTCGCGGCTTCCCTGGTGCGCTTCTGCGCCGCCAGTTCGTCCTCGTCGAGATAGCGGAAGGTCTTGGCCACGGTGTCCAGCGTGAGGTTGCCGTCCTTGGAAACCGCCAGCGAGATGTCGTTGAGCGTGACGATCCGCGAGAGCTGGCCGATGTCGGTGGCGAATGCGCCGATGTCGTGATACGTGCCGAGGATCTTCAGGTTGATCGGCAACTCGGCGTAGAACTCGCGCATGGTCTCCTGCGAAGCCGGCTTGAAGAGCTCGAACTGCAGGCCGCGGCCCAGTCCGGCCTGGTTGACCTCGACGATCAGCGCTTCCATCTGCGACTTGTTGGGCAACTGCTTGAGCAGCGCACCGAAGGTCGTATTGATCTCGCGCAGTTGCTCGCGGTACAGGTCAAGATTGACCGCCTGGCCCTTCTTGAGCTTGTACTGCTCCTTGAGCTGCTGCTCCTCGCGCTGGCCGGCGTCGAGATCCTCGTACTGGCCGCGCCAGTCGAGCGCCCACGCGGCGGCAAGCATCGCGATCGGTACCGCGACCATCAGGATCAGTTTGGGAGCCAGCGGCAACGACCAAGGCTGGTTCCAGTTCAGATTGCGAAATTGATTGGCGAGCGCCATGGCCGATTACCCCTTGTTGCCGGCCGCTGGGACCGTCTGCGCGGCGGGACCTTGCTTGGCGGCATCGGCCGCGGTGC
The DNA here is from genome assembly GCA_902826155.1 of uncultured beta proteobacterium. The sequence goes on from CADEDU010000022.1 coordinate 48,436, forward strand.
CGCGCTTGGGCGCGTCCGGAGCGGGCGTGCGCTTGACCGACAGGTCGAGGTTGAACTCCGACAGGCGCCGATTGTTGACGGTGGAGGCCTTGATCTCGACCAGCTGCGGGTTCTCGATGTAAGGCGAGCTCTGGATGTTGCGCATGAATGCCGAGACGCGAGCGTTGGACTGCGCATAGCCGGTGACGTTGACCCGCATGCCCTGCTGCTTCACGCCACGCAGATACACCCCGTCGGGCGTCTGCTTGGCCAACTCATCGAGCAGTTGCACCGATTGCGAACGGTCGGCCTGCAGCGTCTCGATGACCTGTTTGCGTGCAAGCAGTGCGGCGACTTCCTCGCGCAGCTTCTTGATCTCGTCGATCTCCTTGTCCAGGCGCGCGTTTTCCTTCTTGAGGAAATCGTTGCGGCTCGCCTGATGGCTGATCTGCTCGGCGATGAACAGATGCACCGCGCCCCAACCGATCAGGCCGCTGGCGGCGAAAGCGCCAAGCAACGCGAAGAACTGCAGCTTCTGGCGCTTGCGCGCAGCCTCGCGGTGCGGCAGCAGGTTGATGCGGATCATGGGTCGAACCTCCGCAGCGCGAGCCCGCAGGCGATCATCAGCGAGGGCGCATCACCGACCAGCTTCTTGAGCGGGATGCGCTGCGAGATCTGCATGTTGGCAAATGGGTTGGCCACCACCGCCGGTACCTTGACGCGCGAGGAGACTGCTTCGTCCAGCCCGGGCAAGCACGCACACCCACCAGCCAGCACGATGTGCTCGACCGAGTTGTGCGGCGTGGAAGTGAAGAAGAACTGCAACGCGCGTTGCACTTCGAGCGCTGCGTTTTCGAGAAACGGCCGAAGCACCTCGGTTTCGAAGCTCGCCGGCAGGCTGCCCGATCGCTTGGCCGACTCGGCCTCTTCGGCCGACAGGCCGTAGTGGCGCTGAATCTCCAGGTTGAGCGTATTGCCGCCGAACGGTTGCTCGCGCTGATAGACCACCTCGTCGTTGCGCAGGATGGTCACCTTGGTGTCGATCGACCCGACATCGAAGATCGCCACGTTCTGGTCGCGACCACCGTTGGGGAGCTTGGCTCGCACCAGTTCGAACGCGTGCTGCATCGCGAACGATTCGACGTCCATTACGGTGGCTTTCAGGCCGGCACTCTCGGCCACCGCGACGCGGTCTTCGACTTTTTCCTTGCGCGAGGCGGCGAGCAGCACGTCGACCTCGCTGCCATCGCCACCGGCCTGCCCCATTACCTGGAAGTCGAGATTGACCTCGTCGAGCGAGAACGGGATGTACTGGTTGGCCTCGCCCTCGACCTGCGCTTCGAGTTCTTCGTCACGCAACCCGGCCGGGCAGGTGATGCGCTTGGTGATGACGGCGGCCGAAGGCAGCGCCAGTGCAACGTTCCGCGTGCGCGTGCCGAGTTTCTTGTAGCACTTGGCCAGCGCTTCGGTAGCGAGTTCGACGTTCGAGATGTCGCCGTCGGTCATCGCCTCGGCGGGCAACGGTTCGATCGCGTACCGTTCCATCCGGTACGTCCCCTTGCCGGCATCGGCAAGTTCGACCATCTTTATCGAGGATGGACTGATGTCCACGCCCACGATAGGCTGGTTCTTCCCCTGAAGCAGGTCGGCGAGCAAGCGAAATACCCCCGGTGGTCAATGACCACTCCGCAGATTGAGTAATTTGTAAAAATTTACGTTCTTGCGGATGCATCGTAGCAACAGAGTTACAACGTATCGAAGTAACTTTGTCACGGCCCACTGGGTGTCGCAACTCTTTGAGATATAATGGCATTTTGGTGCTGATCCACGTGAATTTGTGAACTGGCTGCGCTGGATAATTTTTCCGGTTTCGCTGCTGATCGGCCTCATTGCGGTCACCGGAGCCATCGGCGTGTTCGTCGTGGTGCTGGCCTACGACAACCTGCCGCCGACCGATTCGCTCACCGATTACCGGCCCAAGATCCCCCTTCGCATCTACACCTCCGACGGGGTGCAGATCGGTGAATTCGGCGAAGAGCGCCGCGCGATCGTCGGCATCAACGAAGTACCCGATGTCCTCAAGCACGCGATCATCGCCGCGGAGGACGAGCGCTTCTATCAGCACACCGGTGTCGATATCGTCGGCGTGATGCGCGCGGCGTACTCGAACATCCTGGCCGGTGGCCGGAGGCAGGGCGCGAGCACGATCACGATGCAGCTCGCACGCAATCTGTTCCTGTCGAGCGAACGCACCTTCACGCGCAAGCTGTACGAGGTGTTGCTCGCCTACAAGATCGAATCCACGCTGTCGAAGGATCAGATCCTCGAGACCTACATCAACCTCATCTACCTGGGCCAGCGCGCGTACGGATTCGCCGCTGCCTCGCAGACGTACTTCCAGAAAAGCATCCAGGACCTGAGCCCGGCCGAAGCGGCGATGCTTGCCGGGCTGCCGAAGGCGCCCTCGAGCTACAACCCGATCGTCAATCCGAAACGCGCTCAGGTGCGGCAGCTCTACGTGTTGCGCCGGATGCAGGAGCTGGGCTACCTGAACAGCACGCAATTCGCCGAGGCACAGAAGGCCGCCTCGACGATGGTGGTGCGTCGCGAGATCATCGAATTCCCGGTCCACGCCGAATTCGTAGCGGAGATGGTGCGGCAGGCGCTGTTCGAGCGTTATCCCGACGAGGTGTACACACGCGGTTTCCGCGTCTACACCACGATCTCGCGCGCCGATCAGGAATCAGCCTACGCCGCGCTACGCAAGGGAATCCTCGACTACGACCGCCGCCATGGCTATCGCGGTCCGGAGGCGTACCTGACTATTCCGCCCAAGCCAAGCGACGAGCAACTCGAGGAAGCACTGCAGGAAGTCGCCGACAGCGATGATGTGTCGGCTGCGATCGTGCTGGAGGCTTCTCCGAAGTTGGTACGCGCGTACCGGCGCGGCGGCGAGATCCAGATCACCGATGCCGGTCTGCGGTTCGCTGCACGCAACCTGACCACCCAGGTTCCCGCCGACAAGCGCATTACGCGCGGCGCAGTCATCCGGGTGAAGAAAGACGAGAAAGGCAACTGGCAGCTGTTGCAGTTGCCCGAGGTCGAGTCGGCATTCGTGGCGGTCGATCCACGCGACGGCGCAGTGCGCGCCCTGGTGGGTGGATTCGATTTCGGTCGCAACAAGTACAACCGCGTCACGCAAGCCTGGCGGCAGCCCGGTTCGAGCTTCAAGCCGTTCATCTACTCGGCTGCGCTCGAGAAAGGCTTCACCGCCGCCACCATCGTCAACGACGACCAGATCGTCATGGATGCCTCGATGACCGGCAGCCAGGCGTGGGAGCCGAAGAACTACGACGGTCGATTCGAAGGCCCAATGCGTGTGCGGACGGCGCTTGCGAAGTCGAAGAACATGGTGTCGATCCGCATTCTGCAGGCGATCGGGCCGCGCTTCGCGCAGGACTTCGTCACCAAGTTCGGCTTCGAGGCTGAGAAACATCCGCCCTACCTCACGATGGCACTCGGCGCCGGCTCGGCCACGCCGATGCAGATGGCGCGCGGCTACAGCGTCTTCGCCAACGGTGGTTATCGCGTCGACCCCTATCTCATCACCAAGATCGTCGATGACCGCGGCAACATCCTGGCCGAAGCTAAACCGGTACGTGTCGGCAAGGACGCTCCGCGCGTATTGAGCGAGCGCAATGCGTTCATCATGGACAGCATGATGCGCGACGTGGTGCGATCAGGCACCGCCGCGCGCGCCACGGCGCTCGGCCGCAACGATCTCGCCGGCAAGACGGGCACCACCAACGACTACAACGATGCCTGGTTCGCCGGTTATCAGCGGACGCTTGTCGCAGTGGCTTGGCTCGGGTTCGACCAGCCCAGACGACTCGGTGACAAGGAAACCGGAGGGTTCGCCGCGCTACCGGTCTGGATGAATTACATGGGCCAGGCGTTGAAGGGCGTGCCGGCCGTGCCGCTCAAGCAGCCCGAAGGCGTGGTGGCAGCGCGGATCGACCCGGAAACCGGATTGAGTGATCCCGACGGCAAGATCACCGAGTACTTCTTTCGGGAATTCACCCCGCGCACCCGGCCAGTCGAGCCTGCGCCTTCGGCTGATCCCGTCGAGGGCGAGCGCAAGGTGTTCTAGCCGCGCCGAAAAGTCGCGAACGCATCAAACCCTTACGAAGGACGAGAGCGATGGGCCGCATCACGCGCTGCCTGATCCTGCTGCTGCTTGCTGTCGCGAGCCTCGCGGCCTGCGGTACCAAAGGGCCGCTCTACCTGCCACCACCCGATACCGACGACGGCCCATCACGCCGCTCGCGCTGAGAATCCCTTTTCTCGATGATCGCTTTTTCTCGATGATCCCTTTTGCTCGTAACGCAGCCGGCGAGCTGGCCGCAGAAGGCGTCCCGCTCTCGCGGATCGCACAGGCCGTGGGCACGCCGTGCTACGTCTACTCGCGCGCGGCGATCGAACACGCCTACAAGCAGTTCCGGGACGCTTGCGCCGGTCGCGATGCGTTGATCTGCTACGCGCTCAAGGCCAATTCGAACCTCGCCGTGCTTGGGGTACTGGCCAGGCTCGGTGCCGGCTTCGACATCGTGTCCGGGGGCGAACTGGCGCGTGTGATCGCAGCCGGTGGAGATCCGCGCAAGGTGGTGTTTTCCGGTGTCGGCAAATCGAGCGCCGAGATCCGCCAGGCGCTGACGGCGCAGATCCTGTGCTTCAACGTCGAGTCGGCACCGGAGCTGCGGCGCATCGAGACGATCGCCAGGCAAATGGGAAAGCGCGCGCCCATCTCCATCCGGGTCAACCCCGATGTTGATCCGCAGACCCATCCCTACATCTCGACCGGACTGAAGGACAACAAGTTCGGTGTGCCGTTTCGCACCGCAAGAGAGCTGTATCGGCTGGCCGCGCGCAGCGACGCGCTGAAGGTCGCAGGCGTCGACGTGCACATCGGCTCGCAGATCACCGAGCTCACGCCGTTCAGCGACGCGCTCGATCGCGTGCTGGAACTGGTCGGGGTGCTGGAAGCCGAAGGCATCGCGCTCGAACATATCGACGTCGGCGGAGGACTCGGCGTGCGATACCGCGACGAGTCGCCACCCGAAGTGCACCGCTACGCCGAATCCCTGTTCGCGATGCTGGGATCGACGCGCGCGAAGATTCTGTTCGAGCCGGGCCGTGCCATCGTCGGCAATGCTGGCGCGTTGCTGACACGCGTCGAGTACGTGAAGCAGGGCGAGGAACGCAATTTCGCGATCGTCGACGCGGCGATGAACGACCTGCTGCGACCGGCGCTCTACGAAGCGTGGCATGACATCGTGCCGGTCGTCAGTACGGCAGGTAAGCCCGTCTCCTATCAGATCGTCGGGCCGGTGTGCGAGTCGGCCGACTTCCTGGGGCAGGACCGCATGCTGGCTCTCGAAGAAGGCTCCTTGCTTGCAATCATGTCAGCCGGAGCCTATGGCATGGCCATGAGCTCGAACTACAACAGTCGGCCGCGCGCTGCGGAGGTAATGGTGGACGGCGATGCTTTCCACGTGGTCCGCGAGCGGGAGTCGGTCGCGAGTCTGTTCGCGGGCGAAC
>CADEDU010000022.1:54112-58587 GCA_902826155.1 uncultured beta proteobacterium
CTTTCCAACCTCATAGAAACTGATTTGCCGGAGGCCAGCGCTTCATGCATTCGCGAGCCGCACGAGCATTCGCCGTATCGATCGTCTGTGCAGGCCTCCTCGCGGGCTGCGGTCGCAATGGCGGCGAGAGCGCCGCCGCAACCGACCAGAGCGGCAAGGGCGCAACGCCGGCCAAGTCCGACGCGAGTGCGAAGAAAGGGCCGCCTGCCACCGTAGTCACGTTGACCAAGGCCGAGGTGCGCTCGCTGGAGATCACCGAGGAAACGGTCGGTTCGCTGGAAGACATCGTCGATCCGCGCATTTCCGCCGAGATCGCCGGCCGCGTCGTGCGGGTGTTCGCCGACGTCGGCGCGAAAGTACGGCGCGGCCAACTGCTGGCCGAGATCGACCCGATCGACGTGGAGATTCAGGGGCGCTCCGATCGTGCCGATGTCGCACGGCTGGAAGCGCTGCTCGCGCAACAGGATCGCATCGTCGAGCGCAACTCCAAGCTCGTCGAGAACAATTTCATTTCGCGCAACGCCCTTGATGACTCCACGGCGCAGCGCAACGCCTTGCGCGAGCAGCTGGCCGCTGCCAAGGCCAAGGTCGATGCCACCGGCAGCGCGTTGCGCAAGACGCGCGTGGTCTCGCCGATCGACGGCCAGGTTGAAGAACTGGTGATTGCGACGGGTGACTACGTCAAGCTGGGCGATCCGATGTTCCGCCTGGTTGGCGTGCAGAAGATGCGCGCGAATCTGCCGTTTCCGGAGAGCGCGGCGCAGCGACTCAAGGCGGGCAGCGCGGTCACGCTCACCTCTCCGCTGGTGCCGGGCCGAGAGGTCAAGGCCAAGATCACCGATATCCGCCCCACGATCACGCCCACCAGTCGAGCCGTCAATGTGATTGTGGCGTTCGACAACGACGGCTCGTTTCGCGGCGGCGGCACCGTCAACGCCAAGGTGGTCACCGCGGTGAAGTCGAATGTCGTCGTGGTCCCGGAGCAAAGCGTCGTGCTGCGGCCTGCAGGCCGGGTCGTCTATCTGTTCAAGGACGGTCGCGTGGCGCAGCAGATCGTCGAGATCGGGCTGAGCAAGGACGGGCTGGTCGAGATCGTGAGCGGCCTGCAAGGCGGTGAAACGCTGGCGCTGGATGGCGCTGGATTCCTCACCAATGGCGCGGCGGTTCAGGTGGCTGGTCCGCGTGGTCAGGCCAAAGGTGGCGGCAAGGGTCCGGCCAAGGGCGAGGGCGCCGCGGCTGGTGCAAGCGAAGGGGGCGCCCCCGCCAAGGCCGCGCCCGGGAGCAAGTCATGACGCTGCCCGAACTATCGATTCGCCGGCATGTGCTGGCGATCATGCTCAACGCGGTGCTGGTGCTGTTCGGCATCATCGCCTACCAGCGCATGGGCGTGGACAAGCTGCCGTACATCGAGTTTCCGATCATCTCAGTGCAGACGACGATGCGCGGCGCCAACCCCGATATCGTCGACTCGGCGGTCACCAACCTGCTCGAGACGGCAGTCAACAGCGTGCCGGGCATCGAGAACATCGCCTCCACCTCGGTGCCGGGCATCTCGCAGATCAACATCACCTTCAACCTCGAGAAGCGCATCGACGTGGCCTTCAACGAGGTGCAGGCGAAGGTGAGCCAGGTCGTGCGCCGATTGCCCAGAGACGCCGACCCGCCGATCGTGGCCAAGCGCGAGACCAACGCCTCGCCGATCTTCTGGATGTCGTTGGGCGGCGATCGCACGCAGCAGCAGCTCAACCTGTACGCGATCAATGTCATCAAGAAAAAGCTGGAGACCATCGACGGCGTGGGCGAAGTCCGCATCGGCGGGCGACGCGATCGCACCATCCGAGTGAACGTGCAGCCGGGGAAGATGGCGGCCTTCGGTGTGACCGCGCAGGACATCAACGAAGCGTTCACCAAGGAACATCTGCAGCTGGCCGGCGGATTCATCGTGGGCAAGACCACCGAGAGCCTGGTCAAACTCGACCTGGAGTTCCACAAGCTCTCCGACCTGGAGCGGATGATCATCGCGTACCGCGACGGCGCGCCGGTGCGCCTGAGTGACATCGCCACGATCGAAGACGGGCTTTCCGACTTCCGCCAGCTCGCGCGCTTCAACCGCCAGGTGTCGGTCGGCCTGGGCATCGTCAAGATCCCCAATACCAACACGGTCGAGATCATCGATCGCGTGCAGCGGCGGCTTGACGAAGACATCCGCTCGCAGCTCCCGCCCGGCATGACGCTCGACGTCGTCTCCAACGATGCCGTGTTCATCGGCGAGATGGTCAACTCGCTCAAGCAGCATCTGATCGAAGGCACGATCCTCGCCGCGCTGGTGGTGCTGTTGTTCCTGCGCAGCCTTCGATCGACGATCATCATCGCGCTGGCGATCCCGGTCTCGCTGTTCGGGGCGATCGCGGTGATGTACTTTTTCGGCTACACCTTCAACTCGATCACGCTGCTCGCCCTGCTGCTGTTGATCGGTGTAGTGGTGGACGATGCGATCGTGGTGCTGGAGAACATCTTTCGCCATCGCGAGCATCTCGATCCGAACCCGATCTCGGCCGCGATCAACGGCAGTCGCGAGGTGACGTTCGCGGTGCTCGCAGCCACGCTGTCGCTGGTGTGCATCTTCGCGCCGGTAATCTTCCTGTCGGGGATCATCGGTCAACTGTTCAAGTCGTTCGCGGTGGTGGTCACGTTCGGCGTAATGGTGAGCTGGTTCGTCGCGCTCACGCTCACGCCGATGCTGTGCTCCAGGTTCCTCAAGGTCGAGCAGCAGCATGGCATCGTGCATCGCGTGCTCGAGCGGTTCTTTCAATGGCTGGAGCGAACGTATCGCCAGGTGCTGGAGTACGCGCTGCGCTTTCGCTGGCTGGTGATGCTGGCCACGATCGCGATCGTCGCGCCCAGCATCTACTTCTTCAACAACGTGCCGCGCGAGCTCGCCCCGCAGCCCGATGAGGGGCGCTTCATCGTCACCTTCCGCACGCCGCTCGGCTCGTCGATCCACTACACCGAACAGAAGCTCAAGGAGGTGGAGGACATCGTCTCGCGCTACCCCGAGGTGGTCACCGAGTTCGGGTTGATCGGTTTCGGCGGCTCGCAGCAGGTGAACCAGGGTCAGGTCGTGGTGCGCATGAAGCCGATCCAGGAGCGGCGGGCGCTGGGCATGCGCTCGCAGAACGAGACGATCAATTCAATGCGACGCGAGCTTCAGTCGGTCGCAGGCGCCCGCGTATTCGCTCGTGCGTTCGGTATGTTCCAGGGCCAGCGCACCGAGCCGCTGCAGTTCGTTCTGAGTGGTCCGAACCTGAAAGAAATGGGCAGGCTGGCCTCGGATCTGCAGCGGCGCTTGCAGGCCGATCCGACGATCGGGCGCATGGACACCGATCTGCAACTCGATCTGCCGCAACTGGTGCTGCTGCCCGACCGCACCCGCGCGCAGGCGTTCGGATTGACTTCGCAGGATGTGGCGTTGGCGCTCAACATGCTCACCGGCGGCATCGACATCGCCAAGTACAACGACGACCCGGGCGATGGCGAGCGTTACGACGTCAGGGTAAAAGCACCCGACGAGGAGTTCCGACAACAGTCCGATCTGGCCAAGATCTTCGTGCGCAACCGGCAAGGGCAATTGATCCGGCTCGACAGCGTGGCGGAATTCCGCGAGATCCTCGGGCCGGCGGTGATCGCGCGCTTCAATCTGGAGTACTCGTCGACGTTCTACAACGTTCCGGCGATAGCGCTCGGCGCGGCGGTGGAAAAAGTGCGGGAAGCCTCCCGTGATCTGCCGCCGGGCTACCGCGTGCAGTTCATCGGTGAAGCGTTGGAGCTGGAGAAGACGCAGAGCGCGATGACGTTCGCGTTCACCGTGGGCACGATTCTTCTGTTCATGGTGCTCGCGAGCCAGTTCAATTCCTTCCGCCAACCACTAGTGATCATGCTGGCATTGCCGCTGGCAATCGTCGGTGGCGTGTTCGCGCTATGGCTGTCCAAGCCGGCGGCGGATCTGCTCGCCACCTTCGGCATCGCCTCGAACGCTCACTCGCTCAATGCCTACTCGATGATCGGCTTGACGCTGCTGATCGGGCTGGTCGCGAAGAACTCGATCCTGCTGGTCGATCTCACCAATCAGCGGCGCCAGGAAGGCATGAGTGTCGTCGACGCACTGCGCGACGCCTGTCCGATCCGCTTGCGACCGGTCTTGATGACCTCGTTGACGATCATCCTCGCGCTTGCACCCGCGGCACTTGGCTACGGGTCGGGATCGGAGACCAACGGACCGCTGGCGGTGGCGGTGATCGGCGGCATGATCACCTCGACCTTGCTCACGCTGGTGGTCATCCCGGCCGCGTACTCGCTGGTGGAGACCGGCGATCTGTGGCACCCGTTCCGTCGCGCGCAAACCGCTATCGCGCGCCCCGGCGAGCCCGCCGCTGCGCCGCGCATGAAAGAGAAGTGATCGATCCGCAGTAGGGAGC
>CADEDU010000022.1:58687-87199 GCA_902826155.1 uncultured beta proteobacterium
GCCGAGCATCCGACGCAATCGAATGAGCCAGTGCCAGCCGCTCAGGTGACGTATCGGCGTGACCGCGAGCGTGGCAAGCAGGAACACCAGCGTCCAGGTGCCGGTGGAACGCGTGATCAGCTCGATCGGGTTCACGCCCAGCCAATCGAGTGGCACGCCCAGCAGCAGCCGCGCCAGCGGCAGGAGCGACACCGTGAAGACGACGACCTTGATCCGCCGCAGCGCGCCCTCGCCTGGCCTCATGCGCGATCAGAAGAACTTCTTCAGGTCCATCCCGGCGTACATCGACGCAACGTGCTCGCCGTAGCCGTTGAACATCAGCGTCTTGCGTTTGGCGAACTCGCCGATGCGCCGTTCGGTCGCCTGACTCCAGCGCGGATGATCGACGTTCGGATTGACGTTTGAATAGAAGCCGTATTCGTGCGGCGCGACGCGCTCCCAGCTGATCTTCGGCTGCTGCTCCACGAAGCGGATCTTGACGATCGACTTGCTGCTCTTGAATCCGTACTTCCACGGCACCATCAGGCGGACCGGTGCGCCGTTCTGTTTGGGCAGGATCTGCCCGTACAACCCGACGGCAAGGATCGTCAGTGGATGCATGGCCTCATCCATGCGCAGGCCCTCGAAGTACGGCCAGGGCAACACCGGCATGTGCACACCATGCATCGTATCGGGCTGCACTGCACTCACGAACTCGACGAACTTCGCGTTCCCCGTCGGTTCGACCAGCTTGACGAGCTTGTTGAGCTCGAAGCCGATCCAGGGAATGACCATCGACCAGCCTTCCACGCAGCGCAGGCGGTAGACGCGTTCCTCGAGCGGAAATTTGAGCAGCTCCTCGATCGCGAACGTGCGGGGCTTGGCGACCTCGCCTTCGACGGCGATGGTCCAGGGTCGGGTGCGCAGCTTGTGCGCGAATTCGGCCGGGTCGGTCTTGTCGGTGCCGAACTCGTAGAAGTTGTTGTAGGTGGTGACCTCCTTCAACGAGTTCTGCTTCTCCTTGGTGCTGAGCGCGCTGCGGGTGAACTGCTCAATCTTGTCTGCAGCCTGTTGCGCACCAGCGTCCAGCGTCGACAACCCGCTCACGCCTGCGGCCCCCGCAGCAAGGTGCTTCAGGAACATGCGTCGATCGCGATAAAGCGATGCGTTGGTGATTTCCGATGGCGCGATATCAGCGGGTTTGCGAATCAGCATGGTCCACTCTGGTTGACTCAAGAACAGGTGTCATTCAACGCTCGACCACGCGCCACAGGTCGTCAACGCCCTGACCTCGATACTCGCCGGGCGCGCGATCGAGCGCATAGCGGTATAGAGGTACGCCGCGATACACCCACTGCCGCTCGCTGTCGCCGCGCTGAATCAGCGCGAAGTCGCCGATGCGACGGGCGCCGGGTGCCGCGAGATACGGCCGCCATGTCTCGACGCATTGATCGACACACATGCTGACCCGGCTGTAGGCGACGTCGCGATCGAAACGGTACAGCGCAAAGCCGCTGCGGTCAGTCAGGTAGGGCCCGGTAAAAGAGCCTGGGGCATCAAGCCTCCCCAACCAGCCGCAGGCCGTCAGCACCATGCACGCTCCAACAACAGTCAATCGGCCGAGCATGGGATCCGGCGCAAGGGCACGCGAGGAGGCTAGAGCTGACCGTAGGAATGCAGGCCGGACAGGAAGATGTTGACGCCCAGGAATGCGAACGTGGTGACGATGAGTCCGATGAACGCCCACCACGCCAGCACCGGGCCGCGCAGACCCGCCACCATACGCATGTGCAGCCAAGCAGCATAGTTGAGCCAGACGATCAGCGCCCAGGTTTCCTTGGGGTCCCACTGCCAGTAGGTGCCCCACGCTTCAGCCGCCCACAACGCACCCAGGATCGTGGCAACCGTGAAGAAGCCGAAGCCCACGGCGATCGACTTGTACATCACCTCGTCGAGCAGTTGCAGCGAAGGCAGACGCGCCGCGACGAACGGCCGCATCGCCGAGATCGCACCGACGATCACCACCAGCACCACGAAGAACGTGAGCCAGAACCGCGACGGACCGCCTTTGCCCAGCAGCATCGGCAGCACGAAGAACAGCACTGCGATGCCAGCCAGGCCTCCAAGGGCCCAGGCCGGTCGATGATCACCCTTGACCACGTAGGCGAAAGCGAGCATTGCCGCCAACGCGAAACAACCATAACCGATGAAGTTCGCCGGCACGTGGATCTTCATCCACCACGATTGCAGTGCTGGCACCAGCGGCTGGATTTCATGCGCACCGCGATCGAACGTGTACCACAGCAGGAAGCACACCGCGGCGCTGATCACCAGAAGCACGAACGCCCCCATCGATTTGGCGCGATGCTTCTCCTCGTAATACAAATAGAACAGCGCGGTGATCAGACAGAACAGCACGAACACTTCATACAGATTGCTGACCGGAATGTGGCCGACATCGGTGCCGACCAGGTACGACTCGTACCAGCGCGCGAGCATCCCCGCAGTGCCCATGACCACGGCGGCCCAGGTAAGGCCGGTTGCGACCTGCCCGGCGAAATGCACCGAGCCTTCACGCGTATGCACGATCGACCACCAATAGCAGACCGTGGCAGCGAAAAACAGCGTGCACATCCACAGGATCGCCGTCTGGCTCGACAGGAAGTACTTCAGCAGGAATGCCTTGTCCGCGCGTCCAAGCTCGCCTCCGTACGCGCCGATCGCCAGCAGCGCCAGAACGCTCACGCCGACTACCAGATTTCGCATCGGTTGCCACTGCCAGCCCAGAACGATGAACACGACGGCGGCAGCCATGAGGATCACGCGTTCGTAGCCGTCCATATAGGCGGCATAAGTGCGAAGGCCGTACACCGCGCCCGCGATCAGGAGCACTGCGTAGACCCAATCGAACCAAGAGCGGGATCGGAACCAGGGGCGGGACAACTCTTGGGTGAGTTCCATCGAATGCTCCTCGTGGGCTACTGCGAGGCGGTAGCCCCGGCCAGCGTGCGCAGGCCCGCCTGATGCTGGGCGAACTCGCGATCGAGATCAATCGTGCGCCGGTTGCTCGCCATCGCGACCAGCATCGTGCCGTCGTTGCGGACAAAGGCCCAAACGCGCCGCTCGCGGATGTACAGCATGGCGAAGATCCCCAGCACCAGCGCGAGACAGCCCAAGTACACGATATTTCGGCCCGGGGAGCGCGTCAATTGAAAGACGCTCGCCTTGACCTCGTCGTACGTCAGCAGTTGCACATAAAGCGGGACGCCGTACATAAAGCTGTCGGAGATGGCGTTGAGCGCGTCCTGCACGAAACGCGCACGCTCCACGCTTGGTTCCAGGCGCGGCTTGCCGGCCTGCTCGCGCCCCATCTGCCAGGCCTCCCACGCCGCGCCCTGCAGCAGCCGCAGATAGATATCGGCAGCCTTGTCGCGCTCGGCTTCGGGGACGGCCTTTTCGAGGAACTCAGCCACCGAGCGCATGCCGCGCACGTTGAACGTATCCAACACCCGCTTCACGGTTTCTTCGAGCCGGTCGCGCGTACCCTGGGTCATCGCCGAGTCAGTACTGGCTCCTGCGGCGAAGCGCTGCCCGATCGCGGCGAATGACTCGCGATCCAACATGACGGCGCGCAATTCCAGAAACCCGTCGAACGTCGTGTCTTCATCCAGCGGCAGACGCAAATAGCGGAACGGCTCATTCGGCGTCTCGCGCATGCCTGAGACGAAATACCAGCGACCATCGATCTGCACCGGCAGCATGTAGTTGGTGTACTCGCGCGCCTGACCGGCAGGATCGCGCAGCTTGTACTGAAAGCTCGGCCCGACGTTGCGCAGGTTCTTGGCACGATCGGGTCGCGCACCCGCGCCCATCTCGTTGCCCAACCGCTCGAGGATCGATGGGCTCGGCGCGGGAGCGTCCGCCTCGCCCGAGGCATTGCTCATGTTCTCGATGTTGAAGGGCCGAAATCCGCTGAACTCGACCGTGTACTCGGTATTCAAGTAGCGGATCTTCAGGCTCTCACCGACGCGCCCTTCGAGCAGCAGAGGGTTCAACCCGCCGCGATGCAGATCGGTGGCACGCAGATTGAGCTTGGTGCCGCCGTCGTCGAAGCTCGCTTGATAGACCGCGACGCCGCGATAGATCAGCGGATGGTTCACCTCGATGCGGTGATCGAACGTGTGACCGGTCTGCTTGTCGCGAACCGTGACCTCGCTTGCGAAGAGCTTCGGCTGGCCGGTGCTGTAGTGCTCGATCAGGAAGCGCTTGAGTTCGATCGCGAACGGCAAGTCCTGGATGAGCACACCGTCGGCCAGGGTCAACACCGCGATATCGCTCGAACCGCCCTCGGCGACCAGCATGTTGCCGCGGAAACTCCAGTTGTCGGTATCGAGCCGCCCTTGCGGCGGAATCGCATCGCGACTCACGTTGCCGCGTAACAGGGTCTTTTCGCCGAGCGCGAGCTTGAGTCGCAGCGACAGTTCGCTGTCGAGCAGACCGCCGACGCAGATCACCACGATGCCGGCGTGCGCCAGGATGTAACCCAGCCTGCGCGTTCCGCCCGCCTTGGCTGCGATCAGCGTCCCGGTCTCGCCGGTGCGCGCACGTACCGCAAAGCGCTGCCCGTGCAAGTACGCACTGGTGCGCTCCACCAGCGCCGCCGCGGGCGTGCTCGATTGCCATTCGTCGCGGTGGCTGAAGTTGCGCAGCGCCTGCTCACGGACGTCGTCGCGATACGCACGCATCTCGCGCAGCATCTTGGGCGAGTTGCGCCAGATGCACACCGAAGTCGACATCACCAGGAACGCGAGGATCAACAGGAACCAGCTCGCGTTGTAGACGCTGAACAGCCCCAAGCGCTCGAACAGCGGAAACCAGAACGGACCGAACTGATTCAGGTAGCTGGAGTACGGCTCGTTCTGCTTGAGCACCGTGCCCAGCATCGAGGCGATGGCGATGATGGTGAGCAGGCTGATCGCAAACCGCATTGACGCGAACAGCTCGAGGAGCGAATGCCTGCGGGATGCCATCTGCCGGAGAGTGGAGAAATGCCCGTCGCGGGTTGAAAAGCTGGAGGGGTGAAAAACAAACGGGCGACCCAAGCTGTGAGGGTCACCCGTCTTGACTGGTCGCTAGGCCGAAAGTTTCTTCCGGCGCTCGGCTGCGCTGACCGCTTATCGCAGGCCCGCGATGAAATCGGATACGGCGAGAATTTCCTTGTCGGACATGCGTGCGGCGATCGTCCGCATCAAGCGATTGGGATCGTTCGCCCGCTCGCCGGAGCGCCACGCCTTCATCTGCGCCTCGGTGTATTCGGCGTGCTGACCGGCGAGCCGCGGATACTGCGCGGGCATGCCGGCGCCCGTCACGCCGTGGCAACCGGCACAGGCGGGAACGCTCTTCTCGGGGATTCCCCCGCGATAGATCTGTTGGCCCAGCGCGACCAGATCCTTGTTGCGCGCGTTGCGCGGCTTGGCGCTCTGCGCAGCATAGTAGGCTGCGAGATTCTGCATGTCCTGCTCGCTCAGATTGGCCACCATCGGTGCCATCACGGCGTTGCCGCGATCGGCCTTGCCTGACGCAGGCGCCTTGAAGTTCTTGAGCTGCTTGTGCAGATACTCCGGAACCTGTCCGGCCAGGATCGGATTCTGCGCGATGGTGCTGTTGCCGTCGGCAGCATGGCAGGCGGCACAGACTTGACCGGCGATCTGCTGACCCTTGGCGATGTCCGCCTTGGCCTGCGCCCAAGCAGTGGCACTGATCGTGGTGGTCGAGACGGCAACGGCGAACGCGATCGCCAGGCGAAACCTCATCTTGAATCTCCCCAGAGCGGAAGCTGATCGGGACTTGATCTTGATTGGTGTGAAGCTTGGGTATGAAGCTTGGGCGTGAACCGGCGCAATGCGCGATTCGCCCGGCGACCGCGCTGACGGCGAGATTCACGCACGACCCAGCGCCATCACGACAGCATGCTATTGTAACGAAAGCGTGTCGCCCTCGCTATGCGCTTGCGCGTATGTCCTTGTTCCGTAAGCTCGCTTTCGTCCAATCCGCCCACCATCTGCGCGATCTGCCCCGACCAGGAGATCCGGAGATCGCGTTCGCCGGTCGTTCGAACGCAGGCAAGTCGAGCGCAATCAACACGCTAGCCGGGCGCCGACGCCTGGCGTTCGTCAGCAAGACCCCGGGTCGAACCCAGCAGATCAACTTCTTCCGTTTTGATCAGGCGCTCCTGGTCGACCTGCCTGGCTACGGCTACGCCAAGGTGCCCCAGGCGATCCGGTCCCACTGGCAGGGTGTGCTGCCACGTTACCTGGGCGAGCGAAGCAGTTTGATCGGGATGGTGCTCATCATGGACATTCGCCATCCCATGACCGAACTCGATCAGGCCATGCTCGGCTGGTTTGGCCCGACCGGGCGTCCGATCCATGTGCTGCTGTCCAAGGCGGACAAGCTATCGGGGTCAGCCGCACGCGCGACACTTCGCAAGGTAGACACCGCGCTTCGCGCTCAAGCGTCCAACCAGTCGGTGCAACTGTTCTCGAGCTTGAGCGGCGCCGGGGTGGATGAGGTGGAGACAGTCATCGGCGGCTGGCTGGGCACGCAGACTGTGACGCCCTCCGGCGAACCCACTGCCGATCCGATGCCGAGCGATGCGGCGGCGTCGAACAAGATGGAGTCCCAGAACAAATCGGACGCCAGAGGGAAGAACCGCAGAGAAAAATCGGGAGCCAGAAAACAAAAAGCCCCGGGCTGAAGGGGAGAAGCCCGGGGTCAAAATGCCTTAATTTGCTTAAGGCACCCGCTCAGGGAGGAGAAGCGGGAGACGATCAACATCGCCCGTTTGTTTTGAGCGGGGTTTGCGAATAAGGTTCCCGACTGCCACGGAGTCGAATCGGGTTCGGATCGACCCGCACTGGACCTCTCCCCTCGCATGTTCACGGACACACTATGAAAGTACTGGGCAGCTTCCCGAACGTACGCATGCGCCGCATGCGCCGCGACGAGTTCTCGCGTCGACTAATGCGTGAGCACATACTTTCCACGAACGACTTGATTTATCCGGTGTTCATTATCGAAGGCGAACGCCGGACCGAAGCAGTTCCGTCGATGCCGGGGATCGAGCGGTACACGCTGGATCGGCTTATGCCCGTGGCCGAACAATGCCTGGAGCTCGGCGTGCCGGTCATGGCGCTGTTCCCGGCGATCGCACCGGATCTGAAGACGCCCGACGGACGGGAGGCGACGAACCCCAAAGGGTTGATCCCGCGCGTCGTGACCAAACTGAAGGACCGCTACCCGGAGCTCGGGATCATGACCGACGTCGCGCTCGATCCGTACACGTCGCATGGGCAGGACGGCGTGATCGACGAGACCGGCTATATCCTCAACGACGACACCCTCGCCATCCTGTCAAAGCAGGCACTTACTCAAGCCGAAGCGGGCGTGGACATAGTCGCCCCGTCGGACATGATGGACGGCCGCATCGGACGGATCCGCGAAGCCCTCGATGCCGAGCGCCACATTCACACCAAGATCATGGCGTACTCGGCCAAGTACGCCTCGGGCTTCTACGGTCCCTTTCGCGACGCGGTCGGTTCGGCCTCTAACCTGGGCAAGAGCAACAAGTTCACCTACCAGATGGACCCGGCCAACACCGACGAGGCGCTGTGGGAGGTTGGCCTCGATCTACAGGAGGGCGCCGACATGGTGATGGTGAAGCCGGGCATGCCCTATCTGGACATCGTTCGACGGGTCAAAGACGAGTTCAAGGCGCCGACGTTCGTGTATCAGGTGAGCGGCGAGTACGCGATGCTGAAGGCTGCGTTCCAGCACGGTTGGCTCGAGGAAAAGAAATGCATGCTCGAGGCGCTGCTCGCATTCAAGCGCGCCGGTGCCGACGGCATCCTCACCTATTTCGCGCTGGACGCCGCCAAGGCGATCCGGGCCGGCGGCTGAAGAAAATCCACCGTCTCATTGAAGGATGGCTGCACGCGCCGAACCGGCCGCGAGACGCATGCGACGCTAAACGTCGCCGGCGTTACTGAGCCGCCTCGAACCGCATCTCGCGCACACGCTGATCGAACACGTAGCCGCGCCGATCGACGAAATGCACCCGCACCGGCAGGAAGCCGCGCTGCGGGTCGACCCACACGTCGACGTGGTCAGCGTCGTCGTCCTTGCGGCGCACGTGCAGGGCCGTGAGCTCACCCATGGGCGTATCGATCCGCTCCTCGCCGATGAACTGGAACAGGTACTCCCCGAACTTGCGGCTGGAAGCGACGTTGAGCGTCTTCATCTCCGGCAGGGGCTGCATGTAGTAGATCTGGTGCAGCATCGAAATAGGGTCTTGCGTACCCGGCAACAGGTTCGCGTTGCGCCGCTCGTTGCGCCATTGGAACGCGACCTTGCGCGACTCCCAATCGAACTGGGCCGTCTCGCCGCGATCGGGACGGCCGCGCTGCACGAAATACTCTGAAGGCACCAGCCCGTTGGGTCCGATCGCGCCCCAGCTGCGCTGCACGTACTGCCCGCCATAGAGCACCGAGAACAAGCCGGTCGCCTCGACCACCGTCTCGGCGAAATAGCGCTCACCGTCATAGTTCCATTGATGCGTCACCCGGCCGACCCGCATCGGGTTCTCGCCGTAGCTCAGGTCGTACACGAGCGTGGCGGTCTTAAGCGGATGGCGCGCAGGTGGAACAGCCTTTACCGGCTCTGCAGGGCCCACATCGCTGGGAGCAGCCGCTTGAGCTGAAGCGCTGGGATCCGGAGCGGTCGTCGGCTCAGGCGTCGTTGCGCCAAGCCCCGGACTCGGCGCTGCGGTCGCATCGGTCGCAACCTCCTGCGGGACGATCTCCTCTTCGACCTGCGCGGTCACTGGAGGCGTGGGATCAGGCAAGGAGATCGGAGGTGTGACCGGCTGCGCAGCGGGCTTGGGGCGAGCGGGACGAGGATTGGGGCGAGCACTTTGGGAATGCTGCGGCTTGGGCTTGGCGACGGGTGCCGGTGCCGCAGGCTTGAGCACTTCGGGCGCAACCACGGGCGCCGGCGCAGCGGCCGCCTGCACGATGCGCGCTTCGAGCGGCCGGGGGAGCGCCGTCTCGCGCGCACCGAACTCGAAGCGCGGCACACCGAACAGGAGCGCCGCGTGCACGGCGATCGACAACGCAAAGGCGAGCCCCCACGCGGATACGATCCGTGCAGGCCGGCCTGGCGAATGCGTTGCGTCGGGTTTATCCATCAGCGTGGTGCGGTGGCTTCGTGGTGCTCCAGTCCGGATCAGATTCACGCCGTCCTTGACCATGGCAAGGTTACGGGAGCCTGATCCCGGCGATTAACGCATCATCGCGCAAGTGGACAACATTGGGATGACCGATCGCTGCGGCAAGTTCCCGACGGTCCCGCTATAAATGAATCTCTACGCCTCGCTGGTCCAAATCTTCGTCAACGAGCCCATGCGCGGGCTGGCGGTCGCCTTCGTGTTCGTCGTGATCGCGGTGATCGAGCGGCGGCTGGCCGATCGCGTCCCCACCGTCAAACCGTGGGTGCACCTGGTGCCGGCCGCAGGGTGGATGCTGTTTGCCCTCAACGAGCAGGAAACCCGCACCACGGGTGCGAACATCCGCCTGGATCTCGTCTTCACCTTTCCGCTGCTCGGACTGGTGTCTCTGGTGAGTCTCTACGCGTTCGCGATGAACGTGCGCCGTGCCTGGCGGCGCGCCGGCTCCGTCGACACCGGTCAGGGCTGAGGACGGATCGTCGGCCGGTCGCTCACCACCTGACCATCGACCAGCTCGATCGTCCGATCGCAACGGGCCGCCAGTCGCGGGTCATGGGTGACGATCAGAAACGCCGTGCCGAAGCGCTCATTGAAGCGCCGCATCAGCGCGAAGACGTCGTCCGCCGTCTTGGTGTCGAGATTGCCGGTGGGCTCATCGGCGAGCACCAGCGGGGCGCGCATCGCGAGCGACCGCGCGATCGCGACGCGCTGCTGCATGCCGCCCGACAATTCCGCGGGCTTTTTGCCGAGCGCCTGCTCGAGCCCTACTTCGACCAGCAACTCGCGCGCGCGTGACTGCATCTCCGCGTCGCGCCGGCCACGTTCGATCATCATCGGCATCATCACGTTCTCCAGCGCGGTGAACGCCGGAATCAGATGGTGGAACTGGAACACGAAGCCGATGGCGCGGCCGCGCAGCGCGGTGATGCCGGCGTCGTCGAGCGTAGTGGTCTCCTCGCCACGAACGCGCACCGATCCCGACGTCGGTCGCTCCAGCAGCCCGATGACGTTGAGCAGGGTGCTCTTGCCCGAGCCCGACGGACCGATCAGCGCGGCGAACTCGGCCACCTGCAAAGTGAAGCCGATGCCGTGCAGGACCTCGGTCTCGATCGGTGTGCCGACGTTGTAGCGCTTGCGTACGTCGTCGAGCTTGAGGATCGGCTCAGTCAAGGTTCGGATCCGTGCGCGGCTACCCCTGCCGGATCGCCGCCACCGGATCGAGCTTGGCCGCGCGACGCGCCGGTGCGATCGCAGCCAGCACGCCGACGAGCAGCGCGACGCCGACGGCACCGAGATACGTCGATAGTGCGAGCTCGGGGGTGAAGAGCTGCGAGCCGTCGGCATTGCGCAGGGCGTTCGAGAGCACGTACGCGATCACCGAGCCGAGCACCGATCCAAGCACGGCACCGGCCAGGCCGACGATCGCGCCTTGAATCAGGAACACCTGCAGGATCGAACCGCTCGAAGCGCCCATCGCGCGCAGGATGCCGATCTCCTTCTGCTTCTGCACCACCGATACCACCAGCACGCTGGCGATCCCTAACGCCACGATCAACACGACGAATCCGCGGATCACGCGCGTGGTCATGTTCTGGTTGTCGAACGCGGCCAGCACCTGCGCGTTGGTGGCCATCCAGCTTTCCGCATTCAGGTTGGTCGCGCGTCCGATCGTCTGCGCGATCCGCTCGGCCTGAAAGATCTCGTTGACGACCAGATCGATGTTGGTGACCCCGCCGGGCAGGCCGAGCATGCTTTGCGCCAGTCGCTGCGACACGAACACCCAGCGCCGGTTCAGATCGCGTGAACCGATATCGAGCAAGCCGGCGATCGTGACCGTCTCGTTGCCGCCCTCGGCCGTGGTGAGCCGGATACGATCGCCGATGGTCACGCCCAGATCGCGCGCGAGCTCCACGCCGATGACCGTATCGCTGGCGACCAACCGAAACTGCCCCTGCACGATGTAGCGATCGATGCCGATGACGCGCAGATAGCGATCGGGAACCACGCCCAACAGCGCGACCGATTTCGTTGCAGCACCGCGCGCGGCGAATCCCGAACCCGATACGGTCGGCGACACCGCCACCACGCCGGGCGTGCGCTCGATGATGCCCAGCGCGCTCTCCCACTGATCGATCGAGCGCAGTCGCTGTGCACGCTTCTCGATCCGCGCGGCGACCGATTCGGCGTCGCGATCGAGCACCAGACGAGTGTCTTCCTCGGCTGGCTTCACGACGATGTGCGCCTGCACGCCCAGCACGCGCGCGGTGAGGTTGCCCTGCAGTCCGCCGATGAGTTCGGTGATGGTCATGATCACCGCGACGCCCGCGGTCACCCCGAGAATGATCAGCGCCGTCTGAAATCGGCCCTCGCGCAGGAACCGCAACGCGAGAATCCATTCGGTGGGCATCAGCGAATGATCTCCTGCGCCTTGAGCGCGGCCTTGGGCTGCGCCGATGCGAGCACCGGCCGCACCCGCGCCTGGGGCAACAGCGTCGCGCTCGGCGACACGATCAACTCGTCGGGCTCGACGCCTGCGGCGATCTGCGTGCGGCCCGCGCCGCGCAGGCCAAGCTTCACCGGCTGACGGTGGGTCTGGCCGTCGCGCACCACCATCAACCACGGCGCACTCGACGTGGGCTCGCGAATCAGATCGCTCGCGACGGTCACCGCGTTCTGCACGCGCGCGGCTTCGATCTCGATCGACACCGTCATGTCCGGCCGCAGGAACGCGGGCGGCTCGGGCACCACGAGTTTCACTTCGACACTGCCGCGCTGCGCATCGACGCCCGGCGCGATGTAGAAAATGCGCGCGACAAACGACTGACCGGGAAACGCATCGGCCACTCCGCGTGCAGCCTGCGCCATGCGCAGCAATGCGAGGTTCTTCTCGTCGACCTGCAATACCACTTGCGTGTCGCCGTCGCCAGCCACTTCGAACAGCGTCTTGCCGGCGGCCACGACATCGCCCGGGTCGACATCGCGGCGAAGCACCACGCCGGCGAGCGGCGTCCTGATGGCGGCATTGTCCAGGCGCGCCTGCGCGGCCTCCAACGCCGCGCGCGCCTGGTCGCGCCGCGTCACTGCCAACGCGAAATCGGATCCCTGCGGTCGATTGGTCTGCGCCTGACTGAGCGCCGTTTCGCGCGCGGCGCGGGCCAGCGCAAAGTTGCGCTCGGCTTCTTCGACCTTGGCCGGGCTGAAGAAGCCCTTCTCCGCGAGGCGCTTGGTGCGCTCGAGCTCGTCGCGCGTCCAGACGAAATTCGCTTCGGCCTGACGCAGCGCCTGATCCGCGACCGGCACCGCCAGCTTGCCCAACTGCGCGATTCGAGCGTCGGCCTCGACCAGCGCCGCGCGCGCTTGCGCAGCCGCCGCACGCTGCTCGTCGTCCTTCAGATTCGCCAGCACCGTGCCGGCAGCGACACGCTCGCCCTCACGCGCGTTGACCTTGGCCACCGTCCCGACCGCCACCGCGCCCAATTCGATGCGGGCCGGCGTGATGACGCGACCGGTGGCGACGACGGTCTGCACCAGATCTTCGCGCTTGACCGTGCTTACCTCGACCTTGGGTCCCAGGGCGCGCTGCACGCCGAGATAGGCGAGCCCGAAGGCAACCAGCAGCAGCGGTATCAGCAGCGTCGGATTCTTCAGAATCGTGCGCATGGTCGCCCACGGTCAACGCCGGCCAACGCAGCGCCGGCGCAGCGCGCGTCAGCGGATGAACTGGTCGACGTAACCCGCACCCAACCCGACCGCTGCGTAGTGCGCACGGGCTTTCTCGATGCGGGTGAAAACATCATCGTAGCCGGTGGTGTTGCCGTGCGGGTCGACATAGATCAAGGCGCCATTGACCTGGAACAGCGTGATCATCTCGGTGCAGCCCTCGGGCACCACCAGCGTGTGCGTCTCGCCGGGCGGCTCGAAGATGTAGCTGCCTTGCTCGGCGACCCAGTCGTGTTCGAGATAGTGCCAGCGACCTTTGATGACGTAGGCGTGCACGCTGCCCGAATGGCGGTGCCGTGCGATGACGCCGGCGCGGGTCACACGCATCATGTGGGTGTACTGACCCAGCGTCACGTTGAACTGCAGCGGCCGCACCCACGAGATGTCGCTCAACGGCACCCACAATTTGTCGTCCGCTGCGGGAATCGCCGGCAGCACGACCTGATCGGGCCGCATGTCGGGCGGTTGCGGGCGCTGATACGGAATGCGCTCGGTGCCCGATGTCGCGTTGAGCGCGGGCACATCGACGGGTTTGTTCATGGCGCAGCCTGAGGGGTGACAGAGGCATCGATCATAACAACGCCGCTGCGGCACAGCCGGCCGCGCCTCACACGATCAGCGCGCGTCGAGCAGATCGAGCGTTTTGAGAAAGCGGTCGGCAGGCTGATAGCCGATGACGCGCAACCCTTCGATCTCGCGCCCGCTCTTGTCGAAGAAGATGATGCCCGGCGGCCCGAACAGCTTGAAGCGCTTGAGCAGCGCCTTGTCGTCGGCATCGTTGGCGGTGACATCGACCTGCAGCAGCGTGAGCTCGCCCAGGCGCGCACGCACCTTTTCGTCGGCGAAGGTGAAGCGCTCCATTTCCTTGCACGACACGCACCAGTCGGCATAGAAGTCGAGCATCACCGGCCGGTTGGCCGACACAAGACGCGTCTCGAGTTCAGCGAGGTTGCGCACACGCTCGAACTTCACCTCGGCGTGCGCAGGCGCGGAGCCCGAACGCAACGCGGCCAGCGGCTGCAACGGATCGCGTGAACCGGCGGCAGCACCGATCGCCAGCACCACACCCCATACCAGCGCCAGTACGCCCACCGCCTTGCCCAAGCGCGCGTAGCCGGAGGCGCCATCGGGCAGTCGGTCGATCGCGTGGAGGAACACCGCAACGCCGATGGCCAGCGCCGCCCACAACAGCAGCACGACCTGCTCCGGCAACACCGGCGAGACGATCCAGATCGCCACCGCCAGCAGTAGCACGCCGAAGAACTTCTTCACGCCCTCCATCCACGCGCCCGCCTTCGGCAGCAACGCGCCTTCGAACGTGCCGACCAGAATCAGCGGCACGCCCATCCCCAACGCCAACGCGAACAGCGCGGTGCCGCCGAGCGCGATGTCGCGCGTCTGGCTGATGTAGAGCAGCGCGCCGGCCAGTGGCGCAGCCACACACGGACTCACGATGGCCGCCGAGAGCGCACCCATTGCAGCCACGCTGGTGATCTTGCCGCCTTGCAGCCGATTGGCGGTGTCATTCATTTTCGAGCCGATGTTCTGCGGCAGCTGCAACTCGTAGAGCCCGAACATCGACAGCGACAGCACCACGAAGATCAGCGCGAACACGCCCAGCACCCAGGCGTTCTGCAGCGCCGCCGAGAGCAGCGAGCCCGACAACGCAGCAGCGATGCCGATTGCGGTGTACGTGATCGCGACCCCAAGGACGTACGTGACCGAAAGAATGAAACCACGCTGCCGGCTCACCGCGTCCCCGCTGCCGGCGATGATGCCCGACAGGATCGGAATCATCGGTAGTACACAGGGCGTGAACGTCAGCGCCAATCCGGCCAGGAAGAAGAAACCGACGACACCCCAGAAACGCCCTTCGGACAGGATGCCTTGGTAGCGCGCCTCGTCGCTGGAGGCCGCGTTGGACGCGGCGCTGGATGTGGTGTCGGACGGAGCGTTAGTCGTAGCGCTGGTCGAGCCAGCCGCTGCAGCCGGCGAGGACGACTGCGAGGCGCCAAGGGGCATCGAGCTCGCGCCGCCACCACCAGCGCTGCTGGCGGCTGCCACGCGCAGTGCAGCCTCATGGGTGTACGGCGGATAACACACGCCGACGTCGGCACAGCCTTGCGAGGTGGCAAACAGCTTGATGCGCTCGGCGCTCGCCTCTTTCACCGGAAGGGTGAAGCGCAGCTCGCCGCGATAGGTTTCCACGTCGCCGAAGAACTCGTCCTTCTTGCTCTGGCCCGCCGGCAATTCGGCCGCGCCAAGCTGAGCACCGTCGGCCTTGAACGCGAACCGCTCACGGTAGAGGTAGTAGCCCTTGGCGATCTTGTAGGTGAGCTCGATGCGCTGATCGTCGAGCACGCGCGTGCGCAACGCGAACGCCTTGTCGGGTTCGAGCAGGTCGTCGTTGGCCTGGACAGCGCCGGCAAGCTGCAACGCCAGCAAGGGCAGCAGCAGTGCGCGAAGAACGATCGAGCGGAACATCATGGATGAGAGGTCGGCGGTCAGGTAGACGGGGTGCGTGGAGTGCGGAAGTGACGAAGGCTACGCAGCGTCGGGGCGGGTTTCCTGGCCCACCCAAGCGAGATACGCAGGCAGTCCGGCCCCCACTTCGACCGCGATGATTTCAGGGAGTTCGTACGGGTGCAGCGAGCGGATCGCCGACTCCAGGGCAGAGTACCGCTCGCGCGTGGTCTTCATCAACACCGGTATTTCGGTCGCCTCTTCTACGGCTCCCTGCCACCGATAGACGGACCGGCATGGCGCGAGGATGTTCACGCATGCGGCAGTACGCGTTTCGATCACGTGTCGCGCCAGCCGCTCGGCGCTTGCCTGGTCGGGGAGGTTGGACATCACCAGCAAGGCGCTCATCGGCGGCTCTCAAGGACTCGAATTCCAGGTATTGGAAGGACTCGCGGGTGCCGGTTCAATCGTAGCGGGGATGCGCAAAGGTACGCCGTCGCGCACGGTCGGATAGCGCAGCGTCACGCCGAGCACATCCTTCATCTTCGCATTGACCAGCCGTCGCGATTCGCGCATGAACGACCATAACGCCGGCGCGATCCGCTCAGCGGCTTGTGCGCGCGAGACGCGCGGCGGGCGCGGCAGGCCGGCACGATCGGCCACCAGATCGAACCATTGCCCCATCTTGAGCTCGGTATCGTCGCTCGCGTTGTAGATGCCCGGACGGTCATCGCGCTCGATCGCGGTGAACACGATCGAAGCGAGATCGTCGGCGTGAACGTGATTGGTGTAGCCGTCATCCTCGTCGCGTAGGGCCGGCGTGCCGCGCCGCAGTCGATCGAGCGGGAGCCGATCGGCGGCATAGATGCCTGGCACGCGCAGGATCGTCGTCGTCACCTCAGCAGCACGACCGAACTCGAGCCATGCTCGTTCGGCGTCGACACGCCGGCGCGCACGATCGGATTGCGGATTCACGTCCCGTGTTTCATCGACGAGCGCACCGGCGCAATCGCCGTACACGCCGCTGGTGCTGACGTACACGCAATGGCGTAACGCGTGAGGGGCGTGTGCTAGGATCGCGCCGCTTTTCGAGGCCTGGGCGCGCAGCACTTCGATCAGATTGCGTGAACGTGGATCGGTGGTACCCGAATCAGGCGGTGGTGCCAGGAACACGAGGCGATCGGCGCAGCCGACCAGTGGCGCCAGCGTCTGCGGATCATCGAGATCGCCACGCACGACTTCCACGCCCTCAAGCGCGGGCCGCTCGACGTCGGAGGCCGAACGCACCAGCGCGAGCACGTGGTAGCGCTGGCGCAGCGCTGGCAGCGCGCGCCGGGCCACATCTCCGCATCCGATGATCAGCAACCGTTCCATCTGCCCGTCTCCCAATGCATCGATCGTAACCGAGCACAGCCGCGCGATCGCCATCGCGCACTCGATCGGACCGATTCTCCGCCACCGCAGCCATAGAACACCATGACGCACCAGGTCACACTCAATCCCGCCGGCGCCAAGATCGAGGTCGCAGACGGCGACACCATTCTCAAGGCTTGCCTGGAGGCTGGCTTCAACATTCCCTACGGCTGTCGCAACGGGGCGTGCGGGTCATGCAAGGGCAAGCTGATCGCGGGCGAGATCGACTACGGCAACTACAGCGAAGCGGCGCTCTCGAAACTCGAGCGTGACAACGGCTATGCGCTGTTCTGCTGCGCCCGGCCGCTCAGCGACGCGGTGGTCGAGGCACGTGCCATCAGTGCCTCCAAGGACATCGTCATCAAGAAGCTGCCGTGCCGCGTGCACAAGATCGAGCGCGTCACCGACGACGTGGTGATCCTGTCGGTGAAGCTGCCAGCCAACGAGCGCTTGCAGTTTCTCGCCGGCCAGTACATCGACTTCCTGCTGCGTGACGGCGACCGGCGCAGCTTCTCGATGGCCAACGCACCGCACGATGACGAGTTCACGCAGTTGCACATCCGCCTGGTGGCCGGCGGCAAGTTCACCGAGCACGTGTTCAACGCGATGAAGGAGCGCGACATCCTGCGCTTCGAAGGACCGCTGGGCAGCTTCTTTCTGCGTGAAGACAGCACCAAGCCGATCGTGTTCGTGGCGAGCGGCACCGGCTTCGCGCCGATCAAATCGATCCTCGAGTACGCCTTCCGCAAGGGCATGAACAAGGAGCGGCCGATGACGCTGTACTGGGGCGGACGCCGGCCGAAGGATCTGTATCTGAACGCGCTGCCGCTGCAGTGGGCCGCCGAGCAGGCGAACTTCAGCTACGTGCCGGTGATTTCCGATGCGCTGCCCGAGGACAACTGGACCGGCCGCACCGGCTTCGTCCATCGAGCGGTGATGGAGGATGTTCCCGACCTGTCGGGGCATCAGGTGTACGCATGCGGCGTGCCGGTGATGGTCAATGCCGCGCGCGACGATTTCACGCAGCGCTGCGGCCTGCCGCTGGAGGAATTCTTCGCCGATTCCTTCACGACCACCGCAGACATCGCGGCTGCGCAACCTAAAGCGTGAGCGACACGACCATGCCGAGCCCGATCGCACGAACACTCGTCGTCATCCTGCTGGGCACGTCGCTCGCCGCATGCACCGCCGAAGGCGGGTACTACTCCGCTCAGGCGTGGCAGCGCAACGAATGCAACCGCATTCCCGATGCGAGCGAACGTGAACGCTGCCTGCGCCGGCTCGGCACCTCGTACGATCAGTACAAGCGCGAGTCCGAATCGCTTAGGAAGCCGTAACCGCAGCCATAGACGCAGCCGTAGCCGAAGCCAGCTCGTGCGCCGCGACGGGTGCGCGCGCGGCCTGCAGCACCAGATCAGCGCCCTTCTCGGCGATCGTGATCGTGGCGGCATAGGTGTTGCCCGAGACGATCTGCGGCATGACCGACGCATCGATCACGCGCAGGGCCTCGATGCCTTTGACGCGCAGGTCAGGGTCGACCGGTGCCTGCGCGCCGCTGCCCATCGTGCACGAACTGACCGGGTGATAGACCGTCGTGCCGGTGCGGCGCGCGAACGCAAGAATCTCATCGTCGCTGCGCACGTCCGGTCCGGGCCAGGTTTCGGCCTGCACGAATCGTGCGAGCGATGGCGCCTCGAACAGGCGGCGCACGAATTTGATCGCGGCGATCACCACCTGGCAGTCGCGTTCGTCGGCGAGGTAATTGGGCTGGATCTCCGGCGCGGCAAACGGATCGGCGGAAGTGATGCGCACGTGCCCGCGACTGAACGGCCGTACCTGGTAAGCGCCGCAGGTCATACCCGGCTCGCGCTCCAGTCCGGCCTGTCCGATCACCTTGCCGACCTCGGAGCTGGCCGGAATGAACAGGAGCTGAGTGTCGGGTCGGGTGGTCCCGGGGAGGACCGGCACGAAGCCGAATGCGTTCGAGGGCGCGGTGCTCAACAGGCCGCGCCTGGCGATCAGATAGCCCACCACTTCCATCATCAGTCGCAGCCCGTGCGAGCGCTCGTTCATCGTGCCGATCCCGTGCACGCGTTTGGCCACGCGCACCGAGTAGTGATCGGCGAGTTGGGCACCGACACCGGGTGAGGCGCGCACGACGGCGATGCCCATCCGCTGCAGCAACGCCGGATCACCCACGCCCGACAGCTGCAGCAACTGCGGCGTGTTCACCGCGCCGCCGGCGAGAATCACTTCGCGGTTCGCGTGGGCGATGCGCGTTGCGCCGTCGTGTCGATATTCGATGCCGATCGCCTTGCGGCCGTCGAACACTACCCGCGTCGCCTGCGCATGCGTGCGTACCGCAAGGTTGGCGCGCGCCATCGCCGGACGCAGATAGGCATCGGCCGCGCTCCAGCGCCGACCGTCTTTCATCAACTGCTGGTAGTAGCCGCACCCGGTCTGATCGCCGCGGTTGAAGTCGGGATTGACCTCAAAGCCGAGCGTCTGCATGGCGGCGAAGTAGGCGTCCGACAGCGGATGCAGGATGCGCGGGTCCTGCACCTGCAGCGGGCCATCGTGACCGCGCACCGCCGGATCTCCGCCAACGCGCGTTTCCGCGCGCTTGAAGTACGGCAGCAAGTCATTCCAGCCCCAACCGCGTGCGCCGAGCGCGACCCAGTCCTCGTAGTCCTGCGCCTGACCACGCACGTACGCGTGTCCGTTGATCGAACTCGATCCACCAAGCACTTTGCCGCGCGGACAGGGGATCGCGCGGTTGTCTACGGTGGTGCTGGGCGCGTTGTTGTAGCCCCAGGTGATCTGCGGATCGAACATGGTGCGCGTGAAACCGGCAGGCACGCGGATCCACAGCTTGTCGTCAGCGCCGCCTGCTTCGAGGACCAGTACGCGATGCGCGCCCGAGGCGCTCAGCCGATTGGCGAGCACGCAACCGGCTGCGCCCGCGCCGACGACGATGTAGTCCCACCGCTCGGTGTCCGGGCGTGCGGTCATGGTCCCTCCCCCTTCTTGTGGATGCGGATCGACCCGGAATGCTAGCTCGCGGCCTGTCGGGCAGCCAATGAAGATCCTGCTGCCCCGGCCGCGCCGGCGATGGCGCCGCTGGCGCGTCTAGCTCGGACGCCTGCTCACGAGCATCTCGTGCAGCTCGTAGCTCATGTAGCCCAGGAACGCGCATAGGCCGAGGTACCACGCGCCGTAGTTGATACGCGTGGCGAGCGGCGTGTCGAAGTAGCGCGGCGGCGCGTCCGACTCGGTCTGCCCCTTGAAACTGCGCCACACGTGCGGCGCGGCCAGGAGCGCAACCAGGATCAGCATCGGACTGGGCCGGTACCAGAACAGCGCAACGAGAATCGGTACGCCCAGCCACCAGATGCGCGGCGAGAGGACGTTGGTGATCCGCCCGCCATCGAGCGGCAGCAGTGGCAGCAGATTGAACAGATTGAGCATGAACCCGGCGTAGGCCAGCGCCAGCCACAGCGAGCTGCCGGTCCAACGGGCGACGTAGTAACAGCCGATGGCCGCCAGAGTGCCCGCAACCGGTCCGGCGATGCCGATGTAGGCCTCGACTTCGGCGTTCATCGGCTGATCCTTCAATTCCACCCAGGCGCCCACGAACGGGATGAAGGTCGGCGCACCCACGTCGAGCCCACGCTGCTTCGCCGCGACGAAGTGGCCCATCTCGTGCACGAAGATGAGCCCGACGATGCCGACGGCGTACCACCAGCCGAACAACAGTGCATAAGCTCCGACCGACAGGATCATCGTCCCGCCGGTCTTCAAGACGAAGCCGAACTTGCCCAGCGCGAGCAGGCTCAGGATCGTCTTGATCATCGTGTGTTACCCATCGGTGAGCGTGGATCGAGCCTCGCTCGTGCGCCTCGGATCAAGCATGCACGAGCCGGCTGCCCGGCGCCACCCGGACGAGATCGTCACTGCTGCGCCTTGCGCCGCCCGGCGAACAGCTTGAACAGCAGCGCACCGGCACCGATGACCAGAAAGATGACGAGCTTCTTGGCCGCGAGCAATGCGGCGACAAGCTTGCCGAACAGGCCGAGCTTGGCTGCGGCGCCACCGGCGACCAGCGCAGTCAGCCCATAGGCGGCGACCTTGTCGGTCGAGGCATTGAAATCGGCGTAGCGCTTGCCTTCATTGAACGCGAGACCCTCGAGCAGCACTTCGGCGTGGCGCTTGTCCTTGGGCAGCGCGGCCAGATCGGTCACCAGATTCATGCTGACGTAGCCTTCGCGGCCGAGCGTGAGCGTATTGAAGTTGACGCCCTGTTCGGCGGCTCCTTGATCCGATCCCTTGTCACGCGACGAAATCGCCCAGACCACCTTGCGGGTCTGCGTGTCGTAGCGCGGCTTCTCGGCCCAGCCGGTGATCTCGATCTCGGACACACCCATTTCCTTGCGGCGCTTGTTGGACTCTTCGGTACCTTCGCGAACGTTCTTGATCAACTCGTCGGCGTTCCAGTCGCGCGCGTCGTCGTCCTTGATGTAGCCGGCGCCGTGGTAGCTCAGTACCGCGAACCAGTCGAGGTTGCCGCTCGATGGCGTGATCAATCCGATCGTGGTGTTCGACGGCGAATTGCCCATCGCCCGCAACAATTCGCGCGCCTGGTCCGGCCCGAGCACGGCGTAACCTTGCGGAATCTTCACGGTCGCCTGATCGAGCAGCTTGGCTTCGTGCGGACCGTCCTGGAGCTGGAATTTGGCGCGAATCTGATCGACTTGAACCTGAGCGTGTGCCGCAACGGCAGAACAAAGCAGCACGATCGCGATGAATGAATGCTGGAGGCGGATGGGCATCGGGATCCTTTCACGGGAGCGGCCGGCACCGGCTGGCCGGACAGTCGAGCCTAGCACTCGGTCGCGCGCACGCTGCATGGGCCAATTCGCGTATCGGGGCTGACGAGAGCGCTTTTCCGCTGGTGTTTCGAACGCGCTGCGACGAAAGCGGAAGAATGTCCGATGGAAGGCGGGCTCACCCGCTGACCTTCATTTTCTCGCCCACCTACTCGCCCACCTACTCGCCCACCTACTCGCCCAAATACGCGGCGCGCACCTTCGGGTCGGCGAGCAGCGTGCGCGAATCGCCCGAGAGCGTGATCAGTCCGCTCTCGAGGACATAGGCGCGGCTCGATGCCTGCAGCGCGAGATTGGCGTTCTGCTCCACCAGCAGGATCGTGACGCCTTCAGCGGCGACTGCCTGCACCGTCTCGAACACTTTCTGCACGATCACCGGTGCCAGGCCCATGCTCGGCTCGTCGAGCAGCAACAACTTGGGCCGGCACATGAGCGCCCGACCGATGGCGAGCATCTGCTGCTCACCACCCGACAGCGTGCCCGCGGTCTGCGCGCGACGCTCCTTCAGCCGCGGGAACAGGCCGTACACGCGATCGATATCGGCAGCGATCTGCGTGCGGTCATTGCGGATGTAAGCGCCCATGGTGAGGTTCTCGACCACGGTGAGCTGCGGAAACACGCCGCGCCCTTCGGGCACCATCGCCAGACCTTTGTGCACCAGAGCGAACGAAGACGATCCGGTGATGTTCTCGCCGGCAAAACGGATCGTGCCCGCAGCCGGTGCAAGCAGACCGGTGATCGCACGCAGCGTCGTGGTCTTGCCCGCACCATTGGCGCCGATCAGCGTGACGGTTTCGCCGGCGCGCACATCGAACGCGATGCCCTTGATCGCGCGAATGCCGCCATAGGCCACCTCCAGGTTGCTCACCGAGAGCAGCGGCGTCACCTCGTGCGCAGGCGCTGTGCTGTTCGCGGCCGGAGCGTTCACTATTGCCGCGCTCACGATGCAGCGCCGCTGCCGGCCGCGGTGCCCAGGTACGCCTCGATCACCTTGGGATCGCGCCGCACCTCATCGGGCACACCGCGCGCGATCGGCCGGCCGTAGTCGAGCACCAGGATGCGCTCGCACAAACCCATCACCAGCTTCACGTCGTGCTCGATCAGTAGCACGGTCACGCCGTCGGCACGTATGCGCTTGATCAACTCGCCCAGCGCGACTTTCTCGGTCGCGTTCATGCCCGCGGCAGGCTCATCGAGAGCGAGCAGCTTGGGCTCGGTGGCCAGCGCGCGGGCGATCTCCAGTCGGCGTTGCTCACCATAGGGCAGGCTCTTGGCCATGTCGTTGGCGCGCGGCGCCAGCCCCACATAGTCGAGCAGCTCGTGCGCGCGCTGCTCGATTGCCGATTCCTCCGCGCGCGTGGCGCGCGTCTTGAGCACTGCGCCGAACACTCCGGCGCGCGTGCGCACGTGCCGGCCGATCATCACGTTCTCGAGCACCGACAGATTCGCGAACAGGCGGATGTTCTGGAAGGTGCGCGCCACCCCGCGCGCGCAGACCCGATCGGGCGCCAGCCCGCCCAGCGATGCACCATCGAAAGTGATCGATCCGCCATCGGGCCAATAGATCCCGGTGAGCACGTTGAACAACGTGGTCTTGCCCGCGCCGTTGGGTCCGATCAGACCGAAGATCTCGCCGGCATTGATATCGAACGACACGCGCTCCAGCGCCTGCACGCCACCGAAGCGCTTGGCGATCGCCTGGCAGACCAGCAGGCTCACCGTACCGCTCCGTTGTTGTCGGCGCGTGCCAGTTCGCGCTTGCGCAATGCCGATGGGAACAGTCCGGCCGGCCGGTACAGCATCATCACCACCAGCGCCAGGCCGAACAGGAGCATGCGTATCACCTCGGGCTCGACGATCGCCTTGCCGAACATCGCCTGCTGCGCCGGACCGACGGTGAAGCGCAAGATCTCCGGCACGAACGACAGCAGCACCGCACCGGCGATCACGCCCCAGATGTTGCCCATGCCACCGAGCACCACCATCGACAGCACCATGATCGATTCCACCAGCACAAAGCTTTCCGGGCTGATGAACTGCTGGATCGCCGCGAAGATCCCTCCGGCGACGCCGCCGAAGCTCGCACCCATCGCAAACGCGAGCAGCTTCATGCGCGTGGTATCGATGCCCATGGCGCGCGCGGCGATCTCGTCTTCGCGAATCGCCTCCCACGCGCGGCCGATGCGCGAGTTCTGCAGCCGGATGTTGATCACGATCACCACCATCAGCACCACCAGCAACAGGTAGTAGTACTTCATCGGCCCGTTGAAGGTGATGCCGAGCAGCTTCTCGGTGGTGTTGAACTTGATCTCGCCGATCGTCACCGGATCGATGCGCGAGATGCCCTGCGGTCCGTTGGTGATGTTGATCGGGCGCGACAGGTTGTTGAGGAACACGCGGATGATCTCGCCGAACCCGAGCGTGACGATCGCCAGATAGTCGCCGCGCAGTTTCAGCGTCGGTGCGCCGAGCAGCACACCGAAAAGGCACGCTACCAGCGCGCCGATCGGCAGGATCAACCAGAACGGCAGGTGCAGACCGAAATGCGGCGAGGCGAGCAGGGCGTAGCAGTACGCACCGACCGCATAGAACGCGATGTAGCCCAGGTCGAGCAGCCCGGCGAATCCCACGACGATGTTCAGCCCCAGGCTGAGCAGCGCGAACAGGATGGCAAGATTGGCAATGCGCACCCAGGTCGTGCCGATCTGCACGAGCGCAAACGGCAGCGCGATCAGCGCGGCGGCGATGAGCACGATGCCCAGCCACACCAACCGGGGATCACGTGCGTTGTTGCTTGCCTGGCCCTTCACTTGTCACCTTTTGCCCTTCACTCTTCGCGCGGGACTCGCTCACGCACGGTCGCCGACGCGCTCGCCGAGCAGTCCCGATGGGCGGAACAACAACACGGCGATCAGCACCAGAAACGCAAACACATCCTGGTAGTTGCTGCCGAACAGGCTCAGGTGGCCGTCCGGGCCGCAGCGTTGCGCCAGGCCTTCGAACCAGCTCTTGATGCGGCAAAGATCGCTCAGATCGCCGACATAGCCGGCGCCGAGCGCTTCGATCACGCCCAGCAGCAAGCCACCGACCATCGCGCCGGGTACGTTGCCGATGCCGCCGAGCACCGCGGCGGAGAACGCCTTGAGCCCGAGCAGCGCGCCCATCTGGTAGTGCGCGATGCCGTAGTAGGTGCCGACCATGATGCCGGCCACCGCACCGAGGCCCGCGCCGATCACGAAGGTGAGTGCGATCTCGCGATTGATGTTGACGCCCATCAGCCCCGCCACCTGCGGGTTCTGCGCGGTGGCGCGCATGGCGATGCCGAGCTTTGTGCGATGGACCAGCCACAACAGTCCGCCCATCAGTACCAACGACAACAGCAGGATCGTGATCTGCACGTTGGTGATCGATGCGCCGGCAAGCTGGTAGACGTCGACCTTGATGATCTGCGGAAACGCGATGAACTCGCGTCCCCACACGAGCATTGCCAGGTGTTGCAGGACGATCGACATGCCGATCGCGGTGATCAGCGGCGCCAGCCGTGGTGCTCGCCGCAACGGGCGATAGGCGATGCGTTCCAGGCCATAGCCCACGGCCATGCACACGGGAATCGCGCACATGGCGCCGATCATCACGATGAGAATCGGTGGCAGGCCCGACTTGGCCAGCGCCATGATCACGGTGAAGGCGACCATCGCGCCGATCATCACGACTTCGCCGTGCGCGAAATTGATGAGCTGCACGATGCCGTAGACCATCGTGTAGCCGAGCGCCACCACGGCGTAGACCGCGCCGAGCGTGATGCCGTTGATCAGTTGCTGGACGAAGATTTCCATTGCCGCGGCGTGGCAACGCTCCCCCTTGAAATCCGTCGCGCCTCAGACCCTCGAAGCGCGCAAAACAAAACGGCACCCGCAGGTGCCGTTTGCCCGATCAATCCGAAGCGGTCGTGCTCCGATTATTTCTTTTGCATCGCGTCCTTCACTGCATCGGCGACCGATTTCCCGACGTCTTTCATCGCGTCTTTCATCGCATCGGTAGCCGCTTTGGCGGCATCACCGGCGGCTTGCGCGGCGCCCGACGCGGCGTCCTTCGCGGCCTCGACCGCGGCGCCTGCGGTACCGGCCGCGGCCTTCATGAAGGCCTCGAACTGCGTCGACTTGCCGCCTTGCACGACCGCGGTCGGCTCGATCTTGCCGCCCTTCATCGTGAAGATGGTGATCTCGGCGTTCCTGCGGTCGCCCTTGCCGTCGAACGCGATCTTGCCGGTGGCACCACTGAACTCGATCTTGGCGAGCTCGGGCAGGTACTTGGTCGGGTCGGGCGAGTTGGCTTTCTTCATCGCCTCGATCAACAGGTTCGCCGCGTCGTAGGTGAACGGTGAATAGATGATCGGATCGGCGTTGAAGCGCTTCTTGTACGCGTCGAGGAACGCCTTGCTAGCCGCCTGCGGCGGCAGGCCGGCCTGCGAGCAGATGAAGCCTTCGGCGGCGTCACCAGCCAGCTCCTTCATCTTCTCGGTGCAGGCACCGTCGCCGAACGCGAACACCGCCTTGATGCCCAGTTCGCGCGCCTGTTTGAGCAGCGGCCCACCGGTGGCGTCCATGCCGCCGTAGAACACGGCCTGCGGATCACCGCCTTTGATCTTGGTGAGCACCGCTTTCCAGTCGGTGGTCTTGTCGGTGCCCTTCTCGCGCGGCAGCACTTTGATGCCGGCTTCCTTCAGGGTCTTTTCCACTTCGTTGGCCAGGCCTTCACCGTAGGCAGTGGCATCGTCGATCACCGCGACCGAGCCGGGCTTGACCTCGCCGGCCAGGTAACCCGCGACCGCCGGGCCCTGCTGGTCGTCACGGCCCACGACGCGGAACGTGACCTTGTAGCCGCGCTCGGTGACCTGCGGATTGGTGGCCGAGCCGGAGATCATCGGGATATTTGCCTGGTTGTAGATCTCGGAGGCCGGGATAGTCACGCCCGAGTTCAGGTGCCCGACGATACCGGCCACTTTGGCGTCGACCAGCTTCTGCGCCACGGTCGTACCCACTTTCGGATCGGCTTGATCGTCTTCGCCGAGGAACTCGAACTTCACCGCCTTGCCGTCGAATTTGATTCCCGCTTCGTTGGCCTGCTCGATCGCAAGACGCGCGCCGTTCTCGTTGTCCTTGCCCAGGTGCGCGATGCCACCGGTGAGTGGACCGACATGCCCGATTCTCACTGTGATCGACTCGGGTGCTGGCGCTGCCGCAGCCGTAGGTGCAGCCGCTTCGGCTTTGGCGGCCGGTTTGGGTTCTTCCTTGCCGCAGGCGGCGAACAGGGTTGCGACCGAAACGCTGGCGATGAGCAATCGAGCGTTGCGTTGCATGGGAGGGCTCCTTTTGCGACTTGTTCGGGTTCCGGCGAGCAACGCCCGCGTCGGAATGAAGGGATTTCGATGCCGGTCGGGATGACGACCGTCAAGCGGGGCGGATTATCGAAACCTGACCCGCCACTGTCAAACGAGACGATCGATGCGGTCAAGACCCTCGACGGGGGAGCGTCGATTGCGATGCCGGGCTCGAGAAAAGCTGCCGCACCGGAAAAACGGACAAACAAAAAGCCGGCATGCGCTCGGCATGCCGGCTCTTCTTACCGCGGGTGAATCGCGACGACTTACAGCGCCAGGATGAACTTCACCATTGCCTGCAGATCAGCGTCGCTCACGTTCGGATTCGGCGGCATCGGGATCGGACCCCAGGCGCCTTGCCCGCCCTTCTTCACCTTCTCGGCAAGCATGGCCGCCGCTTTGGCGTTGCCCTTGTACTTGGCCGACACTTCCTTGTAGCCCGGGCCGACGAGCTTCTTATCGATGGCGTGGCACGCCACGCAACCGTTCTTCTTCAGCAGTTCTTCGTTTGCGATGGCCGGACCGGCGCTCAACAGCGCGATCGCTGCGATACCGGGGATGATGCGCTTCATGAATGCTCCTTCAACGAGTCGACGTAACTTGACGAGACCTGCTTCAGCGAGACCTGCTTAAACAAGACCTGCTGCTGCCGAAAGCGCGGGAGTTTACCCAATTCACAGACGCTTCGCGGTCGATCCGGTGCGATCGGCGGGTGATTTCCGCACCCGATCAGGGTGCAAACC
Source organism: uncultured beta proteobacterium (assembly GCA_902826155.1). Next base: position 86,555 of record CADEDU010000022.1, read on the forward strand.
GCCCTCTCGCGTTGTCTATCGCAAACCGACCAGTCGCGCCCATCAACGTCCGGTGAGCATCGTCCGTTGACAGCGGCGCTGGCAGGACGAGGCCTGCGGCGCACTCTCCCGCAAGCGGACCGTCGGGGCATCAGCAGTTGTGCGCTGGTACACGCAGACGCAGCCAATTTCTGCCTGCATTCGTCGTAGGCGATGAGGCGCGCAATGTGCGCGGTGCGAAATTGCGCCGAAGCGAAACGCAGCCTTTGCAATGATCAGTGCCATCAGAAGAATTGATGAAAGCGCTGCCATGCCTCCCTGCGTCAATCCCGGGCGCGTCCGCGCGCGACTGCCCTGTCGCGTGATCGTGCCGGTCGGCTCTGCGGTATTGCTCCTCGCTGCATCGAGCGCGTTCGCGCAGCGCGCGGGCGTCGTCGAGTTCAGCGTAGGTGATGTCGTCGCTGAAAACAGCAGCGGCGCAGCGCGTAACCTGGTCAAGAACGCAGACGTGCTGTCCGGCGATCGCATCAAGACGCGCAACGGCCGCGCGCAGATCCGCTTCGCCGACGGTGCTTTCATCTCGCTCGTACCGGACACCGAGTTCCACGTCCGCAACTATCGCTACGAAGGTCGTGCCGACGGCTCCGAGACCGGCTTCTTCTCGAT